>JBGSHS010000451.1:0-7470 GCA_041752115.1 Pirellulaceae bacterium | reverse complement strand
CCGGTGCCGCATAGCCACTCGGTGCCGCATAGCCACTCGGTGCCGCGTAGCCACTCGGTGCCGCGTAGCCACTCGGTGCCGCGTAGCCACTCGGAGCCGCATAGCCGCTGGGCAATGGGTCACTGGGACCAGCATAGCCACCCGTCCCGCTACCGTAGGGTGGTGTGGTGCTGTACGCGTCGGGATAGCCAGGCCCGGCTGGTGTGCCCACTGACGCTGAAGTGTCAGTGCCGGCGGGCGGATAAGAGCTGCCGGCGACCGATGTTGACGGATAAGCGCCGGCGGGCGGTCCGGCTGAGTAGTCAGGAGTCGTTCCGGCCGGTGCGTAGCCGGTGCTGCCGTAGCCGGAACTGCCGTAATTGGGCGCACCCGAGGTACCGGGATCATAGTTGTTGGTCGGAGGGGCCGTGGTTCCATAGGGGGTAGAGGGGGCACCGTAGCCGACATCGCTGGCGGGAGGAGCACCGCCATAAGGAGCGGCCGACGAGTAGTCGCTGCTGCCTGGCATCGCGCCATAACCGCCGCCGGCCGCTGGATAGGCGTTGGCCCGAGCGTCGGCGGTCGTCGCCACCGGTCCGGCGGAGTGGGTTGGCGAATAGAAACCGTTCTGCATGGGAGAAGCACCGGCGGTGGCGGTCGCTCGTCCGGTGTTATAGGGTCCGGTGGCGAAACCGTCGGCGCCCGACGTCTGTTGGACGCCATAGGAACTGCCCGCATCCGAGGCGCCAAATTCACCGACCGAGGCGCGCGTGCGGCCGCTCGAAGGGTTGGATCCTGCCGTGCTGGCCATGGATGATGCCGGTGATGTGTCGTCGGACGGATAGGGAGGCACGGTCACCGAAGGCGGTTGGGGAGTTTCGCGTGTTCCTGCAATGGAGGAAGTGGGCGGCTTCTTCTTGCCCCAGCTTGCCCAACTGGGGCCAGGCATGCCCCAGCCACCACTTCGACATCCTGTGCTGAACAAGGCCACACTGAGTGCGGCCAACACAAAAAACGTGCAACGCCGGATTGGTTTGCGCATGGCTATCGAGACCTTACGTTGAGTCGAGGAGTCAACGGAGACCGACTGGCAGAAATGCCTGGGAATCCACCCCGCACTCCTCCTGCCAAAGATCGTGGATACGACGAGATTGCTGTGCTGAGCGGGTACTCCACGGACAGCGGCACGTGGAACCCTCGCCTTAGCTCGTTTGTCGACCAACAGTGCCACTACAATCCAATTAATCCGGAAAGTTTGCCAATCTTTCCCAAGGACACTGCTGGCACAAAGCGGGGCGGATAATAGGCTCGGCCTATGAGAGCGTCAACGCCATTTCCGAGAAAAGCAGGGAACTCTGGCCCCCGCCGCCTCCTGTGACGGACGCGAAGAAGTCACCCATACCAGAGAACAAACGATCGCACTGGGCAAACTCTCGCGCTCACGGGACGAGCATCCCAGGGGGAGCGGGTGAGGCAGGACGAGTTGCAGAACGTCACGGATCGAATGGCCTGAGAGATGCGAACCGAGTTCGACAGATTCCGAACTGGTGAACGACGCCGCATCGCGGCGCACCTGACTGCTGGATGCGACTGAGGCATCCAGCAAGCGTTCACGTGGACACTCGCTGCAGCAAGAGAGGCAGCGTGCCGGTCGCAGGGACTAACACACAACCTTGCCTGCGGTCATTCGCCCAAGGGTTCTTTCTTTTCGGTAATCACCGGGCATTGCGGCGCCATTTCCGCATTGAGGGCAATGAACTCACGCCACTCTTCCGGCACATTGTCTTCGTGGAAGATGGCATCCACCGGGCACTCCGGCACACACGCTTCACAGTCGATGCATTCGTCCGGGTGGATGTAGAGCATCTGCTCGCCTTCATAGAAGCATTCCACCGGGCATACGACTACACAATCTGTGTACTTGCAGGCAAAGCAAGGCTTTGCAACGACATGAGTCATGGAAGAAGTTCTCCTCGCCGAGTCGTTGAAACGGAACTCGCACTACGACCGCCAACCGACCACACTCGCCGGCTACCGGCCCCACTACGCCGCCAGGATGCGCGGCGTCATAAGAAACCGCACGGTCGGCTCACAGCAGGCACATCGATGAGCGACGACTGCCACAGGCAACAGCGCCAGCGCACCGCAGGTCACTCCCTGGCTCGAGAAACACGACCCGCGGATGCCGCAGATCGGCTCGCAACCCATCGTCACCCGCACCGGTCACGACGGTCCCCCCTTGGCTCAGCAACAAGTGCTTGCCAGGGAACGACTTTCCGAGATTCTACCGGCCGGGGAAGGAGCATGGAAGTGGACAGTCGTGCCGCACCATGGCACCGTGGGATGAGTATCGGCAATCAAGCTTGCTTCAGATAGTCAGCCTTCATAAAATGAAGGCTGACTTGGACTTGGTTGGGCTTTCAACTCACGCACCCCGCCGCCATCATGAAGCGGGAACCTGCGGCGAAATGCCATCTCTGACCGGAAGGGTAGTCGTCTGTGGGACTTTCTGATATCGACCGCAAACTCCTGCAGCGTTGTCTCGAGCGCAAACCGGGTGCCTGGGAAGATTTCGTAGACCGTTTCCTCGGCTTGGTTGTTCATGTGATTCACCATACAGCTCAGTCGCGGTCGATCATCCCCACTCCCACCGACGTCGATGACCTGACCAGCGATGTGTTCCTGGCCATTATTGAGGACGACTTCGCCACACTCCGCCACTTCCGTGGCGAAAGCAGCCTGGCCACTTACCTGACGGTCGTTGCCCGTCGAATCGTTGTGCGTGAAGTGCTTAAGCGACGTACGTCAGCGAGCCTGTGGAGTGCCTCTGACCGCGGGGAACGCAACGTCGCCGACGATCGGTCGTCGTTCGAAGAACGGATCGGCAATCGGGAAGAGGTGGAACGTCTGTTGGCCAGCCTCGACTCACCCGATGCGGACGTGGTGCGACTCTATCATCTGGAAGGCAAATCGTACCGCGAGATCAGTTCGCAGGTTGGCATGCCGGAAAACAGCGTGGGACCGACACTCAGTCGCGCGCGCGCCAAACTCCGTCAAACCGGCATGCCCGACTAGATCACCCGACGTGAATCGGCAACACCGGCTGGAATGACGAATGACGAAGTACCCCATGACGAATTCTGAAGGCCGAACCAACCTGCCATAGGAAAATGACGATACTCGCAGCGGGCTCAGCTATCGGCCATGCGGTCTTTCATTTCGTCATTGGCAACAGCGAGCCGCAGAATCGCCATCGTTGGTTTCAAGGCCTCGTGAGAGGATGTCTCGCTCCTGAGCCGTGATTCTCAGCAGTGCGTCGTTCAGCGAAGTGCGTTTTCGTAGCCTCGATAGGCCGGCACGCTCGCCGTCCGAGGCGGACCGTACACGCCCTGCGTCTGGCCCCCTGGCGTGGTCAGCCCATACGCACCAGAAAGCCCTCCGCCGGGCAACTGACCATATGGACGCGTCGCTCCCAACGCAGTGCCAGGATCGTTTGCCACCGGCATGCGAAATTGCGGATCGGCCACATTGACCGTCGGCACACCATCGATCCGCGGTAACGCAAACAGCTCCGCCGCTTGTCCCGTCAGCCGATTGAAGACGTAGCGATTGACGTCAATCTCGAACGCCATCTGCGTCGGTTGGCCCGGAAGTACGGTCACTTCTACATGATGGGGCATGCTCACCGCATCCTCCGGATAGAATCGATGGCGGCTGGCTCGCGACGACAACAACAACTGACCGCCGGGATCGTAGTAGTGCTGTTCGACAATCCAACCGTACTTGGCATCCACCAGGAGCAGGCGGGTGATATCCCCGCGCGGGCCGGGAATCGAGGATCGCACTTCGAGCAGATTGGGATCCTTCGGCATCGGTCCCTGATGCCGTCCCTGCGGATCCAGATAGACCAGACCGAGTGTATCAATGAGGCGATTGGGCTGCAGCGGAATCATCTCCTGCGCCCCGCTGGTCGCAAACTCACTGTACCGCGAGTAGTATACGGCGGGATGCTGATCGCGTTTGACCCAGAACCAGAACAGCTCGTCATTGCTTCCCAAGTCCAGCTCCTGCCCGGTGAATTGGGACAACTGAGCCTGCAGTCGGAGGTTCAAGGGACGCTGATACACCAGATTGGCGCGTAAAGCTGGCGTCGAATCGGCACGCAACGTGGCACTGTCCGTCTGCAACTGTTCGATCCGCTGCGTATTCGCATTGACGGCGTAAATCACGTCCTCCAGAGACGGAGTCCCGGTAAACGCTTCCGGCGGCACACTGACTTTCTCACGCTGCAGCCAAGGCAGTCCTCGACAACCGGCCGTGCAGAGCGGCGCGCAAAGACATAACAGAAGTACTGCTCGGCGGCGGTTCAATGGAGCATCCTTGCCTGGAAAACCATGCCGTGACTAACGTTTGTCAGAAAACAGCAGTTCAGCCAATTCGTTCTGGATCTCTTCAACCCGCGTTGAGCTCGGCACCTGGACCGTTGCCCGATACTCACGCTCATTGCGGGGACAGTACAGTACAAACACCTCGCGCTGCGCGTCGTCGACTTCCGTATCCTCCAGTCGCACAATGCGTCGGCGAATCATCAGCAACGCCAAAACATAGCGCATGTCCGCCTTCTCTGCGTCCCCCTCCAGTTGCTCGAAATAGTGCAACAATACATCGTTGGGCGCCCAGTGCATCTTCGTGGCATGGACGTCGGGAACCTGCGATTTCCACCAGCCAAGCGTCCCCTCCGGCGGCCCCTGCCATGACTCACCACCGTAGTCGCGGCGAATCACCTGGCTCCCCTGCGAGATCAAGGCCGAATAAACCACGTCCCCCGGCTCAAATTGCCGGTCGGTCACGCAGCAACGGCGCGTAAAACGCTGAATCTCAAAGTCGAGCATGACAAGCAATTCCAGGAGCTGCGAGGCTCCGTCGAGTCGAATCCGAGGACCGGTCGCAGCCGCCACTGCAACAGCCAGAGGGCCCTCTCAAGCTCCCCCGCTGCACCCGACACTCTCGGCCAGAGTCCGGCACCGGACGGCGAATAGTACGCGATTTGCCCCGACAACTCAAGACACAGTTGCGCCTTGAGGCTGCGCGACGTTCAGACGCCCGAACCGTGATCGCCGTCTGCACGCCAGTCGGATCGCCGGTCGGATGGGTCGTCGGAGATCAGGGCCACTCTGGGCACAGCCGCATCGCCTCACGCAACTGCCTGACAGACAACGCCGCGGTATTCTACTGGACCCACGGCCACCACCCCCACTAATAGGCCGTGAAGAACCGATCCTCACTGCCGCCCGGATCAATTCGCATGGCGACGGGCCGAGCACAACGCGGACAATACCCCACAAAATACGTGCCGGCCCGGTTGATATAGGCCCGAGCATACACATTACAGCAGGCGAAATGGACCCCCAGATACGCCCGTTGATCCCCCGCTCCGCCACGATCGGAGGGCGGTCCGTCACTGCTCGCGTCAAATCGCTCACCTGCCATTCACGCTACCCTGACAGCACCCGCAGGCCCGAGCTCCGCCAAGTTGGGAGCTCCCTCCATCCTGTGTACAATGGGTTGGTCAAATTCGCCAGACGTTTTTTCCTTTCCGCGTCATCCTCCGCAAGTTCCGAATACCCGACCCAGACCCTGTGGGTGCCAACAGCATCAAACCGGCCAACACGACAGGTACGATTCCGAGAATCCCGTGTGCTCGCCCACATCTGGGTCGCAGTAACCTTCTTCAGAACGAGATAATGGACATGCGCCGATCGGTCACTCTTGCCAGCGTCATGTTGCTAGCAATCAGCCCTCTGCAGGCCGAAGACTGGACCGCGTGGCGCGGTGTGCGGGGGACGGGCGAGAGTGGCGATCAAGGGTTTCCGCTCAGCTGGTCGAACATGGAAAACGTGAAATGGAAAGTGCGGCTCCCCGGCCCCGGCAATTCGACCCCCATCGTCGTCGGCCAACGGGTCTTTCTCAGTTGTGCCAGCCAGGAGGGACACCGACGGAGCCTGCTCTGCTTGGACCGGGACAACGGCCGCCTTTTGTGGGAGCAGAACGTCACGTACGAAGGGGACGAGCCGACACACGAGATGAATCCGTACTGTTCATCATCACCGGTCGCCGATGCCCAGCGCGTTGTGGTGTGGCATGGATCGGCGGGCCTGTTTGGCTATGACCATGATGGCACTCCTTTGTGGCAGAAGGATCTGGGGCGTTTTGATCACATTTGGGGCAACGGTTCCAGCCCGGTGATATTTCAGGATCTGGTGATCGTGAACTGTGGTCCCGGGCTGCGGAGCTTTCTGCTGGCGGTGGACAAGCGGACGGGTCAGGAGCGGTGGCAACGCGAGTTACCTGGCATGTCCTCAACGAAGCTCGACGACTACGTCGGTTCCTGGAGTACGCCGGTCGTCGCCACCTACGGAGGGCAGGAGCAGTTGTTAATCAGCTTGCCTTCGCGGCTCTTTGCCCTGGATCCTCTCAACGGCAACGAGATCTGGAGTTGCGAGGGTCTGGGCAAACTGGTGTACACGAGTCCTTTGGTGAGTGACGAAGCGGTGGTGGCGATGTCAGGCTATCAGGGTCCGGCGATGGCCGTGAAGCCTGGAGGCAAAGGAGACGTAACGGCGACACATCGGCTCTGGATCCAAGATGAGAAACCTCCGCAGCGAGTCGGGTCGGGGATTATTGTCAAACAGCTGGTCTACGTTCTCAACGAACCAGGAATTGCGTGGTGTATGGATCTGCTGAGCGGCCAGATCCTGTGGAAACATCGTTTGAGTGACACGTCGTCCTGGAGTTCGCTCTGTCTGGCCGACGGTCGCATCTACGCCAGCGACATGAACGGCACGACGTACGTGCTGGACCCGGCTGAAGATGAATGCAATGTCCTGGCCAAGAACGTCTTGGGGGAGCGGATGCGAGCCTCTTTGGCATTCTCGCAGGGGCAGATTTTCGCTCGTACGTATCAGCACCTCTACTGTATCCAGGCTCCCTGATTCCGACGGTTCTAGAGCAGAGGCCTGAGCCTGTGAATCCAGAAGACGCACCGCCCGCTGAAGGCGGGTCTTCACCGTACCGCCTTGCTGCCTTGCTGCCTTGTCGCATTGCCGCATTGCTGCATTGTCGCATTGTCGCATTGTCGCCTTGCTGCCTTGCTGCCTTGCTGCCTTGCTGCATTGTCGCATTGTGGCATTGTGGCATTGTCGCATTGTGGCATTGTGGCATTGTGGCATTCCCTATTCCCGAACCACTTCCCGAAGGCCTGTCCTGTTCCAATATTGTTCGGCCCGAAATTGGCTAGTCTGCATTTTCTTCAGACGGGGCTGGCTAGCGAGCGGCAGAGGCATCATCGTATGTGCATGTCGAACCAGCGTGTCCAGCAACCGAAGATCGCAGAGTCGGAGATCACCGGGCTCGCGTAGCAGATCGTCGCGCTCGTGTCTGAGCACGCTGGCCCGACGCGCGCTCAGCTGCGAGTCGGGCCCGTCACCGCGG
>JBGSHS010000450.1:0-88038 GCA_041752115.1 Pirellulaceae bacterium | reverse complement strand
CCATTCCTGGCCGCGGTGACTTCGCGGTGCGCCGGCGTTGGCGCGGCCGTCCGCAGGAGGCGCGGGAGCTGCGCGTGCGGCGAAGATCATGACGGGCCACGATGTGCGTGGTCCGCACTACGAGGCAACGAGCGAGTTGGCCACGAACCCGATACGGTTTCCCCCTCCGTGTTGCGCTTTCTCAAGTTCGCCTCGCGCACGTTCCACGTGGTTGGCCATTTCGTCCCCTTCGGCCGCCTCGACGATGCCGAGGCTCACCGTGAATCGCAGCGACTTGCCTTCGACATCCATGACGGTTTCTTTGATCGCCTTGCGTAACCGCTCGCCGATGCAGATCGCGTTGCGAAGCGTCGCATCGGGCAGCACCATGCCGAACGTCAATTCGTTGTAGCGTGCGACCAGGTCCATTTCGCGCAGTCGTTCGCGGATCGCCTGGGCAACAACCCCCATCACCGTTTTGCTCGTCGCGTCCCCGTACTTGCGGGTGAGGGCTTCCGCGTCATCGACGCTCAGGAGGATCGTGGCGAAGGTTGGCCCCCCGCGATGAAACTCCGCGAGGCGGCGATGGACGTTCTGACAGAACATGGTCTTGTTGCCCACGTTGTTGAGGATATCCAGGTCAACATCATGTGCACGAAGGTGGTTCTCTGTCTCACGCGCTCGTTCTTTGCTCTCGGCGGCGGCAGCGGGAGTCGTTGTCACCGGTTCCGCGCACTTGAGCGTTGCTGGCGGGCTGGTGACGGCAAGACTGATAGCAGCCTGGCTGGCCGCAACAACTTCATTGCGTTCTTCGCTGCTACGATGCTGCGACGCGCGCAGAGGATGGGGGAGCGTTCCATCATGCCAATACAGTCGATTGCGGCCGGCATGTTTCGCCGCATACATCGCCTGATCGGCGCGTTTCAGAATGCCGGCCATTTCCTCGAACGGGAGGATCTCAGCAACTCCCAGGCTGATGGTGAGATGGAGCGACTTGTTGCCAAACTGAAAGCGGGTCTTTTCGACGATTTCACGCACGTTCTCCGCACCACGGCGGGCATCGGCGATGCCGGTCTTGGGCATGAGGATGGCGAATTCCTCGCCGCCGTAGCGGGTCACCAGATCACGGCCCCGCATATTTTCGCGCAGGATTGCTCCCACACTGCGCAGCACATCATCGCCAAATGGATGACCGTGAACATCATTGACCTGCTTGAACCGATCCACATCGATCATCACCAACGAAAACACTTCGTCCTTTTCCCGGTGCGCCGCCAGGAACTGGGCCGCTTCCTCTTGGAATGCACGGCGATTGGCCAAGCCGGTCAACACATCCGTCCGCGCTTCCGATGCATGAAATTCCATCTTCTGCGACAGTTCGTCGAGCTTCTGCTCCGTCTCATTCAACTTGCTCTGTACGCTGCGATTGGCCGAGATCAGTCGGTCCACCAGTTCACTGACTTTCGACGCTCCCGGGTCTCGCACCTGCGCCAGCTCCCGATCAACTTCTCCCACGCTGTGATTGTGTTCGTCCACATCCGCCGCCATCCGATGCGACAGGCAGTGCAGACTGGACATGAGTTCGCGGATCAGCGACTCGTCGTTCTGGCCGACGAACGTCTGTTGGCTGGACATCCGCCCATGCAGCCACCACCCGGCACAGAGGCCGGTCATTCCCACAATGACGCCAAGGATGAAATGTGAAACCAGAAGTTCCATCGATTTTGCCCGTCACCTGTTGGCTGATACGCAAGGCAGCGCGTCAAAGAGATGACTGCCAAGGTCTCTCGACTGCCAAGATCTCTCAACCGCGCACCACGGTCCCCCGGACCGCCTCGCTGTCCCCGGCGGGTAGTGAGGTTGGGGGTACGAAACCATAGCTTGCGGTGTACATCCACGCCAATTGCAGCGCAGAACGGCGAGCGACCGTCAAACGCTTCGGACGAAGATGACGATGATGCCCGACGTGCCGCTGCCACCACATCCTTCAGGGGAGTGACCATACCATGACTGGTGTTATCCTCCCAGGTAATCTGTCGCATCCAGAGCCGTTTCACATCAACAGCCAATGGGGGATACACCCCCCTCAGCAAACAGGTGGCGGCAAATGCCGGACCGAGCACGTTTTCGGGGAAGGGGGCCGAATAGGATGAGTTTACGGGCAGCGCAGACCTTGCCAACTATAGCTGTAAATCTGGATTTTCCGTTTGCGGACGGTCGAAGATCCCGATGATAGCTCCCGTTATCGCCTGTGCGCGCACCCCGCGTGCATTCGGACAATGCGACGGCGCGGCCAGCATCAAGGACCAAGGACAGCACCTGTCACCGCTAAGCTCCAGCGTCGCCCAGGGCAATCTGGTGTCTTAGCCTGCGGGCCGGACATCCAGCGCGGACCACTCACCCATGCTGGACGCTGTACCCGAGGAGGGATCATCACCCATGCGGTCAAAACAGAGTTGGCGCAGTTGGTCGTGGGTAGCGACTCTGCTCGCAGCCAGCGTCGGTTGTCACACACTTCCATTTGGTTCGGAGGGTGGTCATTTTTCGGCCCCCGTCAGGGCCAGGAGTTCGAGCGTCCCGACTCAGCCGACTGTGCCAACGGATCCCGAAAGCCTGCGGCGGCCGGCAGCCGAGTCGGCGGTCGCCGGGCGGTCGTCTCAGTCCACGTTGCCCCTCACGTCACCGTCGACTTCCGGCCATCAGATTCTGCCCTGCAGTGCCACCGCAGGGCAGGCGGCGGCACCGCCAGCCACGGAAATGGATGATGACGTGGCATTGCCTGCTCCGGAGGGGGTCATGTCGGCAGCGGGCGACCAGTTGACCTTGGACGAAGTGATCGCGGTCACGACACGCTCCAATCCCGACCTGTACACGGCCTCGGCTCAGATCGAGATTGCCGAAGCCGTGTTGGAGCGAGCGAGAGCCGACTTCTATCCTCGCCTGGGGATCAGCGAGGACTACGGGGCGAGCGACAATCCGGTGCGAGCTTTCATGTTTCAGCTCAACCAAGCTCGCTTCAGCCTTGGTGGCGACTTGAACCATCCCGGGACCGAAGACAACTTCCAGACCCAACTGCTGTTACAGCACAACTTGTATTCGGGCAATCGCCGTCAGCACCAGGTTCATGCCGCGGAGGCTCAACGGTGTAGTTCTCTCCACAACCTGGCAGCCCTTCAGAACCAGTTGGTGTTCCATGCCGCGGAAGCGTATTACCGCCTGCTGCAGGCAGACGCTCTGCTGGCGGTTCGGGAGGAGGCAGTCCAGCAAGTTCAGCAGCATCTGGCGATTGTCCAGAGTCGTTACCGCAACGAAACGGCGGTGAAATCGGACGTTCTGTCGGTGGAGGTCCGGCTGGCCGAAGTGCAGGAAGCGCTGATTTCGGCCCGCAATTCTCGGGAACTGGCCTGGGCGGTTCTGGAGAATGTCGCTGGCAGCACGATCGCGCGGCGTCCTTTGCCTCGCCAGATTGCTCCGGCCCCGTGGGGAGCCAATGTGGATGAAGTGGAATCAGCTGTCGCCGAGGCGCAGAGTCAGCGTCCCGAGGTTGCCGCAATGAGCTTCCGTCGGCAGGCTGCTGGCGAGCAGATCCTGATCGCCAAGGCGGGCAAACGTCCCACCGCCGACGCCCTGGCAAGCTACGATGTGTTCACGGACGATTTCGTCCAGGGAAACGACTCGTACTTCGTCGGTCTGATCGTCTCGTTGAATCTGTTTGATGGCGGTCGCACCTGTTGGGACGTGGAGCAGGCGATGGCGCGCGTGCGCGAGTTGCGGGCGCAAGAGCAGCGGTTGCTGCTCGACATCGAACTCGACGTGCGGCAGTCGCATCTCAAGGTGCTGGACGCGCGACAGCGTCTGGAAGTCGCGACGCACGCGATCTCTCAGGCGGCCGAGAGTCTGCGTGAAATCGAAGTCCGCTATCGCAGTCAGGCCGCATCCATCACGGAACTGATCGATTCACAAGTGGCCCTCTCCAATGCCCGTGTACGGCGAGCCAACGCGGAGGCAGAGCTGGAGATCGCGCGGGCCTCTCTGTCACGAGCCATTGGCCGGCTGGCCAACTCCCTGGCGATGTAACCGTCGAACGGATGTAACCTCGGGCGGTTGCCGAGCGTCCAACTGGAAGCACGGGCAGGTACTCGTGCAGTTTGCGCTGGGTACGGACTCTGGCTGACCGCGGCCAACCAGGAGGGCGGGCGGCGGCGTCCACTGGGCGAACCAGCCCACTCGGAGCGGGCGGAGCGTTTCCGCCAGCTGCCCAGGGTCTCGGCTTGGCATCAGGATGAATCGCCGGGATCCCCCATTGCACGCCAGGGTGGTCTGTCGTAAGAAGCGGGCGGCGTTATCGTTGTGGGTGGCATCTTCCCACATGCCTGGTGATGCGGACGCGGAATGATCGGCGTCGAGACATCGCGGAAATTGTATGAAGGACTCATCTGCCATGCATGCTCGTCAGAACCTGGCTCGAGTTACGCGCACGATCGTCCGGCTCATCGTCTTGCTCGGCAGCGTCGTGGCGCTGATCCTGATCATCGCCTGGATGTCCGGGGCATTTCACGACAAGACCGCTCCCGGGAACGTGGCCGCGCGGCACGCGGAACTGGGGGATCGCTCCACCACGTTGGTCGAGACGCTCGAGACGGTGCAGTTGGTGGACGCCGTCGGCACGGTGGAGCCGCGGCGTAAGACCGACGTGGCCAGCCGGATGTTGGCGACCATCAACGAAGTGCTGGTCAATCCGGGTGACACGGTCGAAGTCGGGCAACTGCTGTGTGTGCTGGATGACCGTGAAGTGCAGGCTCAGTTGCGCGAGGCGGAAGCGTCGGCCGCTGGCATCGAGGCGGACCTGGCGGTCCGGCAGCGGGAGTACGATCGGTATCAGCGGATGTTCACCGAGAAGGCGGTTACCAAAGAAGAGTTGGACCGCGTGGTCGGTGCGTATCAAATGACGCAGGCGCAGTTGCAGACGATCCTCGAGCAAGCCAATCGAATCAAGATCACGCTGACTTACTGTCAGATCAAGGCTCAGGCCGCCGGCGTCGTGGCGGATCGCTACATGGACCCGGGGGACCTGGCCGTTCCGGGCAAGCCGATCCTCACCGTCCATGATCCGCACGAGTTGGAACTGCACGCGAGTGTGCGGGAGGGGCTTTCGAGCAAGGTACGTGTGGGGATGGAGTTGTCGGTGCAGATCGATGCGGTCAGCGGGCGGATGACCGGTACCGTGCGAGAGATCGTGCCGCGCGCGCAGGCGCATTCGCGTTCGCTGCTGGTAAAAGTCTCGCTGCCATCGGATCAGCTGGCGGGACTGTACATCGGCATGTTCGGTCGTCTGGCGCTCCCGGTGGACCATTTGAATCGTGTCGTCGTGGCGGCCGCGGCCGTGCAACAGGTCGGTCAGCTGCGACTGGTCGACGTGGTGTTGGCGGACGACACGCTGGAGCGTCGTTTCGTGCGAACGGGTGAGCTTCTGGCCGACGCTCGCCTGGAGATTCTTTCTGGCTTAGCACCACAGGAACGCGTCGCGCTTCCCGCGGCAGCAACTGGCGGGCAGCGCACGGGGGCGACGGACGGGCAAGGGATCTAGGCTATGTCGCAAAACGCCTGGGAACTAAGAGGGGAACTGGGCAAGAGCCCCGGTTTGGAGACAGAGCCTGGTTGGTTCGGCATTACGCCGTCTCCCATCGTCAGTTCGCTCAAAGCCCCCCAGCGGCAAGTCTCTCATTCACTCTGCAGGTAGTCCACCGCAGTCAGCATGAAGGTAGGTCGTGTGATGAATACGCATCCGAACGAAAGCCTCGTGGCCCGGATTGTGGCAGTGTTCCTGCACGGCAATCTGTCACTGCTGTTCATTCTCCTGATTCTGATTGCCGGAGCGGCCGCGCTCCTGGTGACTCCTCGTGAAGAGGAGCCGCAGATCGTTGTCCCGCTGGCGGATGTGATGATCCGCGTCCCGGGGGCCAGCGCTGCGGAGGTGGAGAAGCAGGTGGCCACCAACCTGGAACGGCTCCTGTATCAGATTGATGGTGTGGAATACGTCTACAGCATGTCACGGCCGGAGATGGCGGTAGTCACCGTCCGTTTTTACGTGGGAGAGGATCGGGAAGACAGTCTGATCAAATTGTACAACAAGATCTCGATGAACCAGGATCTTGTTCCCCCCACGGTTGCCGGCTGGATCGTCAAGCCGATTGAGATCGACGATGTGCCGATTGTGAACGTCACGTTGTGGAGTGCGCAGGCAGATGACTTTCAACTGCGACGCGTGGCGGAGCAGGTGAGCATCGAATTGCAGTCGGTACAGCACACGGGTCGTACCAGCATTGTCGGAGGGCGGCGACGACAGATCTCCGTCTGGCTGGACGCCGAAAGCATGACGGCGTACCACGTGACCCCCATGGAAATCGATCAGGTGTTGCAGGGAGCCAACGTGGCGATGTCGGCCGGCACGTATCAGCGTGACAACCGGCAGATTGTGGTCGAGAGCGGCCCGTTTCTGCAGGACGCGGCGGAAATGGGAAAGCTGGTGGTTGGTGTTCACGAAGGGCACCTGGTGTACCTGCGTGACGTCGCGCGGATCGAAGATGGTCCGGAAGAAGCGGCGACCTACACGCGCATCAGCTTTGGCCCCGGCTCCCACGCTCCGGCGGGCCAGGCAGCGTCGCAGAGCTGCGGCGATTACCCGGCGGTGACGATCGCCCTGTCCAAGCAGAAGGGGACCAACGCGGTCGATCTGGCTCGGCGTCTCGAGGCCCGACTGGAGCATCTTCAGCAGAACGTAATCCCCAGCGACATCCAGGTGTTGATCACGCGCAACTACGGCGAGACGGCCAACGACAAGGTGAATGAACTGGTCAGCGAACTGACGTCGGCCGTCGTGATCGTGGTCGGCCTGATTGCGTTGACACTCGGGTGGCGGGAAGCGATTGTGGTGGCCACCGCCGTTCCACTGACCTTTGCCTTGACGCTCCTGATCAACCTGCTGGCCGGTTACACCATTAATCGTGTGACGCTGTTCGCCTTGATCCTGTCACTTGGCCTGGTCGTCGACGATCCGATTGTGGATGTCGAGAACGTGTTTCGGCATTTTCGCATGCGTCTGGAGCCGCCGCTCAAGGCGGTCTTCACGGCCGTCAACGAAGTGCGTCCGCCCATCATCCTGGCGACCCTGGCGGTGATCGTCTCCTTCCTGCCGCTGTTTTTCATCACCGGCATGATGGGCCCCTACATGCGTCCCATGGCGCTCAACGTGCCGGTGGCGATGCTCATGTCGATGGTGGTGGCCTTCACCATCACGCCCTGGCTCAGCTACCACATCCTGAAGTCGGTGTACGGCAAGGAAGAAGAGCCGTTCGTGGTGGAGCGGGGCTTGACCTACAAGATCTATGCAATGCTCGTCGGCCCATTGATCAATCGCAAATCGCTCGGCTGGGGGCTGATTCTGCTGGTCATGGTCCTGCTGGCCATCTGTCCCGTGCTGGCCTTGACCGGACGGGTGCCGCTGAAGATGCTCCCGTTCGACAACAAGAACGAGTTCCAGGTGGTGGTCGATCTGCCGGAGGGAACGACGCTGGAGAACACAGATGCCGTCCTGTCGGATCTGGCGGGCTATCTGCGGAGTGTGGCCGAAGTGACGCAAGTGCTCACGTTTGCGGGCACGTCATCCCCCATCGACTTCAACGGGATGGTACGTCATTACTATCTGCGGGAAGGAGCCAATGTCGGCGATATCCGCGTGAACCTGCTCCCGAAGGAAGAACGGCAGCAGCAGAGCCACGAAATACTGCTTCGCATTCGAGACGATCTCCACGCGATTGCGGCACGCTGGAACGCCAACATCAAACTGGTCGAGGTCCCCCCCGGCCCCCCCGTGCTCAGTACGCTGGTCGGCGAAATCTACGGCGAAACGGCTCCCAACTATGAACAGCTGATGGCCGGTGCCAAGCACGTTCGAGGGATCATGGAACGTGAGCCTGGCGTGGTCGACGTGGACGACTCGGTCGAGGATGATCAGCCGAAGCACGTTTTCGAGATCGACAAGGAGAAGGCATCGTTGCATGGCGTCAGCGCCGAGACGATTGCCGCCACCATTCGACTCGCCGTGGCCGGACATACGCCGGGAGAGAGTCCCCGCAACATGTCGGGAGCGGGCGTGCTGCATGCCAAAGGCGAACTCCAACCGCTGCGCATCGTGCTGCAACTTCCCCGCGCACAACGTTCCAGTCAGGTCGACCTGACACGTCTGAGCGTCAAGACAGGCACCGGCGATGTCGTGCAGATCGGCGAGCTCGGCTCGTTCAAGACGGTCACGCAGGACAAGACGATCTACCACAAGAACCTGCAGCGAGTGGCCTTCGTTTTCGGTGAAACGGCGGGGATCCCGCCGGCCAACGCCGTGTTGGGCTTCATGCAACGTCTCAAGTCCGATCCATTGCCCGAAGGGCTGCGTGTCAACTGGGCCGGGGAAGGGGAATGGAAGATCACCCTGGACGTGTTTCGCGATCTGGGACTCGCTTTCGGAGCTGCCATATTGGGCATCTACATCCTCCTGGTATGGGAAACGAAGAGCTACGCGATGCCGCTGCTACTGATGGTTGCCATTCCACTGACCATCATCGGCATCCTGCCCGGCTTCTGGCTGCTCAATATCTTTGGCAATGTGCCTGTGGGAGGTTATCCCAATCCGGTCTTCTTCACAGCCACCGCCATGATTGGCATGATCGCCTTGTCGGGTATCGCCACGCGCAACGCCATCCTGCTGATCGAGTTCATTCACGCCGAACTGGCGCGCGGAGGTGAGTTGAAACCGGCGTTGCTCAAGAGCGGAGCAGTGCGATTTCGACCGATTTTTCTCACCGCCGGCACCGCGCTGCTGGGGGCCTGGCCGATCACGCTCGACCCGGTCTTTTCCGGACTCGCCTGGGCCCTGATTTTCGGGCTGCTCGTCTCGACCGCCTTTACCTTGCTGCTGGTGCCGGTGGTATACTGGCTGCTGTACGCCAACAAACCAGGACATGGTCTGCCGGTAGAAAACGATGGCGAAACCGCCTGATCCCACGCGACAGCTGTGAGGAACGAGAGGGCGGGCTCGCTCGATCCAGGAGAACTACGATGCCCGCTGCAAGTCCACTGCGCCACCTGTTGATGTCGTGCACTCTCGTCCTGCTCGGCGCCGGCCTGGCGGGCGCCGACGGGTCGCGTCAACCCAACGTACTGTTCATCGCCGTTGATGATCTCAATACGCGCATCGGCTGCTACGGTGACCCCGTCGCACGCACGCCGCATCTGGACCAACTGGCTCAACAGGGCATCCGATTCGACCGTGCTTACTGCCAGTTTCCGATCTGCAGTCCGTCGCGTGTCTCGCTGCTGCTGGGACGATATCCGACCACGACCCAAGTCGTCGACTTCGCTTACCCGGCACTGCTGGGTCCCGACTGGGTGACCTTGCCGCAGCATTTCCGCAATCACGGCTACGGCGTAGAGCTGCTCGGCAAGATCTTCCATTTCGGAACCGACGTGATGAAGGACTGGTTTCCCGAGCCGTTTCCCGGCGCCGAATTTCCACCCGACTGGAGCGCTGGCGAGAAGTGGGTCCTCAAGAGCCAGCAGGTTCACGCTCGAATGCTCGGTGACCTGATGCGATGGGAACCGTACCGTCACTTCGCGCCACCTCCGAACCACTGGGTGAAATCTCTCCGCTCGTGGGCCAATGTGTTTGGTCCCGCCCCGGAAGAGCCCGCGTCGCCAGACGCCCCGACAACGCCGCGCGCCTACACCTGGGAGGCCGACGTGCAGACCGCGGACCAGGCTATCGAATTGCTTCGCCAATACGCCACCGAGGACGCGCCGTTCTTTCTGGGAGTCGGATTCTACAAGCCGCATGTCCCACTGGTCGCTCCGCAGCGGTTCTTTGACCTGTATCCTGCCGCCGAGATGCCGCTTCCCTCCGATTTCGCTCCTCTGCCCACGGCGGACGACAGCATCCCGCGCTACGCGCTGCGCTACAATCTCGACCTGTTCTTCGAGGAACCGGTATCCCCAGAGCAGGCACGCAGTGCGATTGCGGCGTATTACGCCTGCATCACTTTCATGGATGAGCAGTTGGGGCGTGTGCTGGACACGCTGCAACAACTGGGCCTGCGAGAGAACACGGTGATCGTCCTCTGGGGCGATCACGGATGGCATTTGGGTGAGAAAGGCATGTGGGCCAAAGGAACGCTGTTCGACATCTCCGCGCGCGTCCCTCTGGTGATCGTCGATCCGCGTCAGAAAACCGCCGGTCAAAGCTGCTCGCGAACGGTCGAGTTCGTCGACATCTATCCCACGCTGGTACAGCTCTGCGGCCTGCCGCAACCGCCCGGTTTGGAGGGCGATAGCCTCGTTCCGCTGTTGGCAGATCCAGCAGCGCCCTGGGATCATCCGGCCTACACGCTGGTGGCGCGCGAAGATTGGCTGGCACGCTCCGTGAGGACCGAACGATGGTCATACACCGAGTGGGATGAGGGACGCCGCGGCACAGAACTCTACGATCTGGAAAACGATCCACGTGAATCGCATAACCTGGCCGCCATCGCCGAGCATGCCGCCACCGTCGCCGAACTGCGGCAACTGCTGCGTACCGGACCGGTCGCCAAGCCGAGCCCAATCATCACCATCCCCAAACCCGGCCGATGATCCACCACAAGACAGACAACGTGGCTCGTCCAGCGACTCAGCAGGCCAGTGAATCGGAAGCACGTTCGGCGTCGCTGGGCTTGCTGGCAGCAACTGGCTTGTCAATCTCCTCAGGCTGTCGAGGAAGAAAGAACAGGAATACCACCGCCGCGATGACACCCACGACAATCCCCAACATCGTCCCGGCTCGATGATTCAAGCCCAGACCTTCTTTCTCGACCAGGATGTAAGTCGTCGTCACGACCGTCATGAAGATCGCAGGAAAAAACGCCAGCCACCAGCGGCTGCCGCGACGTGCCAGAAACACGGCTCCCGCCCAGAGAGCCACAGCAGCGAGCGTCTGGTTGGCCCAGCCGAAATACCGCCAGATGATCTGAAAATCAACGAAGTTGAGTGCCAGGGAAATCGCAAACAACGGGCACGCCAGGAGATAACGATTGAGAATGCGTTTCTGTGACAGACGGAAATAGTCGGCCAGGATCAGTCGACCCACGCGAAAGGCCGTGTCCCCGGATGTAATTGGCAGTACGACAACTCCCAGGATGGCGAGCGCTCCGCCAAACATGCCCATGGTGGCAATACATGTGTCGTGCACGACGCCACCAGGTCCACCGCCCGATTGGAGTGCCGCTGCCAACCCGTCGCTCCCGCCATAGAATCCCTGGGCCACCGCTGCCCACACCAGGGCAATGACGCCCTCGGCAATCATGGCCCCGTAGAACACCAGACGCATCTGCTTCTCGTTCTTCAGACAGCGCGCCATCAGCGGACTTTGCGTGGCGTGAAATCCACTCACCGCACCGCAACTGACGGTGATGAAAATGATGGGCCACGCGGCCGTGTGTCCCGGATGCAGATTCTCCAGCGTGAATCGAGGCAGCGGAATGTGACCGCTCAGCAAGGCAATGCCGAGCCCTGTTACCATCACCAGCAACGCCATGGCAAAAAGAGGATAGACTCGCCCGATGATGGCGTCGATCGGCAGCAGCGTGGCCAGAGCATAGTAGACGTAGATCACCATCATTACCGTCCACATCCACACGGAGATACCGAAGTAGGAGGTCTGCAGCCAACTCCCCGCAGATCCTCCCAGCCAGCTGCCGACCGTCGCGGCGGGCAGAAGTTCGACCAACAACAAGGCTGGCCCCTTCACGAATACGGTGCCGACCAGCACCATCAGCAACAAGATGAACAGGGTCGCCACATCGCGTGTAAACTTGCCCAGGTAACGGCTGATCAGGTCGGGCAGACCCGCACCGTTATTGCGAATCGACATGCCACCGATGAGCAGGTCATGGACCGCACCGCCCAACACGCAGCCCAACACAATCCACAAGAAAACCTGAGGACCCCATAGGGCCCCCAGAATCGGACCGAAGACGGGGCCTAAGCCCGCGATGTTGAGCAGCTGCACCAGGTACACCCGCCAGGTCGGCATCGCGATGTAATCGACGCCGTCCGCCAGGGCTACCGCAGGCGTGGCCCGTCGTGGGTCAGGCCCAATCGCGGACTCCGTCAGCCGCCCGTAAAGAAAGTACCCGCCAATTAGAAATGCAAGCCCTGCCACAAAAGCAATCATGATCCGCTCTTGCTGGTTGGTTTTCCTCGTGGCCAGAATGCCCCCTGCTTCCCGCGATTGTGCCTTTTCTTCTGCCTCGCGACAAGCACGGCCACCCCCCCTCCAGACTGCTCTTCCCGAAAATGCGGCGCCACGCCGGCAAAGCCGGCAAAGAAGGTCAAATGGCCCTGGGTCGAGCGACCTCCCCGTTGGAGTGGACCACCTACCGCGTCAGGTGGAGCTAGGGGCACGGGCGTGAGGCCTGCATCGTCTTCTACAGCTCAATAGTCTGTGCCAAAGCTGCGACTTGCAGCAGAAAAGCGTCGCGAGTGACTCGTTTACGCAAGGATTGCCCGGGTTTTACAGAACAATTACCGAGCTGGTGATGGTTCCAGGACGTCTATCGGGTAGTGTATGTCTGTAGGAATCTTATCCGGACTGCCGTCTGGTGGTCCCCCAAGGATGGGCTTCCGAACTCTGCAGCATCCATTCGTCCTTGCCTTCGGGAAATCGCATATGTCGAATCGACCAGAGCCGATCATCATTCAGGGTGGGATGGGGGTAGCCGTATCCGATTGGGGTCTCGCCCGAGCCGTATCTCAGACCGGGCAGATGGGAGTGGTCTCCGGCACGGCTCTAGATGTGGTCCTCGCGCGACGGCTTCAGATGGGAGACCCTGAAGGGCATTTACGGAGAGCCATGGCCGAGTTTCCCTTGCCTGGTGTCGCCGATCGGATCCTGGATCGCTATTTCATTGCGGGTGGAAAAGAACCTGACCAGGCATTTCGGCCGATCCCCATGCCCAAGCTTGAGCCGACTCGCGACCACGTTGAGTTGATGGTCATGGGGAATTTCGTGGAAGTGTATTTAGCGCGTGAAGACCACGATGGATTGGTGGGCATCAATTATCTGGAGAAGATCCAGTTGCCGACCCTGCCGTCGCTGTTTGGTGCCATGCTGGCCGGGGTCGACTACATCTTAATGGGAGCCGGCATACCGCGTTCGATTCCCGGTATCCTCGACCGGTTGTCGGAAGGGGGAGCGGTCGAATTGCCGGTGCATGTGGAAGGAGCAGGGAGTGACGAGCAGTATGTGACCCGTTTTGATCCGGTGGCTTTTTGCGAGGGGCATATTCCTTGGCTCGATCGTCCCAAGTTCCTGGCCATCATTTCGTCGGCCACGCTGGCCATGATGCTCGCCCGCAAAGCGACGGGCCGGGTTGACGGGTTCATTGTGGAGGGTCCCACAGCTGGCGGACACAACGCGCCTCCGCGTGGTCCGCTGCAGCTGAACGAACGAGGTGAGCCGATATACGGTGAGCGAGACGTACCTGACTTACGAGCCATTGCGGCGTTGGGGCGTCCGTTCTGGCTGGCCGGGTCGTACGCGAGTCCGGAGCGTGTCGTGGAAGCGCTCGAGGCCGGGGCTGCCGGCGTGCAGGTCGGCACGGCCTTCGCCTATTGCGATCAGTCGGGCTTACCCGAGGCGTTGCGTCGTCGGGTGATTCAGTTGAGTCGCCAAGACGCGTTGCAGGTGAAGACGGATCCGGTCGCCTCTCCCACGGGTTTCCCGTTCAAGGTCGTCGAGCTGCCTGGTTCACTTTCTCAAGTGGAGGTGTACGAACAGCGTCAGAGGGTGTGCGACCTGGGGTATCTGCGGCATGCGTACAAGAAGGAGGATGGAACGATCGGCTGGCGCTGCGGCGCGGAGCCGGTTGACGACTACGTGCGCAAAGGTGGCAAGCCGGAGGAGACGTGCGGCAAGAAGTGCGTCTGTAACAGCCTGCTGGCCAACATCGACCTGGGGCAGATCCGCAAGCGGAGCGACCAGGAGCAGCCGCTGGTGACCAGTGGCGACGACGTGCGGAACGTGTCACGCTTCCTTTCCTTGCCATCGGCCACCGGCTATTCGGCCGAGGACGTGGTGGCCTACTTGCTCTCGCAGGTCGAATCGAACGCCATACTGGTGCGTTGATGGAGCGTCGAGGACACGAGTGGGCTGAGGACATCGGGGTAACGCGCATGGTGTCGGCACGGTTCGCCGGCTGAGCTTGGCCCTCGATTTCCTGTCGGCGGGAGCGGAAAGCAACTTGGCGTGGCCTTGGCGGCGTGGCCTGTCGGACGCGACTCCTGGAGGGTCGTATCGCTGCGCGAGACTCGTATAATGATAACGAGCCATTGCGATACGACCTCTCCGGAACAGCCTGGCGGGTTGGCGTGCACTCGAGATGGCAGCGGCAGAGACGCGTCGTAGTTTCCTCGCACGCAAGAGACCGCCGAGGGTGCTGGAGAGGAATGGCCGCACCAGGAGCATGCTGTCGCCGGGCGCTCCCGTCCTCCATCCCTGCAGCAATTGGTCTGACGATGTTTGAACGCCGTTCTCTCAAGCTTCCGATCACGCTGGGCGTGCTGATGATCGTGTCGGTCATCGCTCTGACGGTCGGCTGGGTGCTGCTGTCCGCCTCCAAGGCGGCATCCGACAGCCACTGGGCCCCTTTATACTGGACCTTGCTCACCGTCGGCACGGCGTTTCTGGTGTTTGTGCTGGTGGGCGTCGTACTCTATCTGATTCTGTCGGTCGAAGCAATCAACTTGAATCGTCGCCAGTCGAACTTCATTGACAGCGTGACGCACGAACTGAAATCGCCGCTGGCCTCTCTCAAGCTGTATCTGCAGACGCTGGGACGGCGTCAGGTGAGTCCGCAGGAACAGGCCGACTTCGTGCAGTTCATGCTCGATGACGTGGAGCGTCTGGATGCCTTGATCAACCATTTGCTCGATGCAGCGCGGCTCGAGCATCGCGTCGTCGATCGGGAAGTGGAAGATATCGATCTGGCGGCGATCCTGAACGATTGCGTGGGAGGGGTCTGTCTGCGTTATCGCGTGCCGCACGAGGTGGTACACGTGGACGCCGAGCCTTGCGTCGTGGAAGCTCGCCCGGTAGACATTGACTTGATCTTCCGCAATCTGATCGACAATGCGGTGAAGTACGCCAGTGACACGCCGTGGGTCGAAGTGACGGCGAAGCGCAGCCAGGATAACAAATGCGTGGTGCGAATTTCCGACAATGGGAAGGGAATACCACCCGAAATGCGGCGAAAGATATTTGGCCGTTTTTTTCGTCGCGGCGAGGAATTGGAGCGGGAGACGCCCGGCTTGGGATTAGGTCTGCATATCACACACACGCTGGTTCGCCGACTCAAAGGGCGAATACGCGTGAAAGACCGTGAAGGCGGGCCAGGCACCACGTTCGAAGTGACCCTGCCACTTAAGCGATTGGAGGAATCGCAATCTTCATCCCGCCACGCGTCGGCGGCGGGGAGTCCGACGGAGTTAGCATAGATGACCGAGCACCACATTCTCATTGTTGAGGACGAACAGCATCTGGCCGTCGGGATCAAGTTCAACCTGGAGGCAGAAGGCTACCGCGTCACGCACGTCAGCGACGGTACCTCGGCACTGAGCCTGGTCCGGCAGGATCCCGAGGCGATCGACCTGCTGATTCTCGACCTGATGCTCCCCGGCATGAGCGGCTACGCCGTCTGTCAGACTCTGCGCGATCAGAGCTGGGACAAACCCGTGCTGATTCTCAGTGCCCGCACGCTCTCGGAGGACCGCAAACGCGGTTTTGACGTCGGCACGAACCAGTATATGACCAAGCCGTTCGAGTTGGATGAATTGATCAGCCGGGTGCGCAACTTGCTGACTCACCATCGTCCCCGCACCGACGCCGTCCCGACCGTCGAGTTCTACGAATTCGCCAAGGCGAAGATCGATTTCAACACATTCGAAGTCACGAATGACGGAACGTCGATCCGGATGACCCAGCTGGAAATGAAGCTGTTGCACTACTTCATCCGGCACGAAGGGCGAGTGATCCCTCGCCACGAACTGCTGGAGAATGTCTGGAGCATGCCCGGTTATGTGCAGACACGGGCGCCCGACCAGTTCATTCGCCGTTTGCGCAAGGCCTTTGAGCCCGATCCCGCCAACCCGCGGCACTTTCTCACCATTCGTGACGCCGGGTATCGCTTCGTCGCCAAGCCGGCCGACACGACGCCTCCGGGTGACAACCGGGAACTCGCCTCGTGAGACAGCCTCATCGGCGCCGAGGCCGCCCGGGCGATACGTGGTTGACCGACCAGCCGTCAATAACCGGGCCACGTATCGGGCCGGGCAAACCGGCGTGAGAACTCTGCCTCCCATTGCGCCCGTTGCTCACGCGGACACACCAGAATGAGTGCCGTTGCTCGGTCCGCATCGATCTCCAGCTTCCATTGGTCGCCAGAAAGCGGCACGACTTCCAGCGTCTGCCAGCTTCCACCAGCCAGCTCCCCCACGACCGCTGCGTAGTCGCCGTCACGTGCCGGAAGCACGACTTCACCCGGTTCGAATGGCGTGATCAGCAGCGCGCGCGATTGCTGCAGGTCGCGCCCGTCGAGCGAGAGTACACCGTGGTGACCCGCGCCGCGCCAGATACTCCCTTGGTCCGTCCCCGCCTGCTCGTATGACTGCACCAGCACGATCGCTCCCTCGCCGGTCGCGACGACCGCTCCTGGCCATCCATTGCGCGTGGTCAGACGAACGGTGCCGGCTGCCGTCGGCAACGCGATGGACTCAACTCCCTCGTCGGTCTTGGTGTTGTAAACCACCCAGGCCGTGCCTGTGCGGGTCGGCTGCCTCATCACATGCAGCCAGGGCTGGTCGCCGGCCAGCGTCGGATGCAGGTCCGCCTGAGCCGCCACGGTGCGGTAGAGAGCTCGTCTCAGCTCGGCCGACCGCGCATCAGCCGCCAGTTCCAGGGGATCACTGCAGTAATAAACCATCCCCCGGCCGAGTCGCCGGCGCACCAGGACGGGCAGGCCATCGTGTGTGCTACCTAACACCTCCGCGTCCTGCACCTGCAGTTCCTGACAGGGTCGCACCGCTATCTCAGGGAGCCCCTCCAGCAGCCAGCGTACCGGCAGATCTTCCGAGCGATCCCGACCGATGTGGGGATATCGCGGCGTGCCGCCTTGTACGCCTGCCAGCTGCGTCAGCCGCTCACTGCGGGTCCGCTTGCGATCTGGATCGTACGAGACATCGCCCGTTACCAACAGCGTGCCGCCTCGCTCCACCCAGTCCAGCAAATGCTGGAACGAAGCGTCACTCACGGCAAATGGTGACGGATAGATGACCAGGCGCACGGAGTCGTCCAGTTGTTCGAAATGGTCATCGTCGATGGAACCGAACGGCAGCTGGACCGCCAGCAGATCGGCCGCCGTGCGATACGCTACCTGCGCCCCGATGTCGCCGTCGTTTCCCAATCGCAACTGGCTGGCCAAGCCGATTACCAGGGTCGGCCGCTCGTAGCGCGGCGTCAGGAAACGCCACAGGACCGACAAGTTGCGGTGCGTATACGCGACATCCTTCGGAACGAGTTGATTGGGGTAGAAAATGCCCCAGGGGAAGATCCAGGTCTGCGCATCGCGCAAGCACCAGTTCTGGATCTTCGAACAGCCGAGTCCCAAGCCATAATGGGCCACGGCCATGAACAGCTGTCGTTGCTGGAGTTCGGTGCGGCGAATGTGGTAGTGCGTTGCTCCGTTCGACACGGTCCAGGCCGGATGCGTCTTCACACCATATTCGCCCAGGCTGACTCCTTTGCCCTGCAGCCGCAGATCGGCGAAGCTGATACGGGTCGGCAGCCGTTGGATGTCGACTATGGGCTCGTCAAAGTATCCGATGTTCGACACATCCTGGCCGTCGATCGTCAACCGCACGTCGATCCCGTCCGAGGGGAGTGAGTAGTACTCGGACGTAATGGGGTGATCTCTGTCGGCGCTCCGTACGGCCGCCACGTGCGACTCGTTCCAGCGGCGCGTCAAGTCCATCTTGAACCGCACCATGTCAATCGCCGACCGGTCGTCCCACAGCCCGGTGAAGGAAGGTGGAAAGTCCAATTCGTCCCATGAGCGCGGCGCCTCGGACTTGCCCCAGGCTTCATGCAGTCGTTCCAGCGATCCATAGTGCTCCTCCAGCCATTGTCGCCACAACCGCGCCACCTCGGCCGCATGCTCTCCCGGATTCTGTTGGTAGTCGCCATTGATGTAGTAGAGCAGGCCCGGTACGTGGTGCATGCGCTGAGCATACTCGCGGCAGAGACTGCTCTGTTCCTGCAGGAGATCGGGCCCGACGGCCGTGTTGTGGCCGATCAACATGCCCGGCATGAACACGAGCTGTTGCTGTTGCGTGAGTTGCGTCATGGCCAGAAACTTCTGCCAATCCTCTTCGCTCATCTGGTGTTTCGGACGCTGATACTGCAGGTTCTCATACAGGTTCATTCCCATATCACGAGCGGCGATGAGCTCCTCTTCCCAGGTGCCGGGATGCTCGGCCGCTGAAGTGTATGTACGAGCGTACGTATCGGTGCCGAACAGGAACAAGGGTCGCCCATTGAGGGTGAAATAGTTCTCCCGAAAACGCAGCACAGGCCCTTCCGCCATGGCTGCCTCGCGTTGAACCACCGCCGCGGTGCGCATCACATCGATCACTTCACCGTCACAGGTCAACAGAGCCTCGACATGACATACTGGACTGGCCAGGGCAGGGGAGGGCAGCTCAGCAGTCAGCTGCTGCGAAGTCCCCGCCGGGATCTGGGATTGAAGAACCGTTGCCTGTTGGTCCGGTGCTCCCACCACGCGCAGCGTGATGCCGACCTGCTGATCGCGCCGTCCCCGATTGGCCACCTGCACCGAAATGCCCAGCGGATCGCCTTCCCGGTACAACCAGGTCGCCGTCTGCAGGTTATGCAGGAACGTACCGCGCACCAGGAATCGGATGGTCTGCCGCAGCAAGTCAGCTGGAGGTGCCTGCGGATCGGCAAACAGGTCGACATTCTCCAGGCCAAAATAGGCCCAACAGGATCCGGCGTAATGGCCGGCATAGTTCAGCAGCACCGCGCCAGCCGGACCGCGCGGTCTCCCGTAGCGGTCCGCCGTCTCGAGCAGCGGGACCCAGCGAGCCTGATCGCTTCCCACCACTCCCGATGTGGCAAACCCCTGCAGTGGCTGATTGAGATGCACCTCTGCCGAGGCGATCTTCTGCTGGCTACTGGTCCGCAGCTGTGTCGCGCGCTTGAGTGGATACGAGGGATCAAAGATCCCCAGCTGTTGCGGCAGCACCTTCAATCCGTCGCCCGGTTCGCCCCACGACGTGTTGATCGGCAGGAAGCGTGCATCCTCCAGATCCCAGAGCTGAACATCATCAAACGATGCAGTTCCATTCTTGCGATACAGGCCCGCTTGAAGACGAACGTGCGTCACTCCACGTCCTGGCGCGAACTGATACTCATAACGGGTCCAGTCTGCCGATTGACGCACGGCCGCGAAATCTCGAAATTCCAGCATGCCTCCCTGCTCGTTCAGCTGATACACCGACAGATAAGCAATGCCCGGACCCGAAAGATCGCGTGTCCGGACGTATCCCGTCGCCAGGTACGTATGCCCAGGCGTCACCGGCACTTTCGCGTAGAACCCGCCGCTCGCCTGCGCATCGGCCGCCTGCAGAGTCACGCTCGCGCAGTGCTTTCCTTGCCAGGGCGCATCGGTCGAGAGAATCGCATTGTCACCGGCGCGGCGCCAGCGCGCGTCAATCGACTCGCCGCCGAGCGGCATGTCGGTCGCGTCCTCGAAATCTCCGCCGGGGACCAGCGACCGGTCACCGCTCATCGCGGCTTCCCGCTTCGCATCCATCACCTCGCGTTCCGTCAGCCATTGCCCCTTCACTTCACGCACAAGGTTCTCAAACGCGTGTCCTCCCGTCGTGAGGAGATGTCCCCCCTCGTGCAGGAATGCGAGCAGCGAGTCCCGCGCCATCGCGGGAAAAGTTCGCCCCGAAGGGATGATCAGCAGATCGAAATGAGCACGCGACAAAGTGCCCCTGTCGGCCAGCTGAGACGTGCTCAGTGATTCGACGAGGTATCCACCGTCCTGGCAGATCTGCCGCAGCATCTCGACCGACGATGGCTGCCCTGCCACCGGCAGTCCCGTGGCGTCGTAGATCGCAATGCGTGCGGACTCTCGACCCGGCTCCTGTGCGCGGCTTAGCGGAACATCCGGCAACATTGTCACGGCCATCACGACGCTGACCAGAGAAATCAAACGCACGGGTGGGCTCCTTACGAGGCGGTGGGAAAACGGGCAGCTCCTTTCGTTGTACCGGCTTCACCGATGCACGACGAGATGGGATCGGAGTTTGTGACACGATCGGAACCACCTGAGAAGACAGGAAAACTCTGCCGGTCACTCCGCGCAGCGAAGGCCCGGAGTTGGGGCAGACTTCTCCGGCAGCATCCACTCCTGGGTGGGTCCCGACCAGGAGTGATGTAGCGAATAAATGATTCGTACCACGGTCAGCTGCCGATCATACGAATTGTCCGCGTTGTACCTTGTGCGCGGGCCCTACCTACAAGTGGGGATGTACCACGCATCTCCAGCCACCCCGATGAACACGCCTACGTGAACCTCCCGGCGTCCAGCGCCATCACAAGGGGGAAAAACATGCCGACGAACCGACCGCAGTGCGACGAGTCCGACTGCCCATGCGTGCCTCTCGCCGAAGACCTCCGCCTCGCTCACCGCACTGTTTCGACGGGCCTCGTGTTGCTCTTTGCCGCGTCGCTGCTGGTCCTGACCGGCTGCGGCACACTGCAGAACTGGTACCACAACGGATTCAAAGTTGGTCCGCAGTACAACCGCCCCGCCGCACCCATCTCGGACGCGTGGATCGAAGCCTACGATAAGAAGGTCTCGACCCAACTCCCCACCAATCCCATGTGGTGGGAGGCGTTCAACGACCCGATCCTGAACCAGTTGGTGCAGGGGATGTACGAAGAGAACCTGACGCTGCGTTCGGCCGGTATGCGGGTGATGCTGGCGCGTGCCCAGCGCGGCGTGGCCGTTGGCGGACTATTTCCGCAACAACAGGAGCACTTCGGGTCGTATAACCGCTCCCAGATCAGCACAACCACCGCGGGCCTCGGCCAACTGATTGGCCGGGGACTGCCCATCAAGCGCGATTTCGACACGTACAGCGTGGGGTTCGATGCGGCGTGGGAACTCGATATCTGGGGTAAGTTCCGCCGTCGGATTGAAGCAGCCGATGCCAACCTCGACGCCGAGATCGAAAGCTACGACGCGCTGCTCGTCAGCCTGCTGGGAGAGACCGCCGCAACGTACGTCGAATATCGAACCGCTCAGCAGCGTCTGGCGTACGCCAAGTCGAACGTCGAGATCCAGACGGGATCGCTCAATATTGCTCAAGTGCAATTTGAGGCGGGCCGCGTGAGCGAACTGGACCCCTCGCAGGCCCGCGCCAATTTGAAGAACACCGAACAACTGGTACCGGTGTACGAAGCCCAGGTTCGGGACGCAAACAACCGACTCTGTACCCTGTTGGGCCTGCCGACTCAAGATCTTTCCTCCGTGCTGGGTGATGGCAGAATCCCGCTCGCGCCACCCGACGTGGCGGTCGGCATCCCTGCTGATCTGGTGCGTCGTCGTCCAGACGTGCGGGAAGCGGAACGGCGCGTCGCCGCTCAATCGGCATTCATTGGTGTCGCGACCGCGGATTTGTTCCCCCATTTCACGATCACCGGCAATTTGCGACTCGATTCAGAACGATTCAAGGATCTCTTTTCGCAGGGCAGTTCCGCTGGCCAAATCGCTCCCGGTTTCGCCTGGGACATCCTGAACTACGGCCGATTGATCAATGCCGTCCGCATCGAAGACGCTCAGTTCCAGGCGTTGGCGTATCAATACCAGCAGACCGTCCTGTCGGCCAATCAGGAAGCGGAAACCGCCATTTACGCCTTCCTGAAGTCACAGGAACGCCTCGTCGCCACGCAAGAAGCTGTGGCCGCATCCCAGCGATCGGTGGAATTGGTCAAGCTGCAGTATGAGGGCGGCGTCACCGATTTCAACCGCGTCTTCACCGTACAGACCCTACTCGTCCAAGACCAGGATCGCTATGCGCAGACACAAGGCGATGTGGCTCGCGCGTTGATCGCGATCTACAAAGCGCTCGGTGGCGGTTGGGAGATTCGCAATGGATACGTGCCAGTGGTGGCAGAGCCGATCGGGCCCGAGCCAATACCGGCGGTCCCCGAACCTGACATCGCCCCGAACCCCGCAGACGTCCAGGGAGCAGCCAGCTGAATCACCGCGTTCCTGGGGAGGCGATACCTCACGCACATGTCGCATGACCAATGACGATCGCACTTGCCAGAAGAGTCGGACAGGACCAGCCGCAGCATTTCCGGGTGGTTCCGGCTCCGTTCGCCAAGGGAAGCACGTCGTAAGAGTAGCACTTACCGCATAGCCGTCACTCCATCAGCCGGACGATCCACACGATCCCCCGGGAAACAGACTCGACCGTTCCTGCTTGGGAGCTCGCGTCGGGCGTGCGCCGATGCGGGCGGGGAAGCAGGTCACCAACTGCAACGCCATGAACTGGTCGCAGGCGCAAGGGTGGTCATGTCAGGACCACCTGCTCGCCAGCGGCTTGAGGGAGCCTGGGACGATGAACTGTAGAACCTGTCTCTTGGCCGCTATTACCAGCGTCCTCTTCGTATCCGCTGCACAAGCGGTGGACTGGGAGAAGATTCTGTGCGTACACTGGTGCTGGCCACAATGTGATCCGAAGTGTTGTTGCGATGATTACTGCTCCAAGCCGCTGCCGTGTGTGCGGCGTGTTTGCGGCCAGGAGTGTGACGATTACTGCTCCAAGTGCGAACCGTGCACGAAACGAGTCTGCTGCTTTGGATGTGACGATTATCGTTGGAAGTGCCCTCCGCTGATTCTCTGCCCCCGGACCGACACGTTGAGGTGCGTGCCGCAATCGTCCCCCAACTGCCATTGCGGGAAAGCCACCTGTCCTGTCTGCCGTATCCGGCAAGCCCGCTCACGCTGACGCGTTGCAGGGGGGCCCAGTGCTCGCCGTTACGTGTCGTCGGGTGGCACGGAGGGAGTGTACGGGATTCTCGGTGCGACCGACAATCGCGCGGTGCCGTCGAGGAAAGGACCTCACAGGAGCATCCAGCTGCGTGTAGACCGGCGGTTCAGAGCCCCCAGAACAAACCGTCACACCCTTCATGCCATCGTCCGGCAATCCAGTCCTGCCAACGTGCCACGATGAGGCGTGTCAGCCGGCACGCGTGCAGGGCGGGGCGTTGCAGTTGGAGTTGCCGCACACGATCGAGCCAGGCTGCGGGTGCGTCGCGATCGAGCTCGGCACGCAGGTACGGATAGTGCCGAGCCTGCAGCAGGAGCGTGCGAGCTTCCCCCGTCACATGAGCGCTGTCGCGCTGGATCCGCAAGACTTCCTGTAAGATGCTCCAGGCCTCTCCATAGCGTTGCTGCTGACAGGCGTACTTCGCCCGGGCGGTCAGGGTCAGATCAGCCAAGTCGCCGGAGAAGCAGCCATCCGTCTGTAGTTGCTGGGCTTCATCGAGCAGTGCCATTCCTTCGTGGCAGCGTCCCAGGCGGCGGAGCGTCTCGGCCTGCTCCACCAGAACTCGCGCAAAGAATCGCGGATGCAGGAGCAGCAATTCACGAGGCTGGGCCCCTTCCTGGTAGGCCTCCCACGCTTCCACCGCGCGACCATGACACAACTGGCCGAAGGCAGAACAGCAGCGAATTGTCAGGACATCTTTGGCATCCGCTGGCGTCGCGGCGGAAAGCTGACGCATTCCTTTGGTACACCATCGGTGAAAACTACCGGTCGGGATGAGTCCCTGAAACCGGTACACGAACAGGTAGTCGCTGATCCGCGAGAAACTGTGTCCCGTGGAACTGCGATGCAGTCGGTGGAGCCAACGCCCGCCGTCCGTATATCCCCGGCGTGCCTGCACCCACGCCAGGAAGCGGTGGCACTCACGGACATAGCCGTTGGGCAGCAGGATGCGACTCTCCAGCGCCGATTGCAGGAGTTGGTAGGCCGCTTCATAGTCGCCGCGATCGTACATCACGATGGCACGTTCAAAAGAGCGTACTGCACGGTGTTGGAGGATGCCATCGTCCAGACAACTCGAATGATCCAGAGGGATCCATGACTCCTGGTCTGCAAAGGGATCCGACAGGTCCAACATGCGATGACCGGCATAATCCCACACGGCGTTCCATTCGCACGCGCCGGGGAGCTGGTCACGTGCCAGGCGTTGAATGGTCAGTCCGCGCAACCGCGCTCGGCCGGTGGCGGGAGGATCCGTGGTGGCCTGCGCGATGTTGTCGACACCGGGCACCTGATGCTCCAGAAAACCGCCGGCCTCCAGTGTATTGAAGATGCCGCGTGTTCCCAACTCGCCAAACCGCGCGTCCAGTTCGAACAACTGCTGTCGCAGCGCCAGCACGCGATCCAGCTCCGACCAATCCACTCCCAGCTCCCGCGCGCTACGTTTCCATTGGGCCGTATCCTGACTCAGTCGGGCCCAGCCCGAATTGAAAAACGGGGTGGGATCATACGAATCGAGCATGGACAGCGGATGAGGATCAAGCTGTTCCAACAGCGTATTCCACCGTGCCAGACAGTCCCACGTGAATCCCTGTCGCCGCACGTAGGTCTGAAACAGGTCCAGTTTGATGGCCCAGTCGAGCGAGCGTGCCACGGCGGAGCCCCCCTGCCGCAACCGCTCCAAAGTCTCCTCCCACAGACGCAGGCAGAGGGGAAGCCAGTCGCTGATCGGTCCGTCGACGGCAAACCGCTTGGCCTTGTCCAACAGTCGCCACTGAATCTCCCAGGCAGTCAGGGACTCGCCCGAGGTAGTGGCCACTTTGGCCTGCAGTTTGAGGTCCCGGGCGAACGTGCGCATCGCCTGCACCGGACTGGTCGGAACCAGTCCCTGCCCCGGATTCAGCCCGGCCTCTGCCATCGCAACCACCACGGCCGTCGTCGCCATCTTCAGCCATTGGGATCGAATGGACGACACATTCTCGCCACAAATCACGTGCAAGCGGTTGTAGCCGCGTTGATTGAGGCATTCGTTCTTCGTGTTGAAGATGCCGCGATTGCGCTGCGTGTTGTCCGAGACACTGCAACGCAGGTGCGTCACGCGCGGAGAAATCAGAAATCGCAGCCCATGAGAACAGTTATCAAATCCGCCGGCCCCTGTATAGATGATGCGGCTGACTGCGTGTGGAATGAAATGTTCTGCGATGGCCCCGGCATCCATCCGGTGGCCGTATGATTCGTGGCACGCCCACGCGTTGCCGCTGCCACCATAGCTCACGTTACAGCGCGACAGAATGATCTCTTGTACAGCGTGCAGCTGTTGAGCCGTGGCTTGGGCAATGTCCAGCAGAATGGCTTCGCCCGCGCGCGCATACCGGCAAGCATCGGTAGGAGTTGTAACCTCGGGCGTCGTGATCTCCGGCTTGCCGCAATCAAGATAGAGCCGGCCGCCGTTGCTCAAAAAAATACCCGAGGACTCGTGCGCCGGGAGGCTGGCCACGCGATCGGCAGCCACCCGCATGAACGTCGATAGCAAGTGAACCGGACTGACCCGCTCGGCCTGCTCATTCAGCGCCGAAAACGACACTTCGAATTCGAGACCAAACATCGGGCGAATATTCGAGCGCATGAGCGTGTTCCGCCAATTCCGTCCGCCGGCGAAGAGGCCACCGCCGCGATCTGGCGACCTGGCCGAGCGAGCCGTCCGTCCCGATTCCTACTGACCGTTCTCCTGTTCAATCTGCAAGAGGAAGAGCTCGGAATTCGAACTCATCGCCCGGCTGATGGCATCATCCACCGCGCCATAATAGTCCTCTCGATCAGGCAGCAGGCAGCTGGTTCGCGAGCCGGTCGATTCACCTTCGTAATCGCTGTCGATCTCTTCCCAGCATCTCTCTTGAAGTAACATTGCTCACACCTCCTAATTCGAACTCACCTCAACCCAAAACACACCACCATACCATGGCGCCGCCGAGTCACGGCCGCAACAGATCAACCTGCCGCCGTCGTTGCCCCCGCACTACGTTCAGCACCAAACACCCCCTCTGAATCCAACCCTGCTCCCAGTGTTCCATCTCCCGCCCGCACACGACACATTGGCAACTTATCGGGCCGCCAGACGTTCCGCACCGGCTGACGCTGGCGTGCCCGCGCAATCTGCCGGCCAGGGGCGTGCCTGCAGCCAGGCGAGCTCCCGGACAATGTCGTCCAACGAACGATTGCCGCGGAACAAGTGACGCGTTTCCTGTTTCGTCAGTCGGCGTGGATCTGGCATCCACAGCACCTTGTATGTGGCGCATCCGTGTGACGCCGGCTGCCGAAACGTCATGCGATCCCAGTCGATGTTGTTAATCCGGTCGCCGCCCGCCACTCGCAATAACATCGCACGCGTCCAGGCACGCGTGTCGCTCGGAGGCTCGTGCACAAACCGCTCCACGTCCGCAGGCTCCACGATCCGCTCGACGGCTCCCGCCTGCTCATGCAGCCAGTACAGTCCGTCGCCCGAATCCAGACTGCTGTATAAATGATCGAGCAGTTTCACTTCGAGTGAATCCCACCGCAGGTGTGGATGCGTCGATAAAGCGCGCTGCACACTGGCCAGCTTGAGCACCCAGTCCAGCGAACCAGCCAGGCCGTTGAAGTCGCGATGTGCCAGTTTCTGCAGCACCTCACCCCACTTGTCCACGATCCGCTGTGCGTGGGGAACAATCCCCTCACATCCACCCCGCGCCACAAACCCTCCGGCCTCCTCGTGCAATAACTGCTGATGTTCCACGGCAGTCAGTTCGCGGCCGTCGGCCAGACGTACACGCGTTTGAAGCGTCGGATCGTGGCTCCACCGCATCACCGCGTCGACGGGATCGTCCAGTATCAAGCCGATGTTCACCTGCTCCGCTTCAATCATGGCGGTGATAATCTGCAGTACCCCCACTTTCAGGAAACAGGCCACATGGCACAAATTGCTGTCGTAGAAGATCACGTGCAGCCGAGCCAGACGGTGGGCTCGCGCAGCGGGGCCCGTGAACGGGCCACACAGCGGTTCATCACGCGTGTTGACAAGCGGTCGATGAAAGGTCGTCTGCAGACCGGTGTGCGTCTCGAAGAAGTCGGCCCGCTGGGAAATCTGATAGTTGACTGGGGGTGCACCGTTTTCGGACCCCACTTTGCCCTGTCCCGTGACAATGATACTCGATGCCTGATACGCGGCCAGAAATAGCTGGTAGTGCAGCTTGCGATGAAACAGATTGTCAAAAGCACGGCGCGTCATCAGGACGTTGCAGTGACTTCCGTACGAGTGCCCCAGCCCGTCACTGTTGTTGACCAGGATCTGCAGTCGGCCTGGTTCCGAAAGATGTTTGGCCGCATCACGCATCGCCTTACGCGCGATCAGCAGTGTGGCATGCCAGACCGCTACAAAATCGATGGCGCTGATTACTTCCGGAGTGGGGAACTCCGCGTGGTCCAGATCTATGTAAGCTGATCCCCCATTACACGGCAGGAACTTCCGACACGCATCCTGTGCGCTGTAGCCGTAATTCCGGGCTACGCCCGACACCTCACGCAAAATCGCCCGGGCTGCCAAGTGCCCCGTGCGACTCGCACGCAACCCTTGGAGGAAATTCCCCAACTCCACATCGGCACCAATCACCTTGGCAACCCGCGTTTCCTCCGCCGGATCTGGTCTTTCGGAAACATCCTGCAATGGATCGCTCACAACTAACCCCCGCAACTACGCGCCGTTCCCCCGGCCCAAGGACTCTGCCTCAGACCGGCTCATCCTCTGCACGGCACTCAACAACGGCACTCAACAACGGCACTCAACTTCTCAACGGCACTCGGCACACGCACACCGCCAAACGTGGCACAGCCAGTTGCGAAATCCGTGCCGCGACTGTGTCACTCACCAAAATGTCCCGGAGATCGCCCCACCGAAGACCTGCCGGCATTCACTCACACTCCTCCCCAACAACGCAGCAGCGCAACAAAAAACGGCGAGGCAAGCGATAGGCCAACCAGGCAGGTCCCCTCCCGGTCAGCACGTCGCCAGCCTCGCCGTTCTTGAGCGTCGACTGAATCGAATTCGAATTTCTGTTACGGCATAGTTGTCACGTCCGCCCGTTTCCAGAATCGTCCCCGCGCACCCCGCAGGAACCCGATCGAGCGTTACGTGTGTCACGTCTCCTGAGCTTTCGGTCTCATCTTAGCAACTCGAAAACGGACGTCCAGCCTCAAAGAAAAAATCCTGCCGTCGGTGCGGTTTGGGAAGCGGTTTTTTCGGATTTCGCGAACACTTCTCACTCGGAAGCGATCAACGTGTCACCTCGAAATCGAAGCAGCCACAAAGCCTTTCCCACCACCAAGAGCGCACTTCCTTCGTGCAGCACAATCGCCACGCCGATGCCGGCCCATCCCAGGAGCGCTACGGAAAGAAGAAAGAGAACAACTCCCAGAGCATACCAGAGGTTTTCCGAATGATACGACGCGTCTGGCGGCTTGACGCGACAGTAACTAGGAATCCGTGACCGATCGTCCGTCATCAGAACGACGTCGGCCGTTTCCCACGCGACGCCATTCCCCGTGGCGCCCATGGCAATGCCATCTGACGCCACGGCCAGAGCAGGGGCGTCGTGTACGCCGTCACTCAGCAGGTGCTGCCAGTGCCCGGAGAATCTTCAGCGGGCCGGCGTTTCCGGGTTTCCGCCCAGTTCTGGCACCTCGATCCAGAACCAACCGCGCAGCGCATCGAGTTCGAATCCGGTAGCCTGGTCAGCCGGATAGTGCTCCGCCAACGCCCGCCTCACGTCGTCCGGGATCTGGTCCTTGGGCCCGTGACACACGAGACAGGTCTCTTTGAGATGAATCGGCAACAACGCCCCTAATGCACCCTCGGGCAATTCCACAAACTGCGGATCGACCACACGACGCCGGACCAGGTCCGCCGCCCAGGCGGGGGGGGCATTCTCAGCATTGCGCAAACGAAATGACGTGCGTCCCAAGCGGACACTCCGTTGCTGGCCAACGCGTTGTGTGAGCTCGAGGGCCTCGCGGCTGCAGACCTCGATCGCCTGCACCGGTCCACCGTCGGACAGAACTGCGAGCAAACGGCCTGACAACTGTTCGAACAGATCCTTCTGGGCCGCGCGAGCCAGTTCCCTTTGCTGGTCCGTTCCAACCTGTTGGGAAGTTTGTTGCCCTGGCGGCGGCGGGACTACCGAGGGACCTGCCGATGGTTGGCCACATCCGACGACCATGGTCACCCACAGCCAGGCTATCCCCCGGCGTCGCGTTGCCGAGTGATGAACTGATACCATCTCGAACCTCCTGCCACGCGTCTGGCGCACGCCCTTCACCGGCAGGACCCAAGTGCCCTGGCCCTGCCGATCCCGGCGGACGCATCAGACGATCGTGAGCTGACTTCACCCTTTCTGGTCCATCGGCTGACTACGCTCCATATTTCCCGAGGCGACCCGCGTTAGCCATGGCCAGCGACATCAAATACTTGGCTTCGAACTGGCCCAAACCACCGGTCACACAGGTGCGTTCGCCAAACGTCTGATGTTGGTCGGGGCGGCAGCAGTTGGAGACCAGCAGGGTTGGAACCGCATGCCAGCTGTGGCTCTTCAGAAAAGCCGGCGTGCTATGATCGCCTGTGACAACGAGCACGTCGGGTTTGAGCGCTGTGACACGCGGAATGATCGCGTCGAACTGCTCCGTCCGCTTCACTTTCATCTCATAATTGCCATCTTCGCCGGTGCTGTCTGTGTACTTGAAGTGTACGAAGAAGAAGTCGTATTCGTTCCAATGCTTCTCCAGCAGATCCACTTGTTCGTCGAGGGTGGTGGCTTCGCCAACAATGTCCATTCCTACGAGCCGGGCCAGACCTTTGTACATGGGATAGACGGCAATCGCCGCAGCGCGCAGCCCGTACACCTCTTGATACGGCGGAAGGTGGGGCTTGGCAGCAAATCCGCGCATGGTCAGGAAATTCGCCTTCGGGTGACCTTGCAGCAGCGTGCGGGCCTGTCGCAGAAACTCAATCGCGATCTCCGCCGTCTTCTCACTTCCTGGCTCGTTGGCAACCGGGTCAAGCGGCGGACGGCCTGTCACCTGAGGATCCGTATCCGCGACTTGCCCCTCCAGACCCTCGCCTCGAAACACAATCACAAATCGATGTTCCTTCACTGGCTCCACAAACAACTCGATCCCTGGGATGGCAATCTTGCGCAGCGAAATCGCCAACGGCCCGCTTTCCTCGGTCGCAATGCGTCCAGCCCGCCGGTCCGAGATATTCCCGGCGGCATCGAGCGTGCAGAAGTTGCACCGCACCGCCACGTCGCCCGGCTGAAGCTCGAATCCGACTCCTGTCGCCTCCAACGCACCTCGTCCAATCACGAATTGCAGCGGGTCGTACCCGAACAGCCCCAAATGCCCTGGTCCACTCCCCGGAGTAATGCCCGGTAGAACCGGAATGCTGGCTCCCTGGACTCCTCGCGCTGCCAACTGATCCAGATTGGGTGTGTGAGCAGCCTCCAACTCCGTCGGACCAGCGGGGGTGAGCGGCAAACCTCCCAGCCCGTCGGCTACGAGCATGACAATTTTGGAATCGTTCTTGGTGTGAAGCTGACGCATCAGTTCTTGAATATCCATCTTTCAGCTCTCTCTTACTGTGTTAACTGGCGGATGTGCGCACGATGCGCACACGTTCTTCTCCCGTCAGCGACCATTGCTCGGCGCACCAAAGTCAGCGGTCTCCCCTGTTGCCTGGCGGTCCAGCCACCAGCGGAGGTTCAGGTCCTCGAATATCCATGTGTTATCAGAATGATGCTTCTGCACAAGGCGGCGACCAATCCTTTTCTTGTTCCTGTCATGCTCCGCCACTCCCAACCCCCGACCCCAAAGATCGCATCCGCGGCCAGTCGACCGCTGGTAGATTTCCACCGTGTGGGCTAGAACGATGTCTTGCCTGAGCGGCGCCGCACGTAGCGAGGACTGAAGTATTGGCAGAGGACCGGTGATCATGACTAGCGCGAATTCGTTAATCCAATACGATCCCTCCGGTGTGTTCCTCAACGAGACGGGGATCACGCCACAGCAACTCGAACAATTGGAACCGAAACTGGAACAGGCGCGGCATGAAGTCGTGGAGGTTGACGCGGCTCAGTTCGCCAGTCCGGCGACCATCCCGGCAGCCCAACAACCATTGGACGCTGGCTTCTTCCCGCTCCCGGAAAAAATTCTGGCCGATTACCGCAGTTCCCGCGGTTCCAGCGAGCTAGGCCGAATCCTGGAAACCGCCAAACGATTCGGGGACACCGTCGACCGAGTTGTCGTGCTGGGAATCGGCGGTTCGTACATGGGGGCCCGCGCGTTGATGGACGCTTGCTGTCAGCCGTACTTCAACGAATTGGATCGCGGACAGCGTGGCGGCCGCCCGCGCATGTATTTCGAAGGGAACAACGTTGACAATGATGCCACGCAGGGCTTGCTCCACTTACTGGGGGGTGGATCCCAGGCCGCGCCACTCGACCAACGTTGGGGCATCGTCGTGATCAGCAAGAGCGGCGGAACGCTCGAGACGGCCGTCGCACTGCGTCAATTCCTGGCTGCCCTGCGTCAATCGTGCGGCAACCAGACAGATCTGTTGTCCGAATTGGTGGTTCCTGTCACTGGCCAGAGTGGCAAGTTGTTCAATCTGGCGAAGGCGCTGCGGTGCCGTGAAGTATTTTCGGTGCCCGACGGGGTAGGTGGTCGGTTCTCGGTCCTGTCCCCGGTGGGACTTCTGCCGGCGGCGATTCTGGGCCTGGATGTGCGGCGACTGCTCGAAGGCGCAGTGGCCATGAACGAGCATTTTCGAACAGCGCCGGTGCGTGACAACGTGGTGCTGCAGTATGTGGGGGTGTGCCATCTGCTGGAAGTCCAGCGCCAGGTCACAATTCGCGTGCTGTCCGTCTGGTCCAAGGCGCTCGAGGCGGTCGGCTTGTGGTACGACCAGCTCCTGGCGGAAAGTCTGGGCAAGCAGGAACTGGGAGCCACTCCCATCACCGCCGTCAACACCCGCGACCTGCATTCGCGGGCTCAGCAGCATCAGGAAGGTCGACTGGACAAATTGCACACGAATCTCATCGTCGACCAGTGGCGCGCCGATCCGCTGGCGGTGGGGCGGAGCGATCTGGATCAGGATGGATTGAACGTGCATGCGAACCGCACGCTGCCTGAGATCATGAATGCGGCGATCGCAGGAACCAATCAGGCGTACCGTGAGGGAGGACGTCCGACGGCCAACATCCATCTGCCGCAGGTCGATGAGTTCGCCCTAGGCCAGTTCTTCCAGATGATGATGCTTGCGACCGTCGTGGAGGGGCGGTTGCTGGGCATCAATCCCTATGGACAACCTGGCGTCGAAGCCTACAAGAAGAATATGAATCGGATCCTGCAGGAGGGAGCGTAGGCCATCACTTCGGCTGAGGCAGGAGCGGATCAATCGTCCCGCGCAGGCGGTGAGCGACTTCGCCGGCTGCCGGCCGACTCCCCTCATCTGTCTGCAGCATCGCTCTCGACTGAACACACCGGCGAGACCGACAGGCCGATCGGTGTCCTGTCACGAGCCTCGGGCACTTCGCACAATTCGGAGGAGACAAATCATGGCTACAGAATTGACATGGTTGGGCCACGGCACCTGGTCCGTGCGTATCGATGACACGACTGTGCTGCTCGATCCGTTCCTCAACGATTCTCCCACAGCGCCGATCAGGGCTGCCGATGTGGATGCTCATTTCATCCTTGTATCGCATGGACATTTTGATCACGTGGCCGACGTAGCTGAGATCGCTCGCCGAACCGGTGCAACCGTGGTGGCGAATTTCGAAATCACTCAGTGGCTGGCGCAGAAACACAGGATCGAGCAGTCGGTGGGAATGAATCTGGGAGGCAAGACAACGCTTCCTTTTGGCACGGTCAAGATGACTGTCGCCTGGCACAGCTCGCAGCTCCCCGACGGGTCCGACGGTGGCAGTCCGGCTGGCTTCCTGCTGACGACAACCGACGGCACGATCTATTTCGCGTGCGACACGGCTCTCTTCTCCGACATGAAACTGATCGGCCGCGGCGGAGTCGATCTGGCGGTTCTTCCGATCGGCGATCTGTTTACCATGGGTCCAGAGGACTCGATCGAGGCAATCAAGCTGATCGGTCCGAAGCGGGTGGTCCCGAACCATTTCAATACGTGGCCCCCCATCCAACAGGACGCTGGCATGTGGGCTGAGATGGTTCGCTCGCAGACAGAGGCCGAACCTGTCGTGCTGGAACCGGGCGGAACGGTGTCGCTGTAGCAACAAGACAAACAACATGGGTCGTCCAGCAACTCACTCGGCCTGAACCGCTGGCAGGCTTGGTCACGGAGGCGTCTGAACCGCATTTAACGAACAAGGAATGTCCGATTACCACACGGGAGAATCGCGATCGCGCTCCTCGGCAGTTGCTCGACCGTCGCTCACGCCATGCATTCTCTTCATTCGGCGGCTGCTTGTGCGATGTTCTGAGGACCCTGGTCCGACTCTCAGACTGGCAGCGTCGCGCCGCCGACGCATTTCCGGAACGCACACGGGCATTGACACGTTAGCCGCCGGCCGGCGACTGATCCTGGTCGGCAACTCGCACCTGGATCTGCTCTCCCTGCACCCGCACATCATAGTGTTCGATCTTGATGCGACGATTATCGCACCAAGTCCCGTCATGGACGCAGAACCGCCAGTCATGCCAGGGGCAGGCCACCACGCCGTCTTCCAACACCCCTTCGGCCAGGGATGCGCCCATGTGGGGGCAGCAGTCGTCGATGGCGAAATACTGTCCGCGGTCGTTAAAAACCGCTACCATCTTGTTTCCCACAGGAACGGCGACTCCCTGACCCTCAGGAATCTCGCCGACTTTGGCCACGGTCGTATAATCAGACATGCTTCTGGACACCCCGGCTGGAACAGGTGCTGGATGCAAAAAGAAACCGAGTGCGTATGGGTATCGCCACGGGCTGGAGCAGTCATCCCGCGGCCACGTCGCTATGTCTCGTTGTGACCGACAAGCCAGCTCAAGTCAAGGCACGTAGGAACACTGCAAGAGAAACGGAGTCTGACCGGTGATCAACACGCAACTGAGAGATACGATCGTCCAACAGGTACTGCCGGGGGTCCAGATGCCGGCCCAGTATCTGGGGGGAGAACTCAATATCGTTCGCAAGCCGCGCGCCGACTTCCGTGGTCGACTCTGCCTGGCGTTTCCGGATCTCTATACGATCGGGATGAGTCATCACGGTTATCAGCTACTCTACTCGCTGATGAACGCCCGAGACGATTGGGCGTGTGAGCGGGTATTTGCGCCGTGGATGGACATGGAAAATTCGCTGCGGCGACATCAACTCCCGTTGTACAGCTTGGAGACCTTTACACCGCTCCACGAATTCGACGTCGTCGGTTTCTCGCTGCAATACGAACTGTCGATGCCAAACGTCCTGACCATTTTGGATCTGGGCGGCATTCCGCTGCGGTCGACGGAACGCCGACTGGAGCATCCGCTGATCATTGCCGGCGGTCCCTGTGCGCAAAACCCGGAGCCGCTAGCCCCCTTTGTCGATGTGTTCGTCACGGGCGACGGCGAAGAAAGCCTCCCGCAGATCTGTGACCTGTGGCGGCAGTTGAAACGTGAAGCGTGCGGCCCTTGCGGCGCCACGGGGCAGGGGAGGGGAGGAGAGTCGGTCCGGGAGGAACTGCTGCTCCAGCTGGCTGCCTCGCTTCCCTACGGTTATGTACCGCGGTTCTACGAGCCCGAGTACCGCCACGGACGTTTTGCATCCCTGCGGCGTCGGCGGCCGGAAGTACCTGAGACCGTTCGGCCCGCCCTGGTCAGCGACCTGGAATCGACTCCGCTGCCGACCAAGCCGATCGTTCCGTACGTCGAATGCGTCCACGATCGCATCGCGGTCGAGATCATGCGAGGCTGTCCCTGGCAATGCCGTTTCTGCCAAAGCACGGTAATTAAACGACCGTTGCGCGTGCGGAGCGTGGAGACAATCGTTCAGGCCGCCCTGGAAAGCTATCACAACACCGGATTCAACGAGATCTCACTGCTGTCCCTCTCGTCGAGCGACTACCCTCACTTCCGTGAACTGGTCACACGACTCAAAGAAGTACTCGGACCGCTCGGGGTCAACATCTCGGTTCCCAGCTTGCGTGTGAACGAACAGTTGCGCAGCATCGCTGAACTGGTCGGCAACACTCGTCGCTCGAGTCTCACGTTAGCGCCTGAAGTGGCACGCGACGACATGCGGGAACAGATCCGCAAACGGATTAAGAACGACGATCTGTTCGAGGGTTGTCGCGTCGCTTTCCGCCACAACTTTGAAAGCGTCAAGCTCTATTTCATGTGCGGCCTGCCGGGAGAGCGTCCCAGTGACCTGGAGGGCATCGTCGAAATGGCCGAGACCATTGCCCGGATCGGCAAGGAAGAACGGGGACGGTTCGCGAAAGTCACTGCCAGCGTATCGAATTTCGTCCCCAAGGCTCATACCCCTTACCAATGGAACGCCATGCAGACGCGCGAGTACTTCCAATGGGCTCACGACTACCTGTGGCGGCAGAAGTCGATCCGCAGCGTGCAGATTAAACGGCATGATATCGAGACCAGCCTGCTGGAAGGGGTCATCAGCCGCGGCGACCGTCGCGTGGCCGACGCCATGGAACTTGCCTGGAAACGAGGCGCTCGAATGGACAGTTGGTCGGAACAACTCTGCGCCGAACGCTGGTGGCGGGCGTTTGCCGACGCCGGCATCGATGCTCAGCGGATGCTGCACGAACCGTACACCATGGGCGACCCGCTGCCATGGGACCACATCCAAGTGAAATATGGGCGGGAGTTCCTGCAAAAGGAACAACTCCGGAGCGTCGTCCAGCTCGAACAAATGCAACCCGCCTCCCAAGGTAGTCCCCTTCCACTGCGCGAAAATAGCAGATCCAGCTGAAGAGATTCTCGTCAGAGGTTGTTGCCGCAAGCCCGCATGCGACTTCGTCTGATCAAATCATCGCCAGCGGGACGGAGAGCGAGGAGGTGGCCCCCCAGCAAACACTGGTACCTGGCGCAAGGCCATGCTCCGGCCGTGAACTCACTGGCGAGAGCCTGTGTGATATCACAGCCATCCGGAGCTTTCCAGGCTTGCCAGTCGCTCAGCATGCTGCACTCTGGGGCGTCAGACCAGACGAGCGCCGTCCTCGTCCCGAGCTGATGCGCTGGCGAACCAAAGCTCTTCGAGCATCGTCGCCACCGGCCTGCCCCTCGGATCGATCCTGACAGCCAACCTCCCCAATCCCCCCGCGAGGCCCGCCATTCCTTCCGCGGAGTGGAACAAAGCGGATTTCGCTCCGTAGAACCGTTACGCGACTGCCAAGACAAAGCTCAGGCAATCCAGTAGACTTTGAGCCAATGGCGACGGTTGATTCCCGGCAGCCTGTCCCTTCTACCCGAAAGAGGTAGCCTCTCGGGTCAGTGACGGCAGCCGCATCTACTGCCCGGCCGACCAGGTCGAGGCGTCACGGAGCGGAAGGGCCATGAACAAAGCAGGCACGGGCGAAACCGGCACGGAGATCACTCTAGCGGATTTTCAGCAACTGATCCGCAATATGTACTTGCGCAAGGATCTGGCGCGCGGAGTAGATGGCACGTTTATGTGGTTGATGGAGGAGGTGGGGGAGTTGGCTGCGGCGCTGCGCAGCGGCAGTCACGAGGACCAGATGGGGGAGTTTGCCGACGTTTTGGCATGGCTCACCACCATCGCCAACGTGGCAGGCGTCGACCTTACTGAAGCGGTCCGCCGCAAGTACGGGGAGGGATGCCCTGGCTGCCGCCAGTTCGTCTGCCGTTGTGCGGACTCGGGTAAGCCCTGAACGACACGCGAGAGGAACATCGGAATCTGAGGGAACGAAACCCACGGTTCGGTCCCGAGTGGACGGCGGCCGCGACCGGTTCGTCACCGGCGCAGCTGGGGGTCGACTGCCCGGTAGGCGAGGAACAGTCGGGCCCAACGGCCTGCGAGGGGTTGGCGAGTATTATCGACCGGGGCCCTCTCAGTACGGTTTCAGTGGTTGGTCCGAGTAGGAAGCATGAAAAACCGGCATCGTCAGAACACGGTCATTCAAAGACTCCGAGTATCCAATTATGCTGGAGAGCATCTGGAGCTGTCTGGCTGCAGGAACAGCACGCCATCGCATCACTGGCATGACTCCTCTTGGACGCGAAATATCTGCCGCGAGGTAACTGTTCACGTGAGCAATCGATTCGTTCTCCCGCTTCTGCTCGCCTCGCTCGCCCTCGGTCTCGTTCTGCGTGGTTCGACGCCGGTTGCCTGGGCGGCCGACGACGCACCGCAAGACAGTCCGAGCATTGCCAAAATGCAGGTCGGATTAGGCGGCGACTTCAAAGTCGGTTACTGGACGCCAGTGCGAGTTACGATTCGTGGTGGGAGTGAAGGATTCAGCGGTAAGTTCGAATTGTCGGCCCCTGACGGCGATGATCTGGCCACTCGCTACACGAACGGAGCGGACCGGTTGCTGGAGATTCCCGCCGGAGGAGAGTGGACGGGGTGGCGTTACTTCAAACTGGGCCGGATCGATGGTCGCGTGCGCGGCGTGCTGCGCGATCGCGAGGGGACGATTGTCGACCAGCAGAGCCTCGCGGATACGGTGCCGCGGCCGGCGACCTGGCATTGGGTGGTGACAATGGGGGCGGATGTCCGCGTGGACGAATCGGCGGCCCTGTTTGTGCGTATGCGAAGCGAACGGCTCGTCTCGAGCCTGGTGAGCGAACCGGAGGACTTTCCCGATCAGTGGTTCGGCTATGAGGGGGTCAACGTGGTGGTTGTGGCCACCGGCGTTACCACTCCCCTGGAAACGATGAGTGATCAGCAGTTCGAAGCGTTCCTTCATTGGTTGCGGCTGGGTGGCCGACTGGTGCTGACCTCTGGCAAGCGTGCTCCCGAGCTGTTTGCACCCGACCATCGTTTCTACCCCTTGCGCCCTGGCGAGTTCATTGAGTTGGATGAGTTCTGGAAGGCTTCCGGCCTGGAGAATTACGCGCGGGCTGCGGATCGGATCCTTGGCAGCCCGGATTCGCCGCTGGCCATCTATTCCGCGCAACGGGGACGAGTCACCTGCTACGAGGGGGCCGGCGGGACGGATGATCGAGCCATCATCACACGGTTCCCGATCGGGTTTGGTGAAGTGACGTATCTGGCGATCGATCTCGATCTGCCTCCGGTCTCGACCTGGCCGTCACGACCTCGCCTGCTGGCCAAGCTGCTTCAGCCCCATTCGGACGAAGAAGACTCGGCGCTGAGCGACGAGAGTGTGGGTCAGGTGACCCATGTGGGATTTGATGACGTGTCGGGTCAACTGCGCGCGGCGCTGGATCAGTTTCAGGGAGTCACACTGGTGCAGTTCTCGTGGGTCGCAGCGTTGCTGGTCCTGTATGTCCTGGTGCTGGGGCCGGTCGATTTCTTCGGTCTGCGCAAGCTTCAGCGGTTCCATTGGACCTGGGTCACATTTCCATTCATTGTCGTTGGTTTCTGCCTGTTAGCCGTCTGGCTGAGCGGACACTGGAAAGGCTTGCGGACCCAGTTGAATCAGATCGATGTGGTCGATGTGGATCCCGCTGAGCAATGGGTGCGTGGCACGACGTGGGCGAGCATCTACAGTCCGCAGACTACTCGCCTCGATGTCGATCTGGCTCCTGAGCCGGCTTTGCAGCTGGACAGAAATACGCCGGAAGTCCTGCTCTCGTGGCACGGGCTGCCAGGTACGGGTTTGGGCGGCATGAACACGACCACCACTGTGGATGTGTTGAGCGAGGAGTATCGGATCAACTATGGCTCAGGGCGGCAGGCGAGAGCCGGCCCGCCTATTGAGCAGTTGCCGATTCACACGGCGTCGACCAAGGGGCTGATCGCGCGGTGGGAAGCTCACGGCGCCGTTGGGGAAGTCGGGCAGCTGACTGCCAATCGACAGGATTTGCTTCAGGGCACGGTGACCAACCCGCTCGACGTGGAACTCTCCAACGCCTGGGTGTTCTTCGGAAATTGGGCGTACCCGATCGACGGGCGTTTCGGTCCCGGCGAGACATTTCAGCTCGGCGGCAAGTCACCGCTCGATCTCAGCTGGCTGCTGGCGCGCCGACGGATCGTTGGAACTCGCGACGAGGGCGGCTCCTGGAATCACGACGACTTGTCGGACCCGCCACGCATTGTCGAAATGCTGATGTTCTACTCGGCAGCTGGCGGCCGTCCATTCACTCGACTGTCCCACAGCTATCAAGGGTATATCGACCTCAGCCGACACTTGCGCGAAGGACAGGCCATCCTGGTTGGCCGCAGCAGACTCCCCGCCAGTCGGCTGACGATCAGTCACAGCGATCGTCCACCATCGGAATCCAACGTCGCGTCGGGCAGTCCGTTGCCAGAGACTCAAAGGAACGACATCAACACGCCAGTCACGCACGGTCAGCCCGCTGACACGCAGCCCGATGCGACTGGACCGAATCCGGATCAGCATTGGACGTTCTACCGCATCTTACTCCCCGTCACTCTGCAGAGTGACACCTAACCCTACGCCCCACGTACATTGGGCTGGGCGCACCTCACAAGCGCGAAAGAACTGCACGTGATCAAGACACACGATCTGACCAAGAAATACGGCGACATGTTTGCGATCCAGTCGATCGAGCTGGATCTGAACGAAGGGGACCTGTTCGGCTTTATCGGCCCCAACGGAGCGGGCAAGACGACGACGATGCGGATTATTGCGACGCTGCTGAATCCGACGTGGGGTGAAGCCTACGTGTGCGGCAACTCGATCTATACGCAACCGAAAGAGATTCGGCGTCTGGTCGGCTACATGCCGGATTTCTTTGGTGTCTACGACGACATGAAAGTCATCGAGTACCTGGAGTTCTTCGCCGCCGCCTATCGTATTCGGGGAGCGGAGCGGCGGCGAGTCTGCAACGAAAAGCTCGAGATCGTCGATCTGGACTTCAAACGTGACGCCTATGCCAACACGCTGTCGCGCGGACAGACGCAGCGTCTCGGCCTGGCCCGGGTCCTGCTGCATGACCCGCAGGTGCTGCTGCTGGACGAACCGCTCAGTGGCCTGGATCCCCGCGCGCGGATCGAAATGCGGAACCTGCTCCGTCGCCTGGGCGAAATGGGCAAGACGATCGTGGTTTCGAGTCATATCCTGCCGGAATTGGCCGACATCTGCAACAAGATCGGTATCATCGATAAAGGTGTCATGTCGGTCAACGCCGCCGTCTCGGAAGTACTGCGGCAAGTGCGCGATCAGATTGTGCTCCATGTCGGTGTGACCACGAACAGGGACAGCGCAGCAGAACTGCTCACCCAGCATCCCTTGGTCGAAAACGTGCGGCTGGATCATTCCAAGATCGTCGTCACGCTGCACAAAGATGTGTCCGAATACACGGACCTGTCCACCGCACTGGTGGCAGCCGGATATCGCATCAAGCTGTTCACTGAAGAAGAAGTGAATCTGGAATCCGCCTTCATGGCTCTGACCAAGGGAATGGGTTCCAAGACCTGACGTAGATGATCACCGCCACCGACGTGCTGCACTCGCACTCGTGTCGCGTCTGTCCGTTCGCGTGGGGTGCCCGCAAGAAGGGAGTGATGGTGATGAGACGCGAAACGCACACAGCACGATGTGGCTGGCTGACGATCGTCAATTCCGCTCCCATCGCCTTGACCGGAGCGATCGTCACGTTGCTGCTGTGGCCCCCGACGACGCGCGCTCAGTCCCGCGATCAACTCGACGCCGCGCGAGAGAAGATGGTGGAGACCGCGGTCATCGGCGCCGGAGTGACAAATCCGCGTGTCATCGAGGCGATGCGAAAAACGCCGCGGCATGAGTTCCTGGCGCGACAGTACCGCAAACAGGCCTACGAAGACATGTCCCTGCCGATCGGAGATCAGCAGACGATTTCGTCGCCGTTTATTGTCGCTTTCATGACCGAGGCATTGGATCCTCAACCCACCGATCGCGTCCTGGAGATCGGCACGGGTAGCGGCTATCAAGCGGCGATTCTCAGTGGTCTCGTCCGAGCCGTCTATTCGATCGAAATCGTCGAAACGCTCGGCCTCAGCGCTCAGCGCACCCTTCAACGGCTCCGCTACGACAACGTCCACGTCCGAGTGGGCGACGGTTTTCAAGGCTGGGCAGAACATGCCCCTTACGACAAGATCATCGTCACCTGCTCGCCCGAAAACGTCCCGCAACCGCTCATCGACCAGCTCCGGGAAGGGGGCATCATCGTGATCCCGGTGGGCGAGCGGTATTCGCAGACCCTGTATGTCATGCGCAAACGGGAGGGAAAACTGGAACAAGAGGCGCTGCGTCCTACCTTGTTCGTGCCGATGACCGGCACAGCAGAGGAAGCACGCGAGATCCTTCCCGATCCGAAAAACCCGCAAATCAGTAATGGAGGGTTCGAGAAGCCGGCCCTCACAACGGGATTCGTCCCCGACTGGTATTACCAGCGTCAGGCCACTCAAGTGCACGACAAAACAGCCCCCGAAGGAGAGTTTTTCCTGACGATTACCAACGAGGAACCGGGAAGGCCGGGCTGGGCCATGCAGGGCTTTCCTGTCGACGGGCGCAGCGTCTCGCAGCTGCAACTCTCAGGCTGGGTCAAGTACCAGAACGTCCGACCGGGACAGACCAGCGAGCAGATGCCGGGGATCATCGTGACCTTTTTCGACGAAAGTCGCAAACAGTCCCCACCCCGCTGGATCGGTCCCTTTCGCGGCTCAGCCGACTGGCAACATCAGTCGGAATTAATACGAGTCCCACCGTCGGCACGGGAAGCCATCATCCGGATTGGTCTCTTTGGCGCCGTGGGGACCATCAGCTTTGATGATGTCCGCGTGGCTCCCACCACCAAGTGACAGTTGCCCTGTCGGCAGCGATTCTGACGTCTGGCGTGGCTTGATTCTCAAGCAGGCGGCGGATCGGTTCCGGCAGCTCCTTCGGACACTTGCCCCTCACCTTACTCGCCAACCGCTCGAACACTCTGGCCGTCAGAATCGATTCCATGAGTGCCCGCGACAACCGCCAGATACCCCATTTACCCCACCCAGTACGACCGAGAAATTCAATGTAGTTTGCTTGAATTACGTGCTACGATTGCTAGACTAACTCGGTAATTGCGATGGGAAAAGCCCCGTAAATTCCCCCCGCCGAGCTGGTACATAAACGCCACTCCATGGTTTGAGCCTCAGCCCACGCGACTTGGAGCCTCGTGGGGATCTGAGCGTCATCGATCCGCTTCGCCATGGCGGCTGGCATGGACTGAGTGATTATCGTGTAAGGGAATTCATGACTGGTGATGGTTGGGGTGGGAAGCACATCCCAACGGTCTCGTGAAGGGGAGCAAACTGATGAATCGACGGTTGGTACGAATTGTGATGTGCCTCGCGGTGGTCGCCGGCATGGCAATGGTGGGTAGCCAGGCTGAAGCCGGTTGGCGCTATCGTGGATGCTGTGGCGCACCATACTATGGTGGCTGGACGGGCTACAGTTACAGCTATTATGGTGGCTGGAGCGGTTCTTGGGGTGGCTGGGGGTGTGGTACTTCCTGTTACACGCCCTGTTACACCAACTGCTGCGACCCTTGCTACAGTGGGTGCGGCTGGCGTGGCGGCCTGTTGACCCGTTGGGCTTATCGCTGGCGGACACATCATTACAACTACTATTGGGGCTGCGATCCTTGCTGCACCGTCCCCACTTGCTGCTCCAGCTGCGGATGCGCCGTGAGTGACTGTGGATGTGGCGGAGCGGATACGGGCGTGATCTATGGTGAGCCCTCTATCGTTCCTGACCAGGCACCGGCTGGGCCGACTCCGGCAACTCCACCGGCGGATGATCCAAGCAATCCGCTGCCGGAAAAGCAGACCTCGCTGATGCACGACAGCGCTTTGTTGACGGTCAGCGTCCCGAATGGCGCCCGCATCCTGGTCAATGGCGTGGCCACTCGCAGCACTGGTGACGTGCGACGCTACGTGTCTCGCAACCTGACGCCCGGCTTCGACTACACGTATGAAGTCAAGGCGGAGATGTTGATCGACGGCAAGCCGGTCGTACAGTCCAAGACGGTGCAACTGCGTGCCGGTCAGACCGCTCGTCTGGCCTTCGATGCCATGGACAGCACAGCGGTCGAGACCGCTCTGACGCTGCACGTTCCGGCTGATGCCAAGGTTTACCTGGCGGGGAACGAGACGCGCGGCAGCGGTTTGGTCCGCACATTCCGGACGACGAAGCTGGCTGACGGCCAGACCTGGTCCGATTACATGGTTCGCGTGGTGGTCAACGAGAATGGGGAAGACCGAGTCAAGGAAGAGATGATCACGCTGCGAGCTGGAGACCAGCGCGCGTTGACTTTCGACTTCAACATCGACAAGGTCGCTTCCGCTCGGTAGATCATCCCGAGCAACGCTCCTTGTGAATCACGGCGAACGAGCCCTCGCGTGGCGTCACCGCGCGAGGGCTCTTGTCGTGCGTCGTTTCTCCGCCTGCTGTCCCGGACGGCGCCGGATCTCTATACTGGGCGGTTCTCGGCGGGACGAGGGACCATGACGTATGCCGGGACGTTTTCCTGGGAGCGTCGTTTTCCTGGGATCATTGTGGGGGCCGGGCTGTTGCGGGGGTGGATCGCGAGGCGTATTCGATGCGCTGCTACAAGATGACGCTCGCCTACGAGGGAACCGCCTATTGCGGGTGGCAGCTGCAGCCGGGCAAGGCCACCGTGCAGGGAACGCTGGAAGAGGCCCTGCAACGCATTGTCGGCAGTCGGGTCCAGGTCACCGGCAGCGGCCGGACGGATGCAGGAGTCCACGCGCTGGGGCAGGTGGCCAGCTTCCGCTGTGCTACCCGGCTGGGCCCCGACGTCCTGCGTCGAGCGATCAACGCAAACACTCCGGACGATATTTTCGTAAGGGAGATAACGGAAGCGGCGCTCGACTTTCACGCCATCCGCTGCGCGACGGCCAAGCGATACCGGTATCAGATCCAGGAAGGAGTGCATCGGGACTTGTTTTCGCGTGCGTTCTGCTGGTACGTGCCGCAGACGCTGGATGTCGAGCGGATGTCGCAGGGGGCAGAGCACCTGCTGGGAACTCACGATTTCCGCAGCTTTGAGGCGGCCGGAGCACCGCGTAAGACCAGCGTCCGGACGGTACGTGAGCTGACCGTGCAGCGGGTGAGCCATGATCACAGCGAGCGGATGGTCATCGAAATCGAAGCCAACGGATTCCTCTACAACATGGTTCGCAACATTGTCGGGTCGCTCGTCATGGTCGGACGTGGCGAACGGTCCGCCGAGTGGATGCGCAGTGTGCTGGCCGGCCTGGACCGGTCAGCGGCCGGCCCCACGGCTCCAGCGCACGGCTTGACACTGCTGCTGGTACGCTATGGCGAGCTCACCGGTCGGACGCCGGGCGGAGAGGAGGGGAGGGGAGAGCAGGGGGATGGAGAATAACGATCCCACGTGGTGGCAGGACGTTGTCACCCTGGTTCAGAAGAGGTAGGCGGACCAGGCAGGCCCTCCGCCCGAACGACTCGAATAACTCACCACTTCCAGTGGCAGGTCACACGCATGCGGATCGCACATGTCATCACGCGCATGATTGTCGGGGGCGCTCAGGAGAACACGCTGCTCAGCTGCAAGGATGCCGTGCGGCTGTTCGGTGATGACGTGATCCTGATTACGGGACCGTCGATCGGCCCGGAAGGAGACTTGCTGGCGCGTGACGGAGCAGGGGAGGTTCCGGTCAGATTGCTCCCCTCGTTGCTGCGTCCGATCCAACCCTGGCACGACCTGTGTGGCTACCGCGCGCTCAAAGCGGAGCTGCGTGCCTTCCAACCCGACGTTGTCCACACGCACAGCGCCAAGGCAGGCATTCTGGGACGGCTTGCCGCGTCGTCTTTAGGCATCCCTGCCATCGTTCATACGGTGCATGGAGCTCCGTTTCACGACTACCAGCGTGCCGCGGCCCGCAGCTTCTGTCGCTGGTGCGAGTCAGTGGCCGCCCGACGGTGCCATCATCTGGTCAGCGTGGCGGATGCCATGACCCATCTGCTGGTCGCGGCCGGCGTGGCTCCGCGCGAGAAGTTCTCGACGATCTACAGTGGCATGGACGTCGCTCCCTTTCTCGACGCCGCACAACACCGCGAGGCGGTACGCCGTGAACTCGGACTGCGCGACGAAGACGTCGTCGTGGGGAAGATCGCCCGGCTGTTCCATCTGAAAGGGCATCAGTACGTGATTCAAGCGGCGGCAAGCGTGATCGCACGCTGCCACCAGGTCCACTTCCTGTTTGTCGGAGACGGCATCCTGCGTCCGGCACTGCAGCAGCAAATCGCCGAGGCCGGCCTGACGGAACACTTCCACTTCACGGGCCTGGTCAGCCCCCAGCGGATCGCACCGCTGATAGGCGCGATGGACTTCCTGATCCACGCCAGCCTGCGGGAAGGTCTGGCCCGCGCCCTCCCGCAAGCGCTCATCGCCGGCAGGCCCGTGATCAGCTATGACATTGACGGTGCACGCGAAGTCGTGCTGCCGGATATCACCGGACATCTACTGGTCCCCTGCAGCGTCCAGCCGCTGGCCGACGCCATCGTCGATCTGGCCCAGAATCCCCAGAAGCGGCAGCAGTGGGGAGCGAACGGCCGGGCACGATTCACCCGCCAATTCTGTCATCAGGAGATGAGTCGTCAGCTCCACGCCCTGTACGAACGTCTGCTGGCCGAATCGGCGGATCGACGGGGCAATCCATCCCCGGAGGAGGTAGACCTTTCACCACCGGGGGGCTTCGAGTAGACTGTACGCACCTTGGCCCAGGCCGGGGAGTCGCGGCCCCGACGGGCCGGACGACTTCCGGCCGTCACTGCAGTGAAAGCGCATCCGTGGTTAGTGGTCGCGAGTTTCTCGGTCCGTATCGCATGATACGACTCATTCGGGCAGGCGCCACCTGTCAGGTTTGGGAAGGGATTCGAGACGAGAAGCGTGTGGCGATCAAATATCTGCAGCCAGAGATCCGCGGCAGCAAAGAGGAAATCGCTTACCTCAGGCACGAGTTGGAAGTGGGGCGGGAGCTCCACCATCCCAAAGTGATCGAGATGTTCGATTTCGGTATTGATCGCTCCATCGCCTACCTGGTCATGGAGTATCATCCGGGAAAGAACATCAAGATGCTGATCCGCCAGGGGCTGGATTCGTTCGCCTACATGACCCACCAGATCATACTGGACGCGGCCGCCGGTCTCCAACACCTTCACGAGAAAGGCTGGGTGCATCGCGACATCAAGCCCGATAACTTCCTGGTCAATGATCACGGGGAGGTCAAGGTGATTGATTTCGCCTTGGCGAGCCGCATGCGCACGGGACTGAGCAAGCTGTTTGGCGGACGGACCAAGGTTCAAGGGACGCGCAGCTACATGGCCCCCGAACAGATTCGCGGTAAGGCTCTGGACGCCCGCGCCGACATCTACAGCTTCGGCTGTTCCCTGTATGAGCTGGTCACGGGTAAGCTCCCGTTCACCGGCGTGAGCCCGGAAGACCTGCTCCGCAAACACCTGACGGCCCCGGTGCCGGTCGCAGCGGGCGGCAATAAGAACGTGACTCCCGACTTCAGTGATCTGGTCGCGATGATGATGGCCAAGGACCCGACACAGCGTCCCCAGTCGATGGACGAATTCCTGCGGTTTTTCCATGCCGTGCGGATCTTTCGCTCGGCCCCCCGCCCACCGTCGGAAGGGGAACAAGGGGCCTCCCCATGAGCGAGCATGGGCCGGTTGCAGCACGCTGATCTGATCATCTCGTGCAAAACCAACGGGCACTGCCAAACCAGATCTCCGACGCGACGATCACTCAACATTGAAATCCAGCAACCTCAAGCCGACATCAATCGCTATGGAAACACCAACTCCTGGTCTCGCCTTCGAACAACCCGTTTATGAGCTGGAAATCAGACTGCAGAAATTGCTGCAATCCGCCAGTGAGGATCCGGGCAAGGAAGAGGAAGTTCGCCAGCTGCGACGCGAGTTGGCTGACGTGATGAAGAACGTGTACGATCATCTGTCCCCGTGGGAGACGGTCCAGGTGGCTCGGCACAAAGATCGCCCTCATACCAGCAGTTACCTGGGATTGGTGTTCGACGAGTTCGTCGAGCTGCATGGAGACCGCCTCTTCGGCGACGATCGCGCGATCCTCACGGGCTTCGCCAAGCTGGATCAGCGCAAAGTGATGGTCATCGGCCACGAAAAAGGGCGTACCTACAAAGAACGCACTGCCTGCTATTTCGGCTGCGCGCACCCGGAAGGCTATCGCAAAGCCATGTCGAAAATGCGCATGGCGGCCAAATTCGGGCTGCCGATCATCTGCTTCATCGACACCCCCGGAGCGTATCCTGGCATCGGTGCCGAAGAACGGGGGCAAGCCTGGGCCATCGCCGAGAATATGCACGACATGTCGCGACTCTCCACACCTATTATCTGCGTCGTGATCGGGGAAGGGGGGAGTGGCGGCGCGCTGGGAATCGGAGTGGGAGACCGTGTTGCCGTTCTGCAACATGCTTACTATAGCGTGATCAGTCCCGAAGGCTGCGCTGGTATCTTGTGGAAGAGCCACGAATACGCAGAGAAGGCCGCCGGCGCCCTGCGGTTCACCTCGAAAGACCTGTTGGAATTCGGCATTGTGGATACTGTCATCCAGGAGCCGCTCGGGGGAGCACACCGCGACCCGCACCAAATGGCAACGCGTCTGAAGATGTACCTGGTCAAGACACTGCGCGAACTGCTGGTCATCGATTCTGCGACGCTGCTGCAGCAGCGGTACGAGAAATTCCGCCGCATGGGAGTGTTTCTGGAAGAGACTGGCGACAACGGTCAAACCGCTGCTCATTCCTGAACACCCGTTTCCAGATGCTGGCGTCCGCGGCGCCTTCGTCCCACACGGACCCACCCTGTCCAACCACTGCGCATCGACCCTCCTCCCCCTGGTATGGCGACACAACCGGCAGAGCAGTGCGAAACGGCCAAAAAATTATCCGTTGCAATGGCCAGACGTATGCTATGTTTTAGTTAGATCTCACGCGCATTGCGGACAACCCAGTCCAAATTCAGTCTTGTCGTCGCATATCTCATCTTAGCCAGGAGTCTAGTCATGCGCAATCGAGTCTGTCATCAGACTGGGCACTTTGACAGCGCGCGTCGTGTTCTCAAGCGACGACGTGGAGCGATCATCGTGCTGACCGCCATCTTGATGATCGTGTTAATGGGGTTGTTAGCACTCAGCATTGACACCGGGTACATGTATACCATGCAGACCGAGCTGGATCGGTCCGTTGATGCTGCCGCTCTGGCTGGCGCCGCTTCGCTGGTCGATGGTACGCAACAGGCCAGTGACAAGGTTGTGGAATACCTGGTGCGCAATCCTGTGGGAAGTTCGGAAGGAGCGATCACCGACGAACGCCTGGCGGAGTTCACGTCACAATTCCTGGCAGACCACGGCAGCGATTACGACGTGCAGATCGGCAACTGGAACGCGGTCACCGGACAGTTGGAACCGGTCTCGCAGTATCCTTCCGCTATCGCCGTTTCGATGCGTTATCCGAACTTGCCACTGTTCTTCGGCCGTGTGCTCGGCAAGGGGAGCTTTTCGATCGAGTCGCAGGCGATCGCCATGTATCAGCCACGCGACATCGCCCTGGTGCTCGATTTCTCCGGCTCGATGAACGATGACAGCGAACTGCAGGCTGTTTCCAAGCTCGGTTTCACCAACGTCATGAACAACCTGCAGCAGATGTACGCGCAACTGGGCTCGCCGCAGTACGGCGATCTGGAGTTCGAGCCACAGTATATCACGGTGGAAGGGCAGCCCCCGTTGGATGCCACTCAGCCCCAGATTACGGTGGAGTACCGCTACAATGCCGTCTACGTGACCTCCACCTTGCCGCTGGACAACGTGGTGCTGAAGTTCTCGGACAATACCACCAGGAAGTTCAGCGGCCTGTCAGGCACAACCGGCACGTTCTCCTACAATGGGAAAGCGATCTACCGGACGTGGGTCAAGTCGGGCAACAACCTCAGCGGCGAAGGTTTCGAGTATGGTGAACCGTTCGACTTCAGCTCCACGACGATCCGCAGCACGATCAAGGCGGCCCTCGGCCTCGACACGGTCCCCTATCCATATCCATCAGGCAGCTGGAACAGCTTCATCGACTATGGCCGAAATGACAGCGCCAATTCCAATGCCGGATTCAAGTACAAGTTCGGGTACGCCAACCTGATCAGCTACTGGTTGGCACAGCAACCGGCCTCGTATCAGACGCCCGATCTGTGGAAGGTGAGCGCCGAGCCGGTGACCGCTGTGAAAGACTCCGTCGACGTGTTCATGGATTACATCCAGCAAGTTGACACGAACGATCGCGTGGCCTTGATCGTCTACGACGGCCCCGACGGCAACGCGCTGGTAGAAACGCCCTTGACAACCAACCTGGCGCTGGTGGCCGACTTGATGCGTCATCGCCAGGCGGGTCACTATCACAACTACACGAACATCGGCGCAGGCATGGAAGCAGGCCGTCGCGAACTGGAACAGAACGGCCGCACGATGGCCTTCAAGATGATCGTGTTGATGACCGACGGCAATGCGAACTGGCACAACGGTGTCTATGACACGACCGCTGCCGTGAACCATGTGATCTCGGAAGCCTACGCCTCGGCAGGTCTTAACTTCCCGATCGTCACGATCAGCCTGGGAGTGAACGCCGACGTCAGCCTGATGAACCAGGTGGCAGAGATCACCGAGTCACGAACGTTCAATGTTCCAGGTGGCGCTTCGGTCGCGGCCTATCGCGAAGGGCTGTTCGAGGTCTTCCGCGATATCGCCGACAATCGACCGCTGAAGCTGGTGCACTAATCGACGAGCACGATCGTGAGTAGCCGCGGCACGCTGCCGCGGCCCCGAGGACGTCATCGAGCGTCCGCTCCGGCGGCCAGCCGCCGGAATGTTGGGTCCTTGACGAGCTGGGTGGCGGTCGGTCGCGATCGCCCGGTGTGATTGGTCGGGTTGTCACGGGCATTCGGCCCCGCCGCCCAGCCGTCCTCTCTCTTGGAAGACTGAGCCAGGTACCCAACGCGGTTGTTGAACATCTCTTGTTCAACGCATCGTTTCACGGTGATTTCTGACAACTCGACCCGCGATGCAAACATCGCACAGCCACTAAGCAGTGCCGGCTGGGACGTGGGGCAACATGGTCCACTGGCACATCAGCCTGACGACACGCGTCTTGACAATCACTCAGGTCACCGCCGCCAACGGTTCTGCCGTCGGCTCGGTGCACGCCGTGTGAAAAAGCCGACGCGTAAACAGCGCACAACTCGCGACTTCGACGCGACGCACTCGCCACGTGCCCCCGCCGCTACAATCCGTACGGCAGGAGCAGTGCAGGGGAGTCGTACCGAAGAATTTCCGAAAAAACTCCGCCGCCCAGGCAAACGCATCACCCACGCGTGACCTATGTTTTAGATGGACACGATCCCGTGTGGATCTCTCATCTAGAACCTAGCGTTCGCCTACAGTCAGTTCTGGCATTTCGCGGCGGAGTCAAGCCATGCGTACATCCATGCAAGCTGATCGGCAAACTTCGGCGGGCAGGCGAAGGAGACTTCACCAGCGCCGCGGAGCGATCATCGTTCTGGCAGCTTTTCTGATGATCATCATGTTGGCCATCCTGGCCCTGACCATCGATACCGGCTACATGTACACCATGCAAGCCGAGCTCGATCGCTCGGTCGACGCCGCAGCGCTGGCCGGAGCGGCCGGGCTGGTCGAGGGAACCGATGTGGCCAATGAAACAGTGATCGAGTACCTCGTGCGCAACCCGGTGGGTCAACCGCACAGCGTCAACACCAACGATGAACTCGTGCAGCTGACGGCTGAGTTTCTCGCCGAACACGCCAACGACTACGAAATTCTCTGGGGCGACTGGAATCCGGAAACCGGACAGGTGGAACAGACCGATCAGCTGCCATCGGCGATCTCCGTTTCGATGCGTTACCCCAATCTGCCGTTCTTCTTCGCGCGAGCCTTGGGCCGCGAATCGTTCTCGGTCGAATCACGGGCGATCGCCATGTACCAGCCGCGCGATATCGTCGTCGTGCTCGACTTCTCAGGGTCCATGAACGATGACAGCGAGCTGAAATCGATCGGAACCTTCGGCTACGATACGATCATGGCCGGCCTGCAGCAGATCTATGAAGAACTTGGCTCGCCTGTCTACGGCAACATGCAGTTCGAGCCACAGTACATCACCGTGGATGGTGATCCACCCGCCGATGCCACCCAGCCGCAGATTACCGTGGAGTACCGTTACAACGAGATTTACGTCACGTCAACACTTCCATTGGAAAACGTGGTGCTCAAGTTCTCGGACAATTCGACTCGCACGTTCAACAGCCTGTCCGGCACGACCGGCACGTTCTCCTATCGCAGCAAGGCGATTTACAGGGCCTGGGTCAAGTCGGGAAACAACCTGAGCGGCGAAGGTTACAACTACGGTGAACCGTTCGATTTCAGCACCGGTACCATCCGTGCTACGGTCAAAACCGCCTTGGGACTCGACGATGTTCCCTATCCGTATCCGTCGGGCAGCTGGAACAGCTTCATCGATTACGGACGCTCCAACAGCACGAACGTCAATGCCGGCTTCCGCTTCAAGTTCGGCTATGCCAACCTGGTCAACTACTGGCTCGAGCAGCAGTCGTCCTACGCGGCAACCCCCGATCTATGGAAAGTCAGCGCGCAACCCGTAACTTCGGTGAAAGACGCCGTGGATGTCTTCATGGAGTACATCAACGAAGTTGACACCAATGACCGAATCGGCCTGGTCGTCTATGACGCTGCCAACGGAAACGCCAAACTGGAGGTCGGCCTGACCGAGAACTTCGCGCTCGTCGCCGAAACTGCGAGCCAGCGCCAGGCCGGTCACTACCACGATTACACGAACATCGGGGCCGGCATGCTGACGGGACTGGCTGAGTTGGAGGACCACGGCCGAGTCGGCGCTTTCAAGATGGTAGTGCTGATGACCGATGGTCAGGCGAACTGGCACAACGGCAGCTATAACATCTCCGCCGCCTACGACAGCGTGATCGCCCAGGCCAACGCAGCCGCAGCCTTGAACTATCCAATCGTGGCCATCAGCCTCGGTGCCGGAGCCGATACCGGCCTGATGGAGACGGTGGCCGAAATCACCAAGTCGCGCCACTTCAACATTCCCGGCGGGCAGTCGGTAGCTGCCTATCGGGACGGGCTGTTCGAAGTGTTCCGCGAGATCGCCGACAGCCGACCGCTAAAACTTGTGAAGTAGTGGCATTGAGTAGCTCCTACGTGACTCACACGAGCCGCTCTCACTCAGAGGGCGGCTCGTGGCGTTTCTTGGACCTGTCGACTCGCGGCCCGACGGGTCGGAAACAGACTACCGTTGGCTTGGGCAAGCGGCGGCTCGGGCCGATTCGGGAGGGACCCAAGGGAGGCCTGCAGAAGGTCCCGATGGCAAGCCACCGTGAGCGGCACGGCTACCGAGGAAGTTGCCTCATCCCCAGAGCGACGAAGCCGATGCCGCGCCCTCTCCGGACCCCCTGCCGCGCACTGAGACGACGGCGACCCAGGCGGATGGATCGGTCGACTCGCGATGTTGACTCGTTGTTCAAACGCGCAGCGCGCGCTTGATCGGACCATTCGCCGCGCTGATCGCCGAGCCTGTTATTGCGCCGACTCGGCGGCGCACGTGGGCTGGGACGAGCGTTGGGCGCCCCGCGTCTCGACGGTGGCGAGCGGCCCTGGTCGGAACCGTCGGCGAGGGCCGTTGCGCCCATGGTCGGGAGTCAGAAAAGGGTGGAAACGGCGGGGAATCCGGGCCTCACTGCAACGTCCGATAATGTTTCTTATGTTCGGTTGGGTGTTCGTTTTCCCCGGGGATTTCGCCCGTTTCTGGCCAGACCGCTCCAGTCACCTGCCAGGGCCACCTCACCTGCTGGATCCACACAGCACGCCGCCTTCCGATCGCTCCAACGACCCCGCGACAACTCAATACGAAAAGTTGTTGGGCAGCTTCGTCCGACGGCCTGAGAGCGCGCCACCTGAACCACTCCCCTGCTCCCCCAAACCCTCGGCGCCACCCTCCGACGACTCGCCCAATCGTTCGTCCAGAACATGCAGATACGGCCCCAACACGTCATTGATTTCCTCCGGCATCAGACCGTGCGACTTGCTCAACAACACGGCGATGTAATAGCCAGATCGTGAATTGACAATCGCCTCACGTTGCCGCTGCCCTAATAGCGTAACGGCAAACAACGTGATGATCACACACAGCAGCACCCCTTTGAGCAGCCCGAACAACGCCCCTACCTGACGGTCGAACTCCTTGAGCTTCACGCGGTCGATCCACTTCGAAATCCACTGGAAGATGATCCAGATCCCTAACGAACTCAGCACGTACAACAGCAGCATCGCCAGGAACACGCTCCACGGTGCGTCCACCGGAATCCACGCCGCGAACGTGTGCCGAAACTGATAGGCGATCACATAGCTGACAAAAATGGCCGCGAGCGACGCCACCTGCCAGGCCAGCCCTTTCCAGGCCCCAAACGCCGTCGCCACGATCAGCACCAGGAGCATGACGATGTCATACGTGTCGATGGTCATCCACGTCACCCACTGTCCACTTGATCCATCCGATCCGACCTCTGCCGCACGATGCTATCAAAGCACTGCTAGCGTGCGCCGCTCGCATCGGACGCACGATTCGGCAGTACGAGCGACGCGGCACCGCCAGCTGCCGCAACTCCCGCACGGACGCACAGATATTACTGTGTAACATGCGCGCACCGTGCGCGGATATGTGCCGAGCGACCAGCGTGAGCGGACCAATGGATGGCCTTCTCCCTTTTCGGCTGGCGGCCCTGTCGCCTTAGGTGTATTCGGCGAGGACGCGCCAGTATAGCGGTGCTAGCCTGGCAGGCGAAGACGATTTCAAGAGGCTCCACTCTGGCGGGACCGCACCCGACCACCTCTCGCCGAACCACAACACCTTGAGACGGGTGGCCGACTGTCGGTCACTGCGTTCGGACTCGCCCTGGAGGTTCGATTCTGGGAATCGCTCTTGGCAGCGAAGGGGGAGTTCGCGTACAGTCCGCGACCACACGCAGCGGCGTTTCAACAGAGCAGGGGATGAGCAGTGGGCATTCCCTGGTGATTCTCGGCACGCAAGGCGAGCAGCAACACGATGGCAGACTTCAAAACACACATCACGTGTTCGACACTGGCAGGGGTTGGCCTGGGCGCAGCCGGCTACAGTTATGGAATCCCGATTGAGTCGTGCATCTTGGCCGGCGGACTCTGCAGTGTGGCGGGGATTCTGCCCGACCTGGACAGCGACAGCGGCGTACCGTACCGCGAATCGGTCGCGTTCATATCGGCCTTCGTGCCCATGCTGATGATCAGCCGCTTTCAGTCACTCGGCTGGACGCGCGAGTCGATCGTGCTGGCTTGTGCCTGCATGTATGTTGGCATTCGCTTTGGAGTGGCGGAGCTGTTTCGCCGTTACACGGTGCATCGCGGCATGTGGCACAGCCTGCCGGCCGCCGCAACGGTTGGGCTCCTGGCCTTCCTGATCACCGATCACCAGCACCTGGAGCTGCGCATTTACTGGACGGCCGCGGCCGTCGCCGGATTCCTGGTCCACCTGGTACTGGACGAACTGTACAGTGTGGACTTTCGCGGAATCCGACTCAAGAAGTCCTTCGGCAGTGCACTGAAGCTCTGGTCCACCCAGGGTGCCTGGCCCAACGTCTCGACGTACGGCAAGCTGATCGTTCTGGCTTTGCTCGCCTGGGGTGATCCGATGCTGATGCAGTACATGGAGGAGCATCATCCGGTCGGGGTTCACACGGCGCGGCAGGTGGAAGCGCCGGTGGAGCAGGTGCCGCAGCAAGCTCGGGACAGCTTCCTGCGTTAGCGCTTGCTCTCGAGATTGATCGTCACCGGACCATCATTGGTCAGTGTGACATCCATATGAGCGCGAAAGACGCCACGCGCCACCGTGATGCCGAGTCGTTCCACGGCAATACAGAAGTGCTCGTAGAGTCGCTCTGCCATGGCGGGCGGCGCTGCCGCCACGAAGCTGGGACGCTTTCCCTTGCGACAGTCACCCCAGAGCGTGAACTGACTGACGACCAGCATGGCTCCACTCACTTCCTCGAGTGAGCGATTCATCTTGCCCTCGTCGTCCTCAAAGACGCGCAACCCCACGAGCTTGGCGGCCAGGTAATCCGCATCGCGCTCGGTATCCTCGTGTCCCACACCCAACAGCACCAGCAAGCCACGATCGATCTCTCCAACGATGACCCCGTCGACTTGCACCTGAGCTTGGCTGACGCGCTGAATGCAGGCTTTCATTACTGCGAATCCACGAGCCCCTGCATCGTGAACGCAGATGCCATCAGCGCGGTGCTGTTGTTTCCCGCCTGCTGATTGTCGGCCGGCTTCTGCATGAACTCCGGAAAACGAGCGGACTCAAATACACCGAGGTTGGGCTGCTGGCCCGCCTCCGCCAGCGCCTCCTCAATCGACTGACCCGGTTTCGTCATCAGCACTCCCGGCACATTGCTGCCCCCGGTCTGCCAGAGCTCTCGGCCGTTCCAGAGCAGCTTGACGGTCGACGAATAGGCATTCACCACGTACGAGCCACTGGCGATGTAGCTGACGGCTTCCTGCTTGGGTCCCGTAATGCTGGCCGACAGAAAGATGGGCGACGTCTGCACGACCTTATAGCCGGATGCTTGCGCAGCCTTCTCTAAGCCCTGAAACACCGTCTGCTGGTACTGCGGATTCACTTGGGACACGTCAATGGCCACTTCGACGCCGGGATGAATCAGGAATACGGACGGATCGGATTGAGCCTTTTCGAGCATTTTCTCGGCCGCTGGATGCGGGAACTTACCCGGCGCCAACAGTCCACCAGCATCCGACAGCATGGCAATGAACGCCGTGCCGCCCACAATATCGATCTGGCCCGCATCGCGGTACTCGCACACCTGAATCTTGGTGGGCAAGTGCACCAACAGCCGGTTGTCGAGCAGGGCGTAGTCATCGTGGGGGCAACTGAGCGCATGGGAAGCTGCCGGCCCGCTGGAAGAACTGTAACTGTAGAGCCATTCTCCCTTCTCCACGTCGAGCATGCGTACTTGCATATGGTAGGAAATCAGCAACCGTTTGCCGCTCGGACTCCAGGCAATCCGCGGCCAGGCCACATGCGTATTCTGCTCCAACGCGGTACTCCCCACGATCTCCGCCGTGTCGGTCTTGAGGACCATGATCGCCTTGTCGTCAAACACCGCCAGCAGGCTGCGATCGGTCGACGGAGCGAGAGCAAAGTTGCCGCTCAAACGCGCATGCCAGAGGGGACGGCGATCAGCCAGTTCCCACAGGACCACATGCCCCTTGTCGCTGCAGGTGAGCAGACGATTCGCTGCGACCGGTACTGCCGAGACAACCGCAGCATTCTGGGTCTTGCCCCACTCCTCTTTGTCCATCGGGTAAGGCACCCAACTGTCCGACCGGACGACCTTCTTGCCATTGAACTGCCAGACCTGCAACTGGTCCGGCGTCTCATGTCCGCCGCGTTCATCACTCGCTCCCACCATCAGCACGCTGCGGCCGTCATCCAACAAGGCGAGCGGGCGCATATGCGCTTCAATCGGCTCCGCATTAACGGATTTGCCCGCCACGAGGTCAACCAGCGACAGCCGACTCAGTGGCTGTGGCACACTGAACGAGACACTGTATCCCACGACGGCTCGCTGACAGATGGGATTCACACTCAGCGGGTGTATCCCCTCAAAGAAGTTCGCCTTCTTGGCCATCGCCGCACGCTTCGGTTCGAAGTTCAGCGTATTGCTTTCCGGCAGTGGCACAGCCCACTCGACTCCCGCCATCGAGTTAAAATTCTCCACATCATCCCACTCAACCGTCACCGAGGATGACCAGTCGAAGCTGCTCCTGGCAGAGGCCGTACCGGTCGAACTACCGGCGGAAGTGCTTGACTTCTTGGTTTCTTTCGCACCGCTCTCAGACTCCACCATTTCGAATGGGCTGGAGCCGCCGCTGAGATAATCCTGGTCGGCCTTGCTCAATTTGGCCAGCGGGACCCGCAGGGTCTTTCCCTCGCCATTCTCGAGGAATACCACCCCATCCTTGACCTCAATCAACCGTCCCACGACCTTGAACTTACCCGTTGCATCACTCCACTCGCGCTGACCATCTGACTGAGCCCAGGCGACCGTCTGAACTCCAGCCAAAACCGCGAACCAGAAAAGCGTGCGTGCTCCCGCCATCGTGCGATCCCCCATCACCCTTTCTCTCTTCGGGAAGTGCCACTTCCACGTCCGGACGACGAACTCGACTGGGTCCCGCCAGCCAAGCCTGGCTTCCCGCTGCCGAGCAGCTCAGAGCCAGCCGCCCACGGCCCTTCCGGTCCCCTCCGACAACAGCCTCTCCTGACGACAGAGATTTTTATCCGACGGCCGGGACAATGCAACCGCTGGGAACCTCACAGAGGCGAGTTTCTCCCATCCTCGCCGCATCCGCAGAACAAACCGGACGTATCGCCGAGCGGGCTGCGTGCCAGTCACGGTCGCTCGCCCCTCTGCAAACGCAGAACCGGCGGTTCCGAACAGCCAACTCCCCTCCGTCACCCAAGGGCTATCCGCGCTGAAAGCCAACCGCTTGCCGTTCGCAGTCGGCCCCTGCCGCCTGCGGCCAGGACGCACCGCGCCTGGCCAGGGGGCCCGCCCTGAGGAAGAGCCCCCACTCCGCATTCACTCGCCATGGCGTCACAACGTGTGACATAATATTGTCATACATAAGCAACGCCACCAGATCCCTGGCCACGCACTCTCTTGGTCACCGCCGCATCAACTGCGGCGGGAAGTGATCCCCGGCCACCCCCGGCCGACGCGGCTTCGCACCATCCGTGCGCCGCGTCCCGCTCGCCTCTGCCTGGTCCCTGCTCACCTCCCCTGCTCACCTCTCCTGCTCACCTCTCCTGGCATCTCCCACGATACGGAGTGCCGGCTGGACCACACTGCGCCAGGCTCTCTACAATGGGCTGCATGAAACCTCTATTGGCAATCACGATGGGCGATCCGACGGGAGTCGGACCGGAGACCATCGCCAAGGCATGGCGGCACGCGGCCTGGCACGACAAATGTCGAGCCGTCGTGCTCGGCCATCCGTCGCTCTTGCGCCGCGCCGTCGAACTGGTAAGGGCTCCCATCCAGGTCGTGAACGTGGAGCACGTCACGGCCGTGCACTCGTCGGTCGATCAGATGCCCTGCCTCACCTGCGGTGGCGACGATGTCCTGCACCTGACACCAGGCCGTGTGGATGCCCGTGGCGGTCAGGCCGCGTACCTGGCGGTCACGCGGGCCTGCCAACTGGCCCTGGCACGCCAGGTCGACGCCCTCGTCACCGCTCCACTCAACAAAGAAGCCCTGGCGGCTGCCGGACACGATTATCCTGGCCACACCGAATTGCTGGCCGATCTCTGTGGGGTTCGTGACGTAGCCATGATGCTCTACCTGGCCCGGCGGCAGGGCGATCGGCAGCTGGCCGGGTTGGGAGTCGCTCATGTCACCCTGCATGTCGCGCTACGCGAAGTATTCCACCTGATCACCACCCAACGCATCGTACAGACAGCTCAGTTGGCCCACGTCGTGACCCGTGCCATGCTCTTGGGAGAAGGAGATGCACGTCATCCGCGCATCGGAGTCTGTGCACTCAATCCACACGGTGGAGAAGCGGGACGGTTTGGTGACGAGGAACTGCGGCTGATTCGGCCAGCAGTGGAAGCGGGCCGTCAGTCTGGGCTGGAGCTTCATGGACCTTATCCCGCAGACACCCTCCTGTCACGAGCCGCAGCCGGCGAATTCGATGCGGTCGTCGCCATGTACCATGACCAGGGTCACATCGCGTTGAAACTGTTGACCATGCACCAGGCAGTAAACATCACACTCGGCTTGCCCGTCATCCGCACCAGTGTGGCACACGGTACGGCCTACGACCGGGCGTGGCAGGGTAGCGCACAGTGCGAATCGATGGTGGCAGCGATCGAAGCAGCCGCCTCGCTCGTCCGCTGCCGTGAACATCTGATTTGGCACTAATTGCCGTCCATGCACTCATTTCGCCGCAAAGTTCCATTTAACTCACATTGACATTCTCTTCCGCCATGCCCTACCAAGCTTCCTCCGATACCTGCCTTCTGTTTCTCGTACGACACGCGGCCACCCTCAATAATCTCGCCCGCCCTCCCCGGATCCAGGGAACGGTTGATGACTCACCCCTCTCAGAAGAGGGATGTCAGCAAGCCGAACGTACGGCCTCCTTCTTATGTACTCAGCCGCTCGCTGCCGCCTTCTGCAGCCCTCTGCGGCGAGCGGCCCAGACCGCCGAGATCATCGCGCGACCGCACGGCATTGTTCCCCTGCCGGTGGATCGCTTCCACGAAGTCAATGTTGGACGCTGGGAAGGACGTTGCTGGATGGAAATCGAGCGCGAGGAACCGGAAGCCTACGCCCAGTTCGTCGCCGACCCGGCCACCCACGGTTACGCTGGCGGAGAGAATCTGCAACAGGTGCTCGACCGGGTCCTGCCGGCGCTGCAACAACTGATGCGTGAGAATCTGGGAAAGGTCATCCTCGCCGTCGGACACAACGTGGTGAACCGGGTCCTCCTGGCCCACATGTTAAGCGTGCCACTGGCCAAGGCCCGCAGCATCGATCAAGACAATTGTGGGGTGAACGTGATTCGCTATCGGCAGGAACAGCTGAAAGTCCTGACGACGAACGCCGCTTTTCATTTGCAGTAGCGTCCAGAAAGTGCGAGGACCGGCGACGCTGCACCGGCAATCCACCCGTGGCAAGAAGGGAGCGGATCCACGTTAAAGACGAAGGCCTGGCAGACTCTTAGCATCAGCACATCTGCAGAACATGAACGGCTTGAGGCCCCTTGAACATCCGAGGTGCCGTGCTCTGCATTCTACTGAGGGTCCGATTGAGACTGAGGCGTTTTGGCCGCGCTGTGCGACTTGACTGCCCTCTCTAACCGATGCAAATACTCTTCGGTCTGTTCGTCGATCTCTTGATCCGCTGGACGGAAGTCGAATTCCGACGTGGGCAGATCGGATCGAACGCGGACCTGGAACAACTCCCAGGTCACGAGCGGGATTCGCTGGTACGGCTGTTGCTCGTCTTCGGCGGGAACGTCCCGATGAAACGAGAAGCTGTAGGGAAACAAAGGGATGACCTGATCACGTCCCAGGATCAACGTTACACCGTGCGGCAGATGCTCCGGGAGCAACTGGAGATCGGCCTGCTTGCCAGCCAGGATGGCTTCACTCTGCTCGGGCAACAGGCGGGCCAGCGCGTGAGGTTTCCATGTCCCCGACACATACCAGACAGGCAGCTTGCCGATCAATTGCGGTTGGGGGGGACCAAACTGGAAGTTCTCTTCGAGTTGGGCCAGGAGACATGGAGCCCCACCCAGGGCCATCCAGAGCGATGGGGATAACGCAGCCGGCTCGGCCTTCGCCGCTGCATCGCGCAGCCGCCGCACGTTGACACGGGACACCCGGTTGTTTCCCTCTTGTTGCCGCAAGACCCAGAGCGAATCACCGTCGCTGATCTGCCGCAGGCTGGTTGGCCGGTCCCCCACCTGCAATTTCAGGTCAAGTCTCAGCATGAGTCGGGGGCCATGGGTGAGCTGCAAATAAGTTCCCGAACCGACCAACTGCTGGCCGAAGATATTCACACGTTGGCGCGTTCGGGCCTCAATTCCCGGCGCCAGGAGCAGTCGTTGAGCAGCTTGAGAGACAAGATCCTGTCCGCTGGCGACCACTTCGGCTTCCTGTCCAGCGGCAGCGGGTGGCGGTCCCGCTCCAGTCGACGCAACATCTTCCCCCACAGCAACTTGCGAATACAAGCCAACCACCATGCCGAATCCCACCAGCCCGGTAAAAGCCACTGCGAGTATGGGCAACCTATAGTTCATGGTGCGGTTGTGTTGGTTTTGCCAAAGAAACTCGTTGTATCACGCCGATCAAAACCCACAGAGACGTTTTCCCGCACTGCTTGCGCGGGATGACCCAGCGTCCTGGCATGTGGCTACCGGAACGTGCGGTGGCACAGCGATCAGGCCGCAGGACGAGCGGGACCAGCCTGGGCGGGCCATTGTAGGGTCGCATGCGAGGTGGTGTCCACGCCAAAAGCTCGACGACGCAAGCCGAGGATAGTGCCCGTGCAGTCCAGAACTGTCCACACTCGTTCCGAACAGACCAGCTAGGAGTCACCAGCAGCTGGAGCCCACTTGTTATCAAAGTCTCACCGGGCTCGAGCGCCGCGTAGGGGGGATATTATGAAGACCAGCATGTCGCGTTGGATCATGCTCATCGCCATCGCTGCGACCGCGGTGGGGTGTGCTCATCACCGGTCGTACAATCTGCCGCCAGCCGAGCGGCTCCTGGAGCCTGGGCCTGGCGTTGGTGGTCCGGGGCCAGGAGTTCTTGCGCCTCCTCCAGCCCCCGTGGTGAACACGGCCATGATGGGCGGTCCCATGGGTGGTCCCATGGGTGGTCCCATGGGCGGTCCCATGATGGGATGTGGTGTGGGGATGATGATGATGCCTGTCGCTCCGCCGACCGTCCAGATTTTGTTCTCGCGGCCCGAGAGCATGATGGTCAGTTGGGATGTCGGAGGCGTCGGTTATTTTGATTCTGAGCCATTAGTCGTTCCCGGCCGATCGGCGTTTCCGACCGGCGGCATCTATCGTCTGAAGATCAGCAACGTCGAAGGTCGCGAGGGGGTTGAGCGCTATCCGACGTTGGAAGTCGGACCGGTCACTCCGCGCACGGAGGCCTATCTGGCTCACAACGCGATCCCGATCCAGTTCACCGAAGAGGACTTTGACCAGGTAGCAGCGGGCAACTTCGTCACGAAGGTGATTTACCTGCCCGATCCGGAGTTTCAGGAACTGGCTCTGGCGGGAGTCGACACGCTGGTCAGCACGCGACTTGATCCTGGTATCGACCCCATCGTCGAAGCGGATCGTCGCGGCTCGATCCTGGCCATTATCCGCATGGGCAACAAAGACCTCGAAGTTCCTGGTGCCATGGACGGAGCCCAAGGGGGTGTGATGCAGGCCGGTGGCTATATGGCGGGCGCTCCCGGCATGGGTGGTGTCGGTGCCTGCGGCCCTTACGGCGACTGCCAGCGTGGCTGCCCGCCCGGAACCGCTCTGCTGCCGGGTACGGTCGTTCCGTACGGTAATGTTCCTTCGCATTTGTCCGGCGTCACGACGCCGCAGTGGGGCATGCCCATCTCCGGCACTCCGATCGGGCTGCCCGGGCCGCCGCATATTCCACTGGGAGTTCCCGCGGGACTGCAGAAGCACGTGATCAAGAACCATACGGTCAACCATATTCCCGAACCGGCGCACAAGTTCCGAATCGACGTTCGCCAGCAGCCCGGCGTCAGCTATCCGGCTCCGCCCACGCGAATGCATGTGACAGAACAGAGCATGTATCCGCCGCTTCGTTACGGTCAGACGATTCACGACGCGAACCAGTGTGTGCGGTAAAGCACCACGATGGAGCAACTGCCTGTGGGAGGCGACTCCCGTCGCCCTGCGAAGAAAACTCTCTTCCGGCGCCGGCAACCAGAGTCGCCTCCCACCTTTCTTGTAGCTGAACCAGTCGAGAACGAGCACAGAGTATCACTTCCTTGTTGCCCAGGTTCGGATGGGATGCAGCATCTGTGATGTTGCAGCTCAGGTCGAAGACTCCGCTACGGCACCAACCAGGGATGGCGAACGTCTCGCGAGGATGCGAACAGGGAACCAGGAAGCCGGGGAGAACGATCAACATGGTTCGACACTGCAAACGCCTCGCTCGACAGCGGCGAATGACAGGGACGGTCACGCCACTGTTTGGCCGTTCCGTGTGGGCGCTGCTGCTGGTCGTGATCAGCGTGTCGGGCGTCAGGGGCCAGGTAGTTCCAGGGCCGCCCAATCCCTCGGTCGCTTCACAACCGACCGGGCCCATTCCCCGCACCGATATTGCTCCCATGCCAGGTCTCATGCCAGTCACCTCTTCGGCCGACTTCGGAGCACAGGGCAACTACGTCCTTCCGCAGGCAGCTACGATTTACCGTCCCTACCACTATTTCCAGCGAGCAGACATGCCCCCCGGTTCGATTGGGCAGGCACAACTCCTGCGCGGCGGACCGTTGCCTGGTTACTTCCAGCCCGTCGAGATCTCAGCCCCCGAGGGAACGCAGTTGGCGTTGGCCATGGATGGTACGTTTGAGCCCCCGCTCCCGGCACCTCTCAAAGCCGGTTTGCTGGTGGGTAGTGTCTATCGCCTGCGAGTAACCAGCATTCCGTTCAACGAGGGGCAAGAGATATTTCCCAGCATCGAGATCATCAACCGCTTGTACCCGCCACAAGGCTTGGAAGCGCGGTACCCCATCCCTATCCAACTGACTCGGGAAGAATTGGAACTGGCACTGCGCGGCCAGTTCGTGATTCGTGTGATCTACCTCGAGAATCCACAGGCGGCTCTTCCGCTGCGAGAGGATCCCAACCACCAGAGTTATTTCGAGGTGGGTGCAGGGCAAGATCCCCTGGAAGTTGCCGACGGCCTGGGACGTCCCATGGTCATCCTGCGAATTGGCTCGCGTGTGCCCGAACTGGATCATGCGACCGGCCGATTTCTGTTTGAATCTCCTCCTTGGATTCGATTCCCGGAAGTGCTGATGGGAGAACCGACCGAGGCAGTTCCCCCAGCGCCCAGCCCCGCCGGCCCCCAGGCCTGGAACAGCCATCAGCTTCGTATCAATGCGCCAGCACGCCCGACGGGCGTGGGAGTGACCCGATGATGCGTAGAGATCCCATCGACGCCACAGAATCCACCGCAGGGTCAACCGGACGATGGCTGGTGATTGCCGCGGCGATTATCATCCTCTGCTCGTGCCGCGCAGTGGATACTCAGCTGGCGCGCGCACCTCAGCCCTCTGAGCCTCCGTCGACGTGGGCAGCAGGACCGTCTCAGGCCGCGGCGGCAGAAACGGCCAACAAGCCGACAGAGAATCCGCACACGGCACTCGCGCGACATTCGCTCTCGGATCAGGCTGCAGCCACTTCCACCGATCAACCCTCCGCGGTTATACCGACCGGGCATACGGCGGCGGCGACTTCGGTCGTATTGCCCGCCGACGGCGCCATGCTCCGTCAGCCACTCCTTACCGCCGTACCGCAGACAATGGTGCAGGCATCGCCCATGCCGAGAGCTGGCTCCTACCTGGTCGCGGCGCAACCGACGTGCCCGACTGAGATGGTTTACCCGGCTCCGATGCCGGCCCCCTGCTATGGTCCACAGTATGCTGCGCCGTGCCAGCCGCAGATGCCTTGTCAGGCCGAGCCATGGTGTCCCTGCGGCGTACCATGTGGCCCCTGGACTCCGCCAGGACTTCCCTGCCCCTGGCCCGAGGACGAGTACTTGTGCGATGGCGGTGACAAGCGTCCGGCAGTTCAGGTGAACAAGGACTGGAGCGTCGATGGTCTGGCCCTGGAAGATACGGTCGTCCACTACGACACAATCGAAGGGGACACCTTTGTTGAACCGAGCAATCGGGTCTGCATCTACTCGCCTCGCTTTGCTTCGGTGCGCAAGGTCTATGGCATTGTGCAGCACGATTATCTGGATCGCATCGCCGGGGTCAACGTGCCGGTACCCATCGAAGGACTCGGGGACGTGCAGATCGCCACGACCAAAGTCCAGCCGTTACAGCCCGGCTTGAATCTCGGCACCTCGGCGGCGAGCGGGATTCGTGAGAACACGCCGCCCATCGGCCTGGAGAACCAGGAAGGTCTGATCGGGACGCACGCCAGTGTCATTCCCTACGAGGACTTCAACGACATCCGCCGCGCCATGTTGGACAACTCGGAAAAGGCACGCCTGGCCGAGTTGATCCAGGCCGCGGTAGCCTGGAGCCACGACGCGGCGGTGCAAGTGGTCATCGACAACATTGCCACGCACGAAGAAGTCTCGGTGGCGTCTGCCGGCGAACTGCACATCTACTCGCTCGAAGGAAAACCGCGTCTGCGGGTCTGCAAGCTGGCATCCCGCTCCGAGGCACGCCCGGGCGAAACGGTGGAATTCACGCTGCAATTCGAGAATGTCGGCGATCAGGTGATCGGCAACGTGACCGTGATCGACAACCTGACGACGCGTCTGGAATACGTCGAGGGCAGCCAGACCTGCTCGCTGAACGCGAACTTCTCGGTCACCCAGAACGAAGGCGAATCGCTGCAGCTGCGGTGGGAGATCACGGAGCCGATGAAAGCGACCGAAGGTGGTGTCATCCGCTTCACCTGCCGCGTCCGCTGAGCGTCCCCGGCCTGCTGCAGACCGGTCCATTCTTCCTTCGGGGGAGCTGCCACCAATGCCTCCCCTTTGTCCCGCGGAGAAGCCGTTCTTGCATTCCGGCGCGGTTACCGTCACTATGATGAATTGCGCTCGCGGCGAGCCCCCGGCCCCCGGCCCACGCCGGGCCCGATCGTAAGGGGCTGGTCCCTGACACTGTCTGTTCCCAGGACGAGAAACCTATGACCGACTCGTGGATCGCCCAGCGAACCCGCACGTTTGACAGCAGCGGCATTCGCAAAGTGTTTGAATTAGCTGGCAAGATGGAGTCCCCGATCGATCTGTCGATCGGCCAACCCGATTACGATGTTCCCGAGCCGGTGCGAAACGCCTGCATCGACGCGATTCAATCGGGCAAGAACAATTATGCTCTGACGCAGGGGATGCCGGTCCTGCGTGAGAAGCTGCAGGCGCGACTCGACGAACAGTACGCGCACGCGGATCGCAAGGTGTTTGTGTCCTCGGGCACCAGTGGCGGGCTCGTGCTCACCCTGCTGTCGTTGGTCAACGCCGGCGATGAAGTGATCATCTTCGAACCCTATTTCGTGATGTATGAATCGCTTACCCGGCTGGTCGGCGGCGTTCCCGTACTGATCTCCACGTATCCCGATTTTCAGATACCGGTGGAGCAAGTCGCCCAGGCGATTACCGACAAGACCAAGCTGATTCTGCTCAACAGTCCCGCCAATCCGACCGGCGCCACCGCCTCGCTGGAAGTGGTCCGAGCACTGGCGGAACTGGCTCGCCAGCACAACATCGCACTGATTTCCGACGAGATCTACTGTCAGTTCTGCTACGACTCGCCCTTCGAGTCGCCAGCTCAGTTCAATGACCGTACGATCGTGATCGACGGGTTTTCCAAGAACTATGCCATGACCGGGTGGCGACTCGGGTTCGTCCACGGTCCCGCGGAAGTCATTGACACGATGATCAAAGTGCAGCAGTACACCTTCGTCTGTGCTCCGCAACCGGTCCAGTGGGCCGGCGCCGCGGCGATGGACGTCGATATCAGCCAGCACCTGCAAGCGTATCACAAGAAGCGTGATCTGATCGTTGATGGCCTCTCCGACCTGTACGAGATTGCCGGTGCCAGTGGCGCGTTCTACGTCTTTCCCAAGGCACCGTGGGGAACCGGATCGGAGTTCGTCAAGACAGCGATCGAGCACAATCTGTTGATCATTCCGGGCAACGTCTTCAGTCAGCGCGACACCCATTTTCGACTCTCCTATGCGGCCGCCAACGAAACACTTGAGCGCGGCATCGAGGTGCTGCGGAAACTCGCGCGACGATGAGCGAGACGCACCGCCAGAGAGTCTGCCGACCGACCGTACAGCCAGCGCAGTAGAAGCAGAAGGCCCGGCCAGGATCAGATCCTGGCCGGGCCTTGCGTCAGCGTAGTGAATCCGTGCCGCCTGCTAGGCACTCTTCGTGCGCGGCTCGGGCAGTTGGAACAGCGTTTCACGGCCGTCCACGATGTCATCGTTGATGACGTACGACGTACCCGGCGTCTGCTCAGGCAGGTCGTACATGATATCCAGCATCACCTCTTCAATGATGCTCCGCAGACCACGAGCTCCGGTCCCCTTGGTCATGGCGCGATGGGCGATCCGCTTCAAAGCGCTCTCGGTGAACTTCAGCTCGCAATTCTCCATTTCGAAGAGAGTCTGATACTGTTTGACCAGTGCATTACGCGGCTCGGTCAGCACGCGCATCAGTCCATCTTCGCTGAGCGGCGTCAAGGCGCTGATCACCGGCAGGCGTCCGACCAGTTCGGGAATGAGACCGAAATGCAGGACATCATCGGTGGTCACATTCGGGAGCAGTTGGGCAGGATCCGTGTTTTTCTCCGCCGCACTGCGCTGGGCAAATCCCATCGTCGGCTTGCCCAGTCGCTTGCCGATGAGGTCTTCGATACCGACAAACGTACCGCCACAGATGAACAGAATATTGGTTGTGTCCATCTGAATATACTGCTGCTCAGGATGCTTGCGTCCGCCCTGGGGAGGAACATTGGCCACGGTGCCTTCGAGCATCTTCAGCAGCGCCTGCTGCACGCCTTCACCCGATACGTCTCGCGTGATCGACACGTTCTGGCTGGTCTTGCCAATCTTGTCGATCTCGTCGATATAGAGGACCCCTCGCTGCGCTGCTTCCAAGTCGAAATCAGCCGCGTGCAGCAGCTTGAGCAGGAGGTTTTCCACGTCCTCGCCGACGTATCCGGCTTCCGTCAAAGTCGTCGCGTCGCCAATGGCGAACGGGACATTGAGAATCCTCGCTAAAGTGCGCGCCAACAGAGTCTTACCAGAACCGGTCGGGCCGATCAGCAAGATGTTGGACTTCTCGATCTCCACGTCTGAGCCTTCCCACCCCAAAGCCAGACGCTTGTAGTGATTGTGCACGGCCACCGCCAGGACCTTCTTGGCGTTGGCCTGCCCGATCACGTATTCATCCAGTTTCCGCACGATCTCGCGCGGCGTCGGAATCTCCTTGAAGAGTTTCTTGGTTGAGCCCCTTCGACGCTGTTCCTGTTCCAGAATCGATTGGCAAAGATCGATGCACTCCCCGCAGATGTACACATCCCCTGGTCCCTCGACCAGCGGACCGACATCCCGATAGCTCTTGCGGCAGAACGAACAGAACGCGTTCTTTTTCGTCGTACCGCTGCTGCGTCGGCCTCCGCCCGAATCTTTTCCCGCGGGCATAATCACTCCTTTCGGATCGTCGATCACGGCCGCCTGTCGCGACCGCCATCGATCAAGGCTCTACTTCCTCGGTGTCGCTCGATCCGGCCGAAAGGGCGTGTTCGGATCACCGTGCCCAGGCCCTTAAGGGCTTCCCTGTCCGCGATTCGTCGAGCTGCCAAATCTACGGTTGTCGCTGTGCGTTTGGCCTCCCAGGCCCTGAGTCTGCATGAAGGACTGACCGGCATGATCAGCGAACTCGCAATGATCCGCAGAGTCACTCCGCAGGTGACTCTTCATCACGTTTCGCGCCCTTCAACTCCTCGTGGAGCTTTCGCCCCAGCACAGTCTTTATTGTTCGGAATTCCGTCTCGCTGATGTCACCCTCGTGGTGCATTTCTCGGAAATTCGTCAGCAGATCGCTTGCTGTTTGCCGGTCGTCGTCGATGCGATCCCGAAACCTTCGCACCAAGTAGTAGGCCGCCGCCAGCATGACCAGCAGAACGGCTACCCAAAGCACTGCTTTCGCAGTCGTCGTGGTGAGAAATTCCAGCATGGTTCGACGTCAAGCACCAGGGGCCACGATCAGACGCAAGGCTTCGCTGATGAGAATATGTCGAATATTATGCACATTGGATAGATCAAGTCCAGAATTTCCAGCCCACAATACCTAACTGGCGTGGAAACTGGAACTTAAGACATGAACTTCCGGTCCCTTCCCCAATGCGGGGCAACCCTGCTCCGCCTGCCATGCGCGTTCGGCACCACTGCTCGACTGCTCCCAGCCCGCCCGGATTTGCCGCACGCTCCGACCGTCGTGGAAGGGTGTCGAACCCGGCTTCTGCCGCGACCCCTCAGGCCCACGCCGCTCCCTGCCCATCCCCTCTACTGACGAACCAACTCCCTTACGGCTCCGGCCGCGTCACGGTTCGCTCGTGCGCAGCCAAATCGACGACAAGCCCGCGATGGTCCGATCCACAAGCAGCCGTTACCATGCGGCCCGTCACCTGGACACTTTCCGAGACTAGACAATGGTCAATCGGAATCATCATCAAGGGAATCTGTGCCGGCCATGTCGGCTGAAGTCCGAATCCAGATCCACTGTCCCGCAAGCCAGTTGGCTCCAACAAATAATCGAAACAGGGGGACCAGGCGGTGCAGTTCAGATCCCCCACAACCGCCGTCGGCCCGGCTACACCAGCCAACCGATCCGCCAGCTCCCGAAACTGCTCATTGCGCAGCCGTGTTGCCTCGGCCGACATCGGTGGAATGACATGTACCCCCACCACGCGCCACATCTGGTCGCCCGCGGCAAACTCGACCTCCAAAGCCCAGAATCCCGGTTCTACCAGCTGAAAACAGTCGATTCTCGCGAGTGGAATGCGACTGTAGACTGCCATGCCGAAGTTGTCCGCTTGCGGAACCAGACGCCGATGCGGATAGGCCGCCTCCAAAGGGCCCAGCGATTCCTGCCAAACATCATTGAACTCCCACACGAACAAGAGGTCGGGATCGCAATCCCGAATCGTTTCCCGAACCAACTCCCCCTCGCGATTGGCCGAGTTCACGTTGAAGCTCATAACCCGGACCGTCGCACCGGTCGTCGATCCGTCCCTGGCGGCGAGCCAATACGGCCCCAGTGGCACCAGATTGATGATCAGGCAGACTGTCGCCAGCAGTGCCAGGCTCCAGTTTCGTGCAACCAGCCAAACGAGCGTCACGATCACCGCGATCCCCAGATACTGAACCCGAAAATGGCTGGTCAGGTCCAGCAGCCACCACGCTCGGCCACCCCAGCCACAAACGGAGAGAAGCAGCAGGGACCATGTTCCCAGCCTCAACACGCGCGAGAGTCCCGAGAAACGGGAACTCGTGGCGGCGGATGCCGTGTCCGATTGGCCCTCTCCAGTTGCCTGCGATGTGGAAGGCAACGCCATGCTTTTCTTCTCCTCATAGGGTCTCGCGTCCACCGGAGTTGGCGTCGGAACAGGCGGACACGGCGGCGCGGTTGTTCAAGTTACCGGACCTGCGTAACCGATACCAGTCTAAATGGCACGGGACACAGCATGCGAGAGCTGCCAGTCGATCCAGATCCCGACCTGAGTGGATCCGGTGATCGTCGCGGACCGACGTGACGTTGTGGTGACTCCTCGGCACATAGGGACGCAAGGATGCGCACCGAACGATTCCGCCTGATGCTCCCTCCGCTTCGCCACGCGTCGGACGTGGCGTGGCGAGTGCACCTGTGGAGCGTCGTCATGCTGGCGGTGTTCACGGCCCCGCTGACAGCACAGCCGGGCCCCGGTTACACGGGCCCCACGCGCCCTGCCGCTGCCGACGCCGCGACCCCGCTGCCGCTCTACGCCACGCGGCAGAATGTGTTTGCCATTCCGTTCACTGTGGACCGCCGCATCGTGCAACCGGTCGAAGTCCACTTGTACGTGTCGCTCGATCAGGGACGTACCTGGCAACTGTATGCGCGCCAATCCCCGAGCACTACACAATTCACGTTTCGCGCATCCGGTGACAGGGAATACTGGTTTTCGTCCCGCACTCTCGATGGGACTCAACCAACCACCTCCCAGAATCCCCTGCAGCCCGAACTGCGCGTCGTGGTCGATACCGCCGCACCCCAAATCGAACTCAATGTCCGAGCAGCTGAGGGAGGAGCAGTCACCACATCGTGGCAGACCTTCGATCAGAATCTGCTCGCTTCCTCGCTGAAACTGGAATACCAGGAAGGCGTCGGTCAATCGTGGAAACCGATTGAGGTCCGGCGGCCAGCCGACAACGTGGTGCAGACCACGTACCAGGATCAGCTGACCTGGAAACCCGAATCCAGCTCGCCCACCATCACCATTCGCGCTGAAGTGCGCGACCGAGCTGGAAACATGGGCGTCGTCAATCGACGCCTGCTCCTTCCATCATCGGCCGTGCAGCGTTCAGCGCCCGCCGACGCGATGGCTCAACGACCGGCCGATCCGTTCGTGCGTCATGGCCGGGCGAGCGAAGGTGCCGTCGTCTGGCCGAGCGACAATGCCACTCATGATACATATCCTAACCAGCCGCCGTCGAACTGGCCGACTCACGCTAACGACTCACCGTCGTTCGCAGGCCCCACCGGCCCAGCGTCATCGGGAGCGCCGGGAGCGGGAGACCTGGCGGTCGACCGGGAGCAAATTCTCGCGGTGCCGGCCGGTAACCTGCCAGGCACCGGCACCAGTGCCTTCACACCATTGCACGCCACGACCCCTGCGCAGCCCACCGCCCTGCGGAGCGAATCATCTGGCGAAGAAATGGGCGGTCCACCCGATCTGGAAGGTGGCGGTCCGTCGTTGTCCGAGCCCTTCGGTGCCCCAGCCGCTCCGGAGAACCCGCCGGCCGCCAGCGCAGCTCCCGACCTTCCGCCGTCCGATCCGGGCCGTGCGGACATCGTCGATGGTGCTACTATGCTGCCGCCGGGTGAGCGACCGCAGATGACCAGCAGCCCGCGGTTTCGACTCGATTACGACGTCGATGCGGTCGGACCATCCGGCGTCGCCGAAGTGCAGCTCTGGGCGACTCCGGACGGCGGACGTACGTGGCGTCTGTGGGGCACCGACGAGGACCTGCAGAGCCCCTTTGATGTCGCGGTACAAGAGGAGGGGATCTTCGGCTTCCATGTGGTTGTCGTGGGCCGCAACGGAATGGCGGGGCGTAAGCCGCGGAGCGGAGATCTGGCCGATGTGTGGGTCGGCGTCGATACGACCGCTCCCACCGCTCGTCTCACGTCAGCCACGTATGGCACCGGATCCCAGACCGGGAAACTCGTGATCCAGTGGCAGGCGGCCGATGCATTGCTCGACCCGCGCGGCGTGACGCTTTCGTTCAGCGAATCTCCTCAAGGACCGTGGACGGTGATCGCTTCCTCCTTACCCAATTCGGGACAATTCGTCTGGGCCGCCGATCCGCAGCTCCCTCCCAGCGTCTATCTGCAACTGCAAGTGCGTGATGCGGCCGGCAATACGGCCACCGATCAGACCAGTGAGCCCGTGCTGATCGATGGCCTGGCCCCCAAAGCACGGATACGCGGAATCCTCCCCATGCAAGAGATCGACCGCGAGGCGTTCCGTCTTCCCCGACGCGGCTGAGCCGGGCAAAGCGAAGGCTTCCCTGCATCGCGATGGTGATGCCGCGGACCGATCACGTGTTGGGCACACACCAGGTGTCCGCTCAGACACCGCCCATCATCCCCCTCTGCGAGCCCGTATCCAGTCGGCGATCTCCTCTTCACCGCCCGGCGGATTGCTGCGAGAATGTGGCAACGTCATCTTGCGGGAGTATTTCTTATGGCCGCTACATACCACGTCTTCGATTACCTGGAGCAGTCCCCACCACCGGCGTCGGTCCAGGTCATCTTTGGAGACGAGCCATTTTTGAGACGGTTGGCTATCCAGCATATGCGGGCCATTGCCTCCCCCGACGACGAGCTGCCGGTCGCAGTATTCGATGGCTCGTCGGTCGCTTGGCGCGATGTGCACGACGAACTGGCCACCGTTTCTCTCTTCAATCCAGCCGGTCTGCGTGTGGCATTGGTGGAAGAAGCGGACCCCTTTGTGACGGAGCATCGTGCACGCCTGGAAGACTATGTCGCACAGCCTCAATCGCGGAGCGTGCTCATGCTGGAAGTCAGCAAATGGGCGTCCAACACGCGGTTGTACAAGCTCGTCGAACAGCATGGTTTGCAGGTCGAATGCCGCTCGCCCCAAACGAACAGGGGACGTCAGAAAGTCGTTGACGAGTCGCGCATCGTGCAATGGCTGGTCCGCTGGGGAGAAGCGCGTCATGACGTTCAGTTGGCCAGGAACGCGGCCATCCTGCTGTTGGAATTGATCGGTCCCGAATTCGGCCTGCTCGATCAGGAACTGGCGAAACTGGCACTCTACACCGACAAGAGCCATCGGATCTCGGAGAAAATGGTTCGTGAGCTGGCAGGAGGGTGGCGAGCGAAGACGGCCTGGGAATTGATTGACGCGGCGTTGTCGGGTGACAGCGCCGAAGCGCTCCGGCAGCTGGATCGCCTGATCTTGAGTGGTGAAGTTCCCAACGGCCTGTTCGGATCGATCAGCTGGTCGCTGCGCCGTTTTGCGGCCGCTACGCGCATCTATCAGCAGGCCGAACGCAAGCGGACGAGGATGCGTCTATCCCAGGCGTTGGAGCAGGCGGGTTTCTTCACGTGGCAACAGGACGCGCTGCGCAAGGCCGAGCAACAGCTCAAACAGCTCGGTCGTGAGCGAGCCGCGCAACTCAATCAGTGGCTGCTGGAAACAGATCTGGCGCTGAAAGGCTCGCATTCGTCCACCGACATGTCGCGTTTGGCGCTCGAACACCTTTTCATCCGCCTCGACAAGAACCTCACTCCCAAACCGCCAGTGCCGTAACGCGGACTTCAGTCCGCAACCTGTTGCGTCCCCCACGTGACGAAGTCCGCACGTAGCGGGGACTTCGCAGCAGGACCAACACCGTGGATCGTCGGCGACTCACGTGGGTCGAACCGTGGGTGGCGTTGGCCATTGAGGCGTTCGAACCGCAGAATATCGAACAACGAAAGTCCAAGAGCCCCGTGGAAGAATCACGTGTGCAGTCCCCGGATATGGCTCGATGCATCGCTCAAGCCACGCCTGCTCCGCTCCTCCTTCGTGCTGGGGGGAGCGGGCGGCACGGGCTTGCGGTGGTGCGGGCCGGGATTTATAGAAGAACGAAGCAGGTCACCGGCACTTGGTCATCCGATCAAGCATTTATCCACCCCCACGGACTTCCACTCAACCGGGAGCTACGGAACGTGAAGCAGAATCCAACGTCGCGTCGTGACTTTCTCAGGAAATCTCTCGCTCTGACTGCGGCCGCAGGCTCGGTACCCTACTTCGCCTGGAACACGAAGGCCTTTGCCAATCAGTCGCCCAGCGATCGGCCTCGTATCGGTTGCATTGGTGTCGGGAGCATGGGACAGGGCGATGCGGGCGACCACGCCCATTTCGGCGATATTCTCGCCGTCTGCGATGTGGATTCGAAACATGCCGAGCAAGCCAGGAACTCGGACCGCATCGGCAAGGGAAAAGCGGATCAGTATGCGGACTACCGGCAGGTGCTCGATCGCAGCGACATCGACGTGGTGAGTATCGTCACGCCCGACCACTGGCACGTTCGCATTGCGATCGAGGCGTTGCAGGCGGGCAAGCACGTGTTTTGCCAGAAGCCGCTGACGCTGACGCTGGAAGAGAACCAGTTGATCCGGCAGGCATGTGCGAAGTACTCCGATCGCGTTTTTATCGTGGGAACGCAACAGCGCAGCGACAAGGACCGGTTTTTGCGGGCGATCAACCTGGTGCAGAAAGGCTTGCTGGGAGATATCCAGAAGATCACGGTCGGGATCAATGGGGGTGAATTCGGAGGGCCCTTCAGGAAGCAGCAGCCTCCCGCCGAACTGAACTGGAACATGTGGCTCGGCCAGGCTCCGGAGGTCGAGTTCATAGCCGAGCGCTGCCACTATCAGTTCCGCTGGTGGTACGAGTACTCGGGGGGCAAGTTCACCGATTGGGGCGCTCATCATGTGGACATCGCCACCTGGGCGATCGGCTGCGATGAGCCCGGCAAGGGGCCCATCGAGTTTGACGGGAAGGATGCGAACCATCCGGTACCCTATGAGAACGGCTATCCGACCGTGGACGACTGCTATAACACGTCGCACGATTTCGCCGTGGTCTGCAAGTTCGCCCATGGAACCGAGATGGTGGTGGAGAGTCGCGGCCGCAACGGCATCCTGTTCGAGGGAACCAAAGGTCGGATGTTCGTCAATCGTGAGACGATATCGGGAACGCCCATCGAAGAGGGTTGGGACGAGAGTCAGTTCACGGACGAGGACGTCCAACGCCTGTACAAGGGGAAGCCGTTCGAGTGGCACAAGGCGAACTTCTATCGTTGCATTCGCGAAGGAGGTCTTCCGGTATCGGACGTGTTCACACACGTTCAGGCCATGAACACCTGCCATCTCTGTGCGATCGCGGCGCGGCTCAAGCGTGCCATTTCGTGGGACCCGGAGCAGGAGCAGATTGTGGGAGACGAACAAGCCGCTTCGTTCTTCGCGCGCACGCCGCGCTCCGGCTTCGAAATTCCTCGCGTGTCGTGAGAAACCGGCGCCTCGCGCCGGCTCAGCCGGCGTCGGTGCCCGCCCAGACCGCTGAGCCGGCACGGGTGACCTGAGCGGAGAAGCGTGGAGAGGAGAGAGGACGCGATGGCCACTTCGTTTCGTTCGGCCGGCCCGGTCCCGTCAACTCTCTTCCGACGCATCTCCGCACGCTCCTCGTTCCGTGCAGCTTTCCCCGATCAACTTTCCTTCCCGGGAGGCGTTTTCATGGTTCGCGCGATCCTTGTGGGTTTGACCGGCTGCCTCTGCTTTGCTGTGTCCGATTCGAGCTCGGCCCGCGAGACGCTTGATCTGTCTGGCCAGTGGCAGGTGCGATGGGACGCGGACGACCGTGGCCTGCAGGAACACTGGGAGGCAGCTCCGCTTTCGGAGACGACGGCCATCCAGTTGCCGGGAACAACCGATCTGGCCGGCTTGGGATCTGTACTCAACGAGCGGGACATGAGATACGCTGTGCCCTATCCCGAAACCACGCGTTTTCCGGGCGTCGCCGATTCGGCGCGCGTGGATGAACATGGGTACCTGGTGCGCAGCTATCTGTTGGTTGGCCCTGCCTGGTACGAGCGATCGATCGAGATTCCGTCATGCTGGCAGAACGGTCCCGTGGAACTCCGACTGGAACGCGCCCTGTGGCGCACGGACGTGTGGGTGGATGGAACCGGCTGCGGAAGCTGTGACAGTCTTGTGTCAGAGCATCGATACAATCTGGGCGTACTGACACCGGGAGTGCATCGCCTGACGGTGCGCGTCGACAACCGGATGATCCACAACATCTCGACCGTGACGCACGCGTATGGACCCGAAACGCAGTCACGCTGGAACGGCCTGGTTGGTCGAATCGAGTTACAGCATACCCGTCCGGTGAGCATTTCACACGTCGCAACCTACCCCGCCGCCGATCGACTCGGAGTGCGGGTGGCCATCGAGCTGCAGAACAGCACATCGGCCGTGCAATCCGTTGAGCTCCAGCTGCGTCTGTGCAGCGCAGACGGCAGCGTTGCGTTGGCGAGAGCCGCCGCTCCGACCGAGGCTCCGCCGGGAACGAGCACCCAGAGCGTCCACTTGTCACTCGACTCTCCGGCCGAGGCCTGGGATGAGTTTCACCCGATTCGATATCGCGTGGATGTGAACTGCACCGCTCCAACGGGCCCGGACGAGGAATCGGTGAAGTTCGGATTCCGACAGGTAGCAACCGTGGGAAAGGAAATCCAGATCAACGGCAGGCGTGTCTTCTTGCGCGGTACCCTCGACTGCTGTAACTACCCGAACACCGGACATCCGCCGATGAGTCTGGCCGAGTGGAAGTCCGTGCTCGGAACCGTTAAGCAATACGGCTTCAATCACCTACGGTTTCACACCTGGTGTCCTCCCGAGGCTGCTTTCGAAGCGGCTGACCAGCTGGGATTGTACCTGCTGGCCGAAACGCCGGCCTGGATCGATGACTGGGGAGTGACGACGGTCACCAGGCCGCGGGGCATCGGTCATGACGAGGAAGTGGTGGAGTACCTGCGCGGCGAGATGCAGCGGATTTCGCGCGCCTATGGCAATCATCCGTCCTTCGTCATGTTCACGATCGGCAACGAATTCGGCGAGACGCAGACGGACTGGGACTGCGTCACCCAGCTGGTGACCGAGATGAAGCAGTTGGATCCGCGCAGGCTTTACAGCGGCTGTACTGCGCGACGCTGCCTGGAAATCGACGACTATTGGATCACGCATCGCTGCGGTGACGTTCCGTCCCGCGGTCTCGGACCGTCGCATACCGACTGGGACTTCACCGGAGCCGTGACAGCGTCACCGAAACCACTGATCGCTCACGAAACGGGACAGCGCGCCGTGTTTCCCGACTACGACCGGCTGCTTTCCAGATTCCGCGGCCCCTTGTTGCCGCTGAACCTGCAGCGGCACCGACAGTCCTTGAGCGCCAACAACCTGCTCGACCAGCTCCCCACGTTTGTCCGCGCCTCGGCTCAATTCCAGCAACTCCAGTACAAGGCGGAACATGAAGCGATGCAGCGCACCGGCGGGCTGAGCGGGTACCAGCTGCTGATGCTCACCGATTTCACTGGTCAGAGTGAAGCCCTGGTGGGAATCCTTGATCCGTTCGGCGGACCGAAAGGGATCGTCTCGATCGACGATGTCCGCTCGTGGAATGCTCCGACGACACTGCTGGCGCGATTTCCCCAGTATGTCTGGAGTCATCGGGACACGTTTCGCGCGGTGGTTTCAGCCGCCCACTACGGCGACGTCGCGCTGTCAGGAGTTCTGCAGTGGTCGATCATGACCTCCGACGGACACACGTTGGCCACCGGGCAGCACGACGTGGCAACACTTTCTCCGGGCGGCGTTGTGCCGCTGACCGAAATCTCCGCGCCGCTTGACTCGTTGACAGCAGCAACCGCACTGACGCTGCAGATACAACTCGGCGTGCTAACCAACCGCTGGAACTTCTGGTCGATGCCGGTCGCTGAGCCAGCGCGTGATCCGAAGGGGGTAACCGTCACTCGATCGTTGGACGCCGCGACCATCGATGCGCTGATCGGCGGAGCAAAAGTGCTGTGGCTGGCGCATGGAACCGAGAACCCCTATGCGGCCACCACCGGCTTTCCATCCGTTTATTGGTCCGCAGGTTGGTGGGGCAACCCGTTTTCGTCCTTGGGAATCTGCTGCGACCCTGCCCATCCTGCATTGACTCACTTTCCGACCAGCGGTCACAGCGACTGGCAGTGGCAGCAACTCTGTGACAACGCCGCAACGCTCGATCTGACCGGGGCGCCGCCTGGCTTTCGCCCGATCGTTCAACCGGTGCCGGATTTCCATTACAACCACCTGCTGGCCCACGTCTTCGAGGCCAGGGTGGGCCGAGGCATGCTGCTCGGCTGCGGCTATGATCTGACAAACCACCTGGAGCGAAGGCCGGCGGCCCGCCAGTTCCGCGAGAGCCTCATGCAGTACCTGGCAAGTCCTTCGTTTGTTCCGCAGCAGTCGCTTCCGCCCGACTGGCTTGATCAACGCTTCGGTTCGCAGACGCTCAAACCCGTGGTGGATGGCTATCGCGGCATCTGGTTCACCTTGGGCCAGTATTCGGATTCCGCCGCCGCGCGCCGTTCACCAGGCAAGTACTGGGACTACGGGGACAAGTACTCGGGCGGGCTGGGCACCTACACTGCCAAACACGTTCCGATCGCCATCTACGCACCGGAAGTGAAGAAAACCTTCTTCTGCTATGGCGGTTCGAAGGACGGCAAACGGTACCTGTACAACATGGTCTCGTACTACGACCATGAGAAGGACTGCGTGCCGCGTCCGACCATTGTGCATGACAAGCAGGGAGTGAACGACCCACACGACAACTCGGCGCTGGCGATCGACCAGGCGGGATATCTGTGGGTCTATGTGGCCGGCCGCGCACGCTCACGTCCCGGTTTCGTCTACCGCAGCGTTGCGCCCTATGACATCCGACGGTTCCAGCTCATTTCATCGGACGAGATCTGTTATCCGCAGCCTCATGCCGTGGCAGGCCAGGGCATTCTGGAACTGTTCACCAAGTACACGGGTGTTCGGGAGCTTTATTGGAACGTGCGGCACCCGGATGGAACCCGCGGAACCGATCGCAAACTGGCCGGCATGGAAGGACAATATCAGACTTCCTATCAAGACCAGGGCCGCGTCATCACGGCTTTCAATCGCCATCCCGGAGGAACCCCCGATACGCGCACCGATCTGTACTACTTGGAAACCCGCGACATGGGACAGTCCTGGCAGACGGTCGACGGTACCCCAGTGACACCCCCCTTGGTCGATCCCGTAAACCCGGCATTGGTCAAGGCTTACTCCCGCGATCGCCGAATGGTCTATTTGAACAGCATCACGCTGGACGCGGGCGGGAACCCGATTATCCTCGTCGTCACGTCAGCGGACCACCGCGCTGGTCCACAAGGCGATCCGCGCAGCTGGGAGGTGCTCCACTACAAGAACAACCAGTGGCATATTTCGCGAGTCTCGGACTCCACCCACAACTATGACACCGGACCGCTGTGGGTCGAACCGGACGGATCGTGGCGGATCCTGGGGCCGACCGAACGCGGCCCACAGCAATGGGGCTGCGGCGGCGAACTGGCGCTCTGGCACAGCGGTGACGAAGGAGCGTCCTGGACGCGCTTGCGGAACGTGACGCACAATAGTCCTCGCAACCATACCTACGTGCGTCCCGTACTGCATGCTCCCCCCAATTCGCCTTTCGCCGTGATCTGGGCCGACGGCAATCCCGATAAAGAGTCCATTTCGCGGCTCTACTTCGCCAACGCCGAAGGAACCGTCGTACGGCGTCTTCCCTACGACATGGACGCCGACTTCGCCACACCCGAAACGCTTCGACAGGACCCGTAGCAGACCTTTGGCGCGACGCCATTCAAGCTCACTATCGATTCCGAATGGTCGACGGTCGCAGCGGTTGGGCGCCGAATAAGGCGATGGAAGTGCATACCGCGGGGCGATCGCATGGCCTCTCGGCAAACCCTTGTGGCCTTTCAAGGCCGATTCCTGGAGCGGGCAGAGCCACATGCTCGTGGTAATTTCCCCGATCTCACGGCGTTCTCCGTCCGGCAGTCTGAATCGCCGCTCTCCAAACGCGGCTCTCCAGACACCGTAAGTCGCCGGCCCCCTGACAAACGAGCAAAGAGAGGCAGACTGGCGAGACTGCCTGTGCAGGGGTTGATCTTGCAGCATTGTGTGTCATTTTCTAACATCCGCACCTCTCTGTAACGTCTGGTACCCTGAACCAAAAGTGCTCCAGACACAATGCATGCAAGTGGTCGTCATCGAGCCTGGTTAGTACCCCTGCTCCTCGCCTGGGGAGGATGCGCTGCGCCTGCGCTGGTGCGCGGTCCGGTCGCCGAGTTGAACGAGCCGGCGAGCGAAGTGGAGGCGAGCGAACGGGACGCGCAGCCTCCAGCGATCGGCCATTGTGATGCCGCCCGAGCACGACAACTGGCACTGGCCAAGGGGTTTTCTCCCGCTGCGGCCGCTAACTTCGAGCAAATTATCGCCAGCGCTGCCCCTCAGGATCGTCAGTTCGTTGCCGCCTACTGCTTTGGACAGATCAATGGCGTCGCGGCGGAGTCCCAGCCGGCTTCCGCGCTCACCGTCAAGCCGGCTGAGTCGGCAGAACCGCCGTCACCCGATACGGCCTGTCGGGTCGAGTGTCGCAATGAAGAGGCCGACCACCGGCCCAGTGAGGCGAGCGAAACGCAGTCGCCTGCAGACCGCACGGCCACACCTTCGGTAACGGCCGCTCCTGCAGTTTCGCCGGATTCGCCAGTTGCTGCGGCGGCGACGGTGGCGGCGACGGTGGCGGCGACTGCGGCGTCTGCCAACCAGACGGCCTCCAGGTCGTCGTCTGCACCCCCGATCCCGCCCCTTCCACAAGCCAGTTCCACGGGACTGTCGTCTATCGACACCAGTGCGACGAGATCCGTTCCGACACCGGCGGCCGCAGCCGAAAGCGCCGAACAAGCTGCAACCCCAGACGGTTCTCCCGCGTCGCAGCCATCGGCTGCAGCGGAAGCTGGGCGGTCGGCCGGTGAAATTGGACCAGCCGAGGGATATGAAGAAACTCGGATCAGGTTGACGACCGCCGCCAAGGATGACAGCCATTCGACTGTACCGCCGGACTCCTGGCAGAAACAACTGCGTCAGGCCATGACGCGACTGCAGCAGGATCTCGACAGCGGTTCACTCGACGAAGTCGAAGCCGCTCGGTTACGAACGTGCCTCAGTCTCCTGCAACTGGCTGCCGATGATCCCGAACGAGCGATGAGCACGCTTGAAGGGATGGACGAAGAACAGTTGGAATTCTGGCGTCAGACCATCATGGGGCTTGGCGTTCTGCTGGATCCCCAGGAGTTGCCGAAGTTACGACATCGGGTCGAGATGGCCACCGAACATCTGCAGAAGGGCGTTTCGACCTTGGCCACGCTCGGCCCCCTGCGGCTGAACAATCTGACGTTCTGCACCAGCGTCTTCGGGTATGGAGACTTTGTGGAGTGCGATCCGTATTCGCTGGAAGCTGGCCGCGAAGTGCTGCTGTATGTGGAAGTCGAGAACTTCACGGTCGACGAAACGCACTCCGACACCAGCGACGGGAGCGGGCGGGGAACGCCACGCCGCGCGGCGGCCGCAACGGCCCGCGTCCCCTATTACACAACCGAACTGCTGGCCCGCTACGACATCCTCGATCAGAATCAGCGAGTCGTCGTCTCGCATACGCTGCCACCCAATCGAGATCGCAGCCGTAATCGCCGACGCGACTACTTCATTCCCTATTCGCTGATACTCCCCAAGGATCTTCGGTCCGGATCGTACACACTCGAACTGACCATCGAGGACAAGAAAGGGAACAAATACGGCAATGCCGTGACCGACCTGCGGATCCGCTGACAAGCGACATCCCGGAGACGCGAAGGGGGACATTCATCCGCCGGCAGCCGGAGACCGCCGGCACGCTCGTCGAGCGACAGAGGTGCTCCGCTGCGATCACGCCGCGCACCATGTGTCAGGCGGACTTCCCACCGGGCGGATGACCCCGTCGCCGTTACGAATAGGAACCGTCCATCCCCAGGTCCACCTTCAGCTCCTCGAACAGGCGGGCGTGCTTTTCGCTGGACGAATGAACATGCTCGGCCTCGGTAATGAACTTCATGTTCTGGATGTTCCAGACATCGCGAGCTTCGAAAGCTCCTTCGAACGACGTGAGCGGATCGCCGTAGACGATCAACATCTTGTGCTCGTCAAACTGTACTTCCTGCGGTACGGCGGGATTGAGGACGGCAATACCGGTACAACCATCATTGAGCAGCATTTCTTCGTATTCCCACAGAATGCTCTTGAGGACCGGCATGTCGATATGTTCACGGTAGAGATCCAGATGTCCGCCGCTGTTGTGATCATGGCTGGTCTCCAAGACCACATCCACTTCGCTTCCCAGCGGTTCGAGCAGATCGAGAAACAGTTCAAACAGAACGTCGCGCGAGGCGGCGGCCATCAGCACCGGCACGCGAGCTCGACTCTCTTCGTCCTGGTAAACGTCTCGCCGAAAACCCTGCTGCGGAATCACCTGCAGATCGTACGACGGCCGGACCGCATCCGTCAGCCAGAAACTGCCGTAACGCTGAACACCCAGATGAGCTTCCAGCTCTTCCTCGGACAGGTGCTCAAAACTGCTCGTACGTGGGGTTGGCATCCCCTCATGGAGCACGTTGCGGAAAAATCGCTTCAGGAAGCCCATCGTTGACCTCTGCCTCTCTCAATCTCTGGCGTCATCATGTTGTCGTTACGGCGGCTCCGCCGGGAATGTCGTGTCCTCATCTACTCTAGGTCACGCTTTCTGAAGCTTGGCTGCCCGCAAAAGATCCGCGGGACGGCGGTGGGCCAACGGAATTCCCCATCGTCCGTTTGATCCCTTCCACCGCTATCACCCATACCCCAGCACGTTCCTCCTGCGCAGCGTATCCGCTGATGGCCAACTTCGGCCAGAAAATTGCAGATTCCGTCTCCTTGCAAGTCTAGCATTCGCCATCGGCGCAGCGGAACGAAGTCGCCGCGCCAATGCGGGGAACACTCCCCCATCAAACCTGGACCGGCCGTGATATACTCCACGGTGCCACGCACCGACGCCCGCGGTAATCATCCAGCCATCCAACGGAAAAACTCGACCCTGGATCGGCCCTGCACCACACAGCGACGGGAACTTCACTCGCCGTCAGTGGCCGCGTCCAGCTCCATCGATCACTATTCGCATCCACCAAGCAGAGTCTGACAATCCGGTCAGGAGCCACACATGGAGACCCGCAGGACGCTGAACTGCTCTGAACTCGAAACGCACCGGCCCGCAACGCACCGACCCGAAACGATCCCGCCATCATCCTTGCTTCCCGTTCGTGGGGGCATGGGGCAGATGCCCAGGGGCATGACTGCCGCGTACCGGCTGCAAGCCGAAAACGCCCGGCAGGACCGTCGGCGACGCGCCCAGACTGCTTCTCTCCCTCTGCTCCTGCTGTTGCTCCCGGCGGGATGGTTGGTCACCGGCTGCGAACAGGCAACAACCTCCCCCAAACCGCCCAGCTCCGCCGTTGATCAGCTCGCAGCCGCTCAGACGCCGTCGGCCCCTTCGGACGCTGCCGATCAATCCCCCCCCTTCCCTGCTTCGACTCGGCCTGTCAAGACAGTTGACAGCCACGAGACATGGGACGCCGTCTACATGGGCGATTCGAAAGTCGGTTTCATCCGTACACTGTTGGAAACCGTGGACGCAGATGGTACTCGATGGCTCAAGGGAAGCAGTTGGCAAGAGCTGGACATTCGGAGGGACGGCCAGAGTTCGAAAATCACGAGCTACGTGCGATCCTGGGAGGATGACGCCGAACGACTCCACTCGTTTCGCTCGGAAATCGTCATCGGCCCATCTCCCATCGTCGTCGAGGGTACATGTAACGCAAACCAACTGGATCTCACGGTGACCAGTCAGGGAAAAGTCACTCGGTCGTCGATTCCCTGGAACCCTGCAAACAGAGGGTTCTTTGCCCTGGAACGGTCTCTCGCCCGACAGCCGATGAAACCTGACGAAGTTCGCCAGCTGATCTGGCTGATGCCCAGTCCCGCCGGCGTGGATGTGGCCCACTCGACTTTGTCAGCTCAGAAGACCGAGTCGGTCGACATCTTGGGTCAAACACTCCAACTGCTGCGTCTTCAGCAGGTCACAAGGATCGGAGTGGCAACCATCGAGTCGATCAGTTGGACGAATGAGGCTGGCGAGCCGCTCAAGACAATCCTGCCAACGCTCAAACAGACGATCTACCGCACAACCAGGGAACGGGCGCAGTCGAAAGAACCAGGCGGTACGTTTGATTTGCTGCACGATTCGATCGCCAAGGTGTCGTCCCCCCTGCCCCATCCACATGAACTCCAGAAAGCCGTTTACGAAGTCACTCTTGCCCACGCCAATCCAGCTCACGTTTTCACCTCCTGTGGGTCGCAGCTGGTGGAACCATTGAGCGACCGTCTGGCCCGCATTACCGTGCTCGCAGTGCGTCCGGATCGTGCAACCACCGGCGCCGATCAATCGTCTCCCACTCCGGCCGATCTGGCGCCAAACAACTGGATTCAGTCGGACGATTCGGAGATCCAGGCGGCGGCCCAGCAAGTCGCCGGTTCGATCGCCGGCGTGTGGGACAAGTGCCTCGCCCTTGAGCGCTGGGTGCAACAGGCAGTTCACTCCACGTACACGGGTCAGCAGTTGGCGACTGCCGCCGATGTCATTCGGACGCGGAAAGGCGACTGCACCGAGCACGCGATGTTGCTGGTGGCACTTTGTCGAGCCCAGAAGATTCCGGCGAGAGCCGTCCTGGGACTTGTTTACTCGATATCCGATCAGGGGTTTGCGTTTCACATGTGGACCGAGGCGTGGGTGGACAGCCGTTGGATCCCTTTGGATGCCACTCTCGGCTCAGGAGGCATTGGGGCCGCCCACATCAAGATCCGTGATACCAGTTTCGAGGGTGCGGCCTCCACCAGTGCCATGCTGAGCATTTTGCAGGTGATAAACCAGCTGAAGATCCGCGTAGTAGCGTACGAGCCAAGTGAGCCGGGCACGGCCAAACCCTAGCAACCCATACCACAGCGGGGAGCGGGCTGCTTGGAATCGCGGGCCTCAAGGGCTAAGATAACGAGACTTCGAGCGAATACGTTGGCAGAATTGCCCATTCGCCAGCACCCCTCAATTTGGGATCTGCGTGAACACGACTGAGTCAGATCACTGCGCAACTCCCCGGATCCCCCTCACTGAAGTGGGAGAACGTCGAGAGTGGGGACAGCCGTTGTGAGCGGGATTCTGATGGACGTGTCGCCGCCGGTGGCGAGTTGCGTTTCCTGGTTTGACTCGGCGCGTGCCGCCGAATGTGCACACACGGTTTGTAGAACATGGAGTAACAGCATGGCTGGACAAGGTTCGAGCGAGGGGCGTCGAGGAACGCGCGTGACCTTCCTAGATCAGACGGGCGCCAAGAGTGTGGATGCGGTGATTGCCGACACGGTGACCGTCCGTCGCATACTGCCCAATATCATCACCAAGATGAATCTGCCCGTGATGGGTCCAGACGGTCAGCCGATGAGTTACAGCCTGGATCACAAAGAGGGCGGCAAACGGCTGCGTGAAGATCAGACGCTGGTCGAAGCTCAGGTGGGGGAAGGCGATCATCTGATCGTCTATCCCGAGATTGTCGCAGGCAGGTAGAACTCGAGCGGCGGGATGACCCATTGGCGGTTTCTCCTTCGAGGCCTCTGTGAGCGGTCGGCAGTGGCGTGGCCGACCAGCGGACATCTGCGCGGTATGTGTCGACGCGTCTCAGCCACCCGGAGTGGGATGAGGTGTGGGGGTAGGGGTTGAGATCCGCGAGCTACTTGCCGGTTTCCCAGAGTGCCGCGGGCACGTTCCGCGTGCGGCGAGCCCACTCCGCTCAGTCGGGGAAGTTTCCACATTGCTGGGCAGTGGCAGGGGCCGCCGGGCGAACAACGGTGAGGAATCTCGTGGCGAACGATGCGAAGCGAACGAGGAGGAGACGTGGAGCGGGCAGGAGGGGCTCAATTCTTGGTGGGTGATCGAGATATCGATATGATGATCTGAATGAAGCCGGCGAAGAGGGTCGATCATGCCGGCCATTGGATCCTGGCTTGTCGCAGGCTCCTCGCGTGAGTGATACTGGTTTGTCTCCCCTCAGGGGATTTCGCTGGCGGCAGGCATGGTATGACCAATACAAGCTGTCGAGGCCGACAGATGACGAGCACCGAGCGGATTCCAGGTATCGGGGGAGAGAAGTTTATTGAGACTTGCTTCCAGCAGAAGAAAAGCGGTTGGACCCATGCGTGAGTCGCCTCGTACTCGTCGATTACGGAATGACAGGAAGTCGATGGAGAAACTCCGCAGCGAAAGCTCCGTCATCGACTTTGACACCAGTGGGGAACCGGCGGACCGTTATCACCTCCGGTTCTATGGCAAGGGGTTATGGCGTGTGGAGGGAAGCCAGACCATCTTGATTCGCGAGTTACATGAGGTGCGGATCATTCTGGGAGCCTCCTACCCGCGCATGATGCCGGAGATCGGCTGGCTTTCCCCCATCTTCCATCCCAACATCTCCGCCAGCGGGGTGGTATGTCTGGGGGGTTACGGCACCCACTGGGTCCCCAGCCTGAGTCTGGACGAGTTGTGCACGATGCTGTGGGACATGATTCGCTACCACAATTTTGATGTCGACAGCCCATACAACCGCGAAGCGGCCTTGTGGGCCAAGACTCAGAAAACGTATCTGCTGCCGGTCGACGAGCGTCCGATCCGGGACCGGGTGGCGAGGCAGGCTGCGACGGAAGCGCGTCACGTGGCCGAGTCGGAGAGCAAATCGCGGCCGAGCCAGCACGCGTCATCATCTTCTGTCTGGACGCCTGAGGTGATGATCATCGAAGACGGAGACGACGCGATCATTGAGGCCGAACTGGTCGACACGGACGATGACGCCCGGGACCAGGGCATTATGTTCTTGGATTGAGGGTCATGCTACAGCCTGTTCCCAAACGCAGACCGGACGAACATGGCAGGCGTACGAGCTGTGTCTTGGGGAAGTTGCAGCCGGGCGCAGCGAGTCTGTTGGTATACGAACCGGTGCTCGAACAGATCTTGGACTATTCGGAGCGGGATCTGACGCGCGAGCTGGGTGGGTTCCTGCTCGGAGGTTACCATAGCGACGGAGAGCCGTATGTGGAGGTGAGGCACTTTCTGGAAGCGCACGAAGCTCCCTCCCAGGCTGCTTCGCTCACCTTCACCCACGACACCTGGGCGACGGTGACCCGGGATATTGAGCGGCGGTATCCGGACGAACTGATTGTCGGCTGGCACCATACGCATCCCAATCTGCGCGTGTTTCTTTCTGGATACGACCTGTTTATTCATCGGCATTTCTTTCCCGAAGTGTGGCAGGTAGCGATGGTCGTCGATCCGGTATTGCAGGAATTCGGTTTCTTTCAGTGGTGCAACCGTGACATCGTAGACTGCGGTTTCGTTTGTGTGCGCGACGGACCCCGGAGGTTTTGAGCCAGCGGTCACCGGTCGCGTGCGGTGCATGTCCGTTTCACCCGATCCCGCCCACATCCTCTTGACACAGGTAGAGCATGACTGAGGAAACACTGGTCATTGACGACGACGATCGCTATTCACGATTGCGGCTGATTTCCTGGTGGGATCAGGACAAGCTGGCGGCGGCACGTGTGATGGTCGTGGGGGCCGGCGCGTTGGG
>JBGSHS010000449.1:0-7539 GCA_041752115.1 Pirellulaceae bacterium | reverse complement strand
CCGCCGAACGATTGGCGGCCGAACAGGCCGCACAACGCGAACGGGAGGCGAAGAGCAAGCGGAAGACGGAGCCGACGACGTCGCGACGAGAACCGGCCCCCACCATTCCACCCGTCCCTCCTCCGCCACGACCCCCGGTCGAGCCGGTCGTCACCGACCTCGCGGCCGATCTCGAAGGGAGCGACGCGCTCGTACCCGGCCGTGGCCGCTATGCGACAGCCCAACGCAAACTGCAGAAGTCGAGCGAATGGGACTCGATGCTGTTGCTCGTCGGCGGCGCTTCCTTGGGCGTGTTGCTGATCGTCGGCGGTTTTCTCTACTTCTCACTCACTCGCGGTGCGGCCGAGGATATGTTCGGCGCTGCGGAGACCGCCTACGTTAACGAATCCTACTCGCAAGCGGTCAAGCTGTACGACAAATATCTGGAAGTGCATCCACGGCACGAGAAAGCCGGGTTGGCGCGCGTGAAACGCCAGGTGGCTCGGCTGCGGCAGGTCTACAAGACCCCCGATCAAGGTTTGAAGGTGGCACAGGAGGTACTGCCGACCATCGAAGCCGAGGAGGCCTTCCCGGATGTGCGCGGGGAACTGGCCAGCATGCTGCCGCAGATCGCACGCGGTTTTGTCGATCAAGCGATGTTGAGCGACGATTCGACCAAGAAAGCCGCCCTGTTGAGCCAGACGGGTGAGGCGATGAAGCTGGTCGACAATCCGGTCTACATCCCCACCACGTTCCGCAACTCCCAGCAGACGGCCATCGCGACGATCGAAGAGGATGTGGCCCGTGTGCAGCGCGAGATTGACCGGGAAAAGGACCTGGTCCAAACGGTCGACACCATCAACGCGTCGGTCACTTCGGGCGATACGAAGTCGGCTTATGAGGCCCGCGAGTGGCTGTTGTACAAGTATCCCGGCTTGGACAACAACGAGCTGCTGCACGAAGCGGTTGTGAAAATCTCCCAGAAGCAGCGCGAGCAGGTGCAGTTGATCAGCGAGCCGCTGGCGGCCCTGACCGACGATCCGGCCGCACCGGCCGGCAAGGCCGTTGTCCTGTCGCATACGCTCGGGCAGGCGATTGGTGGGGTGGCGGACCACGTGGTGTATGTCCTGGCGGGCGGTTCGATCTTTGCGCTCGACGCGTCGCAAGGCAATGTGCTGTGGCGCCGGTACGTCGGTGTGGAAACCACCGCGCAACCTCAATCGCTGTCGGATGCGGCTCCCCTGTCGGATGCCATTGCCGTCGATCAACGCACGCAGGAAGTGATGCGACTGGAGGCCAAGACCGGCCAGCTTCGATGGCGACTGCCGATCGGCGAGCCGTTTGCCGATCCGATCATTATGGACGACCAGATTTTTGTCGCCGCTCGGTCGGGCAAGCTGTACGTGGTCGACGCCGAAACGGGTGATGCCGCCACGCAGGTTGTGCTCCCACAGTCCCTGGATACTGGACCGGGAGTCACCGATCGCCGACCGTGTTTCTATCAGCTGGGCGACCAGGACAACCTGTACGTGATCGCACGTGAGACGCTCCAATGCGAGGAGGTCTTCTACATCGGCCACAAACGGGGCACGATCGCCGTGCCCCCCGTCATGGCGTTCGGGTTTCTGTTCGTGGCTGAGAACGCCGGACCCAACTTCAGCTACCTTCACATCATTGCCACCGACCAGGAAGGGCGGAATCTGAAGTACGCTCAGAAGAGCGAACGGTTGCAGGGCCAGGTGCTGGTGCCACCGATCGTGGGACAGCGCAAGGTGCTGGTGGTGACCGACCGGCGAGCGGTCGAGCTATATGATGTCTTTGTCGACCCCAATAACCCTCCTCCCATTCCGGTGACTTCCGCCGGACGCAACAATGCCACGGACGAGGCGCCTATGGTCAGCTATCCACTGCTGACCGGCGGTTACATGTGGGTTGCCAATAATCGGTTCACGAAGTACCAGGTGCAAGCTTCGACCGGAAAACTCCCCAGCGAATGGGTGCTGGACGAACAGGATGTGTACCTGGCGCCGCTGCAGCTGCGACAGGACGTGATCATCCACGTGCGGCGTCGCCAGTCGGCACCGGGATTCACCGTGGCAGCCACTCGTGCCAACGACAAGGAACCCAGCTGGCAGACGGAGATTGCCGTTCCGGCAAGGAGCATGTCGGTCAAAGGGGACGTGATCGAATCGGTCACGGCGCGCGGCCGGCTCTACGAAGTCGACCCGGCCGCGATGGAGCGAGGAATCATCACGCAAGCGAAAGCCAGCGCATCGCGTGATGAACGACTCGTTCTGGCCCTCACCAATGGATTTGACCTGGGCGGAGGCGAGCTGGGGTTCTCGGCCAACCAGGGCTACAACCAGTTGGTCTTCTATCGTCCGGAGGGGGAGAACGCCGGACTACGTCTGCTGACTCTGACCGTGCCGCTGGGTGACGCGTCGACGGAACCAACTCCGTTCGGAGGCGGAGTGCTGATACCGCTGCGTGACGGACAGATCTCACTGACCGATCTGGTGACGGGTGCCAGCAAGGTCGACCCGTTCCATCCGGAGATCGAAGCCGGCACGCAGACTCAATGGCTCATCCCGGCCGTGTCGGAGGGGGGCCAGGAGTTCGTCGCTGGCAATGACCGAAAACAGCTCTATCGCGTGGGGATCAGCGACAAGCCGCAGGCACACCTGCAGGCACTCGGTTCGCTGAAGGTGCCCGAACCGCTCGTCGGCTCGCTCGCCGCGCTCGATACCGTACTCTACGCCGTCACGCGATCTGGCAGCGGCGACACACTGGCGAGTTATGAGTTGCCGGCCCTCAAAGAGACCAAGAGCTGGCCGCTCGAGGGGCGACTTGGCTGGGGACCCCAACGCGTCGGCAACCAGGTACTCGTGGCCACCGACTCGCAGCTGATCTGCCTGAACGGACTGGATCCGCCGTGCTGGATCGTGCCGTGGGAACACGCACCGATCGTTGGTCGGCCGCTGCTGGTCGATACGCACATGCTCCTGGCTACCGAGGATGGCATGCTGATCCGCATCAACGTGCCGGATGGACAGACTGTGGCGACGAAGGATATTGGCGAACCGTTGACCTGGGGCCCCGTCCCTTACCAAGACCGATGGCTGGTCGCCGGAAAATGTGGTGTGCTCTTCGAAGTCGAGAGCCTGAATCCCTGAGGTGTGCGGGATGAGACTGGTCAACAGCGAGAAACGATGGACGGACCTGCAATCGCTACACGACGCCGTGATCGGCTGCCGTCATGGCGATTCTGGCGGGCCCCTGGGCAGCCGCTCGGTGCGCGCATGGCTCACCCTGCTGATTACCGTGGCGATGACCGTGATCGTCACCAGTGCGTCGAGCTACTGCCCGGCGCAGGATGCGAAGAAGGCGGTGGAAGAAGAAGAGGACGACGAAGCGTCGCTGACGATTCCGTTGGGACTGCTGGAGCGGGCCCCCTTTGATCGGATCACACTCGATGCCGCCAACGGCAATACCGTGCTCGACGTTGAGCCGGTGGAGAACGTTCCCGTCGCGCCCAAACCGACCGACCGGCTGCAGATCCGGCTGCTGGTGGAACCGGGACAGCTGTATGAGGTCCAGTGGCAACACATCGCCCGGTTCGCCAGTTATCAGCAGTTGTTATTTGATGAAGCTCAGCGGCTGACGCGCGAGAAGAAGTTCGACGAGGCGTTTCCCTACTACGATTACCTGCTCCATAACACGACCACGACGCCAGGACTCAAAGCGGCCGTGATGGAATACCTGTTCGAGAACGCCTCGGTGCTGGTCTCCGAACAGAACTACCAGCATGCGTTGGCGATCCTGGAAGAAATCGCTCGCCGTGATCCCCACTTCCGCTCGGTGGAAGTCTCTTCGCGTCTGGCTGTGATTGCCGAGAGTCTGATCACAGCGGAAGTCGAACGCGGTGATTATCGCAAAGCCCGCGGAGTGATCGAGCGTCTGGACAAGGAGTACGGTGGCCAACGCATTGCCACCCTGGCCAGCTGGCGGCAGCGGTTGATCGACGAAGCGACCTCGCTCCGGGAACAGGCTCGGCAGCATCTGCAGCAGGGGGCCTTTCGGGAGGCCGAACAAGCGAGCCGCCGGATGATCCGCATCTGGCCTGATCTGCCGGGCGCGGAACAGTTGCGGCAGGAAATCGCCCAGAGATATCCGATGGTGATTGTCGGAGTGTCGCAGCGTGCCGGCACCCAGGATGTGACCAGCATTGACAGCTGGCCGGCCCGTCGCACCGGCGGGCTCACACAACGCACACTCCTGAAATTCATCGGCGCCGGCCCGGAGGGAGGGCAATACCTGTGTCCGCTGGGAGACTACTATCAGAGCGATGACCGTCGACAACTGACGGTCGAGCTGACGCAGCAGGCGGAGAGCCTGGAAGGAGTCCAGGTGACTGGCTACGACATCTCGAAACACGTTCTCTCGATGGCCGACCCCGCATCGCCGCGGTACGATCCCTCCTGGGCCTCGCTCGCACGCGGCGTCGCGGTACAAGATGTGTTCAAGGTGCAGATTGAGCTGCGGCGTCCACACGTCCTGCCCGAGGCCATGCTGCAGATTCGACTCGACAAGAACTCCGATCCCGACCGACTCTCTCCCGGCGACGGGCCGTATCAGCTGGCGGAAAGCAGCGATGACGATCTGCATTTCGTCGTCAATCGGCATTATCCGTTCCCCGGCGAGCAACACCCTTCCGAAATCGTCGAACGCTACTTCGCCACATCCGAAGATGCCATTGCCGCACTCCGCCGTGGCGACATCGATGTGATCGACTATGCGTTTCCGGACGACGCCGCTCGGCTCGGTCAGGATGATACGCTGAGAGTCGTGCCTTACGACCTGCCGACCATCCATGCGCTGATCCCCAGCTACCGCAATCCGTTCACGGCCAACGAGATGTTCCGCCGCGCTCTGCTCTATGGCATCGACCGGCAACGGATTCTCACCGCCGAATTGCTCGGTAACCAGAAAATCCCCGGCTGCCAGGTGCTGAGCGGACCGTTTCCGGTGGGCACTCGCGATAACGATCCGCTCGCCTACGCTTACGACAGCCGAATTACGCCGCACGCCTACAATCCTCGTCTGGCCATCCTCCTGAAGACACTGGCCGAACGCCAGCTGCGTGAGACGGCGCTGAAGCGGAAGGAAGCGATACCGGAGAACGTGAAACTGGTAATCGGTTATCCCGGCAGCCAGATCGCTCGCGTCAGCTGCCAGGCGATCGCCCAATACCTGCAGGTCGTGGGAATTGAAACCGAGCTGCGCGAATTGCCGCCCGGAACAACCACCGACCCCAAGGGCGATGTCGATCTGCTGTACGTGCAAGTGGCCATGTGGGAACCGGTGATCGATGCGCGTCGCCTGCTCGCACCCGACGGTGTGGCGGCGGTTGGCAACGAATACGTGGGGATGGCCTTGCGTCGATTGGACACCGCCAAGAACTGGCGCGAGGCACGCGAGCGATTACACGAACTGCATCGCATCGTCCATGAACAGGTGGCGGTCATTCCGCTCTGGCAGACAGTCAACTACCTCGTCTACACTCACCGACTCCAAGGCATTGGGCCCCGTCCGCTCACGCTGTATCAGAACGTCGAACAGTGGCGGGTGGGCGGCCAAGAGAATAACGAAAGAGAATGACGAATGACGAAAGACCCAATGACGAATGGGAATGGCGAATGACGAAAGACCCAATGACGAATGTATTGTCGAATGAGGAATGCGAGCCGAGATTTCTCAGCAATCTCGCGGGGCATCCGTCGTTAGGATTGTTGTCATCCCATTCGTCATTGGGTCTTTCGTCATTCGTCATTCTCTTCCGGGGTCTTTCGTCATTCGTCATTTGTTTCCTTGTGTGTGCAGGCTTGTTGAATGGCCCTGCACAGGGACAGGACACGTGGGAGTATTCGCCCTATCGCGTCCGCGTGTGGCTGGCCGTGCGCCCGGCGGCCGAACTGCCGGCACAGGTGCAGGATGAGATTCTGACTCAGCTCCGTTTGCAGTCGCGCATCTATGCGGGAGTGACCTGGCAGCTGGAAGCAATCTCCGCTCCAACCGCTCTTCAGGCGACCCTGGTGACGTCGCTTCCCGAACTGACGGTCGAGCAGATTGCGGCGGCTGATTCCCAGGTGTTCTCGATGGACAAGCTGATTCTGTTGACCGTGCGTGAAGAGCAAGGTGATTTTGTGCTCGCCAGCCGCGAGCTGGATTGTCAGGCACGCTCGCTCAGCCAAGTGGTCCACGCCCGCACACTGCAGCGAACTCGCCTGGCCCGTGACTGTGCGGCGGCCATGGCCAGAGCATTCTGTCCGCTGGTGCGGGTCGAGCAATCGCGAGGAATTCAGGCGACCGTGCGTGTGCGAGCGGGTGGGTTGGTGCAACACGAGCACTGCGTCTCTCGCGTTGGCATCGGCGATGTACTGCGTCCGGTCATTCGGCGCAACGATCGGCTTGGCGATCCGAAGCCAGGTGGAATTCAAGAGATCGATTGGACGTACCTCACCGTCCAGCAACAGGAAGACTACCTGTTACAATGCGAAGTCCGGTCGGCGATGCGTAATCCGTTGGAAGGACGCAGCAGTGCGAGCGTCGAGAAGATGGCGCTGCTGGTCCGCCCGCAGGGCAATCGCACAACGCTCCGCCTGGTGGCGAAAGGTGAAGCCGCCAAGCCGTTGGAAGGTTACGAGATCTTTGCCAAGAAACCGCTCCCCAAGGACTCGGAAGAGGAGAATGCCGCCGTCCGTCTCGGGCTGACCGATTGGCGGGGCATGATCGAGGTCCCGCGAGAGGATTCGTTGCTGCGACTCATCTATGTCAAGAACGGAACACACCTGATCGCACGGCTGCCCGTCGTGCCAGGCTACCTGCCGCGCGAAACGGTCGAAATCCCCAGCGATGACAAACGTCTGGAAACCGAGGCGTTTGTTAAGGGGATGGAGAGCACTGTGATGGACCTGGTTGCGCGACGAGAGATCCTCGCCGCACGCATCCGCCGCCGACTCGAACAGGGAAAAATCGACGAAGCCCGCCAGCTGCTGGAAGAAATCAAACTGTTCCAGACCCGAGACGATCTCGAATTGATGTTGACCAGCCGGCAGCGAGCTGGTCTGGCTTCGTCGAATGAGCGCGAGCAGCAGCGGATCGATCACATGCTCAGCGGCATCCGGATCCTGTTGCACAAATACCTCGATCCGGACCTGCTCGTCGATTTGCAGCGTGAGGTTGAGCAAGGCAAACCGGCTCAATCGACGAAGACGGCAACGCAAGACGTGGCGCAGGACGCGGCCGTCGAGCAAGCCGCGCCGCAAGCCGAAGCCAATCCGTCGCCGTAGCACGCACGTAGCACGCACTTCAGTGCGTCTCCGCTCGCCCCCTCCTCTCTCCCGACCCCCGCGAGCTCCGCTCGTGCGGTGCATCAGATGGCGAGCTACCGCGTCGCCCGTCCCCTTCCGTCCCCGACCCCCGCGAGCTCCGTTGGTGCGGTGCATCAGATGGTGAGCTACCGCGCTGCCCGCTCACCCCACTCCGACCCCCGCGAGCTCC
>JBGSHS010000448.1:0-40079 GCA_041752115.1 Pirellulaceae bacterium | reverse complement strand
CGGGCGATCGAGTGGCGGCGGGAGGGGCCGGCAATCGGGGTGACGTGGCGGGAAACCGCGCTGATCGGGTCGATAATCGTACGCAACAGCGCGGCGACCGAGCGGCAAATCGTCCGGACCGCGTCGAAAACCGCCAGCAATGGCAGGACAATCGACAACAGCGTCGCGATGAAGTCCGCAGTCAGGTCGAGGATAACCACCCACGACTCGACTTCTGGTCGGACCATCCGGGATGGGCGACGTGGCGCATCAACCGCCCCTATCGTTGGGCCACCTGGGGAGCGATCACCGGTTGGGTCGGCTATGGCTGGAGTGAGCCCACGTACTACGGGTACGGAGAGAATCTGTACTACGAGGGCGATTCGGTTTACTACGGCGATCAGGTCGTGGCCACGCCTGAAGAGTACTCGCAGCAGGCCGAGACGATCGCCACCAGCGCTCCGGAGGTCGATCCTGCGCAGGCCGAGTGGCTTCCCTTGGGCGTGTTCGCTCTGACTCAGGATGGTCAGGCATCGGGGCCGGACCCCAGTTTGTTCTTGCAGTTGGCGATCAGCAAAGAGGGGGTGATCAGCGGCACACTGCACAACACGGCTACTGACAGCACGCAAACGATCGAAGGCATGGCAGACAAAGCCTCCCAACGCTGCGCCTGGACGGTGGCTGGCAAGACACGTCCGATCATGGAAACGGGCATCAACAATCTGACGGAGGACACGGCGTCGGCACTGGTCCATTTCGCCGATGGACAGACCCAGCAGTGGCTCATGGTCCGGTTGGAAGAACCGGCCGGACAGCAATAGAACGTCAGAGTCGGCACGAATCGGGGGCTGCCCGGTCGGCCGCGAACCAGGCGACCAGGCACAGCAACAGGCAGAAGAGAGATTCCCCTTTGTCGATTCATGACGGGTGGAGTTCACCGCTGCAAGTCCCGGTGTGAAGCCGGATCAAAGCCAGGGGCATGAAAGGGAGCATGGGTCATGATCAGAGTGAACGTGTGCAGCGTGTATGTCTGCCTTCTTGCCACCCTGATGGGTTCGGGATGTGGGCAGTCGAGTCCTGCACCGGAAGTTGTCCGACCCGTTCGTGCCATCAAGGTCGGAGATCTGAAGGCCATCTCAGGGCGACAATTCCCTGGGCGAGCCGAGGCGGTCGACGATGTGGAGCTTTCGTTTCGCGTCGCAGGACCGCTCGTTTCCTTGCCGGTTGACGTGGGAACCGAGGTGAAGAAGGGGGATGTGATTGCGTCGGTCGATCCACGGGATTATCAGACCGCGTTGGACAGCGCCCAAGGCAACCTGGGGCGCGAACAGGCGAATCTCCTGGCCATGGAACGCGGCGCCAGACCCGAAGAGATTGAGCAGCTCAAAGCCAACCTGGCGCAGGCGGAGGCCTCCTATCAACAAGCAGTGGCCGAATTCGAGCGATATGAAAAACTGCTCCCGCAAGGCGCGGTCAGCCAATCAGACTATGACATCAGCCTGGCACGTCGCAACCGCACGCAGGAGGAGATCAGGGCGGCTCAGGAGGAGTTGAACATGGGCGTGAAAGGGGCGAGGCCGGAGGACCTGGACGCGAAGCGTGCGGAAATTAAGGCCCTGGAAGCTGCGGTCACGAACGCCCAGAACCAGTTGGATTACACCATGTTGAAGGCGCCCTTTGACGGCCAGGTAGCAGCCCGATACGTGGACAACTTTCAGACGGTGCAGGCCAAAGAGCCAATTATCCGACTGGTGGATATCACCAAGATTGAAGTGACCGTCCAGATTCCGGAGAGCCTGATTTCACTCATTCCCCAAGTGAAGAAGGTCGCTTGCCGCTTCGACGCCTTCCCCGATCGCGACTTCGTGGGACAGGTCACCAAGATCGGCAGCGAAGCCTCGCAAACCACGCGCACCTATCCGGTCACTGTCCAGATTGAGCAACCGGAGGACGTGCAGATCCTACCGGGCATGGCGGCGTCGGTGCGCAACGAGCCCGTCGAAAACGGCGACGCCACAGCCCCGAACATGGTCGTGCCACCAAGCGCGATTTTCACCGACCAAGCCGGCGGTCCAAGCTACGTCTGGGTGGTCGAGGAAGGCAGCCAGAAGATCTCGCAGCGGCAGGTGACGACCGGCGAGTTGACTCCCGTAGGCATTGCCGTCCTGGAAGGGCTGGCACGCGGCGAGTGGGTCGTCACAGCCGGAGTGAACCTGCTTCACGAGGGACAGGCCGTGAAGCTCCTCCAGGAAGGGAGCCGGTGACGCAATGAACCTGGCAGCTGTTGCGATTGAGAAGCGAGCGATCACCTACTTCGGCATTCTGTTGATCGTGGCCGGCGGAGTATTCAGCTATGTGCAACTCGGCCAATTGGAGGACCCCGAATTCTCAGTGAAGACGGCGGCGATCACCGTAGCCTACCCGGGAGCCAGCGCCGAGGAAGTCGAGTTGGAGGTCACGGACCGGATCGAAACCAAGCTGCAGGAGATGGTCGAGCTGAAGAACGTCTATTCCAACTCGCGGCCGGGACTGTCGATTATCAAGGTCGACATCAAGAGCCAGTACTGGTCCGATCGACTGCCGCAGGTGTGGGATGTGCTCCGCAAAAAGCTGGCCGACATCGAGCCCACACTTCCGCCCGGAGCGGGAAAGCCGGTGGTCGGCGACGACTTCGGCTATGTGTTCGGATTTCTCCTGGCCATCAGCAGCGACGGCTTCACCTACGCCGAGTTGGAACGCTATGTGAAAGAGATGCGGAAGGAGTTGAGCATCGTACCGGGCGTGGCACGAGTCAATCTGTGGGGAGTCCAGGAGAAACGGATCTTTCTGGATGTCTCCACCCCTCAACTCACCCAGTTGAACCTCACGCCGGCGCAGATCATCCAGACGCTGCAGCAGCAGAACCTGGTGGTTGACGCAGGCCACGTGGACTACCAGACCCAGCGCCTGCGCGTCGCTCCGACCGGCGAGTTCCAGTCGCCCGAAGAGATCGGCGACCTGGCGATCACCAGCGTCGTCGCGGGGCGCAACGAGCTCGTTCGCATCCGTGATTTCGCGAAGGTCTCGTTCGGGTACATTGACCCACCCGCGCAACTGCTGCGGCACAACGGCCGGCAAGCCATCGCGATGGCCCTGGCTCCCAGCGCCGGAGAGAACGTCGTCCAGGTCGGACAGCGGATCGACCAGCGGCTTGCGGAACTGGTCGCGGAACTGCCTGTGGGCATCGATGTCGAGCGGATCTCTTGGCAGTCGGACCAGGTTGCTGAATCGATCCGGGCCTTCATGATCAGCTTGATCGAAGCGGTGGCAATTGTCCTGGCGTTGCTGGCCATCACGATGGGGATCCGAGCCGGGATCATCATCGGAATCAGCGGACTCGTGTTTCCGATCCTCGGCACGTTCATCGTGATGGCCATCGCGGGCATCGATCTGCATCGGATCTCGCTGGGCGCGATGATCATTGCCATGGGGATGATGGTCGACAATGCGATCGTGGTAACCGACGGCATCATGGTCCGCATTGCGCAGGGTCTGGACCGGAAGCAGTCAGCGATCGAAGCGGCGAGCGGACCCGCCTGGCCGCTGCTGGGCGCGACGGTCGTGGCGTGCATGGCGTTCTACCCAATTTTTGCCTCCAGCTACGACACGGGCGAATACGCAGGAGGTTTGTTCACAGTAGTCGCCATTTCGCTCCTCTTGAGCTGGGTCTTCTGCCAGACGGTCGCACCGTTGTTGTGCATGGCCATGCTGCCCACTCCGAAATCCGGCCAAGCTGTTTCTGAACCGTACCAGAGCGCGTTTTACCAACGGTTTCGCAGGTTGCTGTCAACCATGATTCGACACCGCATTCTGTTCCTGGGTAGCATGGTTGCGCTCCTGGTACTGTCGATCGCCGCCTTTGGCTTCGTACCGAAGCTGTATTTTCCGGACTCCAGTCGGCGGCAGGTGATGATCGACTACTGGGCCCCGGAGGGGACGCGGATCCAGGAAACCAGTGCCGGCCTGCAACGGATCGAGCAGTTCCTTCGGGAGCACTCGGCAACCCTGTCGGTCAGCGCCTTCATGGGCCAAGGGCCGCCGCGTTTCTATCTGCCGGTCAGCGCGGAAGACCCGTACACCTCCTACGCCCAGATCATCGCCAATACGCACACGCTCGACGGCGTCGATGAGCTGGTAGCCGCAGTGGACTCCTGGGCGCGGGAAAACTGCCCGGAAGCGATGGTCCGCGTCCGCAAGTATGCGGTGGGGGCGTTTGACGACTGGAGAATCGAAGCCCGATTCAGCGGTCCCGCCGACGCCGATCCGCAGACCTTGCGTCGTCTGGCGGAAGCGGGGGCGAAGATCCTGCGGGAAACGCCCGAGGCCAAAGAGGTCCGTACGAACTGGCGTCAACCCGTGCAAGCCCTGGTTCCCTTGTTCAATGACGAGCGGGCGCGCTGGGCCGGCGTCTCGCGTGATGACATGGCCCGGGTGATGCGGCGTGCTTCGGACGGAGTGGTCGTGGGCCAATATCGGCAGGCAGACGATCTGATCCCGATTGTGGCGCGCAGCGTCGAACCGGAACGAGCCCGCGCCGCCACGTCGCTCGATCAACTCCAGATCACCCCTAAACTGTCGACGCACGCGGTGCCCGTCTCGCAGGTCATCGATGGAATCGAAATCCCGTGGGAAGATCCTCTCATCTGGCGGTGGGACCGCAGGCGGGCGATCACCGTGCAGTGCTCGCCTAACGGTGTCACCGCTCCCACCTTACGCGACGCCATCCTGGAGAAATTCGAGTCGATCGAGTTGCCGCCGGGCTACCGCCTCGACTGGGATGGTGAGTACTGGAGCGGCAAACAGTCCGAGGAGGGACTTATTCCGGGCATCGTGCCGGCCGTGGTGATCATGCTGTTCATCCTGGTCGCCTTGTTCAACGGGTTCCGGCCAATGTTGATCTGCATCCTGGTGATCCCCTTTGTCATGATCGGCATCACTCCTGGGCTGCTGGTGACTCAGATACCATTCGGGTTCATCGCCCTGCTGGGAGCGATGAGTCTGTCCGGAATGATGATCAAGAACGCCGTGGTGTTGTTGGATGAGGTGAATGCGAACCTGTCGCGTGGACTCACTCCGTACAACTCAGTGGTCGAGGCGGCCGTGGCCCGCTTGAACCCGGTGGTCAACGCGGCCGGGACCACCGTGCTCGGCGTGATACCCATGCTCCAGGATGTGTTCTGGATCGCCATGGCGGCGACGATCATGTTCGGGCTCGTCACCGGGACGGTCCTGACGATGGTCATGGTCCCCACCCTCTACACCCTGTTCTACCGCATCCCAGCGCCGTCCTCCCCAGGAACGTCCTCCCCAGGAACTGAGCCATGATTGACGCAGTACAGCAGTTGGTTCGTCACACCCGCGTGCAGGAAATCGTGGGCGACGTGATCCGCGTCATTGCTTCCGGAGTTGCCCTGGGCGACATGGCGGAGGTGGAAAACACCGATGGCGAAACGTCTTTGGCCAGGGTGATCGGATTGGACCGGAATCTCGTCAGCCTGCAGGTGTTTGCCGGCGGCAAGGGTTTGTCGACGGACGCTGCGATCCAATTTCTGGGGCGCCCGCTCGACGTCGTCTACTCACCGAACATTCTGGGGCGGATCTTCCGCGGTTCAGGCGAGCCGATGGACGGAGGGCCGGACCTGTCGGCCGACCCGCGTGTACCGGTCGGCGGCCCCACGGTGAATCCGGTGATGCGGGTCATGCCGACGAAAATGATCGAGACGCGCGTGCCCATGATCGACTTGTTCAACTGCCTGGTGGAAAGCCAGAAGATTCCGGTCTTTTCGGTGGCCGGGGAGCCGCATAACGAACTCTTGGCTCGGATCGGATTCCAGGCCGATGCCGACGTGCTGGTCTTCGGCGGCTTGGGGTTGATCTTCGACGATTACCACTTCTTCCGCACGGCCTTCGAAGAGCACGGGGTGTTCTCCCGGACCGTGATGTTTGTCAACCAGGCGTCCGATCCGCTGGTTGAGCGGTTGCTCGTCCCGGATATGGCCCTGGCGGTCGCGGAGAAATTCGCGGTGGAGGAACACAAGCGGGTTCTCGTGTTGCTGACCGACATGACGGCGTATGCCGACGCGATGAAAGAGATCGGCGTCGCCCAGGAACGCATCCCGGCCGTGCGCGGCTACATGGGCGACCTGTACACGCAGCTCGCCCAACGTTACGAGAAGGCTTGCGATTTCAAGGGTGCCGGCTCGCTCACCATCCTCACCGTCACCACGATGCCCGGCGACGACGTCACGCATCCCGTTCCTGACAATACGGGCTACATCACGGAGGGGCAGTTCTACCTGCACGGTGGCGTCATTGACCCCTTCGGCTCGCTGTCGCGGCTGAAGCAGCATGTGGTGGGCAAAGCGACACGCGAAGACCACTCACAGATCATGAACACCATGATTCGCTTCTACTCCGAAGCGATGGAAGCCCAGCGGAAGCAGGCGATGGCTTTTGAGCTCTCGCCTTTTGACGACAAGCTGTTGAAGTTCGGGTCTCTCTTTCGCGAACGGTTCATGGACATCGGCGTCTCGATGGGAGTGATGGAGGCGCTGGACCTGTGCTGGAAGACTCTGGCTGAATGCTTCGAACCGGGCGAGCTGTTGATGAAACAGAACCTGGTCGCGAAGTACTTTCCGACGCACGACTGAGAAGGCCATGCCGCCATGCCAAAACTTCGGCTTAGCAAGAACTCGCTCCAGCATCAGCAGCAGCAACTGAAGCTGTACAAGCGACTGCTGCCGTCGCTGGACCTCAAACGCCGCCAGCTGACCGTTGAGGCGCAGAAGGCGCGGGCCGAGCACCAGGCCGCACTGTCAGCCGCCGAGACGCTGGAAGCGCGGATCGGCCAAGAACTGCCGATGCTCGCCGATGGGAGTCTCGACCTGAGCGGCCTGGTCGAAATGAGAGGCTATCGCGTCGGCCAGCAGAACGTGGTCGGCACTCGACTACCGATCCTGGAGCACGTGGAGTTCGTGGTGGCCGACTACTCGCGACTGGCCACGCCGGCCTGGGTGGACATTCTGGTCCGGCGATGGAAGGATGCCGCCGAAGCACGTGTCCGTGTGCGTGTCGCCGGCCAGCGCGTGCAGACACTCGACCAGGCTGTGCGGCGGATCACCCAGCGGGTGAACCTCTTCGAGAAGATCCTGATCCCGACAGCCCAGAAGAACATCCAGCGGATACGCATCTACCTGGGCGATGCCGAACGGGCCGCCGTCGTTACCTCGAAGCTCGCCAAGGTCAAGCAGCAGCAGGCCGGGCAGTGGGGTGCCGAGGAGGAATTCACATGAGCATCGTTCCCCTGCAACGCGTGACTTTCGCCGGGCTCACGGCCGAGAAGGATCGCCTGTTGGACGACTTACATGAGCGAGGTTGTCTGGAGCTGATTCCGCTCTGCAGCGGCGCGAAAGAATCGGCCAACGGCGGTCCGTCGAGGCAGGCTCGTGAGGCACTGAAATTCCTCCTGGCCTGCCCGCAACGACGCCGGCAGATGACCGATGACACGCGATTCGACGCTGCCGACGTCCAGCAGCAGTCGCTTGATCTGCACCACCGCATCGAGTCGCTCGAAGCGGAACGAGACGCGCTGGTGCAGCGTCTGGCGGATGCCAAGCCGTGGGGGGATTTCTGCTTTCCCGCTCCGCACGAGTTCGCCGATTGGCGGTTATGGTTCTACGTGGTGCCTCACAAGGAAATGGCCCACGTCGAGGCAAGTGGGGTGGCGTGGGAGACAGTCCATCGGGATCACCGCTTCTGTTACCTGGTGGTCGTCGACAAGTCGGAACCTCTTGGCATGCCAGTGCCGCGTGTTCACCTTGGTGCGCGGTCGCCCGGCGACTTGGCGGAGCGTCTGGACGAAGTGGAACTGGCGCTCGAAGACGCGCAAGCAGAACGGGCGTACCTGACGCGCTGGTGTCTGCTTTTCGCGCGCGATCTGGCACGCCTCGAGGATGCCGCCGCGCGTGACGCTGCCTCCGGGCAGACGTGCGATTGCGACCCGCTGTTTGCCTTGCAGGCATGGGTACCGCAGGAGCATGTAGTGGAGTTGGCGCAGTACGCGGATAAGAACGGGTTCGTGTTTGACAGCCGGCCTCCCGCGCCCGGTGAGAACCCGCCCACATTGACGCGCAACTCGCCGCGCATGGAAGCAGGCGAGGACCTGGTGAACTTCTACATGACGCCGGGGTACTGGAGTTGGGACCCGTCGGGAATCGTCTTGGTCTCGTTCGCGGTCTTTTTCGCCATGATTGTGGCCGACGCCGGCTATGCGGCGCTGCTGGGATTGGGATTGCTGGCCGGTTGGCGGCGGCTTGGCCGCTCCGAGGCGGGACAGCGGTTCCGTCCGATGCTGTCGCTCATCGTCCTGTTGTCACTCGGCTACGGTGTTCTGGTGGGGAGTTACTTCGGCGTTACGCCGCCCCCCGGCTCGCTGTTGGGTCGGCTCCACTGGCTGGATATGAGCAACTCGAACCTCATGATGGGAGTGTCCGTCCTGGTCGGGGGCATCCACGTACTGCTGGCGAACGTGATGGATGCCCGGCGGCATGCCGACTGGCGCGACGGATTGGCGTCGATCGGATGGGCTTTGGCGGTTGGCGGCGGGCTTGTCTTCGCGGCGGGAGCAGCCGTCTCGGCTGTGGCCATGCTCAAGCTGATCGGCGGCGTTGCCATGGGCGTTGGTCTGTTACTGGTCGTCGGATTCACTGCGGCGGATGAGAAACCGTTGAAGCGCCTCGTGCAAGGGATGCTTGGGTTGACCAAAGTCTCCGCCGCGTTTGGCGACATCTTGAGCTACCTGCGGCTGTTTGCTTTGGGTTTGGCTTCGGCTTCATTGGCCACGGCGTTCAACGATATGGCAGACGGGATCCGCACGGGTGTGCCACGCGTCGGCCTCTTGCTGGCTCTGCTGGTGCTGCTATTTGGGCACGCCTTGAATTTGTTGCTGGCGATCTCCAGCGGCGTCATTCACGGTCTGCGGTTGAATGTCATCGAGTTCTTCAACTGGGGGCTGAAAGAGGAAGGTCGGCGCTTCACGCACTTTCGGCGAAAGGAAGGTTCCCTATGGAATTGACGATGATCACGTTGGGTTGGATCGGACTGTACGCCCCGTTAGCTTTGGGGGCCATCGGCAGCATGCTGGGCTGTCTGCGTGGCGGCACGGCGGCGTGCGGAGCCATGCTGGAGGTCGAGCGTGGATTCGGCCGGTTCGTCGGAGTGGCGGCCATGCCTTCGTCTCAGACGATTTATGGCATTGTGGTGACCATGACGCTCCCGGCCGTGACGGCGACGAACTCGCCCGGCATTTTCGGACTGGGCATACTTGCCGGGTTGGCGCTGATGTACAGCGCGTTGGCCCAGGGGAGCGCTTGCGCCGCTGCGATCAATGTCTCCAAGAGCAAGCCGGAAGTGTTCGGCATTTCGCTGGCCCCGGCAGCGCTGATCGAGGGGTTCGCGGTCTTCGCCTTCGTCTTCGCGCTGGTTTTGGCCGGCCGGCTACCGGCATAACTCAAACCGCTTCAAGGTGCAACGATGGCAGAAATCACCAAGGCGCCTTCGGGCGTGCAGGAATTGATTGAACGGATACGTGACCAGGGCGTGCAGTCAGCCCAGGAGGAGGTGGATCGCCGGCTGCGCGACGCCCGAAAACAGGCGGCCGAGATCGTCGGCCAAGCCAAGGCAGAAGCCGAAGCCGCGCTGGAGAAGGCTCGCGGAGAGATCGAAGCGCACAAAGCGGCGTCCCTCGACGCACTGCAACTCGCCGCACGGGATGCGGTGCTCGAACTCAAGGCTCGCGTGACGGCCCGCTTTGAGGAGTTTGTCAAGCGTCTGGTCGTCTCGGCCACTCGCGACAAGGAACTGGTCCGGGACATCGTGCTCGTCCTGGCGGGTCATGCCGCGGAAGAATTTGTCAAAGACAAGGAAGTCCACGTCCGGATCTCCAGCGCGCTGCTGGAAGGAACTGACGGTCCCGTGCTCAAGGAAGAAGGAAAACTCGCCATCCTGGGACTGGCCAGCGACATGCTGCGAGAGGGACTGGAACTGGTGTCGGACAAGGAGATCCAGGGGGGAGCCCGTGTGCAACTGGTCAAGGACAAGTTAGAGATCGACCTGTCGGACCGGGCCGTCTCGCGGATGATTGCCCAGCGGATGCTCCCCCGGTTCAAGGCCATCCTGGAAGGGGCGGAGTGAGTATTGTGCAGGCATGGCGCCGTGGGTCGGGAAGCAGGGGCGGGAAGCAATGCGGCCCTGTCGGGGCGGCCTGAAAAAGCTGCCGTACGGCGCGAGGGAGATGGGAACATGTACTACGACCTGATCGCGAGCCTGCCATGGTTGCCCCACTTCGAGCGCGCCGATCGAGTGCCCATTACCGCTTTGCGACTGACGCAGCGACTGCAGTTGCTCGCACCAGCACACCGGGATCAATTGACACGAGCATGGGGCTTAGTGGGTTGGCGCCCGGAGCACGTGCTCGCCACGAGTGACGCGGCGTTTGTCGCCGGCTATGCCGCGATGGCCGCATCGCCGCTGGAACCGACGCTACGCGACTATCTCGCCTTCCGCATGGACCAGCAGACGCTCCTCGCGGCTTTGCGCAGAAAGCAGCAGGGCAACGACTTGCCGGACGACCGCAGCACCTGGGGCACCGGTTCCTGGATGCGATTCGTGCGGGCCCATTGGAACGAACCGCATTTCCAATTGGCCCCCTTGTTTTCCTGGCTGCCGCAGGCGAGCGACCTGTTGGAGGCTGGCGATGCACGCGGTTTGGAGCGGCTATTAATGGACGTCGCATGGCGCTGGCTCGGCCGGTGTGCCGAGCAGAACATGTTCGGTTTCCAGGCGGTATTCTCTTATGTTTTCCAGTGGGACATTCTCCAAGCGTGGCTGGTGTGCGACGCCCAGCTGGGGAAAGTCCGATTTCAGGAATTGATCGACAAGGTGACTCATGTCTAACACAACTAGTGCCCGTGTGGATAAATCGGCCACTGTCGTCCAAGTGCGAGAGAGCCTGGTGCTCATCCAGGTGGACGAGGAGACGGCAATCAAGAAGAACGAGGTCGGCTACGTCTGCGTCGGTGACGAGCGACTGAAGGCCGAGGTACTGCGGATCCGCGGACGCACTGCCGACATGCAAGTGTTCGAGGATACCAACGGCGTGCGTGTGGGCGACCGGGTCGAAATGACGGACGAGATGCTTTCCGCGACCCTCGGACCCGGCCTCCTGGGAAAGGTCTTCGACGGCTTGCAGAATCCGCTGGCCGAGTTGGCGAAGCAATGCGGCTTCTTCCTGCCGCGGGGTGTGGCGGTGCCGCCGCTTGATCTGAACCGCAAATGGAAATTCACGCCACAGGTCTCCGTGGGTGACCAGGTCGCTCCCGGCGGCGTGCTGGGCACGGTTCCCGAAGGACCGTTCACGCACAAGATCCTCGTACCGTTCGGCGAACCCGCACCGGTGACAGTCACGTGGATCGGCGCGGGAGAGCTGACGCTGAAGGATCCGGTGGCCCGCCTTGGGAGCGATGGCGACGAGCGAGAAATCACGATGGTTCAGCGGTGGCCGGTCCGCCGCCCGATCCCCGCACCGCTCCTCCGCCGCCGGTTTGCGGAACGGACCTATATCGAGGAGCCGCTGACCACCGGGACACGTATCATCGATACGTTCTTTCCCATCGCCTGCGGCGGAACCGGTTGTATCCCGGGACCGTTCGGCGCCGGGAAGACCGTGCTGCAAAGCACGATTGCCCGCTACTCGACCGTGGACATTGTCGTCGTCGTGGCCTGCGGTGAACGGGCTGGCGAGGTGGTCGAGACAATTGCGTTGTACCCTGAGACAAAGGACCCTCGCACCGGCGGCACGCTGATGGACCGCACGATTATCATCTGTAATACCTCGTCCATGCCGGTGGCTGCCCGCGAGGCCTCGATCTACATGGGGGTGACACTGGCCGAATACTATCGCCAGATGGGATTGAACGTGCTGCTGATCGCCGATTCCACCTCGCGTTGGGCACAGGCAATGCGCGAGACGTCCGGGCGCATGGAAGAGATCCCGGGCGAAGAGGCCTTCCCGGCCTACCTCGATTCGTCGATCAAGAGCGTCTACGAGCGGGCCGGTGTCATCCGCTGCCCTGATGGCTCGCATGGCAGCTTGACCATGATCGGCACGGTGTCACCGGCGGGGGGCAATTTCGAGGAACCGGTCACCCAGTCGACCCTCGGGACCGTCAAGACGTTTCTCGGACTCTCCTACGATCGTGCCTACAAGCGTTTTTACCCGGCGATTGATCCGCTCTTATCGTGGTCGCGCTACCTGGACCAACTCGCCCCCTGGCTCAGCACGCACCTGGATGCGAACTGGACTCGCGACGTGAAGGGACTCCACGCCCTCCTGCGGCAAGGGGACTCCATCAACCAGATGATGCAGGTCACCGGCGAAGAAGGCGTCACGCTCGAGGATTACGTAACCTGGCAGAAGTCGGTGCTGCTGGATATGGCCTACCTGCAACAAGACGCTTTCGATGAGGTGGACGCCTGCATGCCTCGCGAGCGGCAACTGGAGAGCCTGCGGCTGATCAAGTGTCTGATCGACCGCGACTACGGATTCCAGCATCGCGACGAAGCCCGCGAGTTCTTCACCCAAGTAATCGGACTCTACAAGAACTGGAATTACGCCTCGCCGGAATCGCCGGAATACGAGAAGTACAAGCGCGAGATCGAGGCGTTGGCCGAGCAACAAGCTGCCGATCGTCAGATCGCACACGAGACCGAACGGGCGTGACCTTACGCGGCACTGGCACGCACGGCGAACTTCAATCGCCGGGCCCGGCTCCCGACAACCCGGCTCCCGACAACCCGGCAGCCAACCACCGCATCGCATCCCGGCGGGGTGGGCAAACGCGAGCGCGATGGGGAGGCTGGGAAGAGCACGTCCAGCGTTAACGCGGCGCGCATGGGCAAGTTTTCGTCCGACCGCTCGATCCGCGACTATTGCCGGCAGATTTGGAATATCACTCCGGACTCCAGGTAATGAAAGGCAACAGAAGTGAACAAAAAAGAAAACAAGGACACCGAACGGAGACTGAAACGCAAGGAGTACGACAAGGAACTGCGCACGCTGCAGACGGAGCTCTGCCGCTTGCAGGAGTGGGTGAAGCACCAGGGACTGCGCGCGATCATCATCTTCGAGGGCCGCGACGCGGCCGGAAAAGGCGGCACCATTAAGGCGATCACCGAACGAGTCAGCCCGCGTGTATTTCGCCTGGTCGCGCTGCCGGCCCCCTCCGACCGGGAGAAGACCCAGGTGTACGTGCAACGGTACATGCAACACTTTCCTGCCGCCGGGGAAATCGTGATCTTCGATCGCAGTTGGTACAACCGAGCCGGTGTCGAACGGGTGATGGGCTTCTGCACGGACGAGCAGTACCAGCGATTTCTTCGCGACTGTCCGTCCTTTGAGAAGTACATCGTCAGCGGCGGGATTCTGCTCGTCAAGTTCTGGCTCGAGGTCGGCAAGCAGGAGCAGGAACGGCGGTTTGAGGCGCGCATCGAGGACCCCTTGCGTCAATGGAAACTCAGTCCGATGGACGTCGAATCGTGGACCCGCTGGTACGACTATTCGCAGGCCCGCGATGCGATGTTGGAAGCGACCGACACAGACCACGCTCCGTGGTACGTCGTACGTTCGAACGACAAGAAACGGGCGCGTCTGAACTGCATCTCGCACTTGCTGACCCTGATTCCCTATGACGAAGTGCCGCGGGAGAAAGTGAAGTTGCCCAAACGGTCGAACAAGGGGAAATATGACGATCAGGCCACTCTCGCAGGCAGACGGTTCGTGCCGGAGAAGTACTGACAGAAGGTTGCCACCGAGGGACCCGAAAGACTGCAATCCGAGGAGGAGGAAGATCGTGAACGAACGTATTGGCATTGTGACCGGCGGCGGCGATTGTCCCGGGCTCAACGCGGTGATTCGCGCTGTGGCCAAGGCCGCTGCAAAACGCGATTGGGAGACGATCGGTTTTCTGGGAGGCTATGAGGGTATTCTGGAGCCGCAACGCTACGTCCAACTGGACTACCAGCAACTCGGCTCGCTGCTGACCCGTGGCGGCACCATCCTGGGCACCGCCAATCGCGGCCGCTTTTCGGCCAAAGTCGGCCACGGCGAGACGCGGCAACTGCCCCAGGAGTTGATCGACGGCGTGCAGGCGGGCCTAAAGAAGCTGAACATCTGCGGGTTGGTCAGCATCGGCGGCGATGGATCGTTGAGTATCGGTCAGCAGTTGTTTGAGGGGGGCGTTCCCCTGGTGGGAGTCCCCAAGACGATCGACAACGACCTGGAGGGAACCGTAATGACCTTCGGGTTCGATTCGGCAGTAGCCTGCGCAACGGACGCCTTGGATCGACTTCACACCACGGCCGAGAGCCACAATCGGGTGATGGTGCTGGAAGTCATGGGACGCTATGCAGGTTGGATCGCGCTGTACGCCGGAGTGGCCGGAGGCGCGGATGTGATCCTGATTCCAGAAATCCCCTTCACGTACGACAGTATCTGTGCAAAAATCCGGGAGCGTGAACAGGCGGACAAGCACTTCACTCTGATCATCGTCGCGGAAGGCGCCCGGGAAAAAGGTGGTGAGTTTGTCACGGCAGGCGACCAGGTGGCCAACCGTGAAGCCCGGCTGGGTGGTATTGGCGAAATGGTGTCCAAGGAAATCGAGGCGCGCACCGGCAAGGAGGCGCGCGTTTGCGTGCTCGGCCACTTGCAGCGGGGTGGCAGCCCAACCAACTTCGACCGGGCACTCTGCTCGATCTTCGGTGCAGAAGCCGTCGAATTGATTGCCTCCGGCAGCTACGGTCAAATGGTGGCCTACCTGGGCTATCAAGTGGGCGCCGTCCCGATCGCGGAAGCCGTCGGCCGCTTGAAGACAGTGCTGCCCACAGGAGGCCTTGCGCGCACGGCCAGAGCGCTGGGAGTTTGTTTGGGGGATTAGCGGGAAAATTCTTGCTTTCGGCGAACGAATCAACCTGCAGGTCATGGAACAGTTCGAGACAGAACAGATTCCTTTCGCCAGGCCTGCCTTGAGCGTCCACATGGCCGGCGAGGGTAGACAGGATCGGGGTCCGCAGCAGGAACAGGAACGAACGTGCTGAAGGAGAGATTCCCATGCGACACACGCCCCGGGTTTTGGGGTGAAGTCTGCTCGCCGGCGGTGGCGTGCGAATCCAGTTCGGTCCGGCCTCACGGGCGACTTCCACGCAACAGGAAGCATTAACTCGGTGTACTCGCTCCGCACGGAGTGAGCTGAAGAGATCGTCAACATGACCAGGAAATCGGACCCCTCCCCGGCCATTCCACCTCTCCGTCATCGCTGGCCCTTCGCCGTAGTCCTCGTGGCGTCGCTTCTACTTGCGGCGGCGCAACCGCTCCTGGCGAGCCTCTTCAATGAAGAAGATACCTTCGATGTCTTCTTCTCGTTGCTGATCGCCGCCGTCCTGGTATTGGTTTTCGAACAGCGCGCATACCGCAGGCTGGCCTTGTCATTGGGCCTGGCCGCTTTCGCAAGTATCTGGGCGAGCCACGGGTGTGATGGTCAAGCTGCCCGTCTGCTCCTTGTCGGAGCCCATCTCCTGGCTGCCAGCTTCTTCTCGTTCGCCCTCTACGGAATTCTCCGCGCGATTCTCCTGAAACAGGCATCGGGGGACGCGGTCTTCGGTGCGCTGGTCGGCTACCTCCTGCTGGGAATCATCTGGAGTGTTCTGTACTCCGCAGTGGAGATGACGTTTCCAGGATCATTTCACCTCCCGGCGCCGGCGGGCAGTGAGGTCGCAGTCGCGGCACCTGCCCGTGGCGATTTGAATTATTTCAGCTTTATTACCCTGGCCACCGTGGGATACGGCGACGTGACGCCCACGACAGCGTTGGCCCGGACGTTGGCCTGGATCGAGGCGATTGTCGGCCAGTTCTACATCGCTGTGCTGGTTGCAGGACTGGTCGGGATCAAAATCGCGCAAGCGATGAAAGAGTAATCCAACGAGAAAGCAGTCAACGGGTGACAGACGAGAAAAATCGAGGTGGTTTTCACGTCAGATCTGTTTGTGGTTCCGCCAGGCTGTCCTCTCTTGAATGACCTGGCGGGAAACGCCAAGCCAAAGGAAGGCCTCCGCGCGCAGAGTACGGGAGCCAGGAGGTATTGCCCCGACCGCGAGAGGACCCCATCACCTGCCCAGTTCTTTTCCTGCTCCTATTCTCCTGCTTCTGCTTCTGCTTCTGCTCCTGCTCAGCGTTAGCGGTGCTCGTGCTCGATGACGACCGACGATTGCGATCGCTGGGCGGACAAGGGAATCCGTTTCGAGCAGGAGCACGAGTACGAGCAGGAGCAGGAGGGGGAGAGTGCAAGCATGCTATTGGGCTGTCGTACCGGGCTCGCGGCGGGTGGCCGTACGGACTTTGTCGAACACCCAGTAGGTCAATTCACCGTACGAGTGCGGCAGCAGGAAGGGGCGTTGCGCGGCCGGTAGTGCGAGTTGAATCATCTGGCGGATGTCCAACAGGATCGGGTCGCTGCTGCCGTAGTAGGAGTGTCCCAGGAGGCTCGTGTCGAGGCTGGAGACGTCAATCGTTTCGATTCCGGGAAGCACCACCAATCCGGCTCCCGAATCACCCGCTCGGGCATAGCCGTGCACTTGTTTGGAGGCGAGCAGAGCCTGATCGTTCGACGAGGCGTAGAGGGTCACGCGGCGTGCCGAGCGGACGAGTGCCGGGGCCAGATCGCGTCGGAAAATATCCGCATCAATGTCAGGCGCCGCCAGAATGATCTGGTTGAACATCGCTTCCTGACTCAACTGCGTCTGCAGCTCGCGCAGAGCGGCTGTGAGTGCTCGGCTCCCCATGCTGTGCGCGATCAAATTGACACTCTTGGCCCCGCTGTGTTGGGTGACATCCAGGAGGAACTGTCGCAGGTGCGGTATCGCCCATTCGACATTGTTTTCGTCAATCGTGTACTTGAGCAATCCGCCCTGCGACGGCCAGCTGAAGAAGATGGGCGCCCCGGCAAACTCCACATCATGAGCGATCTGCGCCGTACGGCGAGCGGCGCCGTCGAAGGTCACATTATACCCGTGCACGAAGACAAACACTTCTCGAGCATCGCTGGCGGCTACACGCTGGCGAAGCTGCTCGAAGAACTTCGCTTCCGACGCGGGAAGCGTCGACTGCAACACCACATGCCTGGCCACATCTTCGCGCACTTCCAGACGAAGAATCGACGGACGCTCCACCTCCCCCGTTTCATGCGCGAGGGGAATCGTCACGCGGCAGGTCCCGTATTGCATCTCACCACGCTCGTTGCCGTAGCGAATCCCTGGGTCGGCAACTTGCTGCAACTGGTCCCGGTTCTCCCACACCCAGTAACCGCCCAATGCCACCGTCACGATCCCCCCACCGACCGCCAGTCCCACGATCAGGCGGCGGCGTACCACAGATCCCAGCAGCATGGTCAGCAGCGTGAATCCCGCTGCCAGTGTGAGTGGACCGATGCCCCATCGCACTCCAGACTCGGGCGACGCCTCACGAGCCTGCCGATCCGTCGCATAGAAAACGGTTAGTTCCCGATAAGGGAGCGATGATTCCGATCCCAACGAAGTCGCTGGTTCGCCCCCGGGTTTTGATTCCGAGAAAGCTGGCTCATGCGTCTCCTGAGCTGCTGACGCCAAGGGAGCCAGATCAGGATCCTCAGCGGCCGAGCCTGCCGAGTCTTCCGGTAATCGGCGCAGAGCCGGGACGCTCTCTGCCTCTTCGTTCATCATCGTGTCGGCCATCGGCGCCGCCATCGGCATCGCAGGGGGTCCCGCCTCGATCGGCGCGACTGCACCCGAAGTGGGCGGTGCCGACGATCTTACCAGATCACTGGGCAGAGTCGAGCGAGTGGGCCGGCGAATGGCGTTCAGGCGAGCATCCCGATCGGGACGAACCGCGGGCACCGGCTCCACGGGATCTACCTCTACCGGTACGGCGGTCGGCGCGTCGAGTCGCGCGACCGGTGGTTCGTCGACCCCCGCGGGGCGTTCGTCCGCTCCGCCCTCGCCAGCGTCTTCAGACAATGGGACGGAGTGGTCTTGCTGAGCTTGATCCTGGTGGGGACGTGCCATCTCAGCATCCTTCTCGGCGCCACAACCGGCCAGAACCAGGCAAGCTCCCAGAGAAACGACCAACTGCAGCATCCGCCGCGACTGCTTGCTTGCGTTCATCACCAGGCCCTCGCTACACAATTGCTCGACGTGACCATCACCACACATTTCCACCGGAGCGCCCTCATTGCGAGTCACGCACCGGCCCCACTCTCGCACCCTCGACGCAGCAGCCGACCCGCTCTCTCGTCCTCCATCAGACTTCGCCAGCACCACCAGCCGCCCGCGGTTCAAGCGGCATTCTGCCGGCGCACGGAGAACCGGTCATCCTCAGCCAGGCTGCGAATGTTGACTTCGATCGGCTTGATCGTATCCAGATGCACGTCGCGCTGCGGGAACGCGATCGTGATACTGGCCTCGCGCATGAGTCGGTCGATCGTGTGCCGGACCTCACTCTCAATGCGACGTGCCTGCATCATGGTGCGCACGTACAACCAGAAGTGGACTTCAAACATCAGGGCGTTGTCGCCAAAATCGCTGAACAACACGATCGGCTCCGGTTCCTTCAGCACCTGGGGGCACTCCGAGATGGCCAATTGCAGGATCCGAGCTGTTTCGAGCGTCGGCGAGCCGTACGCGACGCCGATCCGCACGACCGTGCGCATGCGAGTATCGGAGAGCGTCCAGTTCGTTACGTTGTCTTCCAGCAGCTTGCTGTTAGGAACGATGATCTCCAGGTTCGAGCCGGTCTTGATGCGCGTGCTGCGCGCTCCGATCTTCTCCACATTCCCGCACATGTCTCCGATCTCTACCAGATCCCCCACTCGAATCGGCTGTTCCGCGAGCAAAATGAGACCGCTGATAAAGTTGTTCAGGATGTTCTGACTCCCGAACCCGACACCGATCGCCACAGCTCCCCCGAGAAATGTGAACACGGTTATCGGGATATTGATCAACTCCAACGCAACGACGGCAAAGCAAGAGATCAGCAAGTAGAAGGCGATCGATTGAACCGCAGTGGACGCGCCGCTGTCGAATCCAATGCGCGGCAACATGCGACGACCGATCAGCCGGCTCAGTCGCCGGGACAAATAGACCCCCAGGAACATCAGGAAGATGCCCGCCACAATCTTGCGTACCGTGATCGGACGGTCGTCCACCGACGTGATTTCGAAGTTCCAGGCTGCTCGCAGATGCCCGCCCAACAATCCCAGCCAGTCGGCGGCGTCCTCCGGCCTGGCGTCCTGTTGAAGCATATCGGCGAGCCGGGTCAGCATCTTCTCGAGCGTCTCGATCTGCACCAGGTTGTTGGCATAGGCCTGCGACAGCTCGTGCATGCCCGCAATCTGATACTCAACCCACTTGGCCGCCGGAGGATTGGTTTGCCGCAGGATGCGGACCTGCTTCTCTTTGCGGCCCAGGTCCACCATCAACGACTTGGATTCATCTTCCAGGGCCACTCGACTGGCTCGCATCCGCTCCAGATACTGCTGTGAATCGTCGGCCCATTTGACCAACTGCTCGCGCGTGGCCTGACCGTTGAAGACCGTGTACCGCATGTTCCATTGCACGCGAGCCAGCACCACATCGCGCAGTCGCTGCTGTACCATCTTCACCTGGAGCTGGCAGTTCCTCTTGTAAAACGCCCAACCGGTCTTCCTTTCCGCCTGTTGCTGCTTGTCGAGCACCGACTCGGACGCCTGTTCCTTGTGAGCGTCGAAGGCCTTCGCCTCCAGTTCCTGCAGCCGAGACTGAAGCACCGGCAACTGGCCGCGCAGGTCGGCTTCGAATCGATCCAACTCGGCCAGAATCGCCTGCAACTGATCGTCCGTAAATACCGTCTTGGTCGCAACAACCGCGATCTTCTCCTGCAGATAGGTCGAACTGGTCTCCGCAATCTGACGCTCCAGCTCTCGATTACCAATCTCGGTCCGACGCAACTGAGTCATGTCGGCAAACAACTGGCACTTGAGCTGATCCAGTTCGAGCTGACGGGCAACGCGTTGCCGAGCACTCGCGTCCCGTTCACGTTCCAGCTTCTCGCGCGTCTGCCTCCGCTTCGCCTCAGCCTCCTCACGCAGCTGGAGCGTCGACTGCAGCACATCCTTTGCCGACGCCAACTCCACCCCTAATGTCTGCAACCGAGTGTGCTGAGACTCCAACTGGTCCTGCAGATCATCCCAAACCAGAACCGAATACGGAGCAGGCTCCTCCGGCCCGCTTAACCGCAGCTCCTGCAGATTGCTCTGAGCCTGCTTCAACTCCTCCTGACACTCCGTCGACCGATCAAGCTCCTCCAGCAGCTGTGCGCAGATCAACTCGTAGTACTTCAGGAACTCGAGTTCCATGCGCAGAGCGGTCACTTCAACCCCATGCGCATCGGCATTACTGCGGGCCGACAGCTCCTGTTCTACACGATGCCTGCGCTGAGTCAGTTCCTGCTGGCGCGAGCGCGTCGAGTCGATCGTGGGCTTACTCGTCGCCTCGCCCACACCCGTCGTCGCGGCCCCACCAGAGGACATTGCATCGCTCGATACATCGCTCCCACCTGCAGGGGCGGTTGATGTCACTTTCGTCCCCGTGGGAACGGGCGCCGGATCACCCGCTGACGCAGGAGTCAGCAGCAGGGAAGTCAGGATCAGCAAGCTCCAACAGGCCAGAGATATCGACCTCAGCGAACGGACATCCGAGCAGTCTTGTGGCTGCGGCCATCTGTTCCAATCACGAGAAAGTCCGTCCAACCGGCCTCCCATGTCAGAATCCGCCGACCGCCCTGACCCGAAGCGTGTCGCCCAAGTGCCGCTCATCGTCCGTGCTTCCGTATCGGTTTCCTGTTTTCGCGAACCAAACACGACACTCATCAGCGTCTTGCGAGATGCAGTTGTCCGCCTCGGGTAAGCCGCTCCCCACACTCGGGAGTGAAGATCAGGTGTGTCCCGCATACAGCGGATCTTGCCAGGCCAGGACACCCTCCTGCCACCTCTTTGCTCCAGAACGCTGGGGGATCCTGCGATTGCAGATTCCTACGCTTCCAGAGCCCACCGGTGACCTGACATGAGCGGGGGTGGAAAGGTACCGCGGCTCACTGCGGGCCGCAAGCACAGTTTCGGCGGGAGCAACACTCCTCTTGTGAAAATGGGTAATTCAGCAAGAATAGAAAAAGAACTCTCGCCGCCAGTAGACCCCGAGACGAACTGTCCGATGGCCGATCACGTCCTGGCCGTGCTTTTTTTCCGGATGTCACAAGTCAAGTCCCACAAGGAGTTACCGCCGTCGGCGAATTGACATCTCGGGTCGCCTCGGTTAGAACCTCTCGGTAGTGGGGATACCTCACTCACCGACCGGGGATAACACTACAGGCAACCGTGATCGGCTCGCGTGCTGATGGTCCCTGTCTGTGCCAGTCGCTTTCATCAGCCGCTTCGGCCGTCAGTGGCCGAGTGTCTGGCGCACGGGTCGCAGCCGATCTGCGGCGTCTCGGGTGTCCGGCTCCGCCGCGGCGTCTGCGGGGGATCTGCCGAACGAGTCTTCTTCCTATTAACGCGTGAGACCTGACGATGATTTTTGGGAAAATGTGGCGGGCGCTCCGAGCGCAGTTCAACAAGCTGGCAAACTTTTTCTGGTCGGCCGATCCGATCGCTCAGATGCAATACGAATACGACTCGGCAGTCGAAGAACTGAAGTCGGGCCGGCAGGGGCTGGAGCAATACCGGGCGTTGGTCGAGCGCGTCAGTCGCCAGGCCGCCGCCGACCAGCGTCACGTCGATAATCTCGAGGCGAAAATCAAAGCGTATCTCAAGGCAGGAGATCGGGAGACGGCCGGCCGGTTCGCCGTGGAGCTACAGAAGGCCAAGGACCAGCTGAAAGAAAATCAGTCTCAGCTGGAAATGCACGAGAAGGCGTACGACAACAACATCCGCAAGATTAAGCATGCCAGTAAGAAGCTGAGCGACGTGCGTGACAAGATCGCACGCTACGACGCCGAATTGAAGATGAGCAAAGCGGAAGCAGAGATGGCCGAGCTGGCCAAGAGTTTCGAATTCGACGTGACGACCGACTTCGGACAGATCGAGCAGGTGATCAGCGACAAGATCGGTTTGAACCGGGCCAAAGCGCGTGTGGCAGCGGACCTTTCGAGTGAGGGGCTGGAGACGATTGAGCGTGAAGAGGCCATGGAATCAGCCTTGGCCGAAGACGCCTTGCGCGAGTTCGAAGTCGAGTTGGGACTGGCCACTCCTGAAACCACAGGGGTCCCGGAGAGCAACAAGCAGTTGGGACCTCGCGTGACCGAGGAGTTGGAAGAGAACTGAGTGCGAGCGAGGCGATGCCGGCAGGGATACGCTGTCCCTGCGGTCCCGAGCGCCCCGGCGGCACTGCGCCGGGTGACCGCAGAAGTCGGGGCGCCACCAGGAGTATGACGCTCGATGGATTGGATCTGAGACCTTGAATTGAACTTCCCTTCCTCTCGCGAGACGTGGCATGTCGATCGTGGATGCTTCCAACCAGGAATCGAAATCGAGCTTATCGGTCTCTACTGCGTCCCGCGCCGAGATCCCCGACTGGTATCCTCAGTGGGCTCGCGAACTGGCGGAACTGTACTATTCGGGAAGCGTCTGCCTGTTCCTGCTGCACGGAAACGTGCACGACCTGATTAGCTATCAGTCGCGCAAGGAAACGGCGTTCTGCAGCCTGCCCGAGTTTCTGGCGCGGCAGATGTTCGGCTCATGGGACGTGGTGTTTTCCTACGATCTGGGACGCGGCTTGCGACTGGAAGCGGGTGAGGATCCTCGGCGACGGCAGGAGATGGTCGAATACACGTCGGGGATTCTGGGCAATTTCAATACCTGGCCCCGCGAGCCGGACCAGGTACTGTATTCACTTGAGCAGGTGATCAGTCGCAACCTGATTCAGGAACGAGCCGATCAGCGCAAGCGGATCGCGTTTCTGTTCGAGTATGCCCAGTACCTGACTCCGTCGGGCGGGTTGAACATGATGGCGCGCGGCGACGCGTCGCGTCTGGTACGGTTCATCTCCTGGGCTCAGAATCCGTACATCAAGCGGGTCAACATGGCCTTCTGCCTGATCGCGAACAAGCTCTCCGAGCTGAACGAACGACTGGTACAGAATCCGCATGTCGCCGCGTTGGAAGTACCGCTTCCCGAGGAACCGGCTCGACGCGTGTTCATCCAGCAGTCGTGGAAGGAAACAGGCCAGGCAAAGTCGGCCGAACCGGCGGCCGGTGAACTGTCGATCGAGGCGATTGCCAGCCTGTCGAGCGGCTTGAACCTGGTCAACCTGAACGTGTTGTTGGCTCGCGCCAGGGATACTCAGCAGGGTCCGCAGTTGCGCCAGTTCCAGGCCCTCAAGAAGAACATGATTGAGCGGCAGTGTCAGGGGCTGGTCACCTTCGTCGAACCCAAGCACACGCTCGACATCGTCGTGGGGCACGAAGCGGCCAAGCAGCGACTGCGCCAGGATGCTCAGTGGATTGGTCAGGGACGACTCGAGACTGCGCCGATGGGCTATTTGATCTGCGGCCCCGTGGGGACTGGCAAGACGTTCCTGGCCGAATGCTATGCCGGTTCGATCGGGATCCCCTGCGTCACGCTGGGCAACTTCCGCTCCAAGTACGTGGGAGAAACGGAAGGGAACCTGGAGCAGGTGCTCAATGTGATGCGCAGCCTCGGCCCGGTGGTCGTGATCATTGATGAAGCCGACGCCGCGTTGGGCAATCGCGAGGCGGAGGGAGATTCCGGCACGTCTGGCCGTGTGTTTTCGATGATCGCGCGACAGATGGGCAACACCGACTATCGCGGTCGCATCATCTGGATGCTGCTCACCAGTCGACCCGATCTGCTCCCCATCGACTTGAAACGGCAGGGGCGGGCGGAAGTCCACATTCCGCTCTTCTACCCTCATGACGCCGCCGAGATGGCCACCATGCTGCGCGTGATGGCCGCCAAGAACCGCATTGCGCTGGCTGCCGACGCCGATCCCCAACTGCCAGGCACGCGAGAACTCAGCGGCGCCGACCTGGAGAGCATCATCCTGAGCGCTCAGCGCAAAGCCCTGGCGGACAATCGAGAAACGGTCACTGGCGCTGACTTGCAGCAGGCGATCGATTCCTTCATCCCCAGCGCTCAGGGACTGGAAAAAGAAATGCAGGAGCTGGTGGCGGTACTGGAATGCACCGATCGTGAGTTCCTGCCTCCCGACTGGCAGGAGCGGATGCGGCAACCCAACGGGCGCACCCTGTTGCAGGAACGATTGCGGTCGCTCCGCGAAATCATGGAATGAAACGGGTGGCTGCGGTCGTGTAGCACGCACATCAGTGCGTGACGGCCTCGCCCACGATTTCGGCTATGGCAATACAATATGACAGGACCCGTCGCGGGCTCAAGCCTGCGCTACGACGTGACAGGACCCGCCGCGGGCTGAAGCCCGCGCTACATTCGATCGACACTCAGTGAGGAGATATCATGGCTCGGAAAAGCTGGTTGGACGAACAGGCCCAGACGACGCTGATCGACGATTACGCTCAGAATCTGGGCTCCTTCGTGGACGCGATGGCCGACGGCGTAGTGGACGCGGCGGAGGTCACCGCTCAGGAACAGCGCGTCGTGGCATTGATGAAGGAAGTGGAAGGGCGCCTGGACGACACGATGCACGAGCTGGTCACGAAGCTGCTCTGCGAACTCTCGGCCTATAATGTCATGCAGACACTGCATTCGCTCTATGAGGCGCGTCCCAAGACTCGCTTCCAAGGCTGAGGCCGCCAGCGTCCTGGCAGCATGAAGGTCAGAGACCATCGACCAACGGGGATTATTCGAACTTCAGGCACAAGACGGGAGTGGGAACAATGGCAGGTCAACCGAAACCAGCGTTTTACGTCGCCGCCGGTCTGGTGGTGATCGGGCTGATCGCATTTGCGTTGTACAACAGTGAGTGGATTGCTCCGAAAGCGCCGCAGGTCGAACCGGGCGGGCAGGACATCGATCCGTCGAAGCTGGGAATCGGCAACAACAACGGAGAGAACTCGCAGGCGGGTGGAGCGCAGGCGGAGGACGCCGCCAACGTGTCGCTTCCGACGACAGTCAAGGAGTACACGTTCGTTCCCAGCGCTCGGTTGCCGGCAGTGAAGGGCACGGCCGGTTACACTCCGCTGGAAAACAACACCGTGCGGTTCGCCCTCAACGTCTGGGCCGGCTGGGCGCCGATCATCTATGCCAACGAAGGGTTCAAGGCCAACAAGGTGTGGAAGACGCCTGACGGCCAGGATTTTCGCGTGGAGTTGGTGCTGATTGACGACCCGATTCAGATGCAGGACGCCTACGCGAACGGTCAGGTCCATATCGGCTGGGGCACCCTCGATATGCTCCCTCTGTTCATGCAGCGGATCGTGAAATCGGACGGTACACCGATCGACAGCCGCGTCATGCCGCGCATCTTCCAGCAGGTCGACTGGTCCAACGGCGGCGACGGGATCATCGTGCGGGAGAACATCAAGACCGTGGCTGACCTGCGCGGCAGGAAGATGACACTGGCGGAAAGCTCGCCCTCGCATTACTTTGCCTTGAACATGCTGGTTTCCGGTGGTGTCCAGCCGTCGGAAGTGGAAATAGTGCCCACCGAAACGGCATTTCAAGCAGCAGCAGCCTTTAACGCGGAGCCCGAAATCTCGGCCGCAGTCTCTTGGGCTCCTGACATCTACAACCTGGAAAAAGTCAAGGGTAATCGCCTGTTGGTAACGACCGCCACCGCCAACAAACTGATTGCGGACGTATGGTTTGCTCGTGCCGATTTCGCTCAAGATCATCCCGAGATTGTGGAAGGACTGGTGCGCGGCATCTTTGACGCCATGGCGGCGTTGAAAGGCGATGCGGCCAAGGAGACCGTAGCCAGATTGATGGGCGAAGGTTATGGGCTGCCACCCGCCGAAGCAGGGGGCATGCTTGCCGACGCACACAGCACCAATTGGGCGGAAAACTATCAGTTCTTCTTGAATCAGAACAACCCGACCAACTTTGAACGCGTCTGGAACCAAGCTTATTATCTCTACCGCCGAATCGGTAAGATCAACCACACGACCGTGCCCTTCGATCAGGTGATGGACTTTTCGATCATCAAGAAGCTGGGAGACGAAGAGAAGTACGCGTCAGAGCGTGATGAATATACGATGCAGTTCACTCCCAAAGCCACGTCGGAGATTCGAGCAGAGGAAGAGATCCTGACCAACACCGTGGTCATCCATTTCTATCCCAACAGCTGGGATCTCTACCGCAAGGTGACGGAGAAGGTGGGTGACAAGGAGGTGGAGCATTTGTACGACCCGAACGTCGATCTGATTCTGGAGGAAATCGCCAAGTTGGCAGGGCAGTTCGGTACAGCTCGGATTATCATCGAAGGGCATACCGACGCTTCGATGAAGGGGCGGGTGCCGGCCGACCTGGTCAAAGAACTGTCACTCAAGCGAGCGAACTCGGTCAAAGAGGCACTGATCAACAAGTATCCCAGCCTGGATCCCAATCAGTTCAACGTGGAAGGAATGGGCTGGGAGCGGCCGGCCGACAGCAATTACCCGCTGGAACACGCCAAGAATCGTCGCGTGGAAATCAAGGTGTTCCCGGCCGAAGCGGGCTAACCGATTGCCGGGTAGGGCAGACGGTCCGCCGCAGACAATGGCTGAGCGGCGGGCCGTTCAACAGGCCGAGCAGATAGGGTACTCAGGCGTCGGTCGCTCAACAGGTCATGTGCAACGGGCGCAATGCTCGCGCAGTCAGACACTCAAACAGGTTCCTCATGGCAACGGACGAGACCCGATTCACCGCGGAAGGTAAGCGGCAGAGCGACCAGGTGGTCGGTCGGAGCGGTCCGCGACTGCGCCAGCCGATCCCGGTGTGGGCCACGATGCTCTACGCCTCACTGGCGATCCTGGTATTTTCCGGCGTCTGGTGGCTGCTGACGACCGGTCCGGGAGAAGAGCGTGTCATCAATCCGAACGCGCTCTCCAGCCCGAGCGAGACGTTTGCTACGTTCAAGTCGCTCTGGTTTGACCGGGAGCTGACCCGCAATATGATCGTCACGCTCCGGCGTGTGACGCTCGGTTTCGCGCTGGCGGTCGTCATCGGCATACCACTGGGGGTGCTGGCCGGCTGTTTCGCGCCGATGCGTGCCTTTCTCGCGCCGCTGGTCATCTTTGGCCGCAACATCCCGCTGGCAGCTCTGATCCCCTTGACGTTCTTCTTCTTCGGGATCGGGGAGCGGCAGAAAGTGATGTTCATTTTCGTTGCCTGTGTGGCCTTCGTGATCGCGGATGTCACGATGGCTATCAGTGACATCAGCTCCCGATATCTGGATACGGCCTATACGCTTGGCGCCAACGCCTGGCAGACGATCATCAAGGTTCTCGTTCCGCTGGCGATGCCCACCGTGTTCGATTCGGCACGCGTGCTGTTCGGACTGGCGTTTGGCTACATCATGCTGGCAGAACTCGTCAAATTCGGCTCGGAAGCGGGCGGACTGGGCCACCTGATCCTGCTCTCGCAGCGTCAGGGACCTCGCGAGCATATCTACCTGATCATTCTCATCATTCCGATCGTCGCCTTGGTAATTGATCGCTTTCTGTATTGGATTCAGCGGGAGTTGTTTCCGCACCGGTATGGTGGCCGCGGCCTGTTGAATATGGCCCTGCGATGGGGCATCCACCGCTGGGATGATGTGAAAACCCGCGCGCTGCCAGCCAAGCCTCCCTTTGATCAGATGGCGGAATCGGTGCCAGCCCACTCACCGCCGTCACCCAAATCAACCTGACATTCGCCGGACCCGTGTGGAATCCGACGGCAAACCGCAGAATATCGAAAATGCGGCCGCGGAAGAAAAAGGAAGAGAAGGCCTAGCGTGAGAGAGAGTCGAGCAATCGCCGAGGAATGCCAACGTGATTCTTCCACTTGGTCATTGGACATTCCTTGTGTGATATCCTGCGGTTCGGACGCCTCGGCGACCCACGCCGCCAACGAATCGACCCTGGTGAGTCGCTGGACGATCCATGTTGTTCGCCTTGTTGTCCAGGCAACAGGGAACACTCGAGCCTTCAATTGGGCAATCGGCTACTATGAACGAACCTCATAACGACGCCAATCCGCAGCAGAGTGCCGGACAGCCCGGCGCCACACAGGTAGGCGTCGGTGAAGTGCTCGACCACGTGCGGACATTGTCTGAGACTTCCGGACGGCATGTGGTGGAGTTCCGCCACGTCACTAAGATCTACAACGTCGATCAGCCGAATGCGTTCACAGCCATTCGCGACATTACGTTTGCCGTGGAGGACTTGCCGCAGAAGGGGGAGTTCATTTGCATTCTGGGGCCAAGCGGCTGCGGGAAGAGCACGATCTTGCGGCTGATCGCGGGTCTGCAGCCGCAGCATCCTCCCACTCAGGGCGAAGTCCTGGTGCTCGGCAATCCGGTGGCCGGACCGGGAGCGGACCGCGGCATGGTCTTTCAGGACTACACCAGTTTTGATCACCGCACCGTCCTGGATAACGTCACGTTCGGGCTGGAGTGCTGTCGAGTCCCTCGTCGCCTGCGGGAAGAACTCGGCCGCGAGTGGATCGCCAAGGTCGGATTGAACGTGAGCGAAGATGCTCACAAGTACCCGCACGAGCTCTCCGGCGGCATGCGACAGCGAGTTGCGATCGCCCGCACGCTGATCCTCCGCCCGAAGATCATTCTGATGGATGAGCCGTTTGGAGCGTTGGATCCGGAAACGCGAATGAGCATGCAGGATCTGCTGATCAAGCTCTGGCGATCGGCTGAAGCGACCGTCTTCTTCGTGACCCATTCGATCGAAGAAGCGGTCTACCTGGGCGACCGCGTCTACGTGCTCAGCGCCTCTCCCGGCACGCTGGTACAGGAAGTCCAGGTTGCCCCCCCCGATCGCCCTGCCGCTCAGATGCAACGAGAACCGGAATTTCAAGAAACCGTCTTTTTCATCCGCGACTTGATCGCGCGGCTGGGAAAGAGCTAAGCTGGACGGCGAACCTTCCGATTGGATAGCTGAGAGTCATCTCCCGTGCTGAAGTACCTGAAAGCCGCGTTTACGAACCACTGGAACCTGCTGGGCCTCATGGCCGGCACCGGTGTGGCTGTGATCAGCGGCAGTTACGATGTGGTCCTGCCGCTGGTCCTGGCTGCCGAAGCGGCTTATCTGACCCTCGTCGGAACCAACGCCAAATTTCAGAACTACGTCGATGTGGGAGAACATCGAGAACAGCGTGCCCTGCGCTCGCAACAGAACCAGGCGGCGCTGCGGCAGATGATCCGATCGCTGCCCCGCCAAATGCTCGACCGCTATCGCCAGCTGCAGGATCAGTGCCAGGAACTGCAGAATATCGCCGCCGACCTGAAACCACCTGCGGGAGGCCCGGTCAAAGAGTCGCTCGAGTCGATGCAGAGCGAAAGCCTGGATCGTCTGCTCTGGATCTACCTGCGACTGCTCTTCACCTACCACTCGCTGCAGAAGTTCCTGGAGCGCACCTCCATCGAACGGATCAAAAGCGATATTCAGCGCATCAACAAGCGACTCTCCCTGCTCAATGCCGATGATCAGTCGCCTCACACACAGAAAATGCGGCGCACTCTGGAAGATAATCTGGTCACCAGTCAAGATCGGGTGCGCAACTACGAACGAGCGCGGGCGAACCATGAGTTCGTCGAACTGGAGATCGACCGGCTGGAAAACAAGATCAAGTCGCTGGCGGAAATCGCCGTCAACCGGCAGGAACCCGATTACGTCTCGAGCCAGGTGGATCAGGTGGCCAATAGCATGCTCGAAACCGAGAAGACCATGAACGACTTGCAGGTCTTCACCGGCCTGGGAAACCTCGACGAGGAGGTTCCCATCATGCTCGATACCATCCCCCAGCGCGGCCGCTGACCGTCTGGACTCTTTGGCTCGTCGATCGATCGCGAGCACGAATCAGGGTGCCACTGGCAGAGCCCCAGTGCCACCCAACCACTTCACGTCATCGCTGCTGAGACGTGGCTAGTTTGTGGATCGAGCACGAGCACGAGCATCTATACGAGCTGGAGCGAACACTCAGCGATATCTGGCAGAAGATGCTTGGCAGCGGCGCTGCACGCACTGGCGATCGGGAGTCTAGCGTCGCGCTGGCTCCAATTCCAACCGTACGCGCTCCGTCCGACCGGATGCCGAGATCGGATAGCGGTCCCGCGTCCGCAAGGAAGCCAGGCCATTGACGGTCACCTGAGCATCCAATGCATAGCTTCGACCGGACTGAATCCGCGCGGGGTCGTAATCCAACTCAAATGGTATAGGAAACGGCCCCAGATCGCGTTTGGACGTCTGGGCAATCTGCCGGGGAGGGACACGACGATCGGTCACGTCCATTAAGCGAACGGTCAGCACGGCATTGGGGGCCAGTTGCCCCGCATTGTTCGCGTCAATCGTTCCCAGAATCAGTCCCTCGCGAAAAGGCTTCGGGCCGTCGTCTCGGTCACGAAAAGGCTCCAACTGCACAGGAATCGGAGTGAGCTGTCCGTTGCGGCGATTCTGCACCAGCAGTGTCACGTTGCCTCGACGATCCGCTCGCAGTTCGAGCTCACGTTCCAGCCGATACATCCGCCCGTTGACGTCCCCCACCTGGTAGCCGTTGACCGTGACAATCACGTCTCGCGTCTCCAGGCCTGCGCGACGTGCCGGAGAGTTGCGGACCACGTTGGTCACCACGGCACCGTAATTGGTGTAGTCTACCTCCACGCCTAGATACCAACTGCCATCCCGATCCGGACGATCCGGCCGGGGAGGCAAGAGCCGAGGGCTGATGTCGTCTCCTCGCCGTCCCTCCATGTCCGCCTCCCGTCCGTCATCCCGATCGCGGTCACCCCGATCGCGGTCACCACGATCACGGTCCTGTGCGTTGGCGATCCAGGCCAACCCACCCAGCATAAGAAACACCAGCGCCGTCTGTATTGCCTGCCTGACGAACATGCCCGTCCCCCTTTCTTCGTACCCGCATACCACACGTCGAACAAAGGCTCGACCGCCCCGCCCCCCAGCCGCTCACTTGATTGTTACCCATTAGCCCAGTTGTGGGAAGTTCCTGCGGGAGTTCGAACAATCCCGGGCGAACCCCACACAGAATACACCTGGCATTCTCCGGAATGGTTCGCTTTGGGGAAAGAATGCACACGCCCCAGAACAACTCATGTTCCCGCGAGACGAGAATCGTCGCGACGGCGACTCGACCCCAGAAGCAACACACTGCTCGGCACAGCGGACGTAGGGAGAGTTCCCCCGGCCATCCGGCACGAACCGAACAAGGACCATGCGGAAACGGCGGCGATTCAGACCACCGTGAAGTGCAGTACCGCGAAGAAATGGACCGCGCTGGCCGCCAATACAAACCCGTGCCACGCCGTATGGAAGAACGGCACACGCTGGTCCAGCGTCAGGAAGAGGGCGCCGGCCGTATACAGGCACCCGCCGATGAACAACCACGTCAGGCAATCGACCGGCATCAAGTAGAACATGGCCGCAGCGGGGAGCCAGCCTAACAGAATATAATTGACCACTGCCACGGCCTCAATGCGATGCTTCAGCAGCGCCTTGGAGACGAAACCAAAAATCGCCAGGGCCCACACGATGGCAAACAACAACCACTTACGGTCCGCCGGCATGTAGACAATGATGAACGGCGTGTAGGTACCGGCGATGAGGCAATAAATGACCGCCTGATCCAGAACTCGAAACAAGTGCTTGCGACGAGGTTCCTGAATCGCGTGCGAGAAGGTGGAGGCCGCATACACGGCGGTCAGCGAGACACCGTAGAGGAGCGTAGCAAAGAACTGCGGCGCCGTCATCCCCTGCCTCCAGGCAATCGCCAGCAGCGCGATCGTCCCGGTGAAGCTCAACACCATGCCGATGCCATGTGTCAGCGTATTGGCAAGTTCCTCCGCATCGGATTGCTTGGGGAACTCATATTCGTATGTTTCGCTGTAAGACGCCATCAGTGACCTTCACCTGAATCAACTGGACACCTGAGCATTTGGTTACTGTCCGCGATACGCCGGCAAAGGCCCTCGCGCACGGTTTGCACTTGCCACTGCCTCGCTCAGCGTCACACCGCTTGGGACGATGCCGCGTCAGCCCTGCGTGCTAACCACCGAGCGATCCAGGGACCGCATGCACTCAGATCGCATCCCTGGCGGACGCGATACCACCAGGGGAGGATCCGCAGGCTCCCGCTCCCCTACAGTATCGGACGACTCATGCTCTTCGTTTCAGTTTGGCTCAGAATCCACGCCGACTCGGTCGCAACCTCCAAGCAGGGCTACAAGCCCTACAGGATAACCTATATTTCGCAATCCTCCCAGAGTCGACCTCAAGACGTGGCAAGAACAGTGCCTCGCGGCCTTGGGAGGCGAGCGGCATGAGCCTTGCCGTCTGAGCCCTGGCAACGAAAGCAACTCGTCCGGGTGGGTCTGTACCCAAAGCGGGAAAATCAAGCCAGTCCAGAAGTTGCGGACACGGTGGTCAGTAATCCGCGCCGGCGGCCGGTCGCTCTGGCCGTCGATGAGGCCAATCAGGTTCGGATGGCAGCCCATGGAGACGCCCCCGAGCTCATCGAACGGCCGTGTGGCCGCACGGGTCGTTGAGCAGGTGCATGGGGTGGCGTCTGGTGGCGTTTCTTCCCAGTGTGGCGGGTACAGAACGCCTCCGCAGACTCTATAATGCAGGTCGTCGTGGAAGATTGAAGTGCTCTGATTGAGATGATGGTTGCATGTTGGTCCCCTGGTTGCTCGCCCCCGACACGACCTTTCAGCTCTACCTGTTGCTGATCTTGTTGGCGAGTCCCGTTTGTTTCGTCCTCTACGGGCTGGACAAGCGGCGTGCGATTCGCCAGCAGCGGCGGATATCCGAAGGGACGTTGCAGATCGCCGCCTTCGTTGGCGGCTGGCCTGGAGCATGGCTGGCGCAGCGATTGCTGCACCACAAGACGGAAAAACTGGCGTTTCGCGTCGTGTTCTGGCTGATCGTTGCCGCACATCTATCCTTCCTCGCCCTGATCCTCATAGGAATCGTTTTGCGTTGACTTTCCGGGCAGCGGTCTTACCGGCGGGACTGGCCACGGTATCCACAGACAATCAGGTTGGCGTTACGAGCCGACACTCCATCCTCATGAAAGGGAATCGGCATTCGCATCATGAAGCGAGAATCCTTACACGATGGGCGCAACGATGGCCTGCGCCCGCTGGAAAGTCTCGATGTGAAACGCATTCACAGTTTTGCTGACTTGATGCGTGCGATGTCCAAGACGGCGTTTGGCGGCCGGCAGTTGGGGGAGGCCTTTGACATTGTGCTGGAAATGGTGCGCAATGCAGAGTGCCAGGTCGTCTTGACCGTGTCGGGGGCGATGACGGTCGCCAAACAAGGTCGATTGATCTGCGACATGATCGATCAAGGCATGGTCCAGGCCGTCGTGGCGACCGGCGCGTTAATCGCTCACGGCCTCACGGAATCGATCGGGCTGACCCACTATTGCTACGATCCGACGATGAGCGATCCAGTATTGTACGAGCGAGGATACAATCGCGTCTATGATACGCTGGAGATGGAGTCCAATCTCAACGATGTTGAGAAGCTCGTGCGAGGAGTCCTGAACAACCAACAGCCACCGGACGGGGTCTGGTCATCGGCTCGCCTGTGTCGGGCGTTGGGCGAGCAACTGTCGTTGCGTGGGGAAGGTCCCGGCATTCTGCGCAGCGCCTACGAACGGGACGTACCGGTTTATATCCCCGCCATGACCGACAGCGAAATCGGCTTGGACGTCGCCACATGGGCCACTTCACAATATCTGGCCACGCTTTCCCCCGAGCAACGCTCGCAGGTCGGCCCGGACGAAATGTTCAGCCGCATACCCAGCTTCAATCCCTTTCTCGATTTGCAGCAATATGCCCGTCAGGTGTCGCAGATACGCTGTCTCGGGATCTTCACGGTCGGGGGAGGTGTGCCTCGCAATTGGGCTCAGCAAGTGGGGCCCTACTACGACATGGTCAACTCGCGACTGGGGAGCGAGCTGACAGTTCCGCGGTTCCGTTACGGGGTGCGTCTGTGTCCCGAACCGGTTCACTGGGGTGGCTTGTCCGGCTGCACCTATTCCGAAGGTGTCAGCTGGGGTAAGTTCGTGCCACGCAGCGAAGGGGGCCGCTTTGCCGAAGTCTATGCCGATGCCACGCTGGTCTGGCCGCTGCTGATCAAAGCCGTACTGGAAGAACTCGGACGCGACAGTCCGCCACGATGAGTCGACGCGGAGGCCGTGCTGCGAAGGTGCGTACAACAGATCGCCGTGCGCTGTGCCAAGGTCAGGAACGCTTGGGCAGGGTCGCGTGTTGGCCTGTATCGCCATCGGATACGTGGTCCATCAACGCGATCCTGAACTTCGCTTCGAGATCGAGAAAGCGTCCGCATGGCTTGCGCCGTCCCTCAACCAGTGCCTGGCCTGCCGACTCTCCAGATGCAGCCAAACGCGGGCGGTGCGTCACTGACCCCCTGAATGCTGGACGAGGAAGGCAACGATCAACTCACATTGCCCTTTCGAGTTAGTCAATTCAGCGCTGAGGGGTAGATATTGGAGCAAAGACGCGGCGGGCATATTCGCAACCGGCTCGATGCGCCTGCAACGCGGTCATGGTATGGGGCGAACCGGCTTCCACGGCCTGTTCGAGTACCAGATGGGGCGCTATTCCCGCTGCGGACATTTCACGCACCAGACGCGGATAGTCAATATCGCCCTCACCAAGTGACTCCGTCCAGATGTTGTCTCGACTCTGGCGAATGTGCAGTTCGGTGACCCGCGGAGCGTACAGCTTCACGACGTCGAAGAGGGCCACCGCAGAGTTCTCCGAGCCGCGATAAATCCAGTGCGCGTCCAAACACAACGTGACGAGAGCGGGATCGGTTCCCAACATCATGTGATGAAACTCCCGAGCGGCGCAGCGCAGCTCCATGTCGTGATTGTGGTAGGCCAGTACCAGCGACAAATCCCTCAGCTTCTCACCGAGTCGATTCAGAGAGGCAGCCTGAGTTTGCAGCTGCGGATCGTTCTTGTTGGCCGTTCCTCCCCACTCGATCGGACTCGGATTGGTCACGATGATCCTGGCCCCCAGATCTCGGGCGGGACGAGCCACCGCCAGAATCTCGTCAATGCTCCTCTGAGCTCGATCCGGTTCATGCAAGGCGCTGTTCATGTAAAACGACCGCAACTGCAGTCCATGCTTCGTCAGCAGCGGAGCATACCTTGCAACATCCTCGGGCCCGTTGAAGATCGGTTCGAAACCATCCAGTCCGCTGTCGGCCACCTCGCCCAGGCACTGGTCGAGCGTCGCGTCATAGTCGCGTTGGTCGCGACCATAGAACGTCATCCAAGGATAGCAATTCGAAGCAACGTGCAAAGGCTCCGAGGCGTTTGCCGCACGCCCCACACGCGCTCCCCCCACACCCCACATCACACTTGCAGCGGAAGCGGCCAAAGCAGAAACGACCTGACGACGGTTGAGCATCATGTTGCACCTCAAGAAATCCACCGTGGCGAAATCCCCTCCCGATGTCACCGAGAGGCTACCTATCGCCTATTGAAATCTCCCGCGACCTCCTGCCACAAGGGGCCCAGCTCGCTCCAACCACCGCCGTTCCCGTCTCACCGAACGGGGACCTCACCGAACGGGGGCCTCACCGAACGGGGGCTCGCGGCAACGATCGTTAAAATAGGAAGAATAGCCGAGATAATCAGCTTATCTGGCCGTGTATTCCGAAATACCCGCCAGATTCTTGCGACAGGATTAATCGTCACAATCGTCAGATCCCGAAGAATAGGAGTGACGAACAGGTCTGATTTCCGGGTGCGCACCGGTTGACGCTGAGCCACCAACGCTCAGCACATCAACGGTGAGCAGTCTCCCTGTTTTGGCTGGCGGCCCGGCCGCCTTTGGATGCGTGATTCACCGCAAGGGGCTGCGGGGGGGAAACAAGGCACATGTCAGGACGATTGTCAGTACGCAGCTTGTGGATGATCCAGCTTGTGCTGTGCGGAGGTCTGGCACTTTCCGGATGCAAGAGCCCCCATTGGTTCGGGCTCGCAGACCGGTCGGCACCTCCGTCCGAATCTCAGTTGGCCGCTGTACCGGGAGCAGGTGCTCCCAGCACAGCGATCCCTGAAAGGAGCGTGACGCCCGCACCGGATCCGCCGCAGTCGTCCTGGCGTAAAATGACGCAGTGGCTGACACGTCGCGACGGTGAACCAACCGAACCGGTAGTGGCACCGTCGGCCGATCGGTCATCGGATCGTCAGCTATCCTCCCGTCCGATTCCGCCAAAACAGTCTGCGACCGAACAACTGCGGCGCGAGCAGCAGACCGTCCAGATGAACTCCGCGGTCAATCCCGCGGCGGCATCTCCCGCCGAGGATAATCTGGCCCAGAGCACTCCATCGCTCGTACGTCGTTCTCGACGGCCACCACCTGATCCCGCGCCGAAACTCCAGCAGAATGGACTGATCGCCGCGGGTACCACTGTGGCCAACCCGCACGTCGCGCAGACAGATGGCGGTGCCACCGCGGCCGCCGAGCGCACCGAGACTCCTGCTCAAAATGCCCCCGAACGTGACCTCCGACAGATCATTGCAGCGGCTAGCCGCAGCTGGCAGACCGAGCCCGCGTCCACCGCGTTGCAGGCCGCCGATACCCAGCCCACAACCGACGCCGAGTCCTTTCCGGCCAACGACGCTGACCTCAAATTCGTACAGCCCAACATCGACAAGATCCGCACGTCGTCCGAGACGTCCGGTGCTGATTCCTCAGCGGACGGTTCAGGCAGTGTCGATCGTCTGGCTAAGAGCGACAGTGCGAGCGGTGAGCCGCAATCCGCGGCAGGCTCAATCCCGCGACGCGAAGACCTGTTAGCGCGTCACGCTGCACCGTCGTTCGCCTCGAAAGACCAAAATGCGACCGCCGACAAACCGGCAGGCGGCACCAGTACTTCGACCGAAGAAGCAACTCCCCGCGCCTCGGCGTCAGCGATCGAGTGGATTGCCAAGAGGTCAGAACGGCCGGTGACAGCCACGCCCGATTCGTCGGTGACGCGCTCCACCGAGAGTCCGGCGCAAATCGCACAGACGATGGCTCCAAAGACGAGCGAACCTCCGCCGAAAGCGGCCCCCAAATCCGCCGACAAACTGGCGACTCAGCGGAGCATCGTTGCCGAGATGTTTGCAGCCCAGGTATTCAGTCCCCGGAGCGAGTCCGGGCAACCGGCCACACCAGCCGCGAAGCCGGCGCCGACAGACACGGCGGCACAAACCGGATCATCTCTGGCGAGTCTGCCGGACCCGCATCGGGCAGATTCCTCGGCAGCAGCAAGCGCGGCCGCAGCGAGCACTACCCGCAGCGAGTTTCCGGCTGAGTCCTTAGAAGAGCGACCACTGCTGGCCGGCACGACAAAGGCACTAGCTCGCTCCACATCGCCGCCAAAGGGTATGCCGAATGCGATCGGCGATGGAGCAGAGCGCCTGGCATCGTCCACCCCGTTGCCCGACTCGGAGGGATCGAGCACAACGCAGCAGCGGGACGTGGTCTTCGCCCGATCCAAACCTCCGATGCCGCCACCTCCGAGCGTTTCCGCTTACTATCATCGAGGCAAAATGCCACTATCGTTCGAAGGAGCCAACGCCCCGCAGGCCGCCCCGGCCAAGAGATCGGAGATGTCCGTCGCCGAGAATGACATGGCAGGTGGCACGCTGGCGCCACTGATTAGTGCGGACGTGGCCAGACAGAAACCGTTGGCCCAGAGCGGACGACAGGCTCCCCAGACTGGCGATCTGGCACCGGCCCAGCAACCGGCTGCACCCGGGACGTGGCTGGCCGCTTATCAGAAGCTGGTTAAAGACACTCCGCAGGCGTCCGCCAAGGTCCCCGCCCCCACGACGGCTACCAGGCGAAGTATCAGTTCGGATGATCCGTAAACACCAGACGATCGACCGCGATCTCGCTGCAGCTACCCGCCCGCGGTCGGCGCTCAACGCACAGGCCCCGTCAGCAGGCGCTCGTAAAGTTCGACGTGGCGTTGAACCATCCGATCGACGGAGAAGTGCTCGCGGATGCGGGTGCGGCCAGCCTGGCCGAGCGATTGGGCCAGTTGCGGGTCGCTAAGGAGTTGGTTGGTGACTTGTGCCAACGTCGCTCGGTCTCCCACGGGGAAGAGAAAGCCCGTCTGTCGGTCCACCACCAGATCCCGGTTGCCCGGAATATCGCTGGCCACCACGGGCAGGCCGGCGTTCATCGCTTCCATCACCGCGTTGGACTGTCCTTCGTAGGAGCTGCCGATCCAGAAGCAGCTCATGTGCGGAAGCAGGTCGAGCACGTCATCGCGTTGGCCGAGAAAATGGACTCGATCCGCAATCTGCAGGCTGTCGCGCCAGCGCAGCAGGTGCGCTCGCTGGGGCCCTTCGCCGATGATGAGCAGATGTGAATCGGGACGAATGACCTTGAGCAGTTCAGCCGACCAGATCAGATCCTTATACCGTTTCTGTGGCCAGAGCCGTCCGACCGATCCAATCAACTGAGCGTTCTCGGGCAGCCCCAACTGCTGCAGCAGTTCGGCTCGCGAGAGCGAACTGGGGGGGGGATCCGGATCGATTCCATTGGGAATCACTTCGAATTTGTCTGCCGCGACACCATGTTGGCTGTAGAAGTCAACCACTCCGCGACTGTTGGTGACGATGCACTCGGTGCGCCGTGCCAGGTATCGATCGATGGCCAGTTCGTGCCACACTTTCCAATGGTCGACACACCGTTCGCCGGCGATCACATGGGGCACTCCGGCTCCAAACGCCGCCTGTCGTCCATAGCAGTTGGCAGCGAAGATCCAGGTGTGTACCAGGTCGGGAGCGGCGAGGCGCAGCAGCTTCTTGAGACGACGATAGGCCAGCGGATCGAGCTTCCAGCGTTTGTCGATAGGGTGCACGGTTACGCCTGCAGCCAGCAGTTGGTCCACCAACGGCCCCGAGTGCGTCAAGACGCAGACGTGCACCTCGAAGCGATCTCGCGGCAGTCGGGTCGCCAGGAGCGTCAGCTGTTTCTCGGCGCCGCCGCGAACCAGAGTGGGGATGATATACATCAGGCGATAGGTCATGGCACCGATCTCACCGACGAGTTCAACAGTTTGTGGAGCACTTCCCGGTGCCGCCGAGCCATCTCGGTCAACGAGCGGTTACGTTGGACGAATTCTCGAGCTGCATCGGCCATCCGTGCAGCTGGCTGGGGATTGGCAAGGACATCGGCAATCAGGTCCGCCAACTCCTTGGCTCCGGCCTCGCTCAACACGCGTCCCGTCACACCGTCACTTACCAGATTGTCCCCTGGTGTGGCGTGAATCGCCAGGACGGGCACCCCCATCGCCATGGCTTCCAAGAGTGCCGGTGACGATCCGGCCATCCGCGCGGAGACAATGACCAGGTTGCTGGAGCAAATCACATCTTCGTGGCAGTCGAATGTACCGGGCATCAGGACGCGACCGTACAGATCCAAGTCCCGTATGCGGCGGTACAGCCGTTCGCGCTGACCACCGTCGCCAATCAACCACAGCCGGCCATCCGGCCAGCGCCGTGCCACGTGCTGCCAGGCCGCGACCAGATCTCCCAGCTGAAATTCCGGCAGGAAGGGTCCGATGAACGACACGACCGGCATGTTATAGCCGACGCGCAGATCGTCGTTGACAGCAGCCAGCGCTGCGCGACTCTCCATCCGCCGCTCGAACGTGCAGGGAGCCAAGGTGGCGACACCATCCGGGATCAACTCGATCCGGCGCGGATCGAAGCCATCCCTGATCAGTATTTCGCGAGCCTGTGGTTCCGTGGCGATCAGGG
>JBGSHS010000447.1:0-3174 GCA_041752115.1 Pirellulaceae bacterium | reverse complement strand
AGCACGGAGCGACTTGTCGCCCGCGGCCCGCGACCGGAGTGTGGAGATCCGCAGGCAGCTCGCCGCGCTGCTGACTTCCAGTTACTTGTGACAGGAGCGTGTTCGCCGTGGCTCACGTGCGAGAAAACCCGGCCGATTTCGCAGCGGTCTCCCGTCCGCCGCGCTGCCGGTCCGCGCGTCGTGCGTTTTCTGCTCTTGCGAGTGACGTGCGCCTGTCACCGCAGTTGTCGCACACTGCCCCTCTTCTCACGCGTCGTACTGCCGCGCTCGTTCGTCGCGATCACATCCACCAGCCGCGAGCGACTGACCGCTGCCCGGCACTCCCGGCGCGGCCTCTATAAATCACATAGAGAGAGTCTCGCCGCTCCCACCCGGTGCGCCCACCGTGTCAGTCCGCCCTCTTAGGGTCCATCGGGTGCGCCCGCAGAGACCCTATTCTTTGGGAACGTTATGTGCAGGTTTGAAGACGATTCGGTCGAACGCTTCCAAAAGGTCATCAAATGTATTGATTTGGATGTCTACGCCTAGGTCATCACATATTGTTTGCATCGCAGGCGCATATTTTTCCACCATACGATCTTCTTTCGAGGACCTGTTTCGTAGATCAATCGCCAGGAAAGCCGTCGCAAACAGAAACGCCAGGAGTAATGCATGGACAAGGAAGCAATAAGAAGTGAAGCGTTTCATGAGAGACTACCACTTAATCAAGTCATTGTCTGAGGTCTTTCCGTCTGGGTGTTTGTCACCACAGCACCGCCAATTGCCAAAGTCAATCCGAGTCTTAAGGTCATTGAAGTCCCAATTGGGATCCCAGCCTGGCATTTCGATTTCGCCGGAAGGGTTGCCCCAATTCCATCGTCCACATTCGTTCATGCAATTTGATAACTCAGACTGCTCAGCTTTAACCTGAATTCGACAGCACTGCTTTGTTGCACATTTCTTGCCCGCGCAGTTATCTAAGAACTCTTGCCACGCAGGAGTTGGCGGCCTCTCGGGGTTTCTACCAAAATACGAATCATCCGCGTCTTGCCAGCGACGAACCAAGCAACTTCTCGTACACCGAAACCACTTGACTTTGGCGATTGCCTCTTCTGAATCCATGCCTTCATACCCCAGCCTGCCCAGTATTGCGTTGGCAAGAAGTCCCGCGATTAGAGCATCAATCGTTCGTGATACTTGGCAGGCGCATTGCGTCCATTTGTTCGTTTCGCCACTCTCCCGCCAAGAATCGCAATAACGTTGTGTTACTCCCCGGTCATCTGTTTCCGTTCTCGCCGATGGGGTGCTGATGCCAAACCACCGCTCAGCATCCTTCTGCTGCGGAAACGCCCATTCTCTACCACGGGGATCGATAACTGAGTTCGGCCGATTCCCGGCATATCCCAGAAGATTGCTGCCCCCGTGATATTTCAGCGGATCCCTACTACAGAACCTGCCCAACTGGGCGTGGTACATTCGATGCCGATAGTGGTACCGTCAATTTTTCCAGTCACTCGATCCGGTGTATAAGTAATCAGCCGCTGCTCGCCGGATACCCAGCGGCACACCTGGTTTCCCGAATCGTAGTCCCTTCGGCCCATTTCGCAGGCGCTGATTCTACCATAGTCGCTTCGGCGTTTCATGCCAAACAAACGGTGGATAAACGGAACCCTCAAGCCGCGGGGCCTTGCCTGTCTTGCCACGTCTGCCGGACAATCACCACGAAGCCATGTAACACCCCACCGACAACCAGGGCCACGATGCCATACAAGACACTGAAGAAGCTAAGCATAGGGACGACCTGCAGGCCAACCCAAGTGAAGAGCAGACCCTAGAGTATGGTGGGCGGTGTATAGCCACGAGACTTGGGTGCAAACCAAGCCCATGGGCAGAACCATAATGAGACAAACAAAGCCAGAGTCAGCCACAAACGCCTATCGGTCTCAAACCATTTCGCGTTCACGGAGCATCCCCGGCTATGATTCGAGAACGGGTCGTTTCTTTCCTCCAGTGTCCGCTCTTCCAGGAGACGCGTCAATACATGCTCGGCAACGACATCATGCAACGCGCACAGCGTGATGGTCGGGGCGAAACGCGAATCGACGGACGACTGCACGCTGCATTGATGGCGTCGCGTGTGCGGATCGTGTGGTGCGAGCCGACGGTTCACTTCGGCACGAGAACCAGCACCAACAAGACGCTGGATACGATCTGGCTAAGACTCACCGGCCGCGATTAGGCAGCCCCAATTATCCCACACGCGGATCTGCATGCAGTGCATCCTCGTCACTCGACAGGATCCTGCCGGTTTCGTCTACCTCCGCGTTGTTTCGTGTCGTTGAGAGGGACCAGCACCCAGACCGGCCCGGGTTCCCATTGCATCGGGGGAAACGGAGTCTGCCTCAATCCTGTTCGGCACGGCATATGCCTTGGCGCTTTCTGTGGCAGACGCGCTGGCATCATGCGGCAACGGGGCGTGTCTTTCGGGAGTGTAGGATTGGGCCGAGGTGGTGGCTGAGAAAGAGGACTTCAGGTAGTGCGCAGCGTGAAACGCAGCCTCGGACCAAGGAACGTGTGTGTCCTCAGCTGTCCTGCCGTTTCAGTTTCTCGAGATGGGCCAACAGTTCGTCCTCGGTAGCCCAGCCGATGAAGTAGAAGCAGATCATCTCGTAGGTGCGTTTGGTCGGCTGACGGCCCGTGTGGAATGCGATCAGCAGGCAGGCGATGATGGCACAGTAGGTCTGGATCTCGATGCCGACAGGATCGGTACTCAACAGATTCCGGCAGCCGAGGATCTGCTTGAGGAAGCGAAAGAAGATCTCGATCGACCAGCCATGGGAAAACACCAAGCCGACCACCTCACCGGGAACGTTCAGTAGATTCGTGCCGATTCTCATGATGCCATCGTTGTCCACGCCACTCGATCCCCCCCGGTACCTGCCACGACCGGTGCGCGGATTACAGCGGATGCAGATCACGTGTACGAACATGCTCATGCAACCGCTCTAGCAGCGGCACTAGCTTGTTGAAGTACGCCAGCGCGGTGATCTCCGTCTCTTCAATTGGTGAGCTATATAGCGCCGCTCGCCCCCTCCCTCCCTCCCCGGTCCTGCGAGCCGAGCTCGCGGGGGTCGGAGAGGGGTGAGGAGGAGGCGCGGTAGCTGACCATCTGATGCACCGCACGAGCAGAGCTCG
>JBGSHS010000446.1:0-7362 GCA_041752115.1 Pirellulaceae bacterium | reverse complement strand
GAGCTTTCTGATCGGCGAGGCAACTCGAACACCCTTGACGCGGGTGGGCTTGTTCGTTGCGGCGGGGGCCACCACGATCATGGCGACGTTTGTAGTGTTCGGTGTCAAGGCGCATGGCTATGCGGAAACGGGGCTGCGCTTCGATTTGGGAACCGCCCTGCTGGTGGCCGTGCCACTGGCCATCAATCTGACCGCCGTCGGCTGGTTTGTGCGGGGCCTCCAAGGGCAGAGGGAGTTGCCGGTCGTCTCCATCGTCGCACTGGTGATCTTGATGTGGTTGGTCGTCACCAATGTGATGCTCCTCTGCCTGGCCGAGACCATCGTCTGGTTCGCCGCACGCGTGGTTATCCTGGTGGCCTTTCTGCGACGCAGACGCAAGTGAAGCTCACGCAGAGCCGTCGAGAACGAAGAGGGACCGGTTCGACACTGACACGGCTTCTTGACGGAATACCGTTGCTCGTCCCTTCAATTCATGGTCTCACAGTGAGGATCTCGCCGGATCGCCAGGGCGCTCCACGTTTCCGGGCCTTTTTTGCCTGGCGGCTGGATTTGGTGTACATTCTCTGGCTGTTTCATGCTGAGGAGCCGCCTATGTCAACGATGCTCGACGCTTTGCTCGCAACCGCCCCGGATATCTGTGGGGGGCGGATGTGCATTCGTGGGACGAGGATTACCGTCCATCGCATCGCTTCGCTCGATAAGCAGGGGCTGAGCGCGGAGGATATCGTTCAGACCTATTCTCATCTTGCACTTTGCCAGGTCTATGCGGCGTTGGCGTTCTATCATGCCAACCGTGTGGAAATCGATGTGGAACTCGCTGCTGCCGACGCCGCCTACGAGGAACTGAAGCACCAAGTGTGAGGATGTACCGGTGACAGTCCGGCTGTACGTGGACGAGGACGCTTCGGAGTCGGCGCGTTGACTGTTTCCTGGCCAAGGGGGATACTGAAGCTATTGAAGCGGTCGTCGCGGTGCGATGCCGACAGGTCTTCATCGACTCCTCGTGTAATCGAAGCATCTGATGCCCACCTCCTGCAATCACACCTCGCACCTCCTGCGAGCTTGTTGGCGGCCTTTGGTGCACCCAAGGACACGTATCGTCCTCATTCTCTTTGCCGGCATTTTCCTGGCGTCTCTCCTTTCGCGGTCATGCCGGGGAAATCCTCCGGCCGACCCTGTGCCGAACATTGTCGTGATTCTGGTGGATGATCTGGGTTACGGGGACTTGAGCAGCTATGGGGCGACGGATCTGCGAAGTCCGCAGATCGACCGTTTGATGGCAGCAGGCATGCGTTTCGATTCGTTCTACGCGAACTGCAGCGTTTGCTCGCCGACGCGGGCGTCGCTGATGTCAGGACGTTATCCGGAGCTGGCAGGAGTACCGGGGGTGATTCGCACTCACGCCGAAAACAGCTGGGGTTATCTCTCTCCTGACGCGGTGCTGCTGCCGGCCTTGCTGCGCGAAGCCGGGTATGCAACTGCGATGGTGGGCAAATGGCATCTAGGGCTGCAGTCACCGAATCTCCCCACGGAGCGAGGATTCGACTGGTATCGCGGATTCCTCGGCGACATGATGGATGACTACTACACGCATCGTCGGCACGGCATCAATTACATGCGAGCCAACGATCAGGAGATTGATCCGCCGGGCCATGCGACTGACCTGTTTACGCAATGGGCTTGTGACTACGTGACCCAGGCGGCGCAGCAGGATCGCCCCTTCTTTCTCTACCTGGCGTACAACGCTCCGCATGATCCGATACAACCGCCCGAGGCATGGTTGGCGAAGGTGCGGCAGCGTCATCCGCAGCTGGACGACAAGCGAGCCAGGTTGGTGGCGCTGATCGAGCATCTGGATGATGGGATCGGGCAAGTCGTGGGGAGGCTGCGCGAATTGGAATTGGCGGACCGGACCCTCGTGTTCTTCACTTCGGATAACGGCGGCTCCCTGCCGGTGGGCGCTAACAACGGTCCGCTGCGCGACGGGAAGCAGAGCATGTACGAAGGAGGATTGCTCGTACCGGCGTGTGCGGTCTGGCCCGGGCAGATTGAGCCGCAGTCGCAGGCGCGGGGCGAGTGGATGACGATGGATATCTTTGCCACGGTGTGTGAAGTGGCCAAGGTGTCGGTCCCGCCCCGGCTGGACGGCGAATCATTTCTCGCGATGTTGCTGGGAAAGTCGCAGGAGCCGCCGACGCGCGATCTGTACTTTCATCGTCGTGAAGGGGGCGAGGCCTACCAGGGGCTGACCATCGCCGCCCTGCGGCGCGGCGACTGGAAACTGGTGCGCAACAGCCCGTTCGCTCCGCTGGAGCTGTTCAATTTGCGCAGCGATCCACAGGAACAGCACGACGTGGCTGCAGATCAGCGAGCGGTCCTGCGCGAGCTGTCGGCCGCACTTCGCCGCCAGGTCCAACGCGGCGGCAGTGTGCCTTGGCAGCCGCAATGAGTCGCGACTCAGCTCACTCGTCGCCGCTCGCCATATGGCAGTAGCTCTCGTAGCGACGCACATCCAGCCGTCCGTCGGCGGCGGCGTCCTTGACGGCACAGCCCTCCTCGTGCACGTGCGTGCAATCAGGAAACCGGCAGTGGCTGACATAGGGTCGCAGGTCGCGGAAGAAGCCGGCCACTTCTTCGGGGATGACGTCCCACAGTTGGAACTGCCGGACACCGGGCGTGTCGACCACGAATCCTCCTTCCTGGAGTGGAATCAACTGAGCGGTCGTGGTGGTGTGCCGCCCCTTCTGGGATTCAGCGCTGACGGTCCGGACACGCAGTTGCAGATTCGGTTCGATGGCGTTCAACAGCGACGATTTTCCGACGCCGCTCTGGCCGGCCAGCACACTCTCCTTGTTTCTCACGATGTCGCGCAAGCGATCGACGCCCAGTAATGTCGTAGCCGAAAGCATGATTACCGGATAGCCCATCTGCCCGTAGACGCCGATGAGCGGTTGCAGGTCCACCGGATCGATCAGATCGATCTTGTTAATACAGATCACCGGTCGAATGAGTGCGTTTTCAGCGCTCACCAGCATCCGATCGATCAGGTGAGGTTTGATCATCGGTTCGGCGGCGCTGGTGACGATCAGGATCTGATCGACGTTGGTGACGATGACATGCTGCCGACCGCGGCTGGTGCGGCAGAGGACACCGCGCCGCTGTTCGACTCGTTCGATCAACCCCTCCTGGCCCGCTTGCGGACGGAACCAGACTCGGTCACCGGCCGCCACCACATGACGTTGATCGGTGCTGAGGGATTTCAGCAGGCCGCGGGTGGCACAGCGAAAGGTTTCCCCATTTTCCGCACGCACGACGCTGGCCAGACCGTGCACGCTCAGGACGCGTCCCGCCAACGAGACGTTCGTGTCGACATGCAGCTCGACGGCCCGTCCGGCATCTTCGGCCGCCGACTCGGCACCCTGGATCGTACGTTTGCGGGTGAGTGCCCCTTTGCCGCTGATCCGTTCGCTCGGAGCCATCTGCTCATGCGAATCGTCGTCGCGCGCGAACTGACGTGTGAAGTCGCTCGTGCGTTTGCGAGTGTCATGATTCTTGCGGAACTCGGCTCGTATCTTTCGTTTTTTCTTGTTCACGTGAGCACTCGCAGTGGCGGGACCGATCGCTCGCAGTCCGTGGGCAGCCATCTCGCGGCGACGCGGTGGTTCGTCGGTTCGCCGGTATCGGGCTGGAAGCGGATGCTCCGCGGCGCGAGCCGCCCCCCGGGTTGCCGTAGGGGCGGGGGACGTCCGCAACGGCGCCTCACTGGCGAGGCTGTCCATCGTGGACCGACGGCCCGATCAATTTCCGAATCTCCTCCTCGCTCAGTTCTTCGGATTCGAGGAGTCCTGTGGCCAGGCACTCCAATCGCTGCCGATTGTCGTTGAGAATCTTCTCGGCGGCGGCGGCCGATTCGTGCAGGATCCTCGCCACCTCCTCGTCAATCAGCTCCATCGTATGTTCGCTGATATTGCGCTGACGATGGAACTCTCTTCCCAGAAACGGATCTTCGTCATCCAGCTTGTAACTGACCGGGCCCAGTCGTTCGCTCATGCCCCAATGCGTGACCATCCGCCGGGCGACGCTGGTGGCCCGCTCCAGATCGTTCTCGGCACCGGCTGTCATCTCCTGATAGATCAGTCGCTCTGCTGCCCGGCCACCGAGCAGGACGGTCAACTGGTCGCGAAGTTCGTGCTGCGAAAGACTCAGCCGATCTTCCGAGGGAACGGTATGCGTGGCGCCGAGCGTACGTCCCCGCGGAATGATCGTGACTTTGTGCACACGGTGAGCACCGGGACAATACCAGGCGGTCAAGGTGTGCCCTGCCTCGTGGTAAGCGGTCTTCTCTTTCTCCTCTTCGGAGAGCACTTCTTCCCGTTTGGCTCCCATCAGCACCTTGTCACGAGCGTAGTCAAAGTCGGCCATGTCGACCTTGTTCTTGTCCTGCCGCGCAGCCCACAGGGCCGCCTCGTTGACGATGTTGCGAATGTCTGCCCCGGTCAATCCGACAGTGGCGGCGGCCAATCGCGCCAGATCGACGTCGTCGCTCAGCGGTACGTCCCGCACGTGCACGCCGAAAATCTCCAGGCGACCTTTGAGCGTCGGCCGATCGACCGTCACATGCCGATCGAACCGGCCTGGGCGCAGCAAGGCGGGATCGAGCACGTCGGGGCGGTTGGTCGAGGCGAGCACAATGACCGAATCGTTCTGAGTGAAACCGTCCATCTCGCTCAGGATCTGGTTGAGCGTCTGTTCTCGTTCATCGTGGCCTCCCCCTAAGCCCGCGCCACGTTGCCGCCCCACCGCATCGATTTCGTCAATGAAGATGATGGCGGGCGAATTGTCCTTGGCCGTCTTGAACAAATCGCGGACTCGGCTCGCCCCTACCCCGACGAACATCTGAATGAACTCCGACCCGTTGACCGAGTAGAACGGCACGCTCGCTTCTCCGGCCACGGCACGAGCCAGCAACGTCTTGCCCGTTCCGGGCGGTCCGTTGAGCAGCACTCCCTTGGGAACTCGTCCCCCCAGTCGCTGGAACCGTTCCGGATTGCGCAGATACTCCACGATTTCCATCAAGTCCGATTTGACCCCTTCCAGTCCAGCCACATCCCGAAATGTGATCGGCTGTGGGACCGCTTCATAACGTCTGGCAGGACTCTTGCCGAACCCCGACAGGAATCCGCCCCCCATCATCTGGTCGCGCGTCCGGCGATAGGAAAACCAGAAGATGCCGAAGAGCACGAGCGGCACCAAGAGGATCAGCATGTAGAGCATGAGCAGCGCATTGCTGGGTGGCTCATTGTCATAGACGATCTTGTGTTCGTCGAGCAGTCGGGTCAGCTGGCCACGCGACTGGCTATCCGCTGGGAGCACCACCCGGAACTCGCCGCTGTATCGCTCTTCTTTTTCATTGGGAACCAGCTTGCCTTCGCGGTTAATCTGAGGCGGCTTGATGGGTGGCGGATCGGTGAACCAGCCGGTGGCCTCGGTCTCGCCCAGGTGGACCACCCGGATCGTGCCTGCGCGGATCTGATCGAGGAAGAACGAGTAGTCGATGGACGATTTTCGCTCCGGCTGAATGGCCAGCAGCGCGACTGCCATGACCGCGGCAAACAGCAGCAGTACCCATATGTTGGGACCGCTGCGGCGCATCGACACCTTGGCGTCCCCTTTTCGCTGGGATTCGTCGTGTGAAGAGTTCTCCATTACCACCCTTTTCGTGTCTGCTCAGCCGGTGTGGCCCTGCCGAAAACAGGTCTCCAGACGCGGGTCTCCCGGCGCCAAGGCCGCCAGCCAATGAGGGAGACCGCTCACACTTGGCGCGCTCCCGCTGGTCACTCATCAAAACCGCCGCGCACCGAGCGCGCGTCGTACACCCCATAACACTCTCGCGATGTCCGCTCATTGTATCGCACACCGCTGGAATTTGCGATGCTGTGACCGTCGTCCCGCACGTCAGACGCTCCCACGTCAGACTCCCGTAGGAGATCACTGCCCCGAGGGCCGACGGTCGTCGCAGCACCAGATCATGACGCGGCTCCGCGCTGGCGGCCATGCAGAAGATACAATTGCCAATGAGCCGCCTGCAGGCCAGTGGGGAGAGCCGATCCTGGGTGGGCCAGCCAGTGCGGCGTCTCCTCGTCCGACTCGGCACTGAGGCCAGCCAGCTGGGCAATCTGCTGACTGTTGAGCACCCGGTCCAAGGGCACACAATGCCCGGCTTGGGCGGCCGACACCAGATGATCCAGGATCGCCTGGCGATTCAATCGCCGAATCTGCTCGCATTCCACCAGATCGCAACCGGCGGCGAAGACGCGCCAGGTCCAGAACCAGTCGGGCTGCTCTCGTGTCACGGCCTCTGAGTCCAGGGCCGAAACCGGAGACGTATTGGCCATCCCGATGTCGAGGGACGGCGAAGCGACTGATTCGAGCAGGGTGGGTGTCGCCGAGTTCCCTGCCACGACGCTCGATACCATCACGCTCGAGTCGACCCGTGCGGGTTCGGTCCGCCGCGGTTCCGCCGCTGGCTGAGCATCAACGGGGTCCGCAGAACGTGCGGTCGACTGTCGGGCCGAAGTCATGGTGCCGGGCAAGCGAATGCGGCGCAGGCGGTGGAGCAGATCGATTCCGATTGGCAGAGGTCCAGCAAGTGGTTGTTGGCCCGTCATGACTTGTTTTCCGGCCTCGGTCAACTCGACGACTGGCCGAAGCCGTTGTCGTTCCCGCTGACGCACGAGTTTCTGCCTGATCAGGGCATCGAGCAGGGCGACCGTTTCCGATTGCCGCAGCGGAGAGAGCAGGCCGAAGGTGCTGAGCTGATCGAGTTTCAATTTGCAGATCTGCTGGCAACGCGACCCGCAGAGCATCTTGGCGACCATCAATTTGCCGACTCGGCCTTGTGCGCGCGCCACGCCGCTTAACGCGATCCGGACGCATTGCAGCAGCTGCTCGTCGTCTTCCCGAGTCGGTTCCGGCAGGGCCACGATCACCGGCGTGCAGCCGCAGTTGTCGCAGAGCCGGCAGGGCTCGGCCGCCCTGTCTCCAAAGTAGTCCAGGATCTCCTGCTGCCGACAATGGCTGGTGGTCGCATAACGAATGACTCGCTCGAGCTTCTCGAACTCGTTGGCCTTACGGCGTTCGAGCGTCTCGAAGTCGATGGTCAGGCTGTTGAAGGGGCGTTGGCGGTTGACGACATGCACAGCGCGTCCCCGAAAAGGTGGGACGTAGTCAAAAGCGTTCAGGCGGCGCAGCTCACGGAGGGCACGGGCGACCGCTTCGCGGGACAAGCCGGTGCGGTCGAGCAGCAGCTGCAACGGGAAATAGACCCGTTCGCCGCGGCGCGCGCCGACCAGTTGTTCCACC
>JBGSHS010000445.1:0-33618 GCA_041752115.1 Pirellulaceae bacterium | reverse complement strand
ACTACGACGTGCAGCTCACCATCTGATGCACCGCACGAGCAGAGCTCGTGGGGGTTGGAGAGGAAGGGGGCGTACGACGACGTGTAGCTCACCATCTGATGCACCGCACGAGCAGAGCTCGTGGGGGTCGGAGAGGAAGGGGGCGAACGACGACGTATAGCTCACCATCTGATGCACCGCACGAGCAGAGCTCGTGGGGGTTGGAGAGGAAGGGGGCGAACGACGACGTGCAGCTCACCATCTGATGCACCGCACGAGCAGAGCTCGTGGGGGTTGGAGAGGAAGGGGGCGAACGACGACGTAGCTCAGCCTACTGGTTCGCCAGAATCGCTTCGGTGGCCCGCGTAATCCACTCCGCCGATTTGGGAAAATCAGCATAATCCTTGAGTGGTTCCAACAGCGGATCGTCGGGGGAAACGCCAGCCGTTTGCAGTAGCGCATAGTCTTGCATCGACTCAGCAAAGACCTCCCAGCGGATGGAATCGATCGGCCCTGACGGACCTGGATAGACTACGAACGAGTCTCCATAAGGTTCTCCTTCTCCACCAGCGGTCGTGCCGGCCGCACCGTCGGTGAAGGGGTCGATCAGCACCTGCGACTTCGGATTCAAGCCCAGGTCCATGACGTACCAGAAGTTGTATCCCCAGTGAAGGAAACCCTGGGCGCGGTGACGGTAATAGAGCCAACCCGACATGCGGACCTTCGGCAAGGGTGTATCAAAGAAACGATTCAGATACGCGTCCCGCGGGCCACAGCAGAAATAGACCCAATGCGGAATTCCGGCATCGATATACTCCTTGGCGGCGGCCACGTTGGGGATCGGAAAATCGATCAAGCCCATCTTTCCATAGCGAATATCACTCATCGCATCTCCGACTTTGCCGTCCGTCCAGGGAGCAAGTTCGCTGAGCAGAGTGCGGACCTGGCGATAGTTCTCGATGTCCTCCGGCCGGCCACCCGGTTCGTCGGAAACATGAAACAGGGACGCGTCCAGCAAATCTTCTTCCAGCAGAAACCGGTGAAACTCCGGCAAGAATTGCCTCAGAAATTTCTTATAGTCGTCGCCTGTCGCCGGATAGTCGCGCGGGAATAGCAGCTGCGCTGTGCCATTCTTCCATTCGTAGATGCCAATCGTGCGAGCGGCTGAGCGGATCGAGCCATCCGGCTTGATATCCATCAGCCACAAGTGAAGCCACTCGAAACGCTCGAATCCACACCGCTTGGCCAGCCGCACAAAGCGGCGCACCTTCGACCAGTCGAAGGCATATTGATCTGGTCCGGTGCGCTGAACGCCAAGCAGTTGGGTGGGCCGCTCGACGACTTCATAGCGATTATGGAACAAGGTAACGAAGATCATATCGGAGCCGTGATCGAGCATATTGCGGAGGTACGATTCGGCCAGCTCGAACCACCTGTCGCCGAACGGCTCGATCTTGTACCAATCCGCAATACAATCTGGATTCCACCAATGGGTTACAGGGAAATCTCGGCGAGTCTGCAGGATCAGAGGTTTGACGTCGATGTCCACTGAAAGGTCGACGGTGTCCGCCGAGTCCGTCGGCTTCATTCTCACGGTAATCCGCTTGACCCCCGGTTCAACATCGCTCGGTATTCTCAGGGTGATCCAGAACGACTGGGTGCCATAGGGTCCGGTCACCGCCTGGCTTTCAGGATACAAGGGATCGGGAACGAGGCCTGGAATGTGCCCCACGCCATCCTGTTCTTCCAGAGCTACTTGGGCCGTATGGTTCCACATGGGGACATAGCCGACCCGTCGGACAGTCACTTCGATCCCCGGCGGAACCGTCACGCAACAATCCACCGTCACTCCCCGTGTACTCTCATTCCGATAGCACGCTTGAAACGACAGGCGAGCATTGCGTGCACTGATCAGCTTGAGCGATCCGCTGTCACCGACCGGGGACGTCGGAAACACACGTTTCAATGAGGTCTCCAGCCAGTACGCCAACCGCCCGGCCGAATCCGTTGCCCGCTCGACAAACACCGGGCGCTGCCCAACCGAGGCCACATCCGTGGACGATTGCGCGGCGACGCCTCGGGGCGCAGCGGAGATCGCTCCCAACATAACCGTCATGCACACTGAGTACAGAAACTTGCTGATCATGACATTTCCCCGCACGAACGTTATTTGCAGAACAAGGCGAAGGCTTCCGCCGACGGCGAGATGGAAATCATATCGACGTCGGTCGGATCGGCGTTCCGACTAGACCCGCGATGTCCGAGGCGGCTAAGAGCAGCGTGCCGGCTTTCTCCCTCAGTCGCTGGTAGCCGTCTTGCGGATCGGTGTCTCCGACGGCCTGCCGCGGGCCCCAGCCGAGGGGACTGTCTTGCGTGCTTTCTTCAGTGCTAACCAAGTCACATAGAGTTCCTCAACAATCGCTAGTCGCCTGCAAATCGCATGACTGTCCATGTCATCGGACCAGCCACGGCTCTGTCGTTTTACCTGGTTGGCTCGTTCAATCGGACTCGTCATTGAGCAACTCCACATCGAGTCTGTCTTTTGTTCGATCCGACATCCGCTTCATCGTAATGATGGCTGCTCGTGAAAGTGACTGAATCGATCTACCCTCCACATCAAAGGTCTCTCGGTCCGAAAGGATCGCGTTCTGGCATGAATCGGCCTCCAACAGATCAAGGGTCAGAAGTTCCTCTCCCGAGATCTTGTTGAGTCGATACAAACGGCCTATCCCCAGTTCGTTGAGTGGCAGACGGATCCATCCTGTGACATCGTCATATCCAACGCTCGCGGCAATCTCAGCGGCTCTCTTGATATCTTGTGCAGCGACCACGATGTCGATATCGACCGTCAAGCGAGGTCGGCCATGTATCGCCACTGCCAACCCTCCACAAACCGCATATTCCACACGGTTTGCTGCCAACGCCTCGGCCAGCCCATAGAGCTCCTCGATGATCAGCATAGTCCAGCGGATCTTTCTTCAAGTGGAATCCGATGCCCCGGCTGCCGCAATGTGTTGAAGCGCCTGCCTTCGATTCAAGCGACGATTCGCCATAGGTTCACCTCTCGTCACTCTCGCGTGCGCTGTCTTCGCGCGGCGTCGTTGGAAGGGTAGGGGAACTAACGCACAGTCCAGTGTTCGGCTACCGCGCAAGGACTTGTTGTTGCCGGGCCAGTTCGCGCAACTGGTAGCGTTTGATCTTGCCGGTGGACGTCTTGGGGAGCGACGTGACGAAGACGACGGCACGCGGGTACTTGTGCGGCGCCGTTGTGGTCTTGACGAACTCCTGGAGTTCACGTTCCAGGGCAGGGGATGCCTGGAGACCGTCCTGCAGGACCACGAAGGCCACGGGCTTCATCAATCCATCGGGAGCTCTGGCGCCGACGACGCCGCACTCCAACACACTCTCGTGCCTGATCAACACGCTCTCCACATCCGCCGGCCAGACCGCCTGACCGCTGACTTTGAACATGTCGTCGGTCCGCCCCGCGTACCAGAAAAAGCCGTCTTCATCGACCAGGAACTTGTCGCGCGTGTTGATCCAGTGACCGCAGAACGTGTCCTTGGTTTGTTCATGCTTGTTCCAATAACCCGAGGCGATGCTGTCGCCTTTGATCAACAAAGTGCCCACTTCTCCGGGCGGAAGCGGTTCGCCATGTTCATCCACGATCTTCGCCTCATAACCGGGCACGATCTGACCCGTGCTGCCAGGCACTGCCTGCCCGGGGCGATTGGAAATATAGATATGCAGAATCTCCGTCGAACCGATGCCGTCCAGAATCTCCCGTCCGAATCGATCCTGCCACAGATCAAACGTGTGCTTTGGCAGCGGTTCGCCAGCGGATATGCAGAGTCGAACGCGTCCCAGACTGGTCCGGCCGGTTGTCTGTGCATGTTGCAGCAAGGCCACATAGCTCGTGGGCACACTGTAGAACACGGTCGGCTGGTACCGGTCAATGACCTCAAAGACGCGGTCCGGCGTGGGACGGTCCGGCAGCAGCACCGTCGTGGCGCCCGCGCGGAGCGGGAAATAGAGTCCGTTTCCCAGACCGTACGCAAAGAACAGTTTGGCCACTGAGAACGTCACGTCGTCCTGGGTCAGCCCCAAGACGCCGCGCGCATAGAGATCGGCTTCCACCAGCATATCGTGGTGCAGGTGAATCGCGGCCTTGGGTGCCCCCGTGGTCCCGGAGCTGTAGAGCCAAAAGGCCGCCTCATCCTTGCTGGTCGGAGCTGGTTCCAGAGAAGCGGATTCCTTGCTCATCACACGCTCAAGCGAATACTCGCTGCTCGGTTCGCCACCGACCACCACGACATGTTCCAAGTACGACAGGCGGGAGCGAATCTCCTCAATCCGAGCCACCAACGACTGGTCCACAAACAGGACGCGCGCGCGGCTGTCGTTGAGCACGTACTCATAGTCTTCCGCTTTCAGGTTGGTATTGAGCGGAATAGCCACGGCACCGATCTTCATCGCTCCAAAGAACGCCAGCACCCACTCGGGGCTGTCCAGCAGCAGAACGGCCACCCGCTCCTCCATCTGGAGCCCCATCGTCCGCAGCGCATTCCCCACTCGGTTGACACCCTCGTGGAGGTCGTTGTAGGTGACTGCCCGGTCGTGACAGAGGATGGCGGTCTTCGTCCCCCGACCTTCGGCCACATGCACGTCGACAAACGTCGTGGCGGCGTTCAGCCGCTCCGGGATCTCTGTGGTGTGTGTGCCACTGCGAATGATGTACGTTTCTGCCAAACCGGATCGGCTCCGCGGCCGTTGCCGACGACCTCCACCCGACCCGCTGGCCGACCACATCGCAATCGCCTCGATCTGGCAGAGCAGCTCAGATCGGCAAGGGCTCGCGACGACGACGGAGTTGGGCATGTCCGTCAGGCCCCATCGTTTCACGACAGAGCGGAACAGATCAAGATCATGCGAGTTCTTCAGGTAGCTGGTCACTTGGACCAGGTCCTTGAAACTCGCGCCGTGCGGCGCAAGTAATTCTTCCACGTTGAGCAGCGTCCGTTCGATCTGTTGCCTGGCATCGTCTACGTGGGCTGTTGCCCCCGAGTCGTCCACGCTGGCCGTCCCTGATATCAACAGGACAGTCTTTTCCGGCAGGCCAAGCCGGATGCCACGCGAGAACGAAGAACCGTAAGTACTTGCTTCGCTGAGCGTGTCACAATGCAGCGTTTCGATGGAGACGCCGTCCGGATCCAACAGCGCGTACAAGTCGAGCCCGCACAATGCGCCGGGTGGATAGAGTCCCGCGCCGATACCGGTGCTGGCGGGCAGTCTCGACACGGCTTGTGTCCGATAAAAGTCGTTTCGCGCATGATTGAAGGCCCGGTAATCCCGCCCGATGTTGCTCAAGTAACACCACGTTCGCAGCACATTCTGAAAACTGGCGCCCTGGCGCTCGAGCAGTTCCGCCGCAGTTTTGAACATCCCTTCGCAGTGTTCGCGCAGCGTCGCGCCGCGTCGCACCACATGCCCGCTTCCGGTGATGCCGCGCGAATAGAAATGACGGAGTCCATTCATGTCAACGACTTTGGCCGACGTACCGCTCGTCACGCCGAACACGGTCGACACGCTCCCCTTTTGCGCGGATTGAGGCACGACGGCATATACCTGCAATTCGAAAGCCTGGCCCGTGCACGGCGGCTGTTCGACATAACTCACGACCGGCATCTGGTCTTCGCGGACCCCACCCTGACGATAGGCCTCTCGGCGGATCCGCGTGAAGACCTCGTGGCCGTCGGCCAGATTGCGAAAGAACACCCGCTCCTGGACCACGTCGCTCAGCTCGGCGCCCGCTCGCTCCAGAATTCGAGGCAGGCAGGTGTAGAATCCTTGCGCCTGCTGACCAGGTGGACTACCCGGCGGGCAGATCGTCGCGGGATCGCAGCGAACGAATATCTCCTTCGCACACGACGTCGCAATCTCCACAACCTCACCACTGCACGTGTGACGATCGCACTCGCAATGCAAACTCAACGACGTCGGGCGCACGGTACAAGCGTCCTGAGTCATCATTGTCTCTCCTGAGTCATCTCTGTGGGGGGTCAGCAGCATGTCACGGGGTAACTACGTCCGCCATCGAGCCGTCGACGGAAGAACCGTTGCGAGCGACGGGCCGCACCGACGGCAGGAAGTGCCACACCGTGCGAGACGCCTTACTGCCAAATGATTTCCCAGTCTAACATCCGCGCATGCCGCGGGAAAGCTTGAAACGGCAATGCGGTGAGTCTGTGAGTCTGTCGGGGTGGCGCAAGGTGTTGCGGCCACCCGCACCCGCGTTCAGGTGCCAGTGACGAAACACTGGTAGACAAAGACGATCAGCAGTAATCCCAACAGAGCGATTCCCGCTTGGGCCAGGAGCCGCAGGAAGCGATTGGGTCGGTATTGCTCCGGTACCCAAGGCGAGATGATCGCCCGATAGCTGAGCATACCCAGAAATGGAGCCGTGATGAATGAGAGAACGGTTGCCAGGTCGATCAGCGTTTTCAGATCTCTCATTCCCAGCGTAGCCAGGATGACCATCGCGCCCACCGCCAGTAGCGTCATCCAGACCCAGTAAGCCGTCGATTCTGACGCCCGGCGGTGCAGTTCCTCCGATCGTTCCGGACCGCGGAATCGTTGCATTACTAGCATCAATGCGCGCGGGAAACCGTCGAGGACCGTTAACAGCGTCGAGAACATCGTGGTGAAGGCGGACAGCGCGATCACTGGCCAACTCCACGCACCCAGGCTGTCGGTGTAGAGCTCGATGACTTGACCGGCAAAGGCGTCAGGGGCGGCGGGAAACTGAAGCCCACGGTCGAACATGAGTACGGTTCCCAGTACGATGAACATGGCGGCCAGCAGGCCGGTGGCAACGTAGCCCAGTAGGAAATCGAAGATCGTGTGACGCAGCGACGGAGTGTGCCCCGTTTGCCGTTCACGCGCCAACACCCAGAGAGACTGCCAGACTGCCACATCCATCCCGGTTGGCATCCAGCCGACGAACGTCACGATAAACGCCACGTCCGCCAGGGCGATCGGGCCAAACAGCCGGATGCCCGTCAGTCGCGGCAGCACCGCCAGCGTGGCGGCCGTGGTCGACAGGGTCAGGAGCACCATCATCACCTTGATCGATTTGTCCAGCAGTGGATAGCGTCCCACGACGAGGATTACGCCGGCGACCAGAATCAGAATGGCCGACCACAGCAGTGCCGACCACTGCAGGCCGGAGAGCTGGATGGCCAGACCGGCCGTTACATAGGTCACTGCGGCCAGAACGGTGAACATCGTACCCAAAGTCAGGAGCAGATAAATCACCAGAGTCCAGCGTCCCTGGCGGCGGTACCCCTCGAGCAGACTCGTGCCCGTGGCGACAGCGTAACGCTGCCCAAACTCGAACAGCGGGTATTTGAGAAGCAGGGCGAGCGCGGCGACTGGAAGCAGCGACAATCCGTAGCCAGCACCTGCCCGCGTTGACTGAACGAGATGGGAAACGCCAACCGACGTGGCCGCGAACAGAAGCCCTGGACCGATCGACTTGAGGATATTGCTCTTCCTGGAATGCACCACCTGTATATCCACGACTTGTTTCTCCTGGTCCCACGACGCTCTTGGTGGCCCCTGGCGATTCTTCGGATTGTACCCGGCACCCGCTTGAGAATCGGAACATTTTATGCAACCGGTTCAACAGCCAACGGTGCGGCTATGGCAGTCTGTAAGGTACGCTCGCCGCGGGTGGGCAGGCAAGAGACACGGCGCGCCGTTTCGTGTATCCTATGTGAGGATCCGGTCAATCCTTGGCGGCTGGAGCCCAGTGCCCGGGGCGTTGCGTGACGTCATCACGCGACGCCGGTTCTGCCGCGAAGACGCGATGCATTGCCCTGGAAGCAAGCGAGATTATGAGAGCCATCTTGTTTGAGTCGCCTCGAAAGATCCGACTGCTGGACAACGTACCCGAACCGAAGATTAAGGACGGTGAGGTGCTGGTTCGTTGTATTCACATCGCCTTGTGCGGTACTAATATGGGGCCCTACACGGGCGATGGCCGATGGGCCGGAGTGCCGTGGCCGCCTCCACCGGGATGGCTGGGGCATGAGAACATTGGAGTAATCGTGGAGTCGCGAGTTAACGGTTGGGAGCCCGGGACGCTGGTGCTCGCTCACCCCAATGACTACAACGGCTTTGCCGAGTTCATTGTCTCCACGGCGGAAGGGCTTGCGCGACTGCCGGCCGATGTGCCCGACGTTGGATCGCTGGTCGCGGCGCAGCCGCTGGCCATGGTGTTGCGGGCCATGGTGTTGCGGGCTATGGTCCGCACTGGACCGGTGATCAAACAACGCTGTGCCGTGGTCGGCCAAGGCCCCATGGGGCTGATTTTCACACACCTTCTGGGACGCATGGGAGCGCGCCAGGTCATTGGCATCGATCGCGTATCCTGGCGTCTCGATTGGGCCCGACGCTTCGGTGCCACCGATGTTGTGGACGCGTCCCGAGAAAACGTGGTTGACGCAGTGAAGCAACTGACCGATGGCGAGATGGTGGATCTGTGCGTCGAAGCCGTCGGCAAGCCGGACGCGTTGACTACGGCGGCCTACCTGCCGCGGAGAATGGGGCGGCTGTACGTGTTCGGCGTACCGCACCATGACAGGCAGGAGTTCCCATGGTTTCACACGGTGGCCAACGAAACGGAGATCATCACATCGATGGGTCCTGAGTGCATGGAGTACTTCCAGAACGCAGTCGATATGATCGTTCAGGGTCGCACTGATCTGGTGGACATGGTCACCCTGCGGATGCCTTGGGAGAAAGCTGCCGAGGCTTTTGAAATGTACGCCGATCCGGCCCAGGCCGAAGGCTCGCTCAAACTGACGCTGGTACTCTGACAGTCATGGTGAACACAGAGATCATCGACGGTGTGTGCGTTGTGCGGCTCGACGCTCCGCCGCTCAATACCATTACCCTGGACATGCTGTCGTCGCTCGGTCAGACGCTGCGGCACGCCAGCCAGGATGCGGCCGTGCAAGGTATCGTCATCGCTGGTGATGCCACACAATTCAGCGCCGGTGCCGACATCCACTTGTTCCAGCAAGTCGCCCACAGCGAGGATGCCGTTCGTCTCTCCCAGGTCTTTCAGCAGGCGTTTCAGGAGCTTGAGGATTGCGTCAAGCCGGTTGTTGCCGCGCTAGCCGGCACGGTCGTGGGAGGCGCCTTGGAATTGGCCATGGCGTGCCACTTCCGAGTGGCCGAGAGCAACAGTCGTTTCGTCATGCCGGAAGTCCGATTGGGCATCCTGCCCGGTGCCGGCGGTACACAGCGTCTGCCACGACTGGTCGGGCCCGCCGCGGCACTGCGCATGCTGTTGACGGCCGAGACCATCGATGCCGGACGAGCGAAGTCGCTGGGATTGGTGGACGAAGTATGTCCAGGTGAGCAGTTGATTCGCCAAGCGTGTGAGTTCGCTCTCGCGGCGACCACCCTCAGACGCACAGGCCAGCTGCGCGCCAAGATCGAGGATCCGGCGGTTCAGGAGGCCGCGATTCGCGAGGCCATCCAGCTGGTCGATGCAGCTCGACCTGAACTGATTGCCCCGAGGAAGATTGTTGAGGCGGTCAAGGCAGGGTGGGAAGAGTCGTTTTCCGCGGGGTTGTCGCGCGAACAGCACGGCTTCGACGAGTGCATGCAGTCGCTGGCGACGCGCAACAAGATCTACTTGTTCTTCGCGACCAGGGAAACAAGCAAGATCGCTGAGCTAAGCAGCAGGCAGACCTCACCGCTGACGCAGGCTGCGGTGATCGGAATGGGGTCGATGGGCACCGATATCGCACTGGCATTGATCCTCTCCGGCGTGCGTGCCATGGTGCTCGATCAGAGTGAACCCGCTCTGATCAAGGGAACCGACCGGATCCGCGAGTCGATTCACAGCCAGGTCGCGCGCGGGCGACTTGCCCCAGCGCGGGCCGAACAGGCGTTGACGCTCCTGACAACCACCACGCGATGGGACGATATTCCTCAGGCAGATCTCGTCATCGAATCGGTGTTTGAGGACGCCGACGTCAAGCGGTCGGTCATCGGACAGTTGGACGACGTCTGTTCGGGCGGCACCGTTCTTGCCACCAATACGTCCACGATTCCCTTGGACGAGCTGACGACCGCGATGCGTCATCCCGAACGGTTGATCGGCATGCATTTCTTCAATCCGGCCCACCGCATGCCGTTGTTGGAGATCGTGCGGCGAGAGGCCACGCCGCTGGAGATCCTGGCGACTGCTATCCGCTGGTCCAAAACGTTGGGAAAGACTCCGGTGCTGGTCGCCTCACGGCCCGGTTTCCTCGTGAACCGTCTGTTCGTTCCCTACGTCCAGGAGGCGTTTGAGCTGTTGGAGGAGGGGGCGGAGGCGGCGACCATCGATCGTGTCGCCGTCGATTTCGGTTTTCCCATGGGGCCGCTTGCATTGATGGACATGACCGGGCTTGATATCCTGACGCTCTCACAGCGTGTGTTGGCATCCGCACTGCCTCGCCACGGGAGCCTGTCGCCGATCGCCACCTGCCTGGTGGAACGCGGACAGCTGGGCCAGAAAACAGGGGCAGGGGTCTATCGCTATCAGTCGGGAAGCTTCACGCCGTTGGAGTGTGACGCGACCATGGAATTGATCGCTGATGTTCAGCGGAGACGCGGTCGCACCGCGCGGGAAATCGAGCCGCAAGAAATCCAAGAGCGGCTCGTGTTGCGCATGGTGGGCGAGGCTTTCCACGCGCTGGAGGAGGGAGTCGCACGGTGTCCCTCAGATGTGGATGTGGCCACGGTGCTCGGCGTCGGTTTTCCCGATTTTCGTGGAGGGGTTCTGAAGTATGCACGGGATCTCGGGCTCCCCCTGGTCCACGGTCGACTCGATATACTGGCAGAGCGGTTTGGCGAGCGGTTTTCTCCAAGTACACACCTGCAGAAACTGGAAGGAGTTTCGTGATGTCGGATGCTCCAGCACGTAAGGATTTCGCGGCGATCAAGCAGATGAAAGGGGTCATGGCAAAACACTTCGGAGACCTTGCCCAGGCGCCCGAGGCAGGGAGAAAGGTCGCGTGGTGTACCAGCGTGGGACCGGCCGAGTTGCTGCGCGCGATGGGCTTCGACGTCTTTTTCCCCGAGAATCACGGTGCCATGCTGGGAGCCACTCGCAGTGCCATGGACCTGATTCCGTTGGCCAACGCGGAAGGCTTCTCGCCTGACATCTGCTCCTACCTTACGAGCGACATTGGCTCGTATTTGAAAGGGGAAACGCCACTCCAGAAAATGGGCATGCCGGGCGTGCCCAAAGCCGACGTCCTGGTCTTCAACACCAACCAGTGCCGGGATGTGAAAGACTGGTTTCAGTGGTACGGCCGCAAGTGGAACGTGCCCTGCCTGGGCATTCACACGCCTCGCTCCATCGGAGACGTGGACGAATCGCTGGTCCAGTACGTCGCGAGCCAGACGGAAGCGCTGGTCCCCCCGCTGGAAGCGGTCGCTGGAAAGAAACTCGACATCGACCAACTGCGAGAGATCATCCAGCTGTCCAAGGAATGTACCCTGCTGTGGAAACAGGTCCTGGAAACCGCCGCCCACGTGCCGTCACCCATTACCTTCTTTGACGGCACCATCCACATGGGACCTGCGGTCGTAATGAGAGGTACTCAGGAGGCAGTCGACTACTACAAGGTGCTGCTGGCCGAGTTGGACGAGCGCGTTGCGGACGGTGTGGCGGCCGTCGAGGGGGAAAAGGCGCGAATCTACTGGGAAGGGATGCCGATCTGGGGGAAACTCAAGGATCTCGCCGCCCAGTTTCTGCAGCTGCAGATCTGCGTTGTTGCCTCGACTTACTGCAATAGCTGGGTCTTCACCGATCTCGACCCTGCTGACCCCTTCGCGGGCATGGCGCGAGCCTATTCGAGTATCTTCATTTGCCGCAGCGATGATCGTAAGGAGCAGTACATCGAGCAAATGGCGGAGAAATTCCAGTTTGATGGCATCCTCTACCATGACGCCAAGACCTGCCCCAACAACTCGAACAGCCGGTACGAGATGCCGCAGCGCATGCGTCAGAAGCTCGGCAAGCCGTTCCTCACGATCAACGGTGACTTGAACGACCTGCGTCTCTACTCGGAAGAACAGACCCGTACCAATATTGAAGCCTTTGCCGAACAATTGGCCGGGGTCTAGGACGCGAAGCGATGCGGCATTTCTGCGGCGTGGATATTGGTGCTTCGGCCGTCAAACTGGTGATTATGGACCAGCAGCAGCAGGTGCTGGGCCGAGCCGTCGGCCGATCGGGAGTAGATTATGGTCAGTCCGCCCATCGTTGCCTGACAGAGGCGTTGGCGGCGGCGGGACTGGAGGTCAGTCAACTCGCTAACTCGATGTCAACCGGCTATGGTCGAAACAATGTCTCCTGGGTCAGCGGTTCAATGACCGAGATCGCCTGCCATGCCAGGGGAGCATACCATCATTTCCGCCAGCCGATGACGATCGTGGATATCGGGGCCCAAGATAGCAAGCTAATCCAGCTCGACGCGCAGGGGCGGCGTCTGGATTTCAAAATGAACCGCAAGTGTGCGGCGGGGACGGGAGCGTTTCTCGAGGAGATCGCCCTGCGGCTCGATCTGCCCGTTGCACAGTTGAACGAGCTTGCTGAGCAATCGACCAGGGAGGTGACGCTCGGCAGCTTCTGCACCGTCTTCACCGCGACGGAGATTCTGGCGAAGATCCGGGCTGGCGAACGGGTCGAGGATATTGTGAAAGGGGCGTTTCGTTCGGTTGTCAAGCGGATCCGCGAAATGGGAGCCGTGCAGGGCGCACTCGTAATGACCGGGGGCGTCGTGGCGCACAACCCGGTTCTCAGGACACTGGCGGAAGAGGCCTTTCACACGCCGGCACTCGTGCCCCCGGATCCGCAGTGCATCGGCGCTCTGGGAGCGGCGTTGTTCGCGTGGGAAGCCTTTGAAAGAGGAGACTCAGGATGTTGATCAAGGACCCTCCGGTTCAGGTGACGGACCGACTGTGGATGCTGGGCTCGAACCCTTTTCCACTCTACCTCTACCGCGGTGAAGCGGAGCAGGGAATGACTATCTTCGAGGGGGGCGTCAGCGCCATGGGGCCCGTGCTGGACGAACAACTCCGAGGACTGGGAGTCGCCAGCGATCAGGTGCGACAGATCGTCGTCACGCATGCTCATCCCGACCATGTGATGGCCGTCCCAGTGTTCCGGCGGATGTTTCCCAACGTGAAGGTCGTTGCTTCGGAACCCGCCGCCAAGACGTTGCAGATCGAGAAGGCGGTGGCCTTCTTCGGTAAGATGGACGGCGCGCTGACCAACTGGCTCGTCGCCAGGGGAGTGATTGCTGAGGACGGTGCCACCAACGCACCGGTGGGAGGGCCGATCGCCGTGGACCGAACGGTGCGGGAGGGGGATCGGGTCGACGTGGGGCAGGGGGTGGCGTTCGAAGTCCTGGAGACGCCCGGACACAGCGTCTGCAGCCTCAGTTTCTATGAACCGCAAGCAGGCCTTCTGATCATCTCCGACGCGACCGGTTATTTCCTCCCCGAACAAGATTACATGTGGCCCGGCTATCTGGCAAACTACAGCGATTACGTGCATTCGATGGAGCGTCTGGCGGACAAAGGGGCTGAGACGCTGTGCCTCAGTCACAATTGTGTGATCCGAGGCGCCGTGGATGTGTCGGCCTATTTCCAGCGCGCGCTGGCCCAGACGCGGCAGTACCACGAAAACATCGTGGCGAAAGCGAAGGCAGGTGCCTCGGTGCAGGCGATCGCGGAGGAATTGGGAGCGGACGTCTACGAGCGGACAGGACAGCTCTCCCTCGATTTCTTCCACAAGAACTGTGCTCTATTGGTTAAGAACTCGCTGCAGCACGAGGCAATGGAGTGCGGCTCGTAAGCGGCAGCTTACATTGAGCTTCAGTCGTTCGAGGTATTCGCCGCAGGCGCCGTTTGCAGAAGGGCTCGTCATGGCACATTCGCGGATCCTGGGAACCGGTCATTATCTGCCTCCTCGCGTCGTGACCAACTTCGACGTGATGAAGATGATGGAGACCACGGACGAGTTCATTGTGAAGCGAACGGGGATCGAACGCCGCTATCACGCGGAGCCCGGTGTCGCTGCGTCCGACCTCGCTCTGCCGGCGTGTCGAGCCGCGGTGGTAGACGCCGGGCTGACGATGGACCAGATCGACCTGTTAATCCTCAACACGATCACGCCCGACCATGCCGATCCCGGATGCGTCTTCTTCCTGCAACCGAAACTGGGGTTGCGGAATATTCCGGTGTTGGACATCAAGCAGCAGTGTGCCGGGCTGCTCTACGCGCTGTCGATCGCGGATCACGGCATCGCAGCTGGCGCCTATCGCCATGTGTTGATTGCCTGCTCGGAAGTTCTTTCGACCCGGATGGACGGATCGTATGACGGCCGTACCAGCGCCATTCTGGGCGGCGACGGTGCCGGCGCCGTCGTCGTAGGGCCGGCGGGCGAGGGGGGGGCGGGCATTCTTTCCACAATTGTGCACGCCGACGGCAGCGGCGCCAAAGTCCTCTATACCGAAGCGCCAGGCAGTGCTCTGCCTCGCAAAGAGCACCTGGTAAAGGAGGATATCGACGCCGGCCGCGTCCACTTCCGTATGATCGGCAAGGAAGTGTTTGAGAACGGAGTCACGCGGATGTCGGAATCGGTCTTTGAATCGCTGAAAGTTAACGGCCTGACCATGGATGACATCGACCTGCTCATTCCCCATCAGGCGAATCTCCGCATGCTGGAAGCGGTGATCGAGCGCACTGGATTTCCGGCGGCGAGGACGTTTCTGAATGTGGTCGACCACGGGAACATTGCTTCTGCCACGCTTCCCATCGCCTTGGACGAGGCGCGCAAGTCGGGCCGGGTCGGACCGGGCAGTCTCTGTCTGCTGGTAGCCTTTGGATCTGGGTTCGTCTGGGGCTCCGCGCTGCTCCGCCTGTAAGTGCCAGTCCGAAGCGTCAGCCGCCTGCAAGCCCCTCACACCACGTGACTTGAAGTGACACATTAATGTCATTCGTTGGTGGCACTGGCGAACCCAGTGCTGAAGCCGCCAAGGCGTCGCCACTAGTCGTGCAGATGACAACTCTGCTGGATGTGAGGATGCGTCAAAGGGGGGTTGGCGGGCATACTCGTGGCTTGGCGGACGTCAAATCGAGGTAGCTCGCAACGTTAAGGGCGAACACCCTGCTTCTCTCCACCCCAGTTCTCTTCGCTGCCAACGGCTGGAGCACTCCTCATTCGCCTCTTCGGGGAACTCTTCCCGTCGCGCTACGATAAACGGAGTCCGCCTGCGTGCCGCGATCCGGAGCAAGCTCACGCCAAGGCGCAAAGACGCGAAGGACGGATGCGAATGACGCGAGTGCCACGGATTGCTTTGCACCTTTGCTCCGTTGCGTGAGATTCAAAACGGAGTCATGCACCAAGCCCGTCGGAAACCGGCTTTCACAATGCCCCGTTTGGGCGCAAGGGAAAGCACGACTCTACCCCGACACGTCGTTACATCGGCTGGTCCGCCCTATGTCACGAGTGGATAACCATCGCAGCACCCTGCAGGTCGCAACTCCAATGGACCTCACGCAGCCGCCGAGCTCCGGGAGAAGAGTAAGTGTGGCCAGAGAAGCCATTGCAGGCCTTCGCCACATCCTCCACGTCCCAACCCTCCGTGTCTCTGTGCCTCCGTGAGAGACAAATAGCGCGGAAGAACGGAGCCTGCCTCAATTGACACTGTTCATTGGCACCGGAAAGCCGCAGGGGGTCAGCTGCTCTTCGCTCCTCGACCTCTTTCGATGACCGGTAAACAACCCGCGCGGTCCGATGCAGGTCAGACACCTATCGATAATGGACGAGGGGGTTCGGCAGCGTGAGCGAACTCATCAGGCGAAGGCGAGGGCGGGGCAAACCAGGGGTACACGGCGGGAACGATCAGCGCGGTAAGGAGCGTGGAGGAGACCAGCCCGCCAATCACAACCGTCGCCAAGGGACGCTGGATCTCCGCACCCACCGACGTGGACAGTGCCATGGGGAGGAACCCCAAACTGGCGACCAGAGCCGTCATCAGCACTGGGCGGATGCGCATCAGTGCGGCTTCGCGCGCGGCGAGGCGCGGGGACATTCCCATCGCCCGCAGCGATTCGGCACCACTGACCCACACCAAGCCATTGAGGACAGCGACACCGAACAACGCGATGAACCCGACGCCTGCGGAGATGCTGAAGGGCATGCCGCGCAAGGCCAAGGCGAAGATACCGCCGGATGCGGCGGTCGGCACCGCGACGAAGATCAGCATTGCCAGTCGCATCGACTTGAACGTCGTGAACAGCAGCATCCAGATGATCAGGAGTACCAGCGGCGTGATCAACATCAGCCGCCAGCTGGCAGACTGGAGGTTCTCGAAGTCACCGCCCCAACGGAGTGTATAGCCGGTGGGCAGCTGCACTTCGCGCGCGACGGATTGTTGCGCATCACGCACGAATGAGGCGACGTCCCGATCACGCACGTTGGCCGAAATGGAGGTCCGGCGGAGCCCTGCCTCGTGCTCGATTCCCGGCGGCGTCTCCTCTAAGCTGATGTCCGCCACCGCACCCAACGTCAACGGCTCGCCACCCACGAAGTGTATCGGAATCTGCTTGAGCAACTCCGCATCCTTCTGCCATGACCGCGGGAGCCTGACGATCAACGGGAACCGCGCCCTCCCCTTGAGAACGCGGCCGACCGGGTATCCGCCCAGCGCCGTGACCGCGTGCATCACCTCCTCCGCCTTCAGACCATAGTGCGCCAACTGTTCCGGACGCGGCGAGATGGTGAGCGTCGGGACGTTCGCCTGATAGTCCGCTTTGACGTCCGCGGCCCCGTCGACCTTCCGTAACACCCGCTCAATATCCTTGCCCAGCCGGCCAAGTGTCGCCAGATCGTCGCCGTAGAGCAACACCGCCACATCCGCTTTCACGCCCGCCACCAGTTCGTCCACACGCATCTCGATCGGTTGCGTGAAGCCAAAGGCCACGCCAGGGACGTGTGTCGTGAGCTGCGCCGACATCTCCTCGATCAGCTCGTCCCGCGTCTTCCGTGCCGGCCATTGCTCGACCGGATGCAACATGACCCACACATCGGTCTGATGAACGCCCATCACGTCGTTGGCGATCTCCGGCCGGCCCGTCTTGCTGAACACCGTGCGAACTTCCGGAAACTGCCTCAGGACGTCCTCCACCCGCGTGGTCATCACCACGGAGTCCTCCAGCGTGGCGCTGGGGAGACGCACGGCTTCGACCAGCAGGTCGCCTTCCTCCAGACGCGGCATGAATTCGGCACCCAACTGGAGCGCGACGGGGATGGCGGCGAGAAACAGCAGGTTCGCGGCGACTGTCGTGCGAATCGGGCGTCGCACGACCCAGCTGACCAGCGGGCGGTAGAACCACTTGATGATGCGCACCAGCCAGACTTCGCGTTCTTCCATCTTGCGCGGCAGACCGATATAGGCCAGAACGGGCATGAGTGTCAGGGACAGGATCAGCGAACCTGCCAGTGCGAACAACACGGTCAATGCCATCGGCTTGAACAGCTTGCCTTCCGTCCCTTGAAGCGCCAGGATCGGGAGGTAGACGACGGCGATGATCAGCTCACCGAACATGGTCGGCTTCCGTACCTCGACCGCCGCATCCCGGATGATCTGCATTTGCGGGCGCTGTCCGGCATGCAGCGCAATACAGCGCATGCAATTCTCGACCATGATCACCGAACTGTCCACGATCAGCCCGAAGTCGATGGCACCCAGACTCATCAGGCTGGCCGTGATCCCAGTAGCCGCCATCGTGTTCGCTGCGAACAGCATGGACAGCGGTATGGCCAGCGCGACGATCAATCCGGCACGGAAGGAGCCCAGCAGCAGAAGCAGCACGAGGATGACCAGGGCGCCGCCTTCAGCGAGATTGGTGAGCACGGTGCGGAGCGTGCGGGAGATCAAGTGGGCACGGTCGTAGATCAGTTCGATGTGCACGCCTGGCGGCAATGTCACTTCGATTTCGGCCAGACGCCTTTTGGCGGCTTGCACGACGGTGCGTGAGTTCTCACCCAGCAGCATGATGACCATGCCGGTGACCACTTCCCCCCGCCCGTCGCGGGTGACAGCGCCCTGCCGCGTCATCGGTGCGATCGCGACGCTGCCCAAATCGCGGACCAGAACGGGGACCCCGTCCGGCTGCGACTTGACCACCACCTGCTCGATCATCGCCACGTCGCGCAGCAGCGCCGTGCCGCGGATGAACCGCTGCTCATTGTGATGCACGATATACCCGCCGCCAGCACTCAGGTTATTCTCTTCCAGCGCCTGCGTCACCTCGGAGAGCGCTATCCCGTAGCTCGCCAATCGCTGGGGATCCACCAGCACTTCATACGTCTGGTAGAACCCGCCGTGGGAATTGACTTCCGTGACGCCTGCCACCTGGCGCAGCTGGGGTGAGATGTCCCATTCCAGCAGCGTGCGGAGCTGCATAGGCGTATAACCCTCGCCCCTCACTTCAAACTGCAACACTTCTCCCAGCGCAGTACTCAGCGGACCGAGCGTCGGACCGTCAACGTCCGCCGGTAAGTTGCCACGCGCATCAACCAGTCGCTCGCCCACCAGCCGGCGAGCCAGCTGGATGTCCACGCCGTCCTTGAACACGATGGTCACTAACGAGAGACCGAATTTCGAGACGCTCCGCACCTCCTGCACGTCCGGCAGGCCACCCATGGTCGCTTCGACCGGGTAGGTCACGTATTGCTCGACCTCCAATGGTGACAATGCCCCGGCTTGCGTGACCACCTGCACCTGGACGTTCGTCATGTCGGGGACGGCATCGACCGGGATGTTCACCGCGCAGTAGAATCCCGACGCCGCCATCAACAGGACCAGCACCAGGACGAGCAGCCGGTTATTGAGAGAGAATTCGATCAGACTGGTGAGCATCGACAAACACTCCTGTGGGGGCTAATCACTTTCTCACTCAAGGAGCAGTTCCGACTTGAGGTAGAATGCTCCGCGGCCCACGACCTGCGTCCCCTCGGCTAATCCGCCGCGGATCTCCGTCCAGTCCGGAGTCTCCAGTCCGACTTCCACGTCCACTCGCCGATAGCGACCTGGTCGGTCCACGACGAATACGAACGACTGCCCTTCGTGACGCAGGACGCCGGCCGAGGGGACGGCTATCGCGCGCCGCATCGGACCGGCGGGGACGGCCACCCAGACAAACAGGCCCGGCTTCAGCAATCCCTCGGCGTTCTCCAACTCCGCAACCAAAGGTAGCGACCGCGTCGACTCGGAGATTTCGGAGCCGACGAATCGGATCTGAGCAAGAAACGTCCGATCGGGGATGGCCGACGTCGCGACCTGCACGGTCGCAGCCTTTTCGATCTTCAAGGTCTGCCAATCCGCCTCCCGCAATTCGGCCGACACCCACAATGTGTTGGTGTTGGCCAGTACGAACAGCAGATCGGCGACGTCCAATCGTGCCCCGGGCACGACATTCTTCTTTGTCACTTCTCCGCTCATCGAGGCGCGGATGGGGAGATCGTTCCACTCGTTGCCGTCCGGTAAAGAAGCGTCGTGGGAGAACGGCCCGCACAGGGCGGCCAAGTGCTGCTTGCTGATCGTCACCTGCCGGTCGGCATCGTCCAGTGCGACCTTGGCCCGACGCTGCGTTCCAATGCACTCCAGCGTCGTCTGTTCACAAACACTCTGAAAATCCGCGGCCGCCACGTCTCGTTCGCTCTGCCGCTCCTGGACGATGCGTCCGCTGATCACCCGTTGCTCCCCCAGCGGATTGGTGCGCAGCGTTGCGCTCTCGGCCAGCCGCAGCTTCGCATAGCTCGTGAGAATATCGTCGCGGTGCTTCCCCAACAGTTTGCCCTGGAACGCCTCTTCCACGGCCGACATCTCAGGCTTCTGCTCCAGCAAGGCCAGCAGACTGTCCACGTTACGAGAAATCTCGTCCGCCCAGGCATATTCCTGTTGAGCGAGATCCCGCTCCGCCTCCCGGAGCTGAACGTCGCTGCGGGCGGAGCCGATCTCGGAACTACCGATCACGGCCAAGACGTCGCCACGCTCAATGGCCTGTCCCGGTAAGACATCAACCGCTCGCACAATGCCGCGCACCGGCGATGTGATAGGCAAGTACTCGTTCTCATTGTAACCGATTCGCCCGGGGATCTTACGCACTTCCTGCATCTCGCGCTGGATGACCGGGCTAATCTCCAGGTCGGCTGCCAGCAACTGTTCAGGCGTCAGTTCCACCACCGATGAGCGGGTGCCAGCGGATTCCGGCGAGAATCCAGATGGCTCGACAGACGCAGTAGGGTCGGCTACCTGAGCAGCTTGATCCGCGCGGTACTGCCACCAGACGAACGTACCGATCACAGCGACGATGATCACGGCCACAGTCGCCAACAGGTTTCGAGTAACGCTCGACCGCAGCGTCGCGCCAAGACCTCGCTCGGATGGGCTCTTCATCGAAAACGTCTCCTTAAGAAACCGCACGCACCCCATGATACTTGACATCGCAGCATGCCTGCCATTCCCCCTTCATCAGCGTCAGGTAGCGGCGGACCACGTCGTACTTGCCCCATCGGTTGGTCACGTCCGGGCGACCGTGGCGCATCAAGGGCCGGTGTGATTGCTCGACGAGGTCGACACGCCTCGGACAATCAGTCTTAATGTAGTGCCGTCAGGAACGGTGATCGTGCTTGCCCCGCTTGTGCCATGGTGTGACGGGGTATGTTCCTTTTCGCTGGCCCTGAGCAGAACTGGACCGACCGGGTCATGATAACGGTCGGAGCAGAGCTGTGGGCTTCGTTCTGACGCGGGCCAAGGAGTGCCGAGCCGACGACCGACCTGTCACCTATCCGAGATTCCATGACTCTGCCAGCGTGCCGCTCACCTGCGCGTCGACCGTTACCCCCATCATATCTGAGCGGGATTTCGATATAATCCAACCGATTCAATGGTGGGCGGATTTGGCGAAAGCGGTTTGCCGGAGGCATTTCAAGAGACGGAAGGCTCGATCTCTTGCGGTCCATCCGAGGCTACCCATGGCAGCTTTTGCCAAGCCATGGCAGAATAGCCACGAAGGAATCAGTGGCCCATCGACTTTCAGCGACTCATAGGATCGCGAAGAGGTCGGAAGTGCGCTGGACAAGACGAGGGCCCTTCATACAATCGCGAACATGGCAGAACGGGTCACCCCAGAATCGGTACCTGGCTTCGGCAACTCTTTGGAAGAAACTGTACATCGACAAGGGAAAGGGAATTGTCATGCCCAAAGTCAATCGTTACGTCGATATCTCCACCGTTGATCGGGAAGCCAAGAAAGACTTCATCGATCGCCATTCCCCGTTTATCCATTGCGCGGCACAGGCCAAAGGGGGTGAGAAATTCCCGGTCACCGTGCAGTTGGGCAAAGAGTACACACATCCCGATGACCCGGATCATTTCATCCAGAAGATTTCGTTGTACAGCCGGGAAACGCTGTTGGCTGAAGCGACATTCGTCGCCGGTGTCTTGGGCGGGGCTGGCCACAAGGGCCACGCCGAAGTGACGTTTCATGTGGTCCCGACCGGCAAGCAATTGGAGCTGACCGCCATGGCCTACTGCACCAAGCACGGCCTGTGGGAATGCGATCCCGTCACCGTGACGGTGGAAGAATGAAGGAGAAATCGGAGGCTGGCTCCATAGTGTGAAGCCAGAGTGAAATGAAGTCTTCATACCCTCGTCCTACTCACTCGCTGCCAAAGCATCGAGGTGTAGGGCGTGGTTTTTTCTTGTGCTTGCATGCCAGAACTCCAACAGTTCCCTGGTGTAACCCGCGACATGGCACAGACGACAGCTTGGCTCCAGGCAACCCGTGACTACAACACGAGGCATCGTCGGCGTGCCCGGATTCAAGAATAAATGCGGATGGGAACTTCTCTGAGGGACTGCGAAAGAGGGTTGGTATCAACGGCCGTGGGCGAGTTCCGGACGAAGCGGACAAACTCGAAGATCCCGACAAGGATCTTCCTCTGGAGCACTCATCGAAGAATGTCTTGACGGCGAAGGCCAATTATCCTGCGTGAAAACCACTCTGTACCACGTACTAGAATATTCCAGCGACTTCTTACGGGCTATCGCTCGTGGCCTCTGGCTCCTCGACTTCCACCGGCGGCACCTCGTCTTCCATCGGCGGCAACTCGTCTTCCATCGGCGGCACCTCGTCTTCCACCGGCGGCTCCTCGTCTACCATCGGCGGCTCCTCGTCTTGCATCGGCTGATTCACAAGTGGTCCTCGGGCCACCCGGAAACCTAGTTCAATGTTGCGGTCCCACGGATCGAACGGTTTGCCAATTGACGGCACGCGGGACCATGCGCCGCTGTGCCAGCTGCCACCGCAGCTGACCCGTTGTGAATCTGCAGCGTCCCAACACCACTCCCATACGTTGCCCGACATGTCAAAGAGTCCCCAGCTGTTGCACAGCTTTGAGCCACAGTCCTGAGGTCCACTCGTTCCGACCACGGCATAATCGCTCAAGAACCCCTCTTCGTCGCCAAAACAGAACCCGGCGGTGCTTCCCGCCTGATACGCATATGCCCACTCGTGCGCCGAGGGCAAGCGAAACCCACAGGCTCCTTCGACCAACACGACATCGTAATGGGTTTGTGTACTGAATTCCGGGGATACTACTTGTAGAAAGGAAGGCGCTAGTTCCACCCACGTCGGCTGCGGGATTGCGTTGGGAATTTGCTGACGAGACGAAGCGTTCTCTGCCTGACTTTCTGGCATTGAAGCCGATGGGCCGGTATCTTCCGCCTCGGGTTCCGCAGGCGTTGGAATCGACATGTCAGCATCATCTCCAGGCGGGGGCGCCACATCCTCTTCCCCTTCACGATCCACGTTCAGCGCGGTCTCATCGTCTGGGGCCGGCGCGGGTTCCTCTTCCGCGTTCGGAGCGGTCTCCTCCGCGGGGCGTGGGGGTATTTCGTCTTCGATCGGCGCGCTCTCAGTCACGGGAGCTGGCGGGATCTCGTCCTCGCTCGGCAATGGCTCAGCGACAGGAGCTTCCTCAGGCTCAGACGCGATTTCATAACACGGCGGGAGTCCATGCTTGCGACTCAGCCAGTTGCAGAACATCACGGCGTCGTACCAGCTGACGCCCTGGACGGGACGATCCGATCCGGGAATTCCACCTGGATCCTCGCCCGCCTGATAGCTCGGCACTTCGTGCGGATACGCAGCGGCATATTCCCTGTCGCTCACGAATTGCTGGAACAGTTGAACGGAGACCTCACGATCGCTGAGCCAATACTCATCAACCGGTACCAACTTGCTGATGCCCCCCTGAGACAACATGCGAAAGTGCCCTCGGGGCATTCTTAACATCACCAAACCCTCTGATGTCTGCCACCAGCCGAACTTCGAACGAGGTTCTGCGGTGATCACGGTTCGAGGCACCGGGAGTGACCATCGCCGAAGTGCCCACGCCGCCGCGCTGTGCGTCGCGGGATCAGCTGCCTGCAAGTACCATTGTCGGACCGCCTCTTGCCAGCCATCATTGGATTCTCTTTCTGGGCGATTCATACTTCCAATCGCCAGACACATGCCTGAACGCACGTCCGGGTTGTTCGACTCACGCACCAGATTCACGAAATCATCGATCTCCGAGCACCATACGGGAAACTCTCGAATGAACGTTGTCCGCTCGACAGGATCCCACGCTCGAACCCGAGACATGATTTCCAACATCACGTTGTGAAACTCCGGGTCGTCATGGAGAAGTGCAAGATCCGGGTCGTTATATAGGTTCTCCATGTCGGCATAGCCAAGTTCCAGACATGCTCGTCGCAGCAAGGCTAATGCACGTTGGTGGAGAGCCGCCGCTGGCACTGGGTCGGCGCGCAATTGAATCCTGGCCAACTGGGCTGCAATGCAAGCTGCGTTGTATGCCGAAAGCTCATTTCCGTCTTCAGAGGATTCCGCCAGGAGTTCTTCGAACTGCTGTCTGGCTTCCTCGTACCTGCCCAACCAGGCCAGCGAGAGGATTGCAGCTGATGCAGCGTACGTGCGTTCTAACTCAGCCTCTGCCAGTTGATCGGCCATCTCCTTTGCCGCGTCGGCCTTGCCTTCTCTGGCCAGGCAGAGTGAGCGTAGCAGCAACACGCGAGGCGGTATTGGCGTAGCGAGAGCCAGCTCGTCCAAATCCCGCAGCGCCTCCCGGGAATGGTCCAGGTAGTAGTTAGCGGCGGCACGCCGCAGGCGAGTCCCGGCAGAATTCTGCCGTTCAGGCGGCATGATGGCGATCGATTCCAGATCTCGCCGGAGCGTCTCCAGCGGATTCGCGATCGCCGGCCGCATCACGTTCCGATCCGGTTGGGATCGCAACATGTCGGCTGCAACGGAAATATCGTCGAGATAGAGCGCCAGAATGGCCACACGCGTCTGACAGACCCAGTCTTTGTTCTCGCCGCAGTCTTCCGCTAGCTCGCGAATCGCCCCCCTGGCCTGATGCGGCGATCGTCTCAAAGCCAACACGAAGTTGTCGACATCTTCCCGCGACACCACCCCCACCTGCTCAAGCATACAATCCACCCGCACGTCGTCATACTCGGCCAGCGCGAACGCCAGAGGAAGCCGTTGGAATTCCGTGGCGTGCGCGTATTGTTCCAGCAACTGCCGTTTCACCATCGCAGCGGGAAGCATCGCCAGATCACCGATGAGCTGTCGCGTGCGAACACCTTGGCTCGTTCTTAGCGTCTGGACGATCGTGGCAATGTGCTGCTCTTGAGTATTTCTGTACCATTGATTCAGGGCGAGTCCGACCATGGCCACCAGCAGCAACGTCAGACCCCAACGTACGCCGTGGACCATCCCCGATCTTCGCATCAGCTTCTTCTGCGGTTCGCTCCACCTCGCATGATCGGTCAGCAGGCGGATGTTGACGTACTCCCACACGGAAGGAAGATGTCTGTTTTCCGGCTTCGCAAGCCACAGCGCCGAACGTTCTGTCAACCGCAATTCAGCGCGTCCGCGGCGAGTTGCTTTCTGCTTGCGTGTCAGCCATTGACGCAGGGAGGGGACCAAATAGTCATGCGTCAGCTGAAAGTAACGGAGGCCGAAGGACGAGTCTGTGACCGTGTCATTTGAAACGGACGACTCTTCGCCCTCCGAGTCGCTGGGCGTGATTAATCGCAGTTCCTGGTTGAGCATCTGCAACAGCTCGCGAAAGTCCTGTGGCCGATTCGCATAGCCCGAACACTGACGCAACTGCTCACCGGACTGCAGTTGACCCCTGATGTCGGTACCGATGTCGGGCAACAACGCGGTCAATACGGCGCGGGCCGCTTTGGCGTGCAATCGATGTGTGGGAGGAGCGGTCTTCGCATCGAACGTCTCCTCGAGAAAAACCAGCCCCACGCCCGATATGCCCCCCATATCTTCCAGGCTGGCAACGGTCCAGGGACGCCCTTTCATCATGTCCGCCAGCAAAGAGAGATGCACACAGATCACTTTGCCATGCTCTGTCAGTTCCTGGATCGCTCGATCAAGAAACAGCTGCTCGTCGGACGTCAAATCGTGTTGCGACAAACGACCGTAGGCACAGCCGAACGCATGGAGCACCTTTCGCGCGTGGATTGGATCGAACAGATCGACCGATAAAGAATTCACACCCTCGATCTGAGAGAGTTCCAACGCCTGCATGAATCGCGTGATGGACATCCAGAAATCATCGCGCACCAAAACGAGACACTGGACGTGGTCTCCATCGCAATGACGCAGGGCTCGTACCAACGGATGGCCCGCCATATCGTCTCTCGCGTGCAGCCACTGTTCGAATTGGTCCAGTACCAGCAATACCTTGCGCCCGCCGGTCGCCTGCCCTTCACGAAGCAGCCCAACGGCCTCCGGCAAAGACACATCCCCGTGGAGTCCGGAGATCCGTTTCTGCATTGCCTGCAGCAGTCGCAATTCGGTATCGCCGGGTGTGGCTTCGACGATGATCGAGAGCACATGAGGCTCTACAGTCGGCAATAGGCCGGCCTTGACCAACGACGACTTGCCGCACCCCGACGGTCCGTATATCACCCCCACAGCAAATGTCCCGTCGCTATTTCGCCTTTCTATTCGAGATTTCCAGAAGCGAATGATGTCTGGCAAGCCGTTTCGGTCGCGAGGACCTGGCAGCAACTCCAAAAAGAAATCATTGTCCTCTTCGTCAAATGATCGCAGCCCTTTGGGAATGACCCTCGCGACACGGGGCGTAGGCACTGCCTCGCCTGCGCTGAGGCTCGCGTCGAACGCCCTCAGGTCGTCGAGCAGTTCGGACGAACTGCTATAACGGTCAACCACCCGTTTGGAAAGGCACTTCAGGCAGATACGCTCCAGCTCAGCGGGCAATTCCGGCCTCAGTTGCCGAGGCGGTCGGGGCTCACGGTTCTCGATTTCGTCAAACAACTCCTCATGAGACTCGCCACCGAACGGTCGTCGACCGGTCAACAATTCATAGAGGATCACGCCCAGGCTCCAAATGTCACTACGGCCGTCCAATCGGTGCGACTCTCCCCGCACTTGTTCGGGCGACATGTAGGCCGGCGTGCCTGACCGTTCCCAACGGTGTCGACGCTGCACACTCTCGTGCACCGCCAGACCAAAGTCCGCCACGTGCGGCCGGCCGTGCACATCCAGCAAGATGTTTCCAGGCTTCAAATCGCGATGTACGATGCCCGCCTGATGCGCGTGGGTGATCGCCTCCGCCACGCCTGTCATTAATGTGACGACCTGTGTCACGGAGAACGGCTGCTCTTTCCTGCGACGTGCCAGGTCCACGCCCGAGATATACTGCTGCACGACGTATGCATTCGACTCGTCTCGGCCGACGTCGAGAATCGTGACGATGCCCGGATGATGCAGTTGAGCGGCAGAACGAGCCTCTCGCAGCAGCAACTCGATATCCCTCTCCGTCGCACACCGATTCGCGCGAGGCACCTTCAGTGCCACCTCACGGTCCAACTCCGGATCATACGCCAAATAGACGGTGCCAAACCCGCCACTTCCCAGCAGTTGCTTGATCTCAAATCGGCCAATCCGCCGTGGCCTGTCACCAGGTCGACGCTGGTCACCCGGCGATTCTGAGTGCGCAGTGTCCGGGCTGCTGCCACCCGAAATCGACGATGTTTCCTCCGAAGCCAGGTCCGCTCCCGCGGCGAGCCGTACCACCGCAGAACGATCGAGTTGCGACACCCCATTAGCCAGTTGATCAACAATGCCCAGATTCTGGAGGAATTCCCCTAGTTCCGCGCGCAGGTCATCATGCGCCGCGACAAACGCTTCCAGATCGATCTGCTCGCCACGATCGATTCGTTGCAGGAGGTCGGCCACAACTGCATCCATGCGGTCGTCACGCGAGCGTGATTCATCTGGCGCACCATCGACCATAAGCCGCCTCCCCATCACCCTGAATTGCAGAAAAGTGAAAGAACGCTGCCAGGCGCGGACGTATTTCGTCGCTCATTTCCGTAACAGCACGACAAACGGAATATCAACGGCTAGCTGATCGATTCGCATCGCCAAAGCCCCCCGTATTCTATTCCGCGTATCAACGCGATATCAAGTTGGCTTGTGCATCGAAAACACAAACAACCAGCTGATGTCCGCGTGTGCCTTCCATCCTACTGTTCGCGCACCACTGCACAATCATCACCGTGAGGCACACCACCCGGACAGGAACTGCTTTTCGGTGCCTTGGTAGACTCCTTTGGCCAGGTGTTGCATTCCCTGCCGGTTGCGCCAGGAAGAGTTGCTGATCCATCGCCCGTTGAACTCACAGAAGTCGAGATCTGAATTGATGATGTTGGTCGCCGTCGCAATGCGTTGCCGATCAGCCTGCGACAAGCTGGGATTGGCGATCTCGCGATCCTTGTCGGATGCCCGCAGAACAGGCTTGAGCGGGAACAGTTCCCAGTGGATGAGGTCCTTGGATTGCGTCACATGCATGTGGAAGAAGAACGGAGTCTGCCTGCGTGCCGCGATCCGGAGCCAGCTCTCGCTAAGGCGCAAAGGCGCAAAGGTCGGATGGGAACGGCGAGCGTCCCACGCATTGCATTGCGCCTTAGCGCCTTTGCGTGAGATTCAACAGGGTGTCATGCACTCTGTCAGGGAGCCACGGAGAAGAGCAAGGGTGGTCGGAGATCTCTTGGCAGGTATATCCACCTCTTCTGCGCCCCCACCTCCATGTCTTTGTGCCTCCGTGAGAGACGAATTACCTTGCGAACCACGGTGCGGTGAGTGGTTCGAGTGATCAACCGGAGTGGGTGATCACGTCGATAGCTGGAAACAGCGAGTGGTTCATCCGGCGGAGCTCCTGCCACCTACTTTCTTTTCAACCACTACCACGGTATTCTGCAGTCTTGCAGACCATGATTCGCTAGCCGCCTGATGCCGGTGCGTCTACATACCGAGCGTTTACGCGAATACAACACCGAACAGGATCGAATCTGCCTGATGTGCCCAATTTTCCTGGCACCAGCGAAGGAGGATTTGCGGTTGTGACGGAAGTCAGCCAAAAAACGACGCTATGCGGACGTGGCTTGGGAGACGTGAGGATCTGGATCGCCCTGGGCTTGACGTTTCTGGTGCTCAACAGCTTCGGCAACGCCGAGGCGAAGTCGCCCTACTACCTCGCGGAGTATTTCCTGTACGGCCTGATGGTCGTCGGACTGTGGGCCAACACGAAGTTCGACCTCCGAAAACGGATTCCGGTCCCTCGGCGGTGGGCGCCGGGGCTGTACATCTTCCTCGTCTGGCTATGCGGCATGGTGTACGAGACAAGTTTGACCGTCAACGGTCAAGGCGTTGGTGGGGTACACCCCGAGACCGTCCCCTCCTTCCTTCTGGCGCAAGGCGACTACATCCTGATTGCCGTTGTCTCGTATATTCTGGTCAGGCAATGGAAGCTCTCGTTTCGCGAGATGTTCTTCGTCGCCGGTGGCAAGAGCCTCACGGAAGGGCTCATCTTTACTGGCGTCCTCACGGCATTGCTGCGTTCGCCTCAGTTCTTCTTGGCCCCTCTCGTGCTCGGCTATTATACGCTGGCCTACAGCAGTTTCATCGCCCTGCCACTGTTGTTCATCGACGAAGAGTTGTTGTGGAAGCGTGAGGGTCAGACGAAGCAACGCTCCACAGCTTATTTCTGGTTACTGGGATTCCTCCTGGCACTGCCCATCCGAATCTTCTGGGGACTCGTCTATGCGCCGATTGTCACGTGGCTCTTCGACCTTCCGCCGAACTCCGTGGGCGGTTGAAGTTGACCGGGCAAGACGGAGCGAAGTGACACCTGGGAATACGGAAGCACACCTCGATGGTCTCTCGACTGCTGATGTATGAAGAAAGCGTACCGCCCCTTTTCGCCAAGCGATCATCAAATGAGACTCTCCAATATCTTCCTGATTGTGGCGGTGGCAAGCTTCCTGCAGGCGTGTGGTGATGCCGCCGAGCATCGCCTGCTTTGGACCGGACGACCAGATTCCGAATCGAACGTGATGTGGCACGCCGCCGGCTATCGCGTCGAGATCCTTCCGCCGCTCGTGACACCGGTGGACGAGGTGGCCCCGTTCCTGGTGTCGCGCATGACCTGTGAAGTCGCCGACCAATCGGCCACGCTGCGCTACGCAGTTCGCGGGCCCGGCTCGCCGCCTTCCGTCGAGGGTACGCTCACAATCCACCTGCAACTCGATCCGTCATCCACAAGCCTGCACATGGAAGAAGTCCTGGAGCTCGTCCGCGCCTCAACAGCGGATGTTCGGCTGACGTTCCGTTACCGCGTCGCAGAGAATCGGTCGGTAGCGGTGATTACCGAAGACACGCAGTTGCGCCCGCTGGGCCACTATTCCGGCACGTCGGCCATCTATACTCGCGGCGCAATGGCCCATCCACTGACCGACGATCGGAACGTGACGGGAGTATTCAGGTTCGTGGACCGCTCAACGGACAAAGAGGGTATACCGCTCTCGATGCCGGTGATGGCCCTGGCGTTCCGGGCGCAGACAAGTAGTCCGATGTTCTTGTCGATGGCCATGGATCCCTTCCATGGGATGCAGGCGACGGCCGCGTGGGAAAAGGAGGGGCATACACTATTGGAACGAGAATCACTGTACCGCGGCACCCTATTGCCGTTTGACCGCCAATGTCGCGTTGCGGTCCTGGAGTGGACCGACCGCGGCGCCGATGGCATCTTTCGGAGTTTCTATCGGACGATTCCCGAGATCGAGCCTTGTGCGCCGTGGGTGCTCGACGTGGCCATCGGCTACTACGACTACAACGGAGACGATGGACAAGGATGGTATAACGACCTGCAGAAGTTAGCCGAGCTCATTCAACAGCCGGATCGCGGCAAGGTGGCATGTTGCCTGCACGGCTGGTATGACCGCTTGGGATTCTATTGCTATGATCAGCGGACGAACACACTGGCTGACACCTGGACGGCCTTCGACAACGGCCATCCCGGCCGACGGCCGATCCGCATGAGCAAGCAGGAACTGCACCGGAAGATCGCGTTTGCCAAGTCGCTGGGGTTTCGCGTCGTGCTGTACTATGCCGACTCCACGAACCTGACCGCCGCGCATACGGGCAAGTCCTGGTGCGGCCAGGATTTTCACAAGTATCTCTACACCAACAAGGCCGGCATCCAGCCCGCTGGCTGGACAGGCCCTTGTGGCGGTGGGCTGCAACTGGATATCTCGCTGAGAGAAGTTCGGCAGTGGTATACCGACTACTTCCAGGCGCTCTTGCAGGAATACGGCACGGAAGTGGACGGGTTCGTGTTGGACGAGTCGAACTATTTCAGCGCTGAAGCACTTTGCCTGCACGACGGTCGCCCTACGGCCTACGGCGACCTGGCCCAAATGCGGTTCATTCATGACCTCACGGTCGCGTTACAGAGGCATCGCCGGCGCAACCCCGATCTGTGCCTGTTCGAAGGCTCTCACTATCTGTTCGGCCTGGTCACCCACGGCTCGTTCACCGACTTTGAGGGCATTCCGTTGGTGGTCAATTACCGCAACAGCTCGATCCAGTGCTGCTGGGAGGATCCGGGTATCCGGAACGTCCATTGTCGATTTCGCACCGATCCGGATTTCACTTATCCTTACGGTCTCGACATCGGGTTGACCAACGGCTGCGGTTCCGACATGGGCCCGTCGGAAATGCCGGCAGACCGTCTGGCCGAAGTGATCGCTCACTTCCAACAGCGTGTGTCGCAAGGGCCACCGCGTCCCAAGATCGCCACCATTTCGGGCCTGTCAGAACTGCTCAAGTGAAACGTGCCTCGGCAATCGGGGAGGAGGTTTTCGTCCCGCTGGAGCGAAGCACGCCCCTTTGGCCCCCGCGTCTCGCCTCCCCAACCGACGAATGCACCTACTTCGAAACACCGAAGGCGTCGTCAACATCCAGGCTCCACCCGTTGCAGATCGAGCCCGCGGCGAAGCGGTCGCCAGAACGCAGCAATCGAATCTCAGTCCCCGATTCGTAGACGTGGATCGTCAAATTACTGGCATCGGCAACCAATACAACACGACACCCCGCATCGAGCCATTTGGCTGCCTTCGCCGCAACACTCGAAAACGAGTCCTTGGGCGATATGACTTCCACGACGAGATCCGGCGCTAGGGGAAGGTAGCCCTGCGTTGGTGCCACGGCCTCAAGACGTTGGCGACTGACGAACGCTGCGTCGGGTGCTAGAACCGTGTCCGGCGATTCGGCAATTCGGAAACCGGTTTCCGCCGCATACGTCTCCCCCAACGCATGCTGCTCAACATGCGCCGCCAAACGTAAGAAGATTCGGCCCGCAATTCGACCGTGCTCACTGCCCGCCGGTGACATCATGGACAAGACTCCTTCGAGGAGTTCATAGTGGTTGCCGTCGTCAGGCAGTGCATACAATTGCTCGGCGGTGGTTACGATCTGCGAGTCGATGGAAACCATCCCGAATCTCCTTTCAGCGAGCAAGACACAACCCTATTATCCATCAATTCGCCAAATCGGTCAAAGGAGGTCCACGTCGATGAACTGGACGATGTATCGAGCCGGTTCGAGCATCGGCGATGATTTCAGGAGCTTAAGGGGCCGTTCGTGGAAGATCGGGGAGTCGCACGTTTTCGCCAGCGGATTGATTTGTCAGCGAATCGGGCGCGGGATACATGCGCCGCGGTGACATGCATATGTCGCGGACGTCATAACGCGCATCAATGCGAAAAGCCCTTGCCGTGCCCAGCCAGCCACCAGAAAGGTACGCACCCCTATCCTCGCCCCCAGCGATAGGCCGTTCCATTACCTCTCGCGAAGATCAAACGCCCACTCCCCTCGAGCATTTCGGCAGCCATCCAGTCGAAAGCGGCATGCGAACAACGCGGACGCCTGGAACCCGTCCGCGTCGGGCTCGAGGCACTGAAAGCCGAATGCGCCTCGGCGGTGGATCAGAAACAGCAGGTTGTCTCCTCGGGCGTCCGCCAGCCAGAATTCCTGCACGCCCGCCTCGAAATACGATTGGGGCAACCGCTGGGTGTCTTTCGTCACAGAATGATCGCTGACAATCTCGACAATCAGATCCGGGGCTCCCTCGAGTTCGACGTAGCGCCCCGGCTTGCTTCCGGTTTTGGAAACCAGACGGGCACGCCCCGCCTCGAGCGTCGCGTGGGAGACAAAGACGATGTCCGGCTCAGCCGAAAGCCCCACCTCGACGTGCGAAACACGCGTGCGGTCAGTCACCAAGTGACCGAGATTCCCTTGCTTCACACGGCGGTACAACACGCCCACAATTTCTGTCTTCAATGTTCCATGACAAAAAAAGTCCTCCGGGGACATGTCAACCTCGATTCTTCCTGCCACATAATCGATCCTGCCCCGTTCGGGAAAGTCCTCCGACGCGGCCCAACGCCGAAAGTCGGCCAACGAATTGAGATTGAGGGGAATCTCTACCTGTTCCTCGAACACCACACTGATTGCCATCGTGGCATCTCCCGAATGTCCAGCCCGTGCGAAGCCGATCAATCCTGGAACGATGAGCGGCCGTACCGGAACGCGGCGGATCCCGCCCAGAGCGCCGCGTCTCACTTCTGCGATTCTACCGTCAGGGATGCGATCAAGCAATTTCGGGCACCAGCCACACCACCCTGCAGCCGGCCCCACACGCCCGGTCGTCGCAAAGCGGCACGATGGAGGGCAGGTTTGTTGTGGTAGGTACTCCCGTTTGCCGAAGCCACAGGTGGGTCGAGTATCAGCAGGGCATCGCTGTTAGTAGACCTTTATGACCAATCCTCGTGCGGTACGGATAGAGCGAGTTTGCTTGGTTCGTCTGACCTCGCACTCCAATTCAAGCTGAAGGCTCAGGCAATTGGGCACGAAAAGGGGAGTGATACAGTACCGTTCGGCGCGAGATTTGCTAGCCGGGATTATTTTCAGGCTGGGCTAACTAGCGATCGGCAGATAGGTCATTTTATGTGCATGTCGAACAAGCGTGTCCAGCAACCGAAGATCGAAGCGTCGGAGATCACCGGGCTCGCGCAGCAAACTGTCGCGCCAGTGTCTGAT
>JBGSHS010000444.1:0-55504 GCA_041752115.1 Pirellulaceae bacterium | reverse complement strand
GGAGAGGTAGGGGGCGAACGGAGACGTAGCTCACCATCTGATGCACCGCACGAGCAGAGCTCGCGGGGGTCGGAGAGGTAGGGGGCGAACGGAGACGTAGCTCACCATCTGATGCACCGCACGAGCAGAGCTCGTGGGGGTCGGAGAGGTAGGGGGCGAACGGAGACGTAGCTCACCATCTGATGCACCGCACGAGCAGAGCTCGCGGGGGTCGGAGAGGTAGGGGGCGAACGGAGACGTAGCTCACCATCTGATGCACCCACGGGCACGAACAGATCCGAAGTACAACCGACGCAAGGTCTTCAGCCGCATTGCCCATTCATCCGGCTGGTCGCATTACGGTTGCAGACCAGCGGCATGATTCCCGACCGCCTCGGAAACGCGCAGAGCGCGACCATAGAGTCTCAGTGCGAGGATCTCCATGTGATCTGTGTGACCGATTCGCAACACGTCACCGCCGGCGGGACCGCGGTAGTTGGTGTTGAAACGTCCCCAGCCAAACTGCCGTTCGTCCCCGCCGTCGCAAAATCGCCCATCCACGACAAAGCTGATGATTTTCGGTCCACCATCAACAATGGCGACCACATGATGCCGATGACCGATCTGCAACAGACCTGGATCTGACGACCAGCGGCTTTCGCTTCGTCCGTCATTGAGCACGATTTCCACGCTGCCTGCTGTGGAAGTCTGGAGGTAGAATCCTCTTCCTTCGAGATTGCGATTATCCAGCAGCATCTGGTCTGACTCGAGCGAACGCGGCTGCATCCAAAGCTCGATGGTAAACCCCTGCCGCAGGTCCTTCGTGCCATAATCTGCTCGCGCCGTATCGCGGACCAGCAGCGCCGGCAAACCGTTCAGACTGGCCTCGGTCGGCATCGGCTGGCCGGCGACGGGAAGTGACAGCAACAGACTGTCGCTCACCGCCTGCGGCTTCTCCCACTGCCCCCAGAGTCCCGCCAGCAGGGAAGGATCGATTCGATGGACTCTCGCCACATCCTTCTGTGTTTCCGTCAGGTAGTACTTGCCGTGCTCCTCGACCAGGTCGGGATAGCTCATGCGGATGAACGGGTCATCGTCATACAATACAATCTCTGGCTGCGACCACTCGATCACTTTCCCTTCCGGACTGTCGACCTCGACGCCTCCGCAGAGCCAGACTGGGTTGCGGTCATCGTAGGCCATGCTGCGTCGCTGCGGATGTTCGCGAATGAAACGTCCGCCGTGGTTATGGAACCAGTAGAGATACTTGCCGTTCGTACACTTCCAGATGAAGTTGGCCGCTCGCGGGTGTTTCATCAGCCGACCATCGGCATACGGCAGATACTGCGACGGCGTCCAATGATGTCCACGATCGCGGCTGATGGCGAATGCGGGATGCCCGTCGATCGTGCGAAAGACAGAGTAGAACGAGCCATCGCTCAACACCACGTAACTCTGTTCCTCGGCAATCGGGCCGCCTCCGTCGGGCGTGCGCAGGCCGAAGTCGCCATCCGGCAACGTCTCCCATTGAATCTGCTCCGGATCGTTCTCCGAAATGAGAGTGCTGCTCTTGAGCAGCACTCCTTCGCTGCGAGTGAAGAAACCCTCACCGATGCCGCCGACCTTATGAAGTGAGACGTAGACAGCATCGTCGTACAGGAATGGCTTGCCGACGTTCCAGAAGTAGCGAATGGAGCCATGAAAGGGATTCTGGCGATCGATCTCCATTTCGCGCACCGGAATCGGATAGCGCTGAGCCGACCAGCTGCGACCTCCGTCATCGCTGAACTTGAACACGAAGTAGCCCAACGAGTCGACTCGCCGGCAGACTCCCGGTGCGACTCCTGGTCCGCGATCGAGCGGTATCTCACGCACGTTGTCCGTGTTGTGGTTGTAGAAGACGAAGATCCGACCGGAGGGAGCTTTCAGCAGTACGGCATACGAGGTCTCAGGCCCCCCCAGCGGCTCGACAAACACCGGCTCCGACCAGGTCGCCCCCTGGTCCGTGCTGCGCATCGTCGCCACATTCTGCCCCGGCGCCCCTTCGTGCGCCGTTCCGGTCGTCAGCGCGCAAAGCCACGCACCATCGTCGGTCCGGACGATGTACGGCTGATCGGCATAGGTCAGAGTGGGGATTTCCCGGCCCGCCGTGATATGTCGCGGGTCCGGCTGATCCACTCCCGCCACCAGCACCAGGCACAACACCAGACAGGCGTTCATGAAGAGTCTCCAGCAGATAGGGCAAGGGTCTGGGAAGAACCGGCAAGATTCCGGCACGGGGCCAGTTTAGCGGGCACGCAGCGAATGACAATCCCCGCTCCCGCTCGGCCACCGCACTGTGGCAGACCCCGCTGGCACCGTGCCGGCCGGGAGAGCGTCCTGCCAGCATGACACGGTGAACGGCAAACGGTGGTTCTTTGCGGCAACAGAGCACTTGGAACGAGCTACGTAACGATATCCGATCAGCTGGGACATGCTGTCGCACGTACGGCCAAACTGCGGGACGACCGTCAGACAGGGCAACGTGCCGCAAAGCCGGCCACGGTTTGTCCGCGGTTGTTGGCATCGAGTTCTCGGCCAGGTTTGAACCGATGTGGAGGAGATAACGTGGTCCACATCAGATCCAATCTTCGGTCCTGCTATCCTCAATTATGAATCGGCTCGCACGTCGTCCTGCGTGGCTGCCATCGGCAGACGCGCACTCCCGAGGAGCTGGTGGCGCTGCATCGGTACCTTGCCACGCCGCACGCTCTGAAGTACACGGCACGGGAGTTGCAAGCGCCGCTCTGTATTCGGAGCGATGGTTGCTGCGAGCGGACCGGACATTCCGGGGAAGCAGTGACATCGTCCGCTGGGCGGTGTTGGTCGAAGAATCACTATCGGTGGAGGAAGTAGACAATGGCAGCGCACGATCTGAAGGACGCGTTTGTGGCGGAGATGCGCGACATGCTGGGCGCCGAGAAACAGATCACCAAAGGGCTCCGGAAAATGATCCGCAAAGCCTCCCATCAGGAACTGAAGGAAGGATTTGAGAAACACCTCGAGCAGACGCAGAGCCAGATTGAGCGACTGGAGCGGGCGCTCGAATCGCTCGATCAGAAACCGCGTGCCAAACACTACACTGCCATGGCGGGCATCATCGACGAAGGAGAGGAAGTGATGGATCAGGCCAGGGAACCCGAAGTACTCGACGCCATGCTGATCGCCGCCGCTCAGAAGGTCGAACACTATGAGATCGCGACCTACGGGACACTTTGTACATGGGGCGAACAACTGGGATGTCAAGAAGCAGTGGAAATGCTGAAGCAGAACCTCCGCGAAGAAAAGGAGACGGACCAGAAGCTGACCCAGTTGGCTCAAAAGGTGAATCGTCAGGCTCAGCCGAGCCGGTAGGTTCGCTGCAGGGTTGCCAGCGGTAGCCGTCAATGCCCGCGAACGCTGTATCTCGCCGGCACAAGCTGCCGGACAGGGAACAACTCTCCCCATCCCGAAAGCTCGTTGGAGCGTTCACTTCGTTCTTTCTGCCGACACGCGAATCGGATGAACAGGCCATCTGCCATAGTTGAGCGGTTGACGGTCCGCAGCTTCACGATTCCTATTGACAGTGACTTTGAATCGGATGGTACGCTGACGTGGGACTCCACTACGATTGTGGTGGTGGAGGCGGCCAGCGGCCCATGTTGCGGCATTGGGTACAGCTACACGGATGCGAGCGTCGCGCAGGTGATTGATCAGAGACTCCGCCCGCTCGTGGAAGGCCAGGCTGCCATGGACGTTTCGGCCATGTGGGAGACCCTGGGCGAGGCCGTGCGCAGCCTGGGCCGGCGTGGACTCGCCACCATGGCCATGTCCGCTGTGGACTGGGCCGTCTGGGATTTGAAGGCGCGCAGTTGCTGGAACTGCCCCTGAGCGTTCTGTGGGGGCAGGTGCGGGAAAGGGTGCCGATCCGACCGCAGGCCAAGGCACATTGAGCCGACGATTGATGGAGCCGATTATTGGTACTGTCGGATCACTTCGGCCACGCGATCGGGTCCCGCGATTCCGCCAATCTGGATCTCCATGTCGTCCTGTCCGGAGCTGGAGATGGCAATGTCGCCAATGCCCACCAGACGTTCGTAGAGATTCTGTTCGATTTGCAGGTTGCGTACGTCATCGTGCTGCACTTCCGAAGTCTCGCGCGAGATAATTCCTTCCTGGTAGGTCGTGCGCTTGCTGGTCACGGTAAGGGTCGTGAACAGGGACTGGAGCCACCACCACAGAAAGCAGACGATGACACTCCCCGTCGCGACACCGCCGGCGGTCAACAGAATCCAGGCGGGCATCTGGCGCAAGGCGGGGTGGACAGCCTCGGCTGCCATGCCCAACCCGCTCCCGAGTGCGAGTGCCGCCAACCCGGCCAGCCCGACCACAATCGCCACCATGGCTCGCAGCGGACGGCGACGGAGCACCGCCGGATGGAGACGGAACAAGATGGACTCGCCGAACACGCGCGATGGATGTCCCTCGACGCCGCGTTCATCGTCTGACTTGATGCGTCGCACCGGGACTCCTGGCTCAACGGGACCGCCGTCCGGAACCGCGATCCGAAACACTCGACTGCACTTCTCATTGGGACAGGTGATCAGCTCGCCAATCAGGTGGCATTCCACTTCCACCGCCTCCCCGCAGTAGGGGCATTGATTTCTGGTGAAGACATCTGGATTCTGCTCATCCATCGACAGGGTCCTTTCGTGTGCGAGGTAGGTCGGGTCTTCCCCATCGTCCCTCCCTGCCGATCACCTTACGCTCTGCGCCAACTCGATCACTGACGGGCACCGAGCGTGAAGACCCGTGGTGGTAGGTACGCTTCCTGCAACCTCCCGCTGCTCGCACATCCAACTGCAAGAGAGGTGCCAACAAGACAAAGTCCAGACAACGTGGGGCGAGCCGAGCGAACCGTGGCCACGGCTGAGGACCGGAAAAGGGCAGTCCCAACGCCGCGGTTGAGGGTGTCTGACAACCGGACTGCTTGTCGAGCAACCAATTCGTCTGCTGAGCACAGTCGTCTGCTGAGCACAGCGGGTCAGCATGAGCAACGGTCTGAGCCGGGAGGGCTCACAGATGGGCTCCGCACGCATCGGGGTCCACGCCCACGCCCGCCGCTGGCTCCGGGAGTGCACAGGTCACGGATGTCGGCACGTGTCGCAGATAGCGGGCGATTGTCCGGATCAACTTGACGCGATCAATGGGTTTCGTGAGATAGGCATCACAGCCAGCTGCCAGGCACTTCGCTGCATCTCCTTCCATCGCATGCGCCGTCAGTGCCAGAATCGGACCCGAGTACCCGACCGACCGCAGATGGATCGTCGCGGCGTAGCCATCCATGACAGGCATCTGCATGTCCATCAGGATCACGTCGAAGGGCTCACCACCGTGCAACGCGCCTAAGGCCATGTCGCAGCCGATCCTTCCGTTTTCTGCCAGGGCGACGAGTGCTCCTGCTTTCCCCAGCACGAAGCCAATCAGACGCTGGTTGTCCGGCCCATCTTCGACCAACAGGATACGACCTTGGATGCAGGGCAACCGGTTCTCCGTTGTTTCTGGATCGCCGGAAATCTGCGGAGGCCGGGGCGTCACGGTGCGCGCCGCGGAAGCTGATTTCGCGCCGCTTGTGAGCATTCTCACACCAGTCAGATCCCCCGCGTCCACTGTCACCTCGAACGTACTCCCTGCTCCTGGCGCACTGGTAACAGCAATCTCTCCTCCCAGCATCTCCGCCAGGCGTTTGCTGATACTCAGCCCCAGTCCTGTACCACCGAACTTGCGTGTCGCCGATGTATCTACCTGGGTGAAGGGAGTGAACAACTCGGCAATCTGCTGCTGGCTCAACCCTACTCCCGTATCCACAACCTGAATTCGAAACAGCGTCGGTCCATCGGCGTTCGTGATCAGTCCGGCGACGACGTGAACGCTTCCTTCCAGCGTGAACTTGATCGCGTTTCCAACCAGGTTGATAAGGATCTGTCTCAGCCGCAGCGGATCACTCTTGATCCACTCTGGCACCGGTCCGTCGAATTCGAGCGAGAGAGGCAGTTTTTTTGCGTCCGCCCGCACCCGCATCAGCGAAATGACGTCCGTCAGAATCTGCGAGGGACAGCAGGTCACTCGCTCCACCTGCAGTTTGCCCGCTTCAACTTTGGACAGATCGAGAATATCGTTAATCAACTCCACCAGATGCTGCCCGTTGCGTTGAATCGTCCGGATCGCCTCAATGCGTTGCCACGGCGCATGTTCAATATCGGGCTCATCGAGCAGCATATCAGCGAAACCGAGAATGGCCGTCATGGGAGTGCGTATCTCATGGCTCATGTTGGCCAGGAATTCGCTCTTCGCACGCGTGGCTTTCTGCGCGGCGGCATTGGCCAGTTCCAACTCCGCCGCGTACGCAGCAATCTCCTCTTCCTGGCACTTGCGGTCGGTGATGTCAACATCAATGCAGAATACTTCCTCCACACATGATCCGCTGAGGATGGGAAACATACTGGAATAGACCCAGCGCGTCGCGCCATCTTTGGCGCGCGTCTTCCATTCCCGTGGTGCGGCCGGCCGTCCCCGCTTCCACAGTTCTTCGAGGGCCGCGTCGAATTCGTCCGCCGCGGAGGGAGAGATCAACAGATCCTGGATGCGACGTCCGACAGCATCTGCCGCACAGTAACCATACAGCACGCTCGAAGCGTAGTTCCAGTGGCAGATGATTCCGTTGCGATCGATGCCCTGGATGGCCACGGACGGAGTATTCTCAACCAGATCCTCAAAGCGTCGCAAGGCCTTGGTCAACGCCAACTGCGCACACTTCTGATCCTGCATGAACTTGAGTCTTCGGACCTGTGCGTGGTAACGAAACAGACCGGCCAGCAAGCTCAATAATGTGGCCGGAATGATGGCAGCCAACGCGGCGATCTCGATGCTTCGCAGCCGCTGCCAGAATTGCTCCGCAGTCAGATCCACCCCCACGATTCCCACCAACTGTCCGCTCTGGTCTCGCATCGGCGCGTAGGCGCTGAGGAGCATGCCCCACTGGTCTTTCTTTGGTTCCCGCATCACCGTCGCCCGCCCTTCGCGCAAGGCGACCAGCATTTCATCGTCCGGCGAAACGTACTCCTCCATGATGCTCGAATGGTCTTCCACTCCATCGCCGTCGAGATCGCCGGGCGGCGTGGCATCCAGAATGAAATGCGGCATGTCGTTGACCAGCGCCGCGGTATAGAGAAACCGGATGTGCGGGTCTGCCTGCATCACCCGCCGCAAAGGTGCCACGGCCTGTTCATACTGAGCAGAATCCTCCTGCTCGGGAGACCTGAAGATGCCGTGCAGGTCTCCGTCCACAAGACCAGCGGCTAGCGTGGCACGTCGCAGCAACTCCTCGCGGAACTCCGTAACGTAAACATGACGCGCGGTGACGTAAACCAGACCCGTACTGAGAAGCGTGATGACCCACACCGTGAGCGACGTCAGGATGCCATCAAGCAATGGATGATATTCGGATGCCGACACTGAGTGCGGTTCGGGAGATTCAGACTGCACGTAGTCGAGATTCATCGCACCGTGGTCCGCATTCAGCGCGGCTACTCACTGCCACCGCCAGTTGGGTCGTCTCGAAACACTCGACGCGTACCGCAGAGAGTCGTACCGCAAGCAACCCCACTCCCTCCAGATCCGAGAGTCACCCGATCGTAAGTCAGCGCCACTCCCTTCAGTTGCTGTGCCGCTCTCGCCAGAGCATCGCGTCCCAGATCCCGGTCGCGTTTCAAGACGACCGGGCGCATGGTCCCGCTTAGCAAGAATAGGTCAGAACCAACGGCCATGCATTGTCAGTGCCCCACCCCCGTCGCGACCGATTACCCGGGTGTGCCGCGATCGATCGAGCAGAACGATCATACCGAGCGCGACAGGCTCCGCGGGGGGAATCCACCGCCCGCGATCATCCTACCCGCGGCATCTCCTCTCACACAAACCACCCGGACGGGTCGGCGGAACCTCTTACGATCCCCGGTGTTGAATCAGGCAATTCGAAGTGGGCCAGTGGTTTTCGCCGGAGCGCAAGCGACGCGACACCCTGGAGCGACGCCAGACGCACGTGCCATACCGGCCCGCCTAGTTCACTTTGAGCCGCCGGTCAGGACCGTTTTCCTTGTCTTCAATCCGGGATATAACGTACCGGTCGTGAAGGTGCTGCCCTGGTGCGCGGAATCGACTGAATTTGCCGGGGGCGTCACCGGGCTCCTCCACCTCTTCCTCGCAGAGGTAGCGACATGACCGGATCGGTGATGGTCGTTCCTTTCCAGAGCCGGTTTTCTTCGTGCGACACTATTCTCGGCAACGACATGTCCCTCGTGGGGCGGTTAGTGTTCTTTTTCGGTGTTTGAATCAGCAGAGGTGCCATGATGAGATTTCGGAGTCAATTTCTAGTTATGGCGGCTATTGCCTGGATGGCGATGGCGCAGCAACGTACGTCGGCACAGGACTGGCCCCAATGGCGCGGCGCTAATCGGGATGCCAAGACGAGTAACTTCACAACTCCCGCCACCTGGCCCGCAGAGCTCGTGTCAGACTGGCAAGCGGAAGTGGGTGACGGTGTCGCGACACCAGCCCTGGTCGAGGGCAAGTTGTTTGTCTATTCCCGGCAGGACGGGAACGAAGTACTGCGCTGCTTTGACGCGACCAGCGGTCAGGAGTTGTGGCAGGACCAAAATGAAGCCAGGGGCGTATCGGGAGCAGCATCCTCATTTCCAGGCCCACGCAGCTCCCCCACTGTCGCACAGGGCAAAGTCATCACGCTGGGCGTGCACGGCGTCTTGTCCTGCCTCGACGCCGCCACTGGAAAAGTGCTGTGGCGTAACAACAAGCTGGAGGGACGTGAACCTCGGTTCGCCACGTCCAGTTCGCCAATTGTCGTAGAGAATCTGGTCATCGCCCAGTTGGGAAGCGAAAGAGATGGCGGCATCATGGCCTACGACCTGGAAACCGGCGACCAGAAGTGGACGTGGAACGAGAGCGGTCCTGCCTACGGCTCGCCGATCCTGGTGACAGTCAATGACAAGCAGGCTATTGTCGCTCCGACTGACCAGAAGCTGGTCGCGCTATCGGTCGCAGACGGCCAGCCGCTGTGGACCATTGACTATCGGCAAGGCCGTTACAATGCGGCAACCCCGATCGTGGAAGGTCAGACACTGATCTTCGCCGGCCCCGAACGTGGCTTATCCGCTGAAAAGATGTCGTTCGACAATGGCGTGATCAGCACACAACCGCTATGGACCAACGTGGACAATTCCGTGCAGTTCAACACGCCTGTCGTCAAAGGCGACCAGCTCTATGGACTGTCCACGGTGAACAACATCTTCTGTGTCAATCTGGCAGATGGACAGACCGCTTGGACATCCTCGCTCAGCGGCGAGGCCGCCAAGGAAGAACCTCCAGTTCCCAAAGAAGGCGCCGGACGTCCAGGCGGGCGAGGCCCGGGTGAGGGACGCCAAGGGGGTGATCGCGGAGGAAGGGGTGGCGGGATGCGTCGCGGAGGAATGCGCGGCGGTGGTGGTGCCGGCTATGGCTCGGTCGTCAACGCCGGCTCCGTCCTGCTCGCTTTGACCCCGACGGGCGAACTCTTCGTATTTCGACCGAGCGCAGAAAAGTACGATCTGATCGCCAAATACAAGGTTGCTGGAGACAAGACCTATGCCTATCCAATCGCCTCGGAAAGTGCCATCTACATCAAGGACGGAACGACCATCACGAGGTGGTCCGTGAAATAGCAAGATCCTGTTGGACAAACGAGCACGCCAGCGGTTCTCCGAGGGAACCGCTGGCCAGGCGAACCTCATCCCGGATTGCCTCAGGGTGGCAGCTCGTCACTTGAGCAAGAAGCCGGCCTCTACGAGGTCGGCATGATCCGCCGCCATGCCATCACCGGCATCGGTGATCACCAGTCGCAACTCGCGATAGCGCGGCTGAAGTTCAATGTCGAACGCCCAGTGACGAATCGTCTTGTTCGAGAGCACGGGGCTGCGAGCCAGCAGCACCGGTGACTCACCCATCTCTTTCACATCTCCGTAGATTTCGAAGGTAACGCTCGAACGCGGATCGTCCTGTTTCTCATCGTCGAGCCCGACGAGAGCAACAAATCGCTTGGACTGTGCGGGAATGGCATAGACGAGCAGTCCGGGGGCATGCGTTCCCAGCCCCTCGCTGTAACTCTTACCGGCTACCGTCAACGGTTTGCCCTCCACCGATGTGTTCAGTCCCAGCGTACCCCAACCCTGCGTCGCGACAACCGGCTGAAGCCGCGTCAGGGAAGCGTTCGGTAGAGGAGGATTGGCGGGAGCTTTCAGTTCATCGGGCGTTCGCACCACGACCCGGACCGGCGGAGATGCGTCACCGTTCCAACTCACCGCCTGCACCGTGTAACCGTATTCGGTGGCATGGTCCACTGCCGTGTCGAGGAAACAAGGCTCGGAGCTGGAATAGGAAAGACCGTCACTGCGAACGATTCGATAGGTGTCCGCCTGACCACTGCTCCACATCAGCCGGACCGTGTCGTATCCTGTTTCCGCCTTCACGTCGGTCACAGGATCGGGAAGTGGAATCGCGATGGTCGCCTCCCGAAAGCGTATCTGCCACTGCACATCCCGGCTGACCGGGCTCTTGAGGCGTGCCCGCAACTTGGGTCCGTCCTGCTGCCACTGAGTCGTCACTCCCGCCTCAATATCCCCCTCTGCTACCTGGATTTCCTGTGCCAGCCAGGATCGATCGCCCGTGGGCACGACGATGCGCAATTCATATTCGTCGCCCGCCACCACTCGACTGGCACCGCGCAGCGTGGCGGCAGGTGCATCCCATGCTTCTGCCAACACGTCCACCACCCCCTGCGTCACATGCCGAGACGTGCTGATCAACTGCGGCACGTCCGACTCCGGCCGGACCGACAGAATGCGACAGCTGGCCGCCGGCAGTTCGGCGCGCAATGTGTCACTCAATGGCGGCACAAACCTGTCGGCCCAGAAATCAAACGCGACATAACGATGTGCCGGTGGCAAGCCCAGCTGTTGAGTCGAACACTCGATCGACACCCTCTGCTGCTGATCCCAGTTGTAAAGTGCCACGACATCACGCATCAGCAGACGCTTATCACTGAGCGTCCAGATGCGCGGCGGATCGTTTTCGAACAGGTCGACCGGACGCGCCTGGAGTCCATGAGCCGGCATGCAGCGGCGCAGGATGTTGAGTCGTTCGGCCGGCAGTGTGGGAAGCCAGTCGCTGCAATAGAACAGCTGACCGGAGACGGCAGTCCACGAAGCATTCAGCTGCGCTTGATGCAGAGGCGTGCTGGCTCGGACCGAGACACAGTCGGGGTCGTTGTACCACACTCTGCCGTGCAAGAAATAATTCCGCGAACCATGCGGAGCTCCTATGTGACCGGCACCCGTATCAGGACCAACACGCATGGCATCGACCAGGCCAAAGGAGCCTCCCAATGATCGCATGTTCTGCGACACGCAGCAGCCCAACAAGAACACGTTCGGTCCGGCTTCCTGTCGAACCAGTTTCAAACCGTCACGATAGGCCTGGATCTGGGTCTTGGTGGGGTCGGATAGATGAGCCTCTCCCATGTGATCGTCTTGATATCCGTCATTGACGTACATCAGCCGCGTCGCCGTTCCAGTCCACAGGCCATCCATCTTGAAGAACCGGTAACCCCATTGATGGGCCAGTTGACGGACAACCGTGCGCAAGTGCTGCCGAGCGCCCTCTTGGGTCATGTCCAGGCAGGTTCCGCCCCATGTTGTCTCAAACGGTTGACCTTGAGCATCTCGGGCGAACCAGTCCTGGTGATCCGCGAAAAATGGATCGGTGGCGGTGCCGGCAAACGGCATGAACCAGATGCCGGGCATCAGCCCCAACCCCGAGATTGTTTTCGCCGTCGACTGCATGCCGTCCGCGTAAGGTCCCGCCGGGCGATGCGCGGTGAAATTGCGGCAAGGCCCGTTGGTCGAGACTCCATCCTGCCAGCCGTCGTCGATCTGCACGAACTCGAAACCGTACGGCTTCAACTGCTCAGCCGCGCAGGTAGCCAACTCAGCCAGATGCTGCTGATCACATGCCCCACCGTACTGATCAGCATACCACGTACAATAGCCCGCCGGCTGCGCAGGCAACTGGATGCAGTAGATGTGCGCTACCGCGTCGGCGAACGACTCGAGACCGTCCCGGGCATCTTCGAACCACCCCACTGCGAAGGTTTCGGTCTCCGCGTTCTGGCCGGGTGCGATCTGCAGCCGACCGTAATCGATGCGCGCTTCGATGCGCACCCGATGGTCTTCGACCGAGTTGTCTTTCATGGGGCTGAACACGACGCCATTGCCACGGTCCTGTGTCAACCAACCGCTCACCAGTCCACTGCGATCGGCAGGATCCACTATCGCCAGATACGTATAGCTGCCGGGGTTCTTGTCTGGCGTCAGCAGTCCTGCCGTGCCCAAGGTGCGGTATTGGTCGGCATTCTTCTGCAAAGTCACGGATCCGGAGAGGGCAGGCAGACTCGAGATGATCATCTCTTGAGTGCCCGGGTTGTGAAGCGCAGTCCGGCACAGCAGGAACGGACAAAGAGGGACCAGGGCCAGCGAGACTTGGGTGCCGTCGGTACCCGTGATCAGAATCTCCTGCCCCCTTCCCAGCCGAGTTGTCGCCTCCAGATTGACTTGCGCAGTCCCCTCTGCGACAGCCAGTTCCCCTTGGGAAATGACCATGTTGCCAGTTGCGCGATGCTCGAGCGAGAAGCGGGACACCTCGGGGTCCCATCGAACCTGCAGCGTCTCGTTCTCAATGACAAACGGCTCTCGGGCAACGGATAGAGACGCCCCCCCATGCGCCAGGCTTACCAACATCGACGCCAACAACAAACCACGGTGCGGTTTCATCGAATATCTCCCGAGCCGTTTCAAAGGGGCGTCCATCGAACGCTACATCGTACTGACCGGCCACGCGAGTCATTCTCAGCCATCCGCTTGTGCCTGTAAATGCCCGACTCTTCAGCGAGCCGCCGTGCTGACCGATCCCGCCGAAGCCGACTTCACCAGACAGGTGTACCAATTCCTCCGGGACCTGAAACAGCAACAAAACCAGTAATTGGCATGGACATCGCCTCCCCTTTTGGCTATGAAGCTGTCCTTAATTCTGGCAGGGTGCTCTACCAGCTCTTTCAGCTCAGCAAAGGGTAGCCTCATGCGATCGTCTGTCGCGGTCCTCGTCCTGGCAGCCACCTCGGTTATTGTGGGCGGCTGCGCAAAAGCCCGGATGGTCGAAGTTGCGCAAGACGGCGGGGTCGTCGCCATTCCGGCCAACTCCAATCGGTGGCCAAACTACTATCGCAATCAGGCAGAGGAACTGATCCGCGAAAAGTGCCCAGATGGCTACGAGATCGTTGAGGAAGAGGAAGTCGTCGTGGGACAGGTCGCCCGTACGAATTCGCAAACCAAGACCAAGAAAGCTCCCAAGTTCGATCTCGGCGGTCTTCGAAAAGATGCGGACGATCGAGAGGATCGAGAGGATGGATCAGCGTCATTCGCGGGATTGACCATCCCGCTAGGCCGGGATGAAGCGGAAACTCACGAGACCACCAATTACAGTGACGTCACCGAATATCGGATTCGCTATCGCCCGAAACAGCCCTGATGGCTCCGCTTGAGCAGACGACACCTTTGTGAAATGACAAATGACGAATGACAAATGACGAATGAGAAATGCGGTCCGTGTGAAGAGCGTCGTTCGTGACGGTAGCCAGTGCGCTGCAGAAAGAGCGCCATTCTGTCTGCGATCCCCTGCATCCCTTCTTTCCCCCCTGTCACGTCGTCTGCTCACAGGGCCGCAGCAGAGCCCGGACCAGAGACGGCCGGCGCGGGAGTCTCAGCATCACGGGGCCAGCATCCTGCGTGGATCGTTGATCAATCAATGGGGGGGTATCTCTGGCAGCGTGTTTATTCAGGTTAATTGTCCGAGCCCCTACAATCTACTTAACCGGAATCAACGCTACGTCCCTCCGCAGGAGGTCGGGAAGAGTCGCTTCCCGCGCTGAAGACCCGTCGAGTCAAAATCCGAAAGAGGTCGTATCTACATCGATACGACGGTGATCGGCATGCGCCCACGCACCGGCCTAATCGCGACACCCACTCATTCGGAGCAGTGTGATATGGAGATCCCACGACGGCTTCTCGGATTGATCTGTATGGTACTGCTGGCCGGGCCCCTGGCGGCAGCTCAGGAGAATCTCAGCGACGCATCCGATCCGTCGGAGGAACCGGCGACGGCTTCACTTGACGATGTCGAGCCCGCCCCGTCGCTGGGGGCAGTCGGCGGGGGTTGCCAGTGCGCCCGGTGCACGTGCAGCGCCTGTGAGAGTAATGCACCGTGGAGCCTGCCGCAACCTTGCTTCATGCAGCAGATGGGCATCAAGGTAGGTGGCTGGGTGGAGCAGGGAATCACCTTGAATCCTGATAACCCGAGCGATCACTTCAACGGTCCAGTGGCCACGAATGACTGGGATGATGAGTATCAACTGAATCAACTGTGGCTGTATGTGGACCGACCGGCCGACACAGGTGGCTGTGGATTCGCCGTCGGCGGCCATTTTGACATCATTTTCGGGTCCGACTGGCGGTTCGGAGTGAACAACGGCCTGGAGGATCGCATGAACGGTTTCGACTACCAGCGTTATGGACTGGTGATACCGCAGCTGTACATGGAAGTGGCGTACAACGATCTGTCGGTGAAACTGGGGCACTTCGCTGCGATTCTCGATTACGAAGCGGTTCCCGCCATCGCCAACCCCTTCTACTCACATTCCTATTCGTATGCCTATACGGTCCCGCAGCTCATTACCGGTTTGTTAGGCGAATACAAGCTGACAGACCAGTTCACGTTGATGGCCGGAACTCACCGTGGTTGGTCGCAGTTCGAAGATGTGAACGATTCGCTCGACGTGATCGCGGGTGCCAAATGGTCCAGCGCCAATGAGCGTACCAAGATCGCCTACGCGTTTTCGGCCGGTCCCAACGATCCTCCAGGGGACTTCGACTACGTACCGGGAAATCAGAACCGATTCGTGTACAGCCTGGTGGTTCAGCAGAAACTCGGCCGGAAACTGCAATACGTCGCCGTTCACAATCTCGGTTCGGAACGTAATGCTCCCACTATGGGAAACACGGCGGATTGGTACGGGCTCAATCAGTATTTCCTGTATGCATTGAATCCGAAATTGAACGCCAATTTGCGCGTCGAGTGGATGCGGGACGACGATGGCGTCCGCATTGCCGGTCCTGGCAATATCCCTGGCATTTACGCCTGGGCAGGACGAGGATTTCCCGGCAATTTCTACGGTATCACGAGCGGACTGAACTGGCGTCCAACAGGCAATTTGATCGTGCGCCCTGAATGTCGCTGGGATTGGTACGACGGGCTTTCTGGGCCAACCGGTCTCCCGTTCGACGGCGGCTTGAAGGACAACCAGTTCACGTTTGGTATCGACACGATTGTGACCTTCTGAGCGTGAAGCGACCTCGGCGGCCCAAGCGCGATCACGTGGGGAGTGACGTGCGACGGCTTCTGCCGATACTGCGGGGCAGCTTGTTTTCGCAACGGCAGCACGGCTCAACGAGTCGTGCTGCCGTTTTTTCTTGGCTGCTCGCCCCCTCCCCAACCCAATCCATCGACCTTGGCTGGAGCATGCGGAACGAGGACAAGCACCTGCCCTGGCATCGGCGTATCTGTGGCATGCCGCAGACGTCTGTGGCGGTCCGGCGGTGCCAAAGACAGGATCACCGACTGCTCCAGCCAGGTTACCAGATCAGGGAGCCCCCTCCTTAGGCCCGGCTGTTGACGCGGCACCCGCTCCAGCTGCATAGGCTCTGCCAGCCACCTCGGCAGGCCGTCTTGACCGGCACTTCACCCATCCTCCGGTCGAGTGGGCCCTCACATCAGGATTTGAAAGCCCGCATCGGGAAACCAGGCAGCGGACGGGCCGAACCGTTCAAGTCCGTCCCGGGACCGGCTCCCTTGGGAATGCCGAGCGATCGCGAGGTCGGTGTGGGAAGGCTGGTCCGTGGCGACTTGGAAGTTGGATCATGGCCGGTACATCGATGCAGGGCAACCGTGTACACTGTCGGGGTCCGTTGTGGGGGACAGGACCGTGGCGCCCCTGGTGGGTGGTTAAGGGCTCGGTTTGCAGTCCCTCGGCGCTGCCAGGCGGACATGGCGGGTGTTCGGTGGCGAACCGAATCGCTAGTGAATTGTCACCTTCCCCGTGAGCGGTGCGGAGGAGTCATCTCGCCGACCAGCCTGGGGCGGGGGGCTCGCGACCTGGAAGAGTGGCGACGCCGTGGGGGCGGTGAAACCGAGTGGCTCCGATCGTCGCCGGCTCGCCCCGGGGTCCGCGTCCATTTCCCAGCCTTGCTGGGCCGCGGGAAGCGTGCCAGAAGATGAAGTGTAGTCAGGAGAGTGTCAGGTATGCGACATGTCTTATCCGCCGTCGTGCAGAACGTTCCGGGGGTACTTGCCCACATTTCAGGGATGCTCGCCTCGCGGGGCTACAACATCGACTCCCTCGCCGTCGGCGAGACGGAAGATCCGCAACTGTCTCGAATGACCTTCGTTGTGGTGGGAGACGATCGCGTCCTCGACCAGGTGCGCAAGCAGCTGGAAAAAATTGTGACGGTGGTCCGGGTGGTGGACATCAGCGCACACGATTATGTGGAGCGGGATCTCATGCTCCTGAAGGTCAAGGCACCTCCGGGTGGCAAACGCACGGAGATCCGCGAATTGGTCGAGATCTTTCGCGGTAAGATCGTCGATGTCGGCGCGGAAGAAATGACGATTGAGATTTCCGGTCGAGAGAATAAGATCGAAGCGTTCATAGAGCGTATGAGGGGCTACGGAATCACCGAACTGGTTCGCAGCGGCAGGATCGCCATGATCCGAGGCGCGACGGGGGCGGCTGTGTAGCCGCATGTTCTGTGCCTGGCAGTGTTCGGTGCCTGGCAGCCACCGCTGGCAGTGCACATTCGGCATTGTCGCACAGGGTACGACGCAGCTCGTATCGCGTCTCCGTGACGGATCGGGCGTTTCACGTATCGGACGTGGGAAGTGCGCACGGTGCGAGCGGACGGTGTAGGGTGGTTGTCGCGTATTCTTCTCGGAGTGAGTCGTCCGGATATCGGGCTGACGGCGCTGCCGGGTAACGTATCGATGCGGCCTTAACCTGTCCCGAACTGACGGGGAGCCGAACCATCGATTCGCGCACCAACCCACGGCGGCGGTCCTGTCGAGAGAAGCCGATCCCTCGGCAAGCGAAGCAAGCGGCGGGAATCCCTCGTCGCAATTGAACGAGCCAGTTGGTTCACGATGTACGTCGACCAGCCTTGTCTGGTCTGATCATTCTCTGTTTCAAGTGGAAGGCGAAAGAGTACCATGCCGGCGAAGATCTATTACGACAATGATGCCGATCTGTCACTGCTGAAGAATAAGACGATTGCGATCCTGGGATACGGCTCGCAAGGACATGCTCAGGCTCAGAACCTGCGCGATAGTGGCTGCAAAGTCATTATTGCCGAGAAAGAGGGAAACGCGAACTACGATCTGGCTACGCAACACGGCTTCAAGCCGCTGTCTCTGGACGAAGCCACTCGCCAGGCAGACATGATCAACATCCTGCTGCCCGACGAGATTCAGGCAGACCTGTACCGGCAGCATATCGCTCAGAACCTCAAGCCGGGGAATATTCTGATGTGTTCGCACGGCTTCAACGTGCACTTTGGCCAGGTCGAAGCTCCGAAGGGAGTTGATACGCTGCTGGTCGCCCCCAAGGGACCTGGTCATCTGGTGCGGAGCGAGTTTGTGAAAGGTGGTGGCGTCCCCTGCTTGATCGCGGTCGGCCCGGGAGCGAGCGAGACGACGTTGAAACTGGGGCTGGCCTATGCCAAGGGAATCGGCGGAACACGCGGTGGTGTGATTGAAACGACGATCGCCGAGGAAACCGAAACCGATCTGTTCGGCGAGCAGGTTGTGTTGTGCGGTGGAGTCAGTGAACTGGTCCGCGCCGGCTTCGAAACGCTGGTGGAAGCAGGTTATCAGCCGGAGATGGCTTACTTCGAATGCATGCATGAGCTGAAACTGATCGTCGACCTGTTCTATCAGGGCGGGCTGAACTACATGCGCTACAGCGTGTCCAATACGGCAGAATTCGGAGACTACACGCGTGGTCCGCGCATCATCACGCAAGAGACACGCGAGGAAATGAAGAAGATCCTCAAGGAGATCCAGACGGGTGAGTTCGCCCGGGAGTGGATCCTGGAGAACAAGGCCGGTGCTCCGGCGTTCAAGGCCCAGCGGCGACTGCAGCGCGACCAACTGCTGGAAGAAGTGGGACGCCGGCTGCGCGGCCTCATGTCTTGGATCGACGCCAAAGAGGTGGTCTAACCGGCACCGTGGCCATTCGAGCCGCAGAGACCTGCGGCGATCACCGCTTCTTGTCCATCCGCGGCGAGCGTCCAGCCCGACCTCGCCGCTCTGGGCGAACGGCCACTTGCGCGTACAATGCATTGAGCCGACGGCACACGCGGCAGTGGGCCGGCAGGTGTTGGTTCCTCCCGAGGCAGGCGGCCCTTCTCCGCGAACAAGGGGGATCGGCCAGGCGGCGCGGCCCAGGGACCCATCCACCACGGTGTCGAGTCCAATCTACCGGAAGACCAACAACTGCCGGAAGACCAGCGACGTCCAACGACACACGGGGGCTGACCATATGGCAGCGTGGGACTGCGTCATCTGAACTGCGTCATCTGAACTGCGGAATGTCGAATCAAGAATATCCAATTTCCAGCTGAAAGAACCCTGTCGCGGGAGCCAATGCCAACTCCGCACGGCTGCTCCCCAGATGCGTCTCCTCACTTCAGCATGCTGCGGTTCCTTGTTCGCTGTTCTGCGGTTACTTCTGGATCCTTAACTGAGCAAGCACTCTGCCATGACAGTCGACAAGCTCTTCTCGCAACACGAACGGAACTTTGCGGACAATCGGTTTGTATACCCCGTGTTGAGTCGCCGGTCAGGTGGTATCTCGGTGGGCATCAATCTGAATCCCGACAAAGTCTGCAATTTCGATTGTGTCTATTGTCAGGTGAACCGCGTATCCCAGGCTGAGACACGATTTGTCGAAACGCCGCGTATGCTGGAGGAACTTCAACGAACGCTCCAGCTGGTAATGTCCGGCAAGCTGTTTGAAACTGGCAAGTTCGTGCAGACCCCAGTCCCTCTCCAAAGGCTCAACGACATCGCGTTTTCCGGCGACGGCGAACCGACCACGCATCGCAACTTTGATGAGGTCGTGACGGCCGTCGCTGAAGTCAAGCGGGCCAGCCATCTCTCGGGAGTGAAACTGGTCGTGATTACAAACGCCAGCATGTTCCATCGCGATCACGTACAGCGCGCGCTGCGCATCCTGGACGAGAATGAAGGAGAGATTTGGGCCAAACTCGATGCCGGCACGCCCGCGTATTTCGCGCAAATCAATCGGGCACCCTTTCGGTTCGAGTCGATCCTCACGAATATCAGGCAGGCGTCCCTCGAACGTCCCCTGGTAATCCAGACGCTGTTCATGCGCATCAACGGTCAAGCTCCACCGCAGAACGAATATGAAGCATACTGCCGCCGGCTGCAGGAGATCGTTCAGGCTGGAGGTCAGCTCAAGCTGATACAGATCTACACCATCGCTCGGGCTCCCGCCGAGAATTATGTGGCGTCTCTCCGCAACGACGACGTTGATCGGCTCGTCGACCTTGTCCGTGAGCGGACAGGCTTGCCGGTGGCCGGCTTCTATGGAACCGGGTCCACCGAGTGATGTCGGACGGCAAGGCGGCACGTGTGCTGGTCCTCCGCCAGCCCACGTTCCTCCCCCACTCCTGTCGCAGGCCAGACCGACACTCCGCCGACAGGCCCGGCAACGGCCCCCGTCTCGCCCGTCTTCGGTCGCCCGTCTGGCGATTATCCTCCGGCCATCCCGCTTGCTTCCCGTGACCTAGACTTGTCGAGTGAAAGGGCACTCTCGGGAGATCCAACATGTGGCGACCAAACCTCATCGCGTCGTGTGGCCTGAGCCTGGCTCTGCTGACGATTCTGGGTGACGAACCAAGGGAGCACGAAATACCCCCGGCCCCTTCAGTATCCACTCCAGCATCGGCCGACGCGGAGGCAGAGATCCGTGCAGCGGCTCAGCGGTTCGCAGCAGCCTTCGACCGCGGCAGCGCGGCTGAACTCGCCGCACATTGGACCACCGACGGCGAGTACTTCGATGAGCAAGGCCGTTGCTTCGTCGGTCGCTCGGCGATCGAGCAGCAATACGAAGCGACCTTTCGGCAAAGACCGGGGTTGTCGATGCGACTGCATGTGGACGCCGTCCGGCTGGTCGGCACCGCTGCCGCCCTCGAAGACGGTCGAGCCATATTGGAGGATCCGGTATCCCGTCGCTCCGTTGACGTCCGTTATGCGGCTGTGCACGTGAAGCAGGACGGACAGTGGCTCATGGCGCGCGTGCGCGACCTGGAAGTCAACGTCGTTTCATCCTCGCCGCCACTCGCGGACCTCGAGTGGCTGATTGGCGACTGGCGGTCAAGCCACGAGGGTACGCAGCTCGACGTGCATTACCATTGGATCGTTGCTGGCCTGGTCATGCAGCGGCTGCACGAAGTGCGTCAAGGTGATCACGTGACGGCCTCCGGCACTCAGATCATCGGATGGGATCCGGCAAACCACGCGATCAGGTCCTGGATCTTCAGTTCGTGTGGCGGATATGCCGTCGGCACTTGGAATTCCATCGAAGGGGGATGGTGCATTCCGACTTGCGGAGTGACCGCCGATGGAACGTCGACCACCGCAACGAACTTCGTGTCGCGCACCGAGGACGGTGCGTTGGCCTGGAGTTCGACCGACCGTTCACTCGGTGACGTCAGCCTGCCGGCCACGGACCTGGCGGTGCTGCGGCGTCACGGAAAGGACCGTGCGCGAATCGGGATCATCTGCACCCCATGACGAAGGGAATGACGAATGACGAAGTACCCCATGACGAAGGGAATGACGAATTGTGAATGGCGAACCGGCGGAAAGCCAAGGTCGATGTACCAGCGGTTCCGCTGCTTGTGGATCATCATCGCGTACGCAGCACTTCCGGCCGCAGAGCTTCACAGCCGCGGATTGAGTGTGATGCCCGATACGGCGGCGCTTCCTCCCATCCATCTGCATGCTCCCATCATGCCGGTGCCGCAGATGCCGTCGCCAGGACTGGCTCCTCCGCATCTGTCGTCGCCCGACATGCGGGTACCTCAGCTGTCATCGCCGCTGATGCCGACGCCTCAGATCCGCGATCCGCAGCTGCAGACACCGCAACTCCCCGTCCTGCCCGGTCGGCCGGCACTGTCGTCCATTCCGCACAGTCCCTGGCAGAAAATGCGCATACCACGCTTGGAAGTACCTGCACTCACTCAGCCCCTGGATGCTCCTCCGCGGCACAATGGCCCGGTGTACGTCCCCCCGTTGCACATCACCCGACTCAACACGCCGGCGTTGATCACGCCGAAGCTCTACGTTCCACCGTTGCGCATCACACCGCTGACCCATCAACCGCTGGAACATCCGGCCCTGCAGAACCCTTACTTCCGCAATCCGCCCCTGACTTCGCCATCGCTCAACACAATCCAGCAGGAAGAGATGAAGCAGGATCGCCAGCTGATGGACCAGGCGCGTGTGGACAACGATGTGTCACCTCGACTGCCGCTCGACAATCGGTCGGCCGAGCCCACGGGGAATTACCAGGCCCTGTGGCCACGCTCATCCGCGCCCAACAGCGCGGCTGACCCTACGGTTGCCGCAGCGCGACGCGATGAACGCCAGGCAGGCATGACCGATCGCTCTCAGGCGGACCAGGTCCGACAGTCCCACGACAGTCTCATCGGCATCTATCTCAGCCTGCCGTCCGATGAAGGTCACACAACGTTGCGCGGTGCAACTGCCAACCGCTGACAACTCCGGTCGTCTCCATTCGTCATTCGTCATTCCATTCGTCATTGGGTCTTTCGTCATTCGTCATTCCCATGGGTCATTGAGACCGCTGGTTCAGATCCAGCCAGAATCGGGCGATCTTCCGTCCGGTCACACTCAGCGGATAACTTCCCAGGTCCTGTGGCGCCACCCATTTCTGCTGTGAGCGCAGTCGACTCGGTGCGGTGCAGACAGCCAGGTGGCAATGCAGGGTAATGCGAAAGCGTGTCACCCCATGGCGAATCGTGGTCAGAGGTCGCTCCATGGCCACCTCCAATCCGGTGAGCGACGCCACACCTTGCCGCAACTGGGCATCGACCTGAGGGCCCTCGGGCTGGGCGAACGAAAAGCGGGGAAAATCCCACAGTCCTTCCCACCGTTCTCCTTTCCTGCACCGCCGCAACAGCACGCGGCCGTCGTCGCGGGCAACGACCACCGCCGCCTCAATCAAGGGCACGGCAGCTGACTTCGGCTTCGGCCGAGGGATCTCGGCCTGCAGTCCCTGCCGGCGGGTCGGGCAGAGTGCGGCGACGGGACAGATGTCACATGCTGGCTGACGCGGCAGACAGATCACACTTCCCACCTCCATCAATGCCTGGTTGAAGTCGCCCACACGTCGACGTGGAAGGAGTGCCTGAGCGAAGGACCAGAGCCGAGCCTGCCCGGCCGCACTGCGCGGGTCACCCGGATACGCCAGCAGGCGACTCAGCAGACGAACCGTGTTCGCTTCGACAATTGGATGACGCTGATCCAAGGCGATCGAGAGAATTGCGCCGGCGGTGTATCGGCCGATCCCCGGCAGTTCACGCACCGCCTCGATCAAGGTCGGGAACTGCCCGCCGTGGTGCTCCACGACCTGGCGAGCAGCCGCATGGAGTTGACGAGCCCGGCGGTAGTAACCTAACCCTTCCCAGTAGCGCAGCACTTCCTGCTCCGAAGCCCGCGCCAGTTGAGCCACCGAAGGAAATCGTTCCAGGAAGCGGCGGTAGTACGGAATGACGGTCGTCACCTGCGTCTGTTGGAGCATGATCTCGCTGACCCATGTTTCGTACAGGCCGGGCGAGGGACGCCAGGGCAGGTCTCGGGCATGGTCGGCAAACCAGTTCAAGACGGCGCGTCGCAGACGCTGCTTCCAGACGCTGACCGGAAGTGACGAGTCCACGTCGCGCGGCGCGGCGGCGAACCGGTTTGAGGGCCGATGAGCGGCCGAGTCATCGAGACGTGTTCGCTTCACTTCCGTGTCGGCTCATGCGCAGGGGTGATTGGTTCGGTGGCGGCCTTGTCGGGCAGCACCAGGTTGTGGGTTCCCGGCTCGAAATAAGGCGTCCGGCCGGTGACGTGAATATCAGGTACGGGACGAGGCTGATCGACAAGCCAGCGAAACAGATACTCGGCCACCGCGCGCGCGAGTTCTTCCCGCGCGTCCTGCCAGCCTTTTGTGCCCGGCTGGATCTCCAGGCACTGAATCAAATGGACTCCAAACGGACTGGCCAGTGGCTGGCTGATTTCTCCGACGTCTAGTGCCAACGCGGAGCGTGTGAACGACTCAGGCATCGGCCCGTCTCGCGTGATCCAATCCAGCTGCCCCCCTGTCGCCGCGCTGGGGGACTGCGAGTACTGGCGAGCCGCGTCGGCAAACGAGATCGAGCCTTCCGTAATGTCCCGGCGAATCTCAGCGGCACGGGTCAGCAGAGCTTCGCGCGTGCCCTCACCGCCGCCGTCTGCCCCTGCCCCGCCGGTCGTATCGGGCTTCGCCGCTGGCTCGTTTCGCAGGAGTATCTGGGCCACTCGCACCCGACGTCCGTCAAACTCCGGCCGATGACGGTCGAAGTATCGCTGCAGATTCTCTTGGGTCTGATACTTCGCCAGGCACCGTTGCCAACTCAACTGCCACATTACCTGACGGCGAAGTGCCGCCGGATGAAGGCCGAGCGACTGGCAGTGATCATCCAGCGTCTTCTCGTGACGGGCGAGCGATTCCTTGAGACGGTTCAACTCCAGATCGACTTCCTGGTCGTGGGCCGCCTCGCCCCGCTGCCGCAGACTGCCCAAGACCAACTGCCGATCAATCAGCAACTGCAGTGCTTCTGCCTGCAGGAGTGCCTCTGCCGACGGTGTCGTTTCTCGTCCGCCCAGTGACAGCCGCACATGGGCGGTGATTTCGGCCAGATAGATCGGCTCACCATTCACGGTGGCCGCAATCACCGGCTCCGTCGACGCGTCGGCAGAGCCGGCGTTCTCTTGTGCCACCAGTTGGTCCCTGCCCAAGGCAACGCCGGCGACCAGCAGGCAGGCGATCAGCAACCCTCGAGGAGCGCTGCCGCTGTGGTGCCGGCAACTTGAGATTCCGCTGTTCGCTCGGGCGGGCGAGGAGTTCGGCCCATCGTGCACCCAACGGCATCTGACGACACTCTTCTTCATCACCCTCCCCTCGGCAACAAAACGTGACCCGCGGCTTCTCCCGAATCGCCGCATTCTCCATGACCGTGCCCGATTCGGCCACACCTGCACGACATGACGACGCGGAACGCGTCTCTTCCTGGCTCACGGAAGAGCGATATCGCGCAGTTTGAACTGCATGGGCTCACTCACAATCATGGCCGGCGCTTCGTAGACGAATTTGTACTCGGATATCGGGTGCCTGGTGGCGAAGAGGTAGCCGATCCGGATGCTCCGCTCATCCTGGCTGATCACTCGATAGCTTCCGTAATCGACTCGCTCACCGGCGGCATCCACCAGGTAGGAGCTGTTCTTGAGAATCCAACCGCGATACGATTCGAACGCGTTGGATGCTTCATCGTATTCGACCTGCAGAATGATCTCATCGATATCATCGTTTCTGCGGCACTCGACCAGCGTGACAGCCGCGCCGGCCCGGCGCTCTTGTCTCCCTTGAGCATTCGGCGGATCAGGAAACTCGAACAGCTCGCTCTTGCCGGGAATCATCACGTCAAAGGCGCCGTAGAGAGTCGAAATGCACTGGGCGTCACGCGGCGGCAGGTTCAGCGGCAGGTCCATCTCGATCAGCGGCAAGTCGCTTTCCACGGCGGCGGTCAAGCGGCCCTGTCGGTTGGCCGCAACCACTTCGCGATCGAGATTATCACGTGCCACGACATCGACCAGCGGCAAGGTGATGGAGATCGGCTTCGTTCTCGGCTCCCAGGCAATCGACAGGCGGACGCGCAGTCCGGAAAACGTGGGGTTGTTCAAGTCGAGCACCCCCGTCACATGGGTCGCCTCGATGCGGAAAGGGCCCTCGTAGTAGGCGTGCTCCGCTCGATCCTTCGCACCTTCCGCCCGCGGCACGACACGCAACGTCCCGCTGTCCGCGCCATAAGGATCCACCGTCAGTTTCGACTGATCGAGCACGCGATCCACGGCTTCCCAGAACGGCACGTCCTGGAAGTCGACTGTCACCTGCTCGTTCTGCAGCTCCTGGTATCCCTGGATCTTATTGCCAGTGGCCTCCTCGATCTTCCCTAAGGCCTCCTCCAGGCTCATGGTTCCTTGCAGCGTCACACGTGTCGGCTCGACGACCTGCCGAGCGTACTCGATCTGCAGCTGACTGCGGACGCGCGTCAGGCGTTCCTTCAGCTCGGGTCCCATCCGCGCATCCGTGGGCGGCAACAGGTTCAGGATGTCGGGCCCCAACTTCATCAGCTCCGCCTCGGCACTCTGCCGACGCGCCCATTGATCGTCGTCCAACTGCCGTACCAGCCGCGCAACCTGGTCGGTGACCGTTGGCTGAACTGACGATTCGACCTGCCCCCACCCACCACAGCTCACCAGGATCAAGCATGTCGACAACATTATTGAGATTCCTCCGCGGTCGGAGTCATTTCCACCAGATCAAACACACCCCCTTGGGCATCACCGACCATGGCGAAACGCCCCTCGGGAATATCGTACGGATGCACATGCACGAAACCTCCCAACTGCCGTGCCCGATCAACCGACAGATCGACACTTCTCACGGCGAAGTACGGCAGCCAGCAAGCTGGCATGTCGCCCCACCGCTCGTCCATCTGCAGCATGCCGCTGTTCTCTTCCTCACCCTGCTGGACGAGGTAATATTTGGACCATGCCGACGGGTAATCGGTGAACTCCCAGCCGAACAACTGCTCGTAGAATGAGCGTGCCGCCTGGATGTCGCGTGTCAGCAGTTCGTTCCAACACAGACAATGGTAGTCCTGAGTCACTTCGGCACCGAAGAAAGCCCCGCGCTGCCACAGACCCACCTGTGCTCCCGTCGGATCGCGCAGAAAGGCCAGACGGCCTGCCTCACCAACGTCGGTCACCGGTACCGTGACAGAACCACCCAACTCCTCCGCACGTCGGCACACCGACTCGATTTCATCCACGGCGATGTAGCTGTTCCAGCAAGCACGCAGGTTCTTGGCCAGCAGCGTCTCGGTCATCTGGCCGATACCCGCGATCGTATGCCCTGCCAGCTGAAACAGGGCATAAGGAGGGCCACCCTGCGTGTCGAAATCGATGCTCTCCCAACCGAACAGCTTGTGGTAATACTGGCGGGCGGCACCCATGTCGCGGGCAGTCAAGTCGAGCCAGGCAAACTGTCCATGTTGGAAGCCGGTGCGAATCGCCATTGAATCTCCTTTGCTCCGTTGGTTGTACCCGACGTGCGGTCACCACCATCGTGTCACACCTCGCACGCAGCGAGATCGGTATTGATCTGTCCGTTGTCACGTTCGTTTGAGATCACGAGTTGCCTCCCCGCCCACACGCGTTTACAGAGCCTCTGTGGCCGGATCTCTGCCGCACAAACGCGCTCCTCGATCGAGGCCGAGCGGAAGAACCTTCGTCATTGTACCCCATGGATCCTCCGGCGTCGTCGACCCTCCCAGTTGCCGCGTCAGGCACCATCGGTGCGCCGCGAGGAAACACCCGGCAGCAGGCCGACCCAGGCAGGGCTCCTCGTCACCCGGCGCGCGAGCCGGTCACTATTCTCGAAACACGTCGCGCAGCGTGACCGACCGCTACGATCGGCCAAATCTCACAAATGCCAAAATCCCCTCCGTCGCCCACCATCCGTCACAAGTTCGCCAACCTGAAATGGATTCCCTTGTGGGCGGCCCAGACGCCAGCCGAATCTGCTCAATACCACCTCCCACCGTGCGCACGTATTGCCCGCTGGATGGCAGCGAGAACAATGATGTACCGGCAGTGTCTGCCGCCGAGTGCTCTCGCTGAGGCAGGAGGTTCCTCGTGATTCCACCGAGCAGGGATGCGGCTTCCGGAGCATCGACCGTTGAATATCGCATTTGCCAGCAGTGAAGTGGTTCCCTTCGCCAAAACAGGCGGACTCGCGGACGTTGTTGAGGCGTTGCCGCGTGAACTGGAAAACCTCGGACACCAGCCCATGGTGTTCGTTCCCGCCTATCGGCAGGCCCGCAACTGTGGTCAGCCGATTGTCCCGACCGACATCCAGGTCTCCGTGACCGTCGGCTCCAAAGTCGTGACGGGACGGTTGCTGCGCAGCCAGCTGCCGAATTCGCGCGTGCCGGTCTACCTGGTGGAGCAGGACGGCTATTTCAATCGACCGCAGTTGTATCGCGAGAACGGCAGCGACTATAAGGACAACTGTGAACGATTTGCATTTTTCTGCCGAGCTGTCATGCAGTCGGTCAGCGCACTCGGAGTCCCGCTCGACATCCTGCACTGCAACGATTGGCAAACCGGGCTGATGCCTGCTTACCTGCAGATCGAATACTCGCACATCCCGTTCTACCGTAACGTTGCCAGCCTGTACACGATCCACAACATGGCCTACCAGGGGAGCTTCTGGCACTGGGATATGCTACTGACCGGCCTGGATTGGAAGTACTTCAACTGGCACCAGATGGAGTTCCACGGCCACCTGAATTTGCTCAAAACAGGCATCGTCTTTTCGGATGCGATCAACACGGTAAGCCCTCAATACGCCAAAGAAATCCAGGAATCACCCTTGGGCTGCTCGCTGGAAAGCGTGCTGCGTCATCGGTCCGACGTATTGAGCGGGATTATCAACGGCGTGAACTACGAAACGTGGGATCCACGTCACGATCCGCTGATCGCCAGTCAGTACGACGTGCAGACGTGGCAGCAGGGGAAGGCCCTCTGCAAGGCCTCCTTGCAGCAAGAACTGGGATTGCCCGTGGAACCGCGTCACCCGCTGATCGGACTCGTGGGCCGCCTGGCCGATCAGAAAGGATGGGATCTGGTGGCGGAGGTGATGCAGCGCTGGATCAGCTATCGCGACGTGCAGTGGGCGATCCTGGGCACAGGCGAAGAGGTCTATCACAACCTCCTGTCGCGCATGTCGCGGGAATATCCCCACAAGGTCGCCGCCCGACTGGAATTCTCCGATCACATGGCACACGCCATCGAGGCCGGATCGGATATGTTCGTCATGGCCAGTCGCTACGAACCGTGCGGACTCAATCAGCTGTACAGTCTGCGGTATGGATCGGTACCGATCGTCCATCGCACGGGCGGACTGGCCGACACCATTACCGACGCGACCCCAGAACATCTCGCTGCCGGAACGGCCAATGGCTTCTCCTTCACCGCGTATGACGCCGGAAGCCTGGAGGAAGCCATCGCCCGCGCCTGCGAAATGTACGCCGACGACCCCACGAAATGGCAGCACCTGGTTGAAACGGGAATGAACCAGGACTGGTCCTGGAGGCAGAGCGCACGGCAGTATGTCGCCTTGTACGAGCGGATCATGGCGAAGAAACGGGGATGACGGGCCTGCAGCAGGGCCGGAGCGCCATGTGCCGTCGCGAAAGCCCCCTCTTATTATCGAGCAATCCCCATGAAAGTGGGGGAGACAGGCCATTGTTTGACAGCGGGGGCCTGCCCGATTGTCAAATTGGATTCCAACGCGCACAATCCCCTTCCAGGCGTTGTCACTTGTGCGTGAGACCGTCTTCGCAGGGCACACGCGGCTGACCGCAGTGGACCTTCCTCTCAGCTCGGTCTTCTGGGATTCACGCGAAGTCGAAGACAACGGGTCGCCTGAAGTTCGGGCGGCTGAGCAGGTGAGGTCCTGATGGCCGTTCGATCGCCGGGAGCCAGGCACGCAGTCAAACGCGATGCAGGCCCTGGGCCAGGTGACTTGCACGGGTCCTAATCGTGCTCTGCGCACAAGACAGTTGTTATTTCGGGCGTGATCCTGCCGTATGCCAACATTCCGCAAAGACCCGTTGTCCGAACGCTGGGTAGTTTTCGCCGAGGGGCGTGACGAGCGTCCCAACGAATTCGAACGCAACGGACATCGCCGCCCCGATGCCCGCTGTCCTTTCTGCGCGGGTCACGAAGTCGACACGCCTCCCCAGATCACAGCATACTCTTCCACCGCGCCGGCGTCACATGCCAGTGGCGACAACTGCGAGTGGATCGTCCGTGTCGTGCCGAACAAGTATCCGGCATTCCAGCCGCAAGGGAGTTGTTCGCCGGTCGGGCAAGGTCTGTACGTCGGCTGCGCGGCGGTCGGAACTCACGAAGTGATCGTGGAATCGCCGCGGCATGTGGCCAGTTTGTCGGAGTTGAACGATGTCGAACTGACGCTGATGATGCGCGCCTATCGTGATCGAATGGTAGCGATTCAACAGCAGTCGACTCAGCTGCGGTATGCCTTAGTCTTCAAGAACGTGGGTCCCGAGGCTGGGGCGTCGCTCGAGCATTCTCACAGCCAGCTCGTGGCCACTCCGATGGTGCCGCACGAAGTGGAACGGGAGATTCTGGCAGCGCGGAGACTATATCGCCAACACGGCCGTTGCTTTTTCTGCCAGGTCCTTGAGCAGGAACTCGAAGAGCGGCACCGATTCGTAGCCGAAACGGAGCATTTCGTGGCTGTCTGCCCGTACGCCAGCCGCATGCCTTACGAGATGTGGATACTGGCGCGTGAGCACGCCAGCCACTTCGAATGCCAGGCGGACGACCTGCTGACAGAACTGGCAGTATTTCTCCAGCAATTAATCCGCAGATTGGAGTCGGTACACGGTCGCCTGGCGTACAACTACTTCATTCATACGGCACCATTTGACACGTCGCCCTTGCGCCACTATCACTGGCATATAGAGATTTTTCCACGTCTAACGACTCCGGCAGGATTTGAGTGGGGTGCCGGTTATTACATCAATCCGGTTCCACCTGAGCGAGCTGCGGCGATCTTGCGGTCCTGAAGGGGTGAAAGAGGGCAGAAATCCACGACCTTTCAGACTGGAAAAACTAGCTAAATCAGAAGGACTGTGCCGATTACCTTCTGGGCACGGACGCTGGCGTCCGCGCTTGAGTGCTTGCTACGTTCCGTACCTCTCCCGGCTCCGTCGTTGCGATGACAAATCCTCTACGTTTCTGTCTGGTACTGCACAATCATCAACCGATCGGCAACTTTGATGGTGTGATCGAACAGGCGTATCGTGATAGTTACCTCCCCTTCCTGGAGGTCTTCGAACCGTTCGACACGCTCCAGATCTCGTTGCATATCAGTGGTCCGCTTCTGGAATGGCTGGACGAGCGTCATCCGGAGTACCTCGACCGGCTTGCCCGTCTGGTGGCGGCGGGACGCATTGAGATTGTGGGAGGCGCTTACTACGAGCCGATCCTGACGATGATTCCGTCGCGTGACCGGATCGGTCAGATCCGCCGCTACACGCAATGGCTCGAATCCCGCCTGGATGCGACAGTGCAGGGGATGTGGACACCGGAGCGGGTGTGGGAACAATCGCTCACCGGCGACGTGGCGGACGCGGGCATCCGATACACCGTGCTCGACGATTTCCATTTCAAGAACGCCGGGTTGACCAACGATCAGCTGCACGGGTTCTACCTGACGGAAGATAACGGCAAATTGCTGACGGTTTTTCCGGGAAGCGAACGACTGCGGTATCTGATTCCGTTTGCTGACCCGCAGGAAACGATCGACCATTTGCGGAGCATCGCGGACCGCTTCGCCAACACGGTGATTGTGTTTGGCGACGATGGTGAGAAGTTCGGCACGTGGCCTGACACGTTTCAACATGTTTACCAGGAGGGGTGGCTCCGCTGCTTCTTTGAAGCGCTCACCGTGAATCGAGACTGGCTGGTCACGACCACCTTGGCGGAGGCCCATGGCAAAGCGACTCCGTGGGGTAAAATCTACCTGCCGGATGCCAGCTACCGCGAAATGACGGAGTGGGTCCTTCCGGTGCAGCAGCAGTGGGAATACGAACACCTGGCGCACACCCTGCACGACGACGAACGATGGCCGGTGGTGCGACAGTTCGTCCGTGGCGGCTTCTGGCGCAACTTCAAAGTGAAGTATCCGGAAGCGAACGAGATGTACGCTCGGATGATGATGGTGAGCCGACGTCTGGCCGCCTTGGAACAGCAGGGGATCAACAGCGAGCAGCTTGACTGGGCGCGGCGAGCGCTCTACCGCTCCCAGTGCAACTGCCCTTACTGGCACGGTGCATTTGGCGGCATCTACCTGCCCCATCTGCGCAACGCCGTCTACAACCAGATGATTGCCGCGGACAATCTGTTAGATCAGGCCGAAGGGAAGGACGAATCGTGGATCGAGGCCACGGTGGACGACTACAACTTCGATGCGCGACAGGAAGTCCGACTGGCCAACGACCAGTTGATCTGTCTGATCGCGCCGGCCGCCGGCGGGCAGATGTACGAACTGGACGTACGTTCCATTTGCCACAACCTGCTCGCGTCGATTGCTCGACGCCCCGAAGCATATCATCGCAAGGTGGCCGCTGGTGAGCACAATCAAGACCAGGATTGTGCCAGCATTCACGACCGCGTGGTGTTCAAGCAGGCCGGTCTCGATCAGCGTCTGCAGTATGACCACTACGTCCGCAAGAGCCTGTTGGATCGCTTCTACAGCCCGGAGACCGACTTGGCGGCGGTGCGCGACGGCCGAACTCAACCGCTAGGGGATTTCCTGGGCAGCGTATACGAGACGCGTGTGCGGCGTAATCCCGAACGAATTCAAGTGCTGTTGACGCGCGAGGGATACGCCAGTGGCATCCCGATCAAGCTAACTAAGGGCGTCACGGCCGAGGCGGGAAGTGGCACGCTGGAGATTGCCTATCTGCTGGAAGGGCTGCCGAACGATCGTTCGCTGCATTTCGGCGTCGAGTTCAATTTTGCGGGCCTGCCCTCGCGGGCCGATGATCGATTCTATTATCGAGTTGATGGCCAGCGGTTAGGTCAACTACAAACGGAGCTGGATCTGCACGACGCCAGTGATCTGTGCCTGGTCGATCAGTGGCTGGGCATCGACGTGCGGATGACGGTCGATCAGCCGACAGGCTGGTGGGCGTTCCCCATCGAGACGGTGAGCAATTCGGAAGGGGGCTTTGAACTGGTTCACCAGTCGATCTCGGTGCAGCCCCACTGGCAGATTCGTGGCGATGCACAGGGACGATGGAGTGTCACCATCCAGTTGGAGTTGGACACGAGTCTGGCGCGCAGTCGGATGGACACGTCGATTGACGCCGCCATTTCCTGAGTCGAAATCCTGGCCATCGGCAGCCCGCCGGGGCGCCCCGCCGAGGACTCTGTGCAGTCGAGCGCCCCACCTGGCATCGAAAGCGAAGCGTGCATGGCCTGAAGTGAGATGATCCGATACGATTGCATCGGGCAATTCGTACCCTTTGGGGCCTTGGTGTGTAACATGCGCGCACCGTGCGCGCCGTTTTGCCGAGCGACCAACGGGAGCGGGCCCATGGATGGCGTTCTCACGTGTTGGCTGGCGGCCCTGCCGCCTTTGGACAGAATGGATCAGCTTATGGCGGCCGGAGCAAAGACGGATTCCGAGACGATTGTGCTGGGCCTCGTTCAGATGTCCTGCGGTGGCGACAAGGGACGCAATGTCGACAAGGCGATGGAGCTGATCGAAGCGGCTGCGTGCGGTGGGGCACAGGTCGTATGCTTGCAAGAGTTGTTCGCCACACACTACCCTTGCCAGACCGAAGATCACGAGAAATTCGCCTGGGCCGAGTCCATTCCAGGGCCGACCTCCGAGCGATTGCAGCAAGCAGCTCGCGATCACGAGATGGTAGTGATCGGGTCGCTCTTCGAACGGCGCACGGCCGGCCTGTTCCACAATACTACGGTGGTCTACGATGCGGACGGGAGCGATCTGGGAAAGTATCGCAAGATGCACATCCCCGATGATCCGTTTTACTACGAGAAGTTCTACTTCACGCCCGGCGACCTGGGTTTTCGCACGTTCGCGACGCGGTACGGCCGTCTGGGTGTCTGCATCTGCTGGGATCAGTGGTTTCCGGAAGCGGCTCGGTTGATGGCACTCCAAGGTGCCGAAGTGCTGTTCTATCCGACGGCCATTGGCTGGTTGGCTCACGAGAAGGACGAGGTGGGTGACAGCCAGCGCAATGCGTGGGAGACCGCGATGCGAGCCCACGCCATCGCCAACGGCGTGTTTGTTGCGGCTCCCAATCGAGTCGGTGTCGAGGGGCAGTTGGAGTTCTGGGGCTCGTCCTTCGTCTCCGATCCTTACGGCAAGGTGCTGGAGCGGGCAGCGTGCGATCAAGAACAGTTGCTGCTGGTCGCATGTCAGCGGTCGCTGGTGGAAACAGCTCGCACTCATTGGCCGTTCTTGCGTGATCGTCGGATCGATGCTTACGGCGACCTGCTGCGGCGTTTCGTAGACTGAAAGCTCCCCGAGGTGCGCGTGGTATCGTGCCAGCCGCGCAGCTTGAAGTGGGACCGTCCTTTTTCCAGGATCTCCAACGTGAAGCTCGACCAATCAGAGTTTCGGTGGCCTGCGGAATGGGAACCGCACGCAGCAACCTGGATCGCATGGCCTCACAACCAAGACACCTGGCCGCAGCGGTTTGATGGTATTCCGGAGTGCTTCGCCGCGATCATCCGGACTCTCGCCCGGTATGAACCGGTCCATGTGCTCGCCGGGGGAGAAGCCGTCATGGCCCAGGCTGCCAGCATGGTGGGTGACCTGGCCAATGTCACGCTCCACGATATCGCCACGAACGACGTCTGGATCCGAGACTATGGCCCCACGTTTCTGCAGGGACCAGGTCCGGGGAACCTGACGGCGATTGACTGGCTGTTCAACTCGTGGGGTCAAAAGTACTCGCCGTGGGACCTGGACAGCGCGGCCACAGAGCGCATCACGCAGTGGCTGGGTGTGGCCCGCGTTTCGCCCGGCATGGTCATGGAAGGAGGGGGCCTGGAAGGCAATGGCCATGGAACGATTCTGACGACGCGGTCCTGTCTGCTCGACCCGAGCCGCAACCCCAGACTGTCCCAACAAGACATCGAGCGTCAGCTGTGCCGGTATCTCGGCGCGGACCGAGTGCTGTGGATTGGCGGGGGCCCCATGGCGGGTGACGATACGGACGGTCACATCGACCAATTGGCGCGATTCGTCTCGCGTCAGCGGATTGTAGTGGCGGTGGAAGAGGATCCGCGAGATATCAACTATGCGCCCTTGCAGAGGAACCTGCGGACGCTCCAACAACAGGCCCAGCCGGGCGAGGAATCGCTGGAGATCATTCCGCTGCCGATGCCGCGTCCGATCCTGGTCCAGGGGCAGCGCGTGCCGGCCAGCTACTGCAATTTCTACATCGCGAATGGGTGTGTTCTCGTGCCGCAGTTTGGCGACGCGGCAGACCAGCGAGCCTGTCAGATCCTGCAAGACGCTTTCCCGGATCGCGACCTTCAACCCATCCCGGCTCGCGACCTCATCTGGGGTCTCGGCGCGTTTCACTGCATGACGCAACAGCAACCGCTACCAGCTCCATCCAGCTGACGCATCGGATCGGCGGGGAGGTTGATCTTCGTCAGATCTCCAGGAACTCCTCCACCGCTTCCCGCATCACCGCGCGGTCAGCTTCCAACCCTGTCCAGAGCGCGAAGCTGGCCGCCGCCTGATTGACGAGCATCCCCAGACCGTTGAGCGTGGTGCAGCCTTGCCGCTGGGCCATGCGGAGGAGCCAGGTATGAGGGGGATTGATGACCACGTCGGCCACGATCATCGATGGCTTCAGGGTCTCGATTTTCACCGGAACCTGGGCATCCGGATCAAGCAATCCGATAGCCGTGGCGTTGATGAGAATGTCAACGTCTTCGGCCACTGACAGAGGAGGGCTCCAGGGAACGATGTGGGTTGTCGTCGCGACACCTTGAAGCAATTCTGCCAACGATTCACCCTTCTCCATCGTGCGGTTCGCAATATGGATCTCCGCCACGCCCGAGCGTCCCAGTTCGACCGCGATCGCCCGGGCAGTACCTCCGGCTCCCAGCAGGAGCACCTTCTTTTCGGCCAGTTCACTGATGTCGCGCAGTGCCTGAACAAACCCCTGTCCATCCGTGTTTTCACCCACCAACTGGTCTCCGACTCGCTGAATACAGTTGACGGCCCCCATCAGCCTGGCCGATTCGCCAATTGCATCGAGCAAGGGAACCACGGCGACTTTATGCGGGATGGTCAGATTTGCACCGCGAAAGCCGAACGCACGGATGCCGCGAATCGCATTGTCGAGGTCAGCTGACGACACCTCCAGGGTCAAGCAGTACCAATCCAAACCGGCAGCGGCAAATGCCCGCTGCATCATGAACTGCGTCGGGTTTCCAGCGACCGGCTGTCCGACACAGCAGACAATATCCTGGATAGGGGATTCAGGCACAGAAACCTCGCGGCAACCAGACTAGTTCGGATCCTGCCGAGACAACCGTTAGAGTCCACATATTCTGTAGTAGGGCCCCCAGGATTGCAACGCCGCCCCCCGGCCTCCCCGCCGAAAGAACTCGACATTCCCGCTGTCCCAGCCAGAATGGAGCTTCATGAAACCTGCTCATTTGTTGGCTGTCTTGTTTGGCCTGGCGGCCGCACTTCTCGACCTGGCTGTGGTCACCGGATTTCGCGGCAGCTACCATGTCCCGCTCATGCTGCTGCTGGGCCTCGCTTGCGGACAGTTGGCGCTGCTGGCGTTCTGGTGTGCAACCGGATACCGCACCTGGCTGTGGCGGCTGATGGTGGCGATCGCAGCCGCGGCCATCTTCAGCCGCCTGCTGGGACAACGGACGGCAGGCACGCCAGCGGAGTGGTTCTTGTTGCTCTGTCTGTTCGTGGGATGCTTAGCCCTGGCGCTGCGTTTCGCTCTGCGCAATCGACCACACAGCGGCGTCCACGATCCTGGGAATACGCATCCGGGCCAGAGCCGTCGTCATCCTCACCTGCGGTTCTCCCTGGGAGGTCTCCTGTCGCTGATGACCGCCGTCGGACTGATCTTCGGACTTGGCCGCCATTTCGCCGTGCCCGCAAACCACGCGATCGAAGTCGCCATCTACGGATTCTGGCTGATCGTCATCGCCCTCACCGGGTTCTGGACTCTACTGTCGTTGCGCCCTCTCGCCTGGCGATTCATTCTGTTGGTGGCCATCTGTCTTTTGGCCGGCCCCCTGATGGCTCGTGCAGAGCATTTCGCCGATGCCTGGTTCTTCACGATGATGGCCTGCATCGAGGCGATTGTCATCTGCCTGGGCATGACCATTGTGCAAGCGCCGGCCACTGCGGCGCCACTGCTGCGCGTGGTCTCCGAAAGGGCCCACGAACGGGAACGTCCCACTGCCTGACCGTCTTCAGCTGAGCACTCCGCAGCAAGAGGTCAGCTGCCAACCATAACAACCGGCGTTCACAGTGCTCGACACAAGGCCACCGGCTCAGAAATCCTGCCGCTGGATATACACGCAGGCGGCAGTCAGCACGATCAGCACGAAGATCAGGCTGCTGCGAATTGGCCGCCAGGGATGCCAGTGGGCGCGTTTGGCCTGCAGATCACCGCCAGACATTCCCAAATCCGTCGTCTCCTTACCTTTGAGCACATACTGAACCGTTTCATCCAACTCGCTCGGTTTGGGAAAGACCGCATGCAGCGGGATCAAGAAGTAATAGTAAGCGATCTCCAGACCGGTCAACGGCGGAGCCATACTGCTGATGAAGGCGAGTGATTCCGGCTGATACTGCGAGACCCTCTGAGCTCGATCGGCGACGAGCATGGTCCCGTCCGCGGAAAAGGCCACTGCGGAAATATCGCCTTGTCCACGCACCTCAGCTTCCTGCCAACTGGCGTTCGCACCTTGTGCGGTGTCCAGCAAGTACAGGGTCGCATTATGCAGTACGGTCGCAAACCACCGGCCGTCCTGTGAAGCGACCACCCAGCGAGGCTCGCTCCGTTCGTCCGGTCGGCTCTCGTTGATCAGCTGGAGAGTCGACGCGTCGTAGGTCAACAAACGGCCGTCGCCCAGTGCCAGCACGATCGTGTCGCCGCCCCAGGCGATGGCTGCGCCCTGCTCCGGATCCTCAGCCGGAACTTCGACCGTTTCACCTGGCACATAGTCGTTCTCGCGGCGATTGAGAACCAGCAATTTGCCGCGACTGTAGATGGCCACATCACCCGTGGGCAGGCGCACGGAGGCGGCCGTCGGTGCGGCCAACTTCAATTTCGGCTCCGGCCCTGCAAACCGAAACGGCTTGCCAAGTGACTGAGGGATTTCCATGAAGAACACTTGGAGCGCCGGCTTGGATTCCATCTCACCCGACAACTCCTCGATGCCCGAAGTGGTCACCGCCAGCAGTCGCCCGTGGGGATCCGGCAGCAACTCGAACGTCCCTTCCGGGAGTGCAGGTCCCTCGACCGAACGCCACCCATCGCTTTCCTTGCCCTGCAGCAGCGTCGAGCTGGACCGAAACAGGCCGTGGTTTCCCACCGGAGCAGCCAGCAGCATGTTGCCGCTGGTATCATACACCGGCCCGAGCAATCGCCCCATCGGCCCCTGCTCGCCTTGGACAAACACCTGTTCCCATTCCCGCTCCTGCGTGTTCCAGCGTTTGGTGGTCCCTTGTTCATCCACCGCGATCAGCGTCTCCCCGGCCTGCACCAACCGCACGATCCGCTGTGATTCGACGGCCAACTGCTCGAACACTCCTTTCGCAACGCCCACGATCCAACAGACGAACCAGAAGAGAACCGTCAACACCACACAGACGATCGCATTGCGCCAGATCACTCCGGACACGGCCGACACGCTGTAATAGATCACAAACAAGAAGAGAAAAATCGGAATGCACAACAGCAATCGATGATTCCAGATCCCGAATCGCAGTCCGGCGATGATCCACAAACCGGCAATCAGATAGGTCACATTGATCAGAATGAACGCGCAACCTCCCAGGAACTTCGAGAGGAACATCAGTGATCGCGAGATCGGCTTGCTCAACAGCAGACTGAGTGAACCGGGATCGAACATCTGCGGTATGATCGGCGACGTCACCACAATCGCCGCCAGCACCGCGATGACTCCGACCACGAAGCTGATCAACCCGGGAATCACGATCTGCTCAATGATCTGTGTGAGTCGCCGCTGACTGATGCGGATGGGTGGTGAAATCCCCGCGCCAGCATAGGTAATCACCATCTGGGTAGGCGGTTGGGGTCGGAAGTGCTCTTCGTACGGAATCTGGATCAACAGCCGATTCAAGCGGGCCAGTTCTTCAGAGCTCAGCTGCGCAGCGTCTCGCTCGAGCAGCTCACGAGCTTCGTTGCCCAACAGTACGTCAGCCCAATCCTGCTGGCGATACAGATCAGGCTGTTTCAGCAACTCGTTCCAGGCGTCCAGAACCTGCCTCAGCTGTTCGAAATAGGATCGCCCCTCCGCCTCCTCGTTGGCGAATTCGGCCATCATCTTGCGGGCGGATTCGGGCAGCTGTCCGCAGATGCGCAAGCCGGGGGAAGAGAGGCCTGCTTCATACTGGCGCAACATCTCGCGTGCCACAGCACGCGCGTTCAGGAAATCCCCTTGCCGAAACTCCGTCAACTGCTCGGAGCGGAACCCCAAAGGAGCGAGGGCACACAAGCCCAAGGTGATCAAGATCAACAGGATCCACAACACGCGCGAGGCAAACGCTTCGTGAAAGGAGTCCTTGATGATGGCCAGGTAGGGTCTCATGATTTGTCCGTTTTCAAACCGAGCAGTTCCAGAAATACCTCTTCCAAACTGATGCGATGCCGCTCCAAACCGACAATGCTCAACCCGTGCGAGCGAAGCGAGTCGACACACGCATCCACCCCCGCCTGATCGGTCAGCCGCAGCGTCAATTCGTAAGCTTCCACGCCAAGTGTCTTCATCTGATAGTCGGCTCGCCCGTCCAACGCCGCGCGAACGTCCGCTTCCCTGCCGATCAACTGCAATCGGATCTTGAGCCCCTCCAGCTGGTTCACCGCCAACTCGTCCACCGTACCGATCCTGCGCACGATACCTTTGTCGAGTATCGCCACGCGGTCACAAACCATTTCGACTTCCTGCAGCAGATGGCTGTTCAAGAAGATCGTCGTCCCTTCTGCTTTCAGTCGCTGGAGCACCTGACGCACGTGTGCACGTCCACCGGGATCCAATCCGTCGGTCGGCTCGTCCATGAACACAACCTGCGGCCGGTGCAGCAGCGCGATGGCCAACCCCAGACGCTGCAGCATTCCCTTGGAGTACTTCTTGACGCTGTCCTTCGCCCGGCTCGCCAGATCGACACTCTCGAGCAACTCCTGCCGACGACGACGAATTTCGCCTGACGATAGCCCGCTGAGCTGGCCGTAGAGATCCAGAGCGCTATTGGCGGTGAGGTGCCGCGGCACACGCAGGTTCTCGGGCAAATAACCGATGCTGCGACGTCCCAGGCGGTCGCCTGCCGGGCGTCCGAGCAGCATCGCTGTGCCCTGGGTCTTCCGCACAACCCCCAGCAGGACCTTGACCAGCGTGGTCTTGCCGGCCCCATTCGGACCAAGCAAGCCGAATATCTCGCCCTGCGCCACCTGCAGCGAGACTCCCTTGAGTGCGTGAAAACGCCGCGGAAAGATCAGCCCGTCTCGGTAGGTCTTGTGGAGTTCGTGTACTTCAATGGCAGGAGCGTGGGACATCGTCTCGTCTCGGGGAATCGACGCGATTGAACCAACAGCCTGCAGCAGACGCGTGATCCATCACCGTGGATCCTGCGTTCCCATCGGCCGAACAATGCGCGTCGGGCCATCGTCCCAGCCGTCGCCACAATCATAGAGAGTGTTCGCTGGCCCAACAATGATCTTGCTTTTTCGCGATCGAGGAATCAGTAGGCCAGCGGCACCAACTGCGGCTCCAACGGCTCGATGACCGGAAAGCCGAAAAGCGTGTGCGACGAAGTATCGGCAATGCGGATGGGCACGATCCGCCCGATCTGCCGGACATCGCCGTCAAACACGACAATGCGGTCGCAGGGCGTGCGTCCAACTAACTGGACGATGGGGCCTTCTGCCGACTGTTTGATGGACGTCTTGCTCGGCCCTTCGACCAGCACCTCCATCGTTCGATTCACAAACAACCGATTGTCCTCCTGGCTGATCGCGTTCTGCAGCGCCAGGAGCTGGTTGTTGCGCATCTGCTTGACGTCGTGTGCTACGTCGTCAGCCAGCAATCCGGCCGCTTTCGTGCCAGGTCGCTCGCTGTACTTGAAGATGAAGCTGTTCTTGAAGCGGAACTCCTCGACCGCAGCGACCGTCTGCTCGAACTCCGCCTCCGTCTCACCACAAAACCCGACTATGAAATCGCTCGATACCGCCGCCCCCGGAAGATACTCACGGATCCGCTGCAGCATCTCACGATACTCTTCCACGGTGTAGCCCCGCTTCATCCGTTTGAGCACCGCGTTCGAGCCGCTTTGGAGCGGGACATGGAGATACGGTGAGCACTTGGGCAGATCGCGCACTGCCGTCAACAACCCATCCGTCATGTCCTTGGGGAAGTTCGTGACAAACTTCAGTCGCTCAATGCCGTCGATCTCGTGCAAAGCCCCCAGCAAATCGGCCAGCCGTGTCGTCTGCTGACCCACTCGATACTGGTAGCTGTTGACCGTCTGCCCCAGCAACGTGATTTCCAGGCAACCCTGATCGGCCAACACTCGAGCCTCGGCCAGGATCTGCTCCGGCGGACGCCCCTGCTCCGGCCCGCGCGTATTGGGTACCACACAATACGTGCAGAATTTGTCGCAACCGATCTGGATCCGAAGATAGGCTTGAAACGGGGTCGGCCGCATCTCGGGATCTCGCAGCGGATCGAATGTCTCGTGACTCCGTTTGATCTGTTCCCGCGAGCCGTCGGTACGATCCAGACTCACCGCCAGTTGCTGCCGCTGACCCTGCCGCGCACCAGCCAACATCTCGGCGATCCGATGCAACTGTCCCGGCCCGACCACCAGATCGACGTACGGAACTCGGCTGAAGAGCCGCTCCTGCTCCTTCTGCGCCATGCACCCGATCACTCCAACTATCTTCTCGGGATGCTCCTGCTTCAGGCGACGCAGCTTGCCCAACGCACTGTACACCTTGTCTTCCGCGTGCTGACGGATACTGCAGGTGTTGAACAAAATGGTGTCGGCCAGCTGCACATCGTCGGTCAGAGAGTAGTCGTGCTTGCGCAACGCCGCGACCACCATCTCGCTGTCCAGCATATTCATCTGGCAGCCCACGGTTTCAATAAACAAACGCTTGCTCATCAATCCGTCTTCTTCGGGACCCTGCCCCCTGGCGGCGCACCTGCGTTACGTACCCCGTTGCGCCTTGAATTGCTGCTCAATCGCCTTCTGTCGCCGCATCTGCTTCTCGGCCAGACGCCGACGTCGTTGCTCCATTGTCACCTGAAGCTGAAGCCGGGCAACCGCCTCGTCACGACATTGACGCATCAGACGCACCAGCGTCACTATCGCAACGTAAGCGGCAACCGTCAAAATGGCTAGGTCCCAGCCGCTGAATTTCGGCATCGATTTCGTCTCCTGACATTCCCTCCCGTTCGAAGAGGGCCCAGATTCTACCGAGGAGACGGTAACGATGCGAGAGGAATTACCCCCCCTGCGAGCGGACAGAGACGGTCGGCGGCCCGACGGGCCGCACCTGACCGGGACAAGCCGCAGCGAAGTGGAAAGGGAATAGGGATCGCGACAATGCCACAATGCGAGAATGCCACAACGAGTCCCAACGCCGCGATGAGCCTCACCGCGGGAGGGTCGCCGTTGCTAACACCGCTTGGCTCTTCCCTTGGGCCTTGGATATTCCTTGTTCGATATTCTGCGGTTCTTGCGCCCCCAGGCGCAGGGTGTCGGCTTGCCGGATCTGCTTTCCGGGAATTCCGCATTGTCGCACTGTGGCATTGTCGCGTTCCCTATTCACGCTCCACAGTCCATCGGCCTGTCCTGGCCTGAAGGGTGACGCGGCGTGATGGCCGCGGCCGTCGGGCATCGACAACGAGCTACTCGCCCCATCGATCGCCCACTTGCATCGGATAACCGCGTAGGAACTCCCGTACCCCCATGGCTCGTTTTCCGGCTGGCTGAATCTGATGAATCGCCAGGACTCCGTCGCCCGTCATCACCCATAGGTCGTCCCCCTGGCAGGCCACGACATCTCCGGGTTGTGGAGTTGGACCGGCAGTCAGTCGGTCCGACGCGGCCGCTGGCTCGACGACTGACACCTGGTCCAGAATCAGACGCATGGGCCCTTTGGCGCGCAACCACTGTGAAAAAGTCCCTGGCCAAGGTTTGAACGCCCGCACCTGATTGTGAATCCTCCCGGCAGACAGGGACCAATCGACCTGACCGTCCATCTTCTTGAGTCGTGGCGCCCGCGAGGCCAAAGCCGGGTCCTGGATCTGACCCAAGGGTGACTGGCCATCCCACTTGGCGAGCATGTCGATCGCTTCCATGACCGGTTGGATTCCCAGCTGCGCAAGACGCCGCTCGAGCGCCACGGCGTCTTCCTCCGGCTGGATTCGCACCGTGCCGCTTGTCAGAGTCGGTCCGGCGTCGAGTCGCGGCGTCATGTGGATCACGGTCACGCCCGTTTCCTCATCCCCGTTGCGAAGCGCCCAGTTGATCGGCGCCGCACCGCGATACCGAGGCAGCAGGGAGCCGTGCAGGTTGATTCCACCGAGCGTCGCAGTGGCCAGCATTTCCCGCGACAGTAGCTGACCGAAATCGCATACCACCAGCAGTTCGGGCCGAAGCAGGCCGATCTGCTCGCAAAAGCGTGGCTCGTTGGCATTCTCTGGAGCCAGCACCGGCAGTCCCCACCCCACAGCCAAATCCTGCACGGGAGTGGCCGAGTCCTTGCGTCGCCCCACAGCTTCCGGAACGGGACGAGTGACGACTGATAGCACGTCGTGCTCTGAGCGCACCAGAGCGTCAAAGGTCGGCACGGCAAATGGGCCAGTACCCATCAAGATCAGACGCATCAGCAAGTCCTCCGCAGCAACGAGCTGCTAGCAGTATTGCCGTTCCCATTCCTTGAGCCGCGCCGCGATTTCGTCATCACTCGGAATCTCCCCCGCTTCCCGCTTGCGACGAAATTCGAGCTCGAATCCCTCCAACACCTCAGCCACCTCCATGCGACTGCTCATGCTCATGCGATCGGTGAAGAGCACTCCATCCAAATGGTCGGTCTCGTGCTGAACCACTCGGCTCAGCAACCCGTCCAGATCGGCGGAGATTTCCTTTCCATCAAGCCCGTAGGCCTGCACATGGATCCGCTTGGGACGGGTGACCGGTCCGTAGAGCTGCGGAAAGCTCAAACATCCTTCCTCAGACTCTTCCACCCCCTTGGGTCGGCTGAGCACTGGATTGATGAAGACCATTTCCCCGTCTCCGTTCGAATCCTGACGGGAATTGACGATGAACAGACGCAGCGGGAGATCCACCTGGTTGGCCGCCAAACCGATTCCTCGCGCTTCGTACATCAGGTCGAACATGCGCCGCACGATTTCACGCAGGGCGGTATCGACGCGTCGGATGGGCAATGACTTATGTCGCAGGGCCGGATGAGGGAACTGGACAATCTGGAGTGTTGTGGGATCGGAAATACTACTCATGAACGATTCCGCGTTTCTGCTACTGTCGGACTCCCTGGAATAACGGCCGACCAGGCGTTGGGCAGCCAGCCCACCCAGACGTGCCGGTCCGTGTTGAATCAGTTGCGCATGTGCACCCAAGGTTAAGCGTAATGGTAGTTTACGTCTAGGGTCAAACGACCAGTTGCCCGCCGATTCGCGTTGACGCAGCTGGGGTGACGCGCTAGACTAAGACCTAGGCCATCCATCGTAATCCATTGTGGCGAAAGTGCTTGTGGAAGATCAACGGACCCACCCTGACAGGCCAGTTGCCGGGGACCACAGTTCGCCCTCTGCGGGCATCGAGGTTGCCCAGCGGCTACCCAAGCTTTCGCACGAAGTGCCCGCTTGGCTCCTGTCGCTCATGCTCCATGCGACACTCTTGGTAACGCTGGGGTTCATGGTCCAAGTCACCCAGCGTGGTGGGGATCTCGAGCCTGCCCGAGGTGGTGGCATCGTGCTGGCTCGCGACGCCGATGGAACCGCGGAGTATTTTGGCGAAGAAGACGTCGCTTCCAGCAGCCAATCTCAGACGCAGCAGCAACAACAGACTTCGGAGGGGGCGATTCCCACGGCCGACGACATGCCGGTGGATCTGGCCGGTTCGCTGCCGCAGCCGATCTCGGGGAACATGGGGAGTGATGTGGCGGACACGCTGCCATCGGCTTCCGGATTTGCCGATGGCGCTCGACCGTCCGGAGGTCGAGTTAACGGGAATCAGGCCAAGACGAGCGTGTTCGGGGCAGAAGGTGTCGGCAACAAATTCGTCTACGTCTTCGACCGCTCCGCCAGTATGGACGGCTACCAGGGTCGTCCCCTGGCCGCCGCCAAAGCCGAGCTTTCGGCCAGTTTAGAGGATCTGGACAAAATCCATCAGTTTCAGATCATCTTCTACAACGAACAGCCGTCGGTCTTCAATCCCAATCGACCTCAGCCCCCTTCGATGCTGTTTGGTGACACTCAGACGAAACGTCTGGCACAGAACTACGTCCGCGGCATTGTTGCCGCCGGTGGGACGAAGCACATGGAAGCGCTGAAGATGGCATTGGGCATGAACCCGGATGTGATCTTCTTTCTGACCGATGCGGACGAGCCACAGCTTTCGGCGTCGGAACTGGAGGAAATTCGCCAGCGCAACGCACGCGTCGGCGCCTCGATTAATACGATCCAGTTCGGAGCCGGACTCGATCAAGGCGGAAACAATTTCCTGGTTCGACTCGCCAAGATGAACGGAGGGCACCACGTCTATGTTGACGTCACTCGCCTCCCTGGTGGTGCCCTGTAACCGCCGGCGTGGAGCACACGATGGAACGCGCGATGGGAGAACTGCCATGGGCGACGGGAGAGTTGCTGCAACAGCGAGCGTAATCGTATTGCTGATCGGCCTGAGCAGCGTCATGGCCGAAGACACCGTGCTGCTTATTCCGCGGGAAGAGAGCGACGCGCCGGGTCGGCGCAAGGGTACAATCCTCGATTACACGGGGACTGCGCTGACTCTTCAACTCTCTGGCGGACGGGAGGAACAGATACCGTCCGCTCGCGTCTGCGGTTACGAAACGGCACGTTCTCCCGACCACGAAACGGGGGACCAGCTGTTTGCGGAAGGTCGATATGCGGACGCCGTCGTCAGTTACCGGCGAGCCGTCGAATCCGAACCTCGTAAATGGGTGCGCCGCGTGCTGATGGCTCAGCTGACGAGGTGTTTTCGCAACCTGCAGCAGGTCGACCGGGCGGGTGAGATGTTTCTGCTGATCGTACAGAGCGATCCGGCGACGCTGTGGCTGGATGCCATCCCCCTAGCGTGGAAACCGCAGCATCCGTCCCCCGAACTGGCAGAGCGAGCGGAGCGATGGATTGAGCAAACAGACTCTCCCACCGCTCGGCTGATGGGAGCGAGTTGGCTGTTGACCACAACCAAGCGGGATCAGGCGCTGTCGACGTTGGCCGGTCTGACAACCCACAACGATCCGAGGATCGCGCTACTGGCCGAAGCCCAGCGGTGGCGTGCAGACCAGCTCACCGCATCGCTTGATCAGGCACTGCGGTGGGAGCAGCAAGTACAGCGACTGGATGAATCGTTGCAGGCGGGGCCCTGGTTTGTCGTTGGCCAGGCGTTGGCGCGGCACAATCGCACCGACCAGGCAGCGTTGGCCCTGATGCGGACAGCCATCCTGTCTGGTGCGGACGCGGATTTGGTGGGAGAAGCTATGTATGCAGCTGGAGAGCAGTTACAGCGAATGGGCGATAGCGATGGAGCACGGACCGTTTATCGGGAACTGGTGGAAAAGCACCCCAAGCACTCACTCGTATCACAAGCCCAGGAGCGGCTCCAACAGCTGCGGGTCTCGACGGCAGCAGCCGGTGAATGACAGACGATTTCGCGGATCGACCATCCAGACATTTGGCACCACACCCGCTCAATTGTTGTGAGATCTGGATTTCCATCCGGCGGTCTGGGCGGTACATTCGTGGTGGGCGGCGTGTGTGCAGCCACGTCCGGAGTAGCGGGCAGAGGGCGAGCGGGCAGGGTGATGGAAGTGAGAGGGTGGGAAGTGGAGATCCTAGGAATTCTGGAGCCGACACGAATGAGTAGGTTTTGTGGGTGGTTACTTGCAGCGATCGTGCTCGCTGGCCTGACCGGCTGCGGCCCTACGGCCAGTCTGGGCAAGGCTCCGCAGCAGAAACGGAGCGAGTCAGAACATTATTCCGCTCGATCTGCCAAGGACATATCAGCGTCGGTAACCGACATGGCGGAGCGGGAGGTTGTCGTCGCCCTGCAGAAACTGGGGGCCTCCTTCGATGTGGACGAATCGGGCCATGTGCGAATTGCGGAACTGGTGAAATCGCAGGCGGCTGATGACGATCTGCAACTGCTGGCCAGGCTGCCTCACCTTGAATCGCTCGACATCACTGGCGGGAAGATCACTCCCGCCGCCCTGGCACATCTGAAGGAACTCAAGGGTCTGCAGCGCTTGTATTTGACCGAACTGCAGCTCACCGATGAGTCGCTCCGGTCCTTGGCTGGCCTGACGGAGCTGGATGTGCTGTCGCTGCGCAAAACACCGATCGCCGACGAGGGATTGGCGCATTTGAACGACCTCAAACGGCTGCGGGTACTGAATCTGGCCAACACCCTGGTCACCAACCGGGGCCTTGAATCGCTGCAATCACTGACTGAATTGGATACGCTCGTGTTGGCCGACACCAGAGCGACGGGGGAAGGTTTCGCCGCGCTCCAGCCACTCAAGAAGCTGCGCGTACTGAATATGGATCGCTGCCGGAGTCTCGCCACGTACCTGATGGATCTCAGTGGTTTGACGGAACTGCGCATGCTGTACACTCATGGCTGCACTGTCCCCGAGGAAGAAATTGAAGAGTTGACGAATGTGAATCCGCGCCTGGCGGTCTTTGGAGATTAGTTGATGATCACGCCATGCCGCATCCCAAGGGCGACCTGAATCAGCCACGGCAAGGGGCTGGCGTGGCGCACCAGAATGACGGGAATGCCGTGCTGAAAATCCGCGTGAGGGAGGACGACCATCGAAGCCGGTCTCATGAGGTTCTCATCGCCTGCGCATTCGTCATTCGTCATTCGTCATTCGTCATTCGTCATTCGTCATTCGTCATTCGTCATTCGTCATTCGTCATTCGTCATTCGTCATTTAGCCACCGGTGTCCCCCATCTTACGAGGAGCAACTTGTATGTTTCTGTTTCTAAAACGCCGGCTGGCCGCTGGCTTGCTGCTGGTTTTGTCACTGAGTGTGGCGTGCATGGCACGCTCCGCCGCGGGCGACGACTCGAAACAGTCCAAGTCACCCGATTGCGTATTCGTGCCGACGCCGCACGACATCGTCGAGCAGATGCTGGACATGGCCGACGTGAAGAAAGACGATGTGGTCTATGACCTCGGTTGCGGTGATGGCCGGATCGTTGTGCAAGCCGCTAAGAAACGCGGCTGTCATGGAGTGGGTTTCGAAGTCGTCCACGACCTGGCTGAACAGGGGCGTCAGGCAGCCAAGGAGAACAAGGTTGAGCATCTGGTTCAAATCAAGGAAGAGGATCTGTTTGAGGCAGATCTGAGCAAGGCGACGGTGCTGCCTATGTATCTCCTGCCCGAAATGCTCAAGCGACTCAAGCCGAAATTGGCCAAGCTCAAACCAGGCACTCGCATTGTCTCCCACGACTACCGAATTCCTGGTGTCCGACCGGACGACGAAGTGACACTCACGTCCAAGGAAACTGGTGCGGAACACATCCTGATCCTCTATACCCTGCCGTTCAAGGAAAAGAACTAAATGACCGAGCGCGATTCGGCGACAGGTATCACTCGTGCAAACGGCAGAGCACTAGCATCCCCAAGCGGCGCGCCGCACAATCGCGCTCGGCCATCTAGATCGCTGCGAGACGCAGAGGAGTTGGTTTTGACACGGACAGCTTTACTGACGTCCCTCTGGCGCTGTGGGCGTTGGAGCATCGCACGTGTGGTCGTGCCGGGCGTGGTCGTGACAGGTGGGGTCGTGATCGGGGGCCTGCGGGCGCTACAGGCTCAGGAGCCTGGCTCTGCCTCCGCAGCCGGTAGCGAGGCGCAACCGGCGCCCGACGGGTTCTTCGACATCGTCTTTTCAGGCGGCTGGGTCGGTATCTCGATCATGCTGCTCTTGTTTGCTCTCTCGATCACCGCAGTCTACCTGGTCATTGATCATCTGCTGACGATCCGTCGCCAGGAGATCATGCCCGAGGGTTTGGGTGAGCAAGTGCGGCAATTCCTCTCGGCCGGCCAGCTGGCGGAAGCGGATCAAGCGTGCCGCGCGCGTCCCAGTTTCCTGTCGTTCGTGCTGCTCAACGGCCTGGCCGAGGTGGAGGGGGGCTGGGCGGTGGTGGAGAAGACGCTGGAAGATGCGACGGCCGAACAGTCGGCTCGACTGTTCCGGAAAATCGAATACTTGTCCGTCATAGGCAACATCGCTCCCATGGTGGGACTGTTAGGGACTGTCACGGGCATGATCATTGCCTTTCACCGTGTGGCCATGACCCAGGGCGCGGCAGGTGCGGCAGATCTGGCCGAGGGCATCTATCAAGCCCTAGTGACGACAGTGGGTGGGCTACTGATTGCGATTCCGTCTTTGGGCGCGTTCGCGATCTTTCGCAATCGAGTCGATCAGTATGTGGCGGAAGCGGCGTATATGGCGCAGCACGCTTTCGCACCCTTGAAGCGGCGCCGCAGCATCGCCAAAGCGACGTCGAGTCCTCCGCCGCCTCCGTCACGTGAGGGCAGGTAATGCGTGTTCCGAGTAACTTGCGTAGCGGCTCACTCGGCTTCAACATGACACCCATGATCGACGTCGTTTTCCAGTTGATCATCTTCTTCCTGTTGTCGAGTCATCTGGCCAAGCAGGAAGTGCAGATGCCGCTGCCGCTGCCCACCGCCGAAAGCGGACTGGAGAACGTCGAGGAAGACGTTCCGCGACTGACCATCAATGTGCTGGCTGACGGCTCTCTGCTGCTATCGGGGCGACACATCCAGCCGTCCGAGTTGGAGACTCGGCTGGGCGAGCGTCTGACGGAAGCGAAGGCAGCAGGATCCGGCCTGCAGGTGCGCATCCGCGGCGATCGCAATACCCAGTACCGGCACGTGGAACCGATCCTGCTGGCCTGTGCCCACGTGGGCATTTGGGACGTCGCGTTTTCCGTGTATCGGCCGGAGGATGTTCGCTGATGCGCCGCAGCTCTCCGTACATTCGTCGACGCGGCGATCTGGAGATCCAGATGACTCCGATGATCGATGTGGTCTTTCTGCTGCTCGTCTTCTTCATCTGGACCGCCAGTTTCCAGATCGTCGAGCGTGTGCTGCCGAGTCAGCTGAGTGAGCTCGCCGGTTCGACCTCAGTTCCCAGCAATGAGCCACCGCCGCCGCAGGACGATTTCGATCGGGTCGTGATCCGCGTTCTGTGGGTCGACGAGGTTCCCGCCTGGCGCGTCAATGACATGGCGGTCGGCAGTCTCGAGGAACTGCGAGTTCGTTTGTCGGCGATTGTTGGCATCAAACGGGACGCGCCGGTGATCCTGCATCCCGACCCGGCCGTTCCGCTGGGGCACGTGATCGACCTCTATGATGCCGCACGCCTGATCGGTTTCGAGCAGATTCAGTTTGTCACGTCCGAGAAGCTGTGATTCAATCGAGGCAAGAGAACTGATCGATGACGAGTCCTGTTGCACGTTTCTTGCTGCTGACGCTCGCTGCCCTCACCAGCGTCGGTTCTGTTGCAGCACAGCCGGCCGAGCGGCGTTTCACCGACGCCCTGGTCGCTCGGCGTCTGTTCGTCCTGGCGGAACTGCAGTGCCGGCAGCGTCTGGCGGACAGTACTCTGACGATACCGCAGCAGGCGAGCTGGACCGTGGAGCTGATTCGCATCATGGGCCAGCATGCGGCCCACTCCCGCGTGGCAGATCAGGCTGAGCGATGGCGAGCGGCACACCGGGTGGCGGAGCAATTCGCGGAAAGTCATCCAGAGCACCCGCAATTGGTGCTCGTACAGATCCAAGACGCGCTGAATTCACTGGCTGCCGGCGAACTGGCGCGCATGGAGGCAGAGGTGGCCGTCCTGCCCGACCAGGCGCTCGCCCGGGCGCGCGATGAGATTCGCACTGCCACCAGACAACTGGAATCTCTGGACAAGCAACTGACCGAGCAGCTGGCTCAGACAGGCAGCAGTTCGCGGCCGGCCGACGCGCTCTCGGAAAGCGAGCTGTTTTCGCTCCAGAACAATGTCCGCTTCCAACTGGCTCGTGCGTTCCGCAACCAGGCACTCTGCTATCCGAGCGGCAGTGAAGATCGACTGGCGGCTCTAGCGCTGGCCATCGAGAAGCTCAACGCGACTTTGACTCAACTTCAACGTGGCGATGGGCTGACCTGGCGCGTCTATCTCGAACTGGCGGCATGCTATCGGCTCTTGGGGAATCTCGAACAGGCTCAACGCGCGCTGACAACACCACTGGCCGAAGATGCCCCTTCATCCGTTCGTCTGGAAGCCAGGGCCGAGCAGGCGAGGGCCTTGATTGCCGCCGGGCATCCACAACAGGCTCTCGACGAGTTGAGTCGCACCGAGCCTGCGTCCACTCCATCGTTGCCCGAGTTGGAGTTTGCACGATTGGAGGCGACGTTGTCTCTGCTCACTGCGGCCCGTCAACGGAAGGACGAACCGTTGGCAGACCAGTGGCAGAAGAAGGCGTTGGCCACGGTCGATCGAATCGAGCAGGACTTCGGCAATTACTGGGGACACCGTGCCAACCTGGCGCTGTTGGCCGCCTCGGCATCGGGGGTGGCTGCAGGAAACGTGGAGATTCTGGAACGTACGGCCCGTCGGCTCTACCAGGAAGGTCAACCCGATGCGGCCATCGCCAGTTATGAACAGGCTGCCACTCAAGCACGCTCTACGGGCGATACGGCGGCAGCCTTCGGCCTGGAGTACACAGCCGCCGCCATCGAACAGGAATTAGCTCGACATGCCGCGGCCGCAGAACGCTTGCGACGCTTGGCGTTGGAACAAAGTTCTTCTGAGCAGGCTCCGAAAACGCATTTACTGGCTGCCTGGAACGCCGCCCAGGAAGTGCGCAGCAGCGCCGGGGCGACCGATCAGTATATCGGGCTGTTGCAGGAGCATCTGGATCGTTGGCCAACCGGCGAAACCGCCAACAAAGCTCGGCAGTGGCTCGGCAATCTGCTGGAAGGCCAACAGAAATGGGAAGCGGCCGTTGACGTGTATCGCGGCATTGCTCCGGATGCACCGCAGTTTCCCGCTGCCGTTGCGGCGCTGGCGCGCTGCTGGCAACAATGGCTGCAGCGCGACCGGCAGTCGGGCCAGTCCGATCCTGCTGTCTTGAAGGGAGCGACCGAGTTCTTTGACAGGCTGATTCTGGGAACCCAGCCACAGTGGCCGGAGCGGTGGAGCGAGGCACAGCGACTGGCTGCCGTCGTCACGGCGCGCCTGCGTCTGGAGTTTTCGAGCGAAGGGCTGCTCGATGCACAGCGGGTGCTGCAGGCAGCCCTGACCAGCTCGCCCGACGCTCCGGCAACCTGGCGGGAGGAAGCACAGGCACTACTGATTGTGGCGTTGGCCGGACAGCCTGGCCGTGAAGCGGAAGCGCACCGGATGTTGCAGCAGTTCGGGTCGGGATCGACCGATCGCTTGCTGGAACTTATTAACAGCCTGTCGGCCATGTCGGAACAGGCCTCACCTGAACTGCGCGCTCAAATCGCCAAGATCCAGCTGGCCGCACTCGATCAGCTGCAGCTTGCGGCCGGTGGGCTCGAGGCGAGCCAGCGTACGCGCACGGCCGAGGTGCGGGCCGAGGCGCTCCGTGCAGCGGGACCGCAGCGAGAAGCTTTGACTATGCTGCAGCAACTGGCAGTCGACCAACCGGATAGCAGAACGGTCCAGTTGCAGCTGGCCGAACTGCTGCTCGAATCGGACGACAAAGAACTCTTGTCACAGGCCGTGACTCAGTGGCAGAAGATCGCTCAGCGTGTGCGTCCCGGCACCGACGACTGGTTCCGCGCGAGGTATTGTGTGGCGCTGGCTCTCTTCCAGCGGAATCGCCCTGCTTCCGGCCAGGCCCCCAGCGACCGCGCCGTCGCTGCGCAACGCTTGCGGTATCTCAAAGCTACCTCCCAGGTGGATCAGTCGAGCTGGAAGAACCCGGTGGATGAACTGCTGCAACGCTGCGTGGAAGAGTGAGCGGCAGCATGGTGATGCTCGGTCCTCGACGAACCAGGCTGGAGGGCAATCTGCTGTTGTTTCGCACAACCGTGGAGTGGTTTCGATGCACCGGAGCGAAATTCCGCACGTCGGGCGGCACCTGATTGACCGTCGTTTGCCGACGGCAGTATGCTATGAAGGATGGCGCCCACCGACGTGCCGGCGCAGTTCGAACTGCGGGCGTCTCTGGGACACCCCACTCCCCAATCAAAGGTGATCCGCATGTCTCAACCAGCCACCCGTGAATCAGCCAGCCCCGATCGCCCCGCCGCCAGGTCTCGCCGCCGTTTCCTGAAAGATACGGCCACCGTTGTGGCGGGAGCTGCCTTAGGAAGCCTCGCGTTGTCCCGCAGCGCGCACGCCGCCGGAAACGGGACGATCAAGATCGGTATGATTGGATCCGGCGGGCGTTGCGCCGGCGCTGCTACCGAGAGCATGCAGGCTTCGCCCGATGTGAAACTGGTGGCGATGTGTGACCTGTTCGAGGATCGAGTGCGCGGTAAGCGAGACATCTTGAAACAATCGCTTCCGGAGCAGGTGATGGTGGACGACGATCACTGCTTCGTCGGGTTCGACGGCTATAAGAAGGTGATTGACGCGGCGGACGTCGTGCTGATCGCCTGTGCCTCGAAGTTCCATCCGCTGTACGCGCTGGCGGCCATCCAGGCTGGAAAGCACGTGTTCGTGGAAAAGCCGCACGGCATTGATCCGGTGGGAACGCGCCAGATCGCGGCTGCCTGCGAACTGGCAAACAAGAAAGGTCTGAGCCTGCTCTCGGGTCTGCAGAGTCGGTTCGAAACAGGTTATCAGGAGACTATCAAGCGGATTCATGATGGAGCTATCGGTGACGTCGTGGCCATGCAGTCGATGTTCCTCCGCGGCCCATACCAGCTCGAACAACGCCCGGCCGACATGAGCGACGTGCAGTACCAGTACTACAACTGGTATCACTTCAAGTGGTTGTCAGGTGATGACGTGCCGCAGTCACTGGTCCACAATTTCGATCGGATGCGCTGGATCATGAAGGAAGCGAACCCGAAATGGGCTTTCGGGCTGGGGGGACGCTCCGGCTCGTTCGGTGAAGTCTATGGCGACATGTTCGATCACGATACCGTCGTCTACGAATATGAATCGGGAGCACGCCTCTACGCGCTTTGTCGCACCACCTACAACTGCTACAACAACGCCGGCGACATCGTTATGGGATCAAAAGGAACCTGCTACCTCGATCGCTGCGAGATCCGCGGGGCCAACGCGTGGAAGTTCCGTGGCGAACGCAACAACCCGTACCAGGCCGAACAGGCCGCGCTGGTGGAAGCGGTCCAGAAGAACGAACCGATCAACAGCGGTTACCACATGGTCGATTCAACCATGGCCACCGTGATGGGGCAGATGACCTGCTACACTGGCCAGCCGATTGAATACGAAGAAGCGTACAACTCAACCCTTCAGTACCTACCTGCTCCGGAAGATGCCAGCTTCGATATTCAGCCACCCACGACACCCGATGCGACGGGGAATTACCGGCTGCCGATGCCCGGCACCACGAGCGTCGCCGAACTGGCGACGTGGGCCAGGCAGAGCTGAAGTGACGGCAGGGAGATCGGCTGCCACGCGGTGAACAGAACGCACCACCACGAGCGAGGCTGGCGCCCTGCGCGTCAGCCTCGCTCCCATGTCCTGAACTCCTTTTTCACGGAGAGCGTTCGACGATGAGCCGCTGGAAGATCGCCGGAATCAACTTCGACCATTTCCACATGGGCGATAATCTACGTTTCGCCTTCAATCACCCCCACTGCGAAATTGTCGGAATCTGCGACGAACACGTCGCACGTATGGCCGAAGCGGTGCGCAACTTCGGTTTCCCCGCCGAGCGAGTATTCACTGACTATCAGCAGTGTCTGGAGACGACGCGGCCCGACATTGTCATTCTTTGTCCGGCTGCCGCTCAGCACGGCGAATGGACCTGCAAGGTGGCACCCTTCCAGGTCCATCTGATCATCGAGAAGCCTTTCGCCGCCACCCTGCAGGAAGCCGATACGATGATCCGCGCCATGGCAGAGACCGGAAAGCAGATGGTCATCAACTGGCCGCTCGCCTGGTACCCTTCGCACCGTACGACCAGGCGGCTGATCGCTGAGGGGGCGATCGGCCAGGTGATCGAAGTCCACTTCTATGACGGCAACCGCGGTCCCCTCTGGCACACGGCCGACAAGCTCGAGAGGACGGCCGAACAGGTCGCGGCCGAAAAGCCCGGCAGCTGGTTCTACCGCCGTGAGCACGGGGGAGGTTCGTTGCTCGACTACCTCGGCTACGGTACCACCTTGGGTACCTGGTTCCTCGACGGCGCCAAGCCGTTGGAAGTGACGGCCGTAGTGGATGAGCCTGACGGCCTGGAAGTGGATGAACACGCAATCGTCATCGCACGCTATGCCCACGGCCTGTCGAAGTTCGAAACGCGATGGGGCACCTTTACCGACCCATGGACTCACCAACCGCAGCCGAAATGCGGCTTTGTCGTCGTCGGTACTCGAGGGACGCTCAGCAGCTACGACTACGATGCGACGGTGAGACTCCAGGACGCTCAGTGCCCTGCAGGACGCGACGTGCCGGTCGACTCACTGCCGCTGTCACAGCGCAATCCCGTCGCCTGCCTGGTCGATTGTCTGGAACAAGAAAAACCACTCGACGGCCCAGTGTCTGTGGCGATCTCCCGCATCGG
>JBGSHS010000443.1:0-6275 GCA_041752115.1 Pirellulaceae bacterium | reverse complement strand
CCGCACCGACATCCGCATGCTCAAACCCGATCAGTTTGCACTGCCGCTGGAGCCGGCGGCGCCGGCCACTCTGCCTGCCGCGCTGCTGAGCGAGGGGGTGGCACTGGGTGGCCAGCTGACGGCGGTCAATTCGCTCCCCTGTGAATCGGTGCTCGATTCCAAGTGGTCGCAGCGGGGCGTGCTGTTCGGCAATCTGAGCGAACTGTTGCTGCAACGGGGCGAGCTGCTGCGTCCCCACCTCGAGCGGCGTCTGATCTCGACATCCTATGACAAGTTCTCGGCACTCCGCGCCGCCTTCTGGACGGGCGGACACGTGTTGTATGTGCCGCGCGGCGTGGTGATCGATCAGCCGTTGCAGATGTTCTCCATCCTTGCCGACGGCGGAACCGACGTCAGCCAGTCCCTGGTGATCCTGGAAGAGGGAGCTGAAGCGACACTGCTGTGCGAGACGGCCAGCCCGCGCGAGACCGATGGAGGATTCCACTGCGGATCCCTGGAGGTCCAGGTCGGGTCGGGAGCGCACCTGCGGATCGTGAATCTGCAGAACTGGGGGTTCGGCACGTGGCATTTTGCCCATCACAAAGCCGTTCTCCAGCGTGACGCGTCGTTGCAGTGGACGGTCGCCGCGATGGGAAGCCGTCTGTCGAAGGTCAATCAGCATGTCGAATTGGCTGGGCGAGGCGGCGACTGCCAGGTCAACGGAGTGCTGTTTGCGGAAGGCAATCAGCACATTGCCTACAACACGCTTCAGCACCACGTGGCGCCGCAATGCCACAGCGATTTCCTCTACAAGAGTGCTCTACAGGACAAATCACGGACCGTCTGGCGCGGCATGATCAAGGTGGAGCCCATCGCTCAGCAGACCGACGGCTATCAGCGGAACGACAACCTGCTGCTCAGCTCGACGGTTCGAGCCGACTCGATTCCGGGACTGGAGATTCAGGCCGACGATGTCCGGTGCACCCATGGTTCGACCTCGGGCCGAGTGGACGAGGAGTTGATCTTCTACGCGCAATGCCGCGGATTGACCCGCAAAGAGGCGATCCGCGCGATTGTGACGGGGTTCTTCCAGCAGATCTTCGACCGGATCACCATCGACAGCGTACGGGAAGCCTTGGGGCGCGCTATTGCTCGGCGCGTACGCGAATATGAATAATGAGAACAGGACCGACTTGTCGTCGTTTGTCAAAGTCGCCGAAACAGGGAGCATTCCCGATCCGGGCCGAATCACGGTGGAAGTCGCCGGTCGGATGGTGGTGGTCTTTCATGTCGAGGGCGAGTTCTACTGCATTGACGATGTCTGTACCCACGACGGTGGACCGCTCGGTGAGGGTCTGTTAGACGATCACCGTGTCGCCTGCCCGCGCCACGGCGCGCTGTTCGACATCCGCACCGGCGCTCCCCTCACCATGCCTGCAACCGAAGCGACGATAAGTCACGAGGTGAAGGTCATCGGCAACGACGTGCTGGTGAAAATCACAGAAGATTGAGTAGATGGGGGAGTCCGTATGACCATCACTGAAGACGCTATTCGAGAAGAACTGAAGAAGGTCATCGATCCGGAACTGTTTGTGAACATCGTCGACCTGGGTCTGGTCTACCTGGTCAACGTGGAAGAAACAGAGGAAGGTCAGACCGACATCCACATCGACATGACGATGACCAGCCCCATGTGTCCGGCCGGTCCGCAGCTGATTGGACAGAGCCGCCAGCTGCTCTCCCAGATGCCTGGCGTGCGAAACGTCGACGTGAAAATCGTCATGTCCCCACCCTGGTCGCCCGACCGTATGACCGACGAAGCGCGCGATCAGCTGGGTATCTTCTGATCGTTCCTTTCCGATCCGATCGGACAGATCGGGCACTGGGCATGCGAATCCTTCTCTACGAGTACCTGACCGGCGGTGGCCTCTGGTCCGCTGGGCCGACCGGCCCCGCAGAGCATCCTTTGCTGGGCGAAGGACGTTGCATAGCCACCGCGGTGAACACCGACCTGACGAAGATTCCCGGCGTCGAGTTGATCCAGCTGGTCGACGCCCGACTGGCCGGCGAGCATGTCGGCACGGGGACGACCGTGACGGTCGAGAGTTCGCAGGACGAGCGGGCGCTGCTGGTCGCCTGGAGCGCTCAGGTTGACGGCGTGATTCTGATCGCGCCCGAATGCGACCGACAGCTGTTGCAGCGGTGCCGGTGGGTCGAGCGGGCCGGCGGACGATTGCTCTCACCCAGTGCATCGTTCGTGGAACTCACCTCCGACAAGTCGGCCACGGCTCAACGCCTGGCAGCTCATGGCGTACCCGTCCCGCTCGGCATCGACCTGGCCCCCTTGGAACCGGTCGACTCGTGTTTGCCCGAGCAGTTTCCCTACCCGGCAGTGCTGAAGCCGCAAGATGGTGTCGGATCGCTGGATACGTATCTCGTCGCCAGCACACACGACTGGCCTGCCGCGGCCCGCACCGATCGCTCCTGGCGACTCGAACAGTACTGCAGCGGGCAGCCGATCAGCATCTCGGCGCTCTGCGGTCCACGCCGCACGACACTGCTGCCTCCCTGCCGACAGCACATGCACTGCGATGGCACGTTTCATTACGAGGGAGGCTCGTATCCGTTGGAGCCGCACCTGGTCGGCCGCGCGTGCGAGTTAGCGCGCCAGACGCTGTCCGCCCTGCCACAGCCGCTGGGCTATATCGGGATCGACATGATTCTGGGCGATGAGGGGTCGGTAACCGGTGATGTCGTGGTCGAAGTGAATCCCCGGTTCACGACCTCCTACATCGGTTTGCGGCAAGCGACGTCGGTCAATCTGGCGGAGACCATGCTGTCGATGGCCCGCGGCGGCTCCCGGCCGTTGTTCTTCCGCGCTCAACAGGTACAATTCGACGCTGTGGGATGCGTCACTTCGGCACCTTGACAGCGACGGCAACATGATGAACTGGTTGGCTCTGGACATCGGGGGAGCGAACCTGAAACTCGCCGATGGGCGAGGGTTCGCGGCCTCTTATCCCTTCGCGCTGTGGAAGGATCATCAGCACCTGGCCCTCGAACTGCGTTCGGCCATCGCCCAGTCTCCCGCCTGCGACCATCTGGCCATCACGATGACCGGCGAGCTGGCCGACTGTTTCACCAATCGCCTCGAAGGCGTCCATTTCATCCTGCAAGCGGTGCAGGAAGCGGCCGACGGACGACACACACGCATCTACCTGCACGACGGCCGGTTGGTCGCGCCCCCTGTGGCGCTGGCTGCCCCCGAACTGGCCGCGTCCTCCAACTGGCACGCTCTGGCACGATACTGCGGTCGGTTCGCCGCTGCCGGTCCGGCCATGATGATCGACGTGGGGTCCACCACAGTCGACATCGTCCCGCTGATGGATGGACGTCCCGCCTGCGCCGGATTCACCGACGCCGAACGTCTGGCGGCAAGGGAGCTGGTCTATACCGGCGTGGAACGGAGCCCGATCTGTGCCGTTGTGCAGACGCTCCCCGTACGGCAGCAAGCCTGTCCTGTCGCACACGAAGTGTTTGCCACCACACGCGATGCCTACCTGGTTTCAGGCCATCTCAAGGAAGATCCGCTCGATCTGCATACGGCCGACCGGCAGCCAGCCACCATCGACGCAGCTCATCGCCGCTTAGCACGCATGGTCTGTGCCGATCAACATCACGTCTCACTGCAGGAAGCGCAGCAGTGGGCTCGGCTGATCGCCGACGCGCAACTCGGCCTGCTCGTCAGTGCTGCCAGCCATGTGCTGCGGCGACTCCCTCAGACCCCAGCCAAAGTGGTGCTCGCCGGACATGGCGAGTTTCTGGCCCGGCAACTACTCGAACGGCTTCCCTGGCAGGGAGAAATCATTTCGCTCAGCGAACGACTGCACCCTCACGTCTCGCGCTGCGCGCCGGCACATGCTCTGGCCATCCTGGCGCGCGAGCTGTAAAACACCTGGGGGAGAATGTCGAATGACGAAAAGAAATGACGAATGACGAAATACCCAATGACGAAGGGAAGGGCGAGTTTCCTGGTACTTGACCAGCGTGCTCGATAACGCCGACGCCCCGTTGCGGCGAGACGGTTGACACTCGGTCTTCAATCATCATTGGCAGCAGAGCGCCACCGAATCGCGCTCGTTGATCTTGGAATGGGCCTGCGCGAGAGTCCTGATGGCTGCACACGATGTACGAGTGCTGAAGGTCGGTGGCAGCCTGCTCAGCTGCCACGACTTGCCTGCTCGGCTCACGCGGTGGCTCGACACACAACCGTTCCGTCCGACACTCGTCATCGTGGGCGGTGGCCAGCTGGCCGACGCCGTGCGAGAACTGGATCGACAATTCTCCCTCAGCGTCGAAGCCGCTCACTGGCAGGCGATCCATGCCATGCGGCTCAATGCCTTCGTACTCAGTCAACTGTGGCGTGGTTCGATCTGGATCGAACCACTCGGCTCGCGGCTACTCGCCGACATCTCGTCGTGGCCCGCCATCGGGATTGTTGATCCGGTCCCATTCGTGTCGAACTTGACGCCAACGGCCGCCGCGCCGCAGCTCCCCTGCGGCTGGCACGTCACCAGCGACAGTATCGCAGCACACCTGGCCGCAGTTGTCGGTGCCGTCGAATGCGTGCTGCTCAAGTCGACCTCGCCAAACGAGCAGCTGACGGCCCTGTCCTTTCAACAAGCCGCCAACCTGGGATTGGTCGACGCCTATTTTCCAGTTGCCGCCATGAATCTGAATCAGGTGCGGCTGGTCAACCTGCGAGCGACCAGTTGGCCGGAGCTGCGGCTGACGCCAGCGCAGCCCGAGTATGGTGGGAGGAACTGAGGCGAGCACGTGCAGAACGCTGGGAAAGAACTCCGCGCCTTCTTGGCGCCATTGCGCCTTTGCGTGAGCCTGTTCTTCTCCTCCGACTCGCAGCAAGGCACTTGGGCCGATTAGCGGGTTTGCCAGTTGCCGGTGGAGGGTGGAGTGGGCGATGCATTGGCTGGTACGGTGCCAGTGCTGGAACGTGAACTGATGATCCGCAACAGGGACGGCGAGCTGGCATTCGCGGCCGGGAGGGTAGCGAGATCAGTCGGATTCGCAGAAGCCGAGCCGGCCTGCGGCTCAGCAGGTACCGTCGCATCATTGACCGGCATGCCTTTGATGCGCAGAGTGGAGGGGCTTTCGTCAGCCGAATCAACCGCGCCCGATGTGCCGGGCGCAGCGATGCCGGACAAACCCGTACCGGAAGTTGAGCCCGGCTGATACGAAGCTTGTGCGACGCCATAAGCTCGGGTGGCCGGCGTCGGCTCGCCCATGGCACTTGCCAACGTCGCGGTTCCGCTGGCTGTCGAGGGAATCGCACCGTACCCCGCTCCAGCCGGCGGTAAGGCGGTCGCTGGCGGAGTTGCCGGGGCATTGGGCGGAGTCGTGGGGGACGAGTAATAGCCAGCACCGTTGCCCAAGGTCCCGGTCGGTGGGGGCGGCACGGTGGCTGAGCCGTAGGGAGCGAAGACGTTCATGGACGGAGTGGGCGCTCGGCAGCCGGCCAACAGCGCCAGCAGTGCGAGGAGTGCTGCGTTTTGACGCACCATGCCAAGCAGTGTTGGTGTCGTGGCTCCCTCTGCGTTGTCTCTCGTGCTCGGACGGCAGACAGAAGCATTCGGCATGGCAACAGAGCTAAGTAACCGTGTCATGAGCACAGCTCCACAGTCCATTCTTCGCTGATCGGCCATCCACTACGCGGCACTTCCAGACCGCTCGCCACGGTGCGCCGCGACAATCCTCAGGGGGCGGTAGGGTATCGAACCAGAGCAACGCCTCCAATACCGATTTTTGGCCACCCCCCATACAGAGTATATGGCGTGTGACTGCGAGGCGTGAGGCGCGAGGTGCTCAGGCCTCTCTCCCATTGTCGCATTGTCGCACTGTGGCATTGTGGCATTCCCTATTCGCCTACCACCTCCCGCGGCTTGTCCTGGCACGAAGCGGGGACGCGGCCCGATCGCGGCATGCGTCCGCGTCCAGCGCCGCTATCGGAAAGGACACACCGCAAGGAAGTGGTGAAGGAGCAGGGAATGCCACAATGCAGCAATGCAGCAATGCGCAATGGAGCTGCGCAGTGGAGCTGGATCAACCGGCGCCGCGAGACGCCAGGGTTCAGGTCTCTCTCCCATTGTGGCATTGTCGCACTGTCGCATTGTGGCATTCCCTATTCGCCGGCCACTTCCCGCGGCTTGTCCTGGCACGAAGCGGGGACGCGGCCCGATCGCAGAGAGCGTCCGCGTCCAGCGCCGCTATCGGAAAGGACA
>JBGSHS010000442.1:0-11398 GCA_041752115.1 Pirellulaceae bacterium | reverse complement strand
GGCGCTGCGCCGCGAGCAGCGGGAGCTGGCCGGTAGCAGGAAACGACACCTGGGGCGGCGAGGTTGCTTGGAAGGCTGTCGTGGCGGATAATGGTCGAGGGCCTTCAGGCAGGGCGCTTCATTTGTCGAGGAATTCGCAGTCAATTCGCATGTCAACGAGACCAGTACAGATTGACACGACGATTGAGATCATCACGCCGGAGAACATTGCGTTCACGTACCGGCTGGCTGGTCCATTTCATCGCGTGCCGGCCTGGATTCTCGATTTAGTGATTCGCGGAGCTATCCTGCTGGTGGCCCTCGTTGTGGCCTTACTGGCATCGATCGGTTTGGGCGGCCTCGGCTTTGCCGCCTGGCTGGTGTTGCTGTTCGTGTTGAGCTGGCTCTACGGGGGCCTGTGCGAGACCTTCTGGAACGGTCAGACGCCGGGCAAGTGGATCTTGGGGCTGCGCGTGTTGAGTGCCAATGGTCGGCCCATCAATGGCTACCAGGCGATGATGCGCAACTTGTTGCGAGCTGCCGACCTGAGCATCTTTCTTCCATTGGCGCTGGTGGTCATGGCCTGCAATCGCCGCTTCCAGCGGCTGGGCGACCTGGTAGCTGGAACCATGGTGGTGGTCGAAGAACGTCCATGGCTGGGAGGTGTCGCCAAGATTGAAGATCCCCGTGCTTATCAGTTGGCGTCGTTTCTGCCGGCCGATTTGCGGGCCAGTCGCAGCATGGCTCGCGCGCTGGCACACTATGCGGAGCGTCGGGGCTATTTTTCCGTTGCACGGCGACGGGAGGTGGCGGAACATCTGGCCAAGCCGCTGTTACCGACGTATCGGTTGCCGAGCAACACGAGCTGCGATCTGCTGCTGTGTGCCATGTACTATCGTCTCTTCATCGCCGACCGAGGTGCGGACGAAGCGCATGCTGCGCAGGCCGAGGCAGCTCTGGGGCGCACCTCTCCCGCGCCCATCGGGCTTCCGGCGTGGAATGTCTCCGTCGGAATCGAGCAGAAGCCAAGCGTGTAGGTCGTCATGAAAGTCGCCGTCTTATTGGATCGTCGTCGCGCCCAGTGGCTGGAACTGCATCGTTTGTGCGATGAGTTGCCGTCACGCCGGACCGACGCGGCGTCCGTATCACGGTTTGCCGCCCTCTATCGGGCCGCCTGTGCCGATCTGGCATTGGCCGATGCGTATCAGCTGCCTCCCAATACGGTGCAGTACCTGCATCAGTTGGTGGGACGAGCACATAACCAGCTGTATCGCAGCCGCAAGTTCGACTATCGTCACTGGGGCAGAGTGCTGTTTGTCGAGGTTCCGCAGCGTCTGTTTCAGGACCGCTGTGTGCAGTTTGCCTTTGTGCTGTTCTGGAGCGTCTTTATCGGCTCGGCGGCTTTGGCCTATTTTCAGGCTGATTGGGCGACGCAGATTATCCCCGAAGCGCAAATGGAGCAGATGGAGCAGAATTTCAGCGAACCGATTCAGGGACGCGAGGCCGAGGCGAACTACGTGATGGCGGCTTTTTATATCTATCACAATACGGGAATCGGCCTGCGCTGCTTTGCCATGGGGATCCTGATTGTACCGGGAATTTTTGAGACGTTCTGGAACGCGCTGGTGTTGGGCGCGTCGTTCGGCTACATGGGACGCCCGGAGGTGACACAAGGAGTGAATTTTTTCAACTTTGTGACCGCCCACGGCCCCTTTGAACTGACGGCGATCGCCCTCTCGGCCGGAGCCGGTCTGCGGCTGGGCATGGGCTGGCTGCGCACCGGTGGTCTGACGCGACTGGCGTCACTCCAGAAGACCGCTGTGGAGGCTTCCCCGTTGATCGCCGTCGCGGCCCTGTTGTTCTTCCTGGCTGCCCTGATCGAAGGATTTGTCTCTCCCTCGGCTCTCCCGTACCCGTTCAAAGCTGGCGTGGCGGTGGCCGCCAGCGGGATGCTGATGTTCTACCTCGTCGTATTGGGATATCCGCGGCCCAGTCGAGCCGCATAGCTCGCGTGAGTCGCATCGCCAGTGGAGCCGATCAAACCAGCGGGAACAGGTACGTGCAGCTAGACAAGACGCTCATCGTGGTGCGGGAACGAAGTATCTTTGATACGCTGGACCTCGCGCTGCGCGTGCTCCGCATCTACGCCTGGCCGCTGTGGGTCATGATGTTTCTGGGGGCCATCGGATGGGCGGTCGCCAATCTCGCACTGACCGGTTGGATGCTCTCAGTTGATCTGGATGCACCCGACTCGCCCGAAGCGATCGGCGGGATCATCCGGTACCTCTGGACGGTGGCCCTCCTGGTTTACCTGGAAGCGCCGCTGGCTTCGGCGTTTGCGACGGTCTATTTGGGGCAAGCTCTGTTTGTCGAGCGACCACGATGGCGCGACTGCGTGCGCGATGTGCTGTTGTTCTCGCCACGACTGATCTGGTGCCACGTCGTGCTCCGTGGCATCCTGGTTGCAATGCTGTTGGTGGTATCGATCGATCGCTCAAGTTCCTTTTCCGGGGCCGAGGTGCTGCTCCTTCTGCTGGTCATGGGCGTGTCGGTGCGGCGAGTCACGGCGCCCTTGCTCAACGAGATTATCCTTCTGGAGCGTAATCCGCTGCGGTCGACCCGGGGGCATGCAAGCACCGTGGGCAGGCGAAGTTCGATGCTGCACGGACCTGCCTCAGGAAACCTGATCACGTTGGGGTTCACGCTCGGCATCTTCGCTCTGCCGCTGGTTGTCGTGCTGGTCGCCACCTTCTGGGCCCTGGTGGCCTTGTTTGCCCAGGATCTGGAAGTGATACCCCTGGTGCTCCATGTCGGATATCCTCTGGCTCTGTGGCTGACGGCTACCTACCTGACCGTCGTGCGGTTTCTGAGCTATCTGGACTTGCGAATTCGCTTTGAAGGGTGGGAGGTCGAACTGAGACTGCGGGCGGAAGCGAATCGATTGGCGGGGGCCAGATCATGATCCACCTGCCCGCCCTTATCGCGTCGGGAACATGTCTTCTGCGGAGTTGCGCAGGCGGTCTGCGTCGGGGAGCGACGAGTCGCGGCGGCGGGATGTTCGACTACCCAGAGAGAAGGACTCTCGTCTCTGCTTTACGTTCGACGGCGCTTGGTCTGTCAATGGTGTTTCTGGTCGTGCCTGCGGTGCGGGCTCAGGACGGAGAGCAATGGGCGCGCGAGAGCCTGTCGCGGCGCACTGACCTTCCCTGGTACAGTCCAAGTGACGATGCATTACAGGAGGTGGAACGGATTCCTCGGCAGGACGATCCGAATCGCGGCTCCCAGTGGGAAGCCGAGACACAACAGCCAACAACACGAGCATGGAACTGGCGGCTCCCAGCCTGGTTCTTGTTGGTCCTGGAAATAGTGGCCTGGCTCCTCCTCTGCACGCTGTTGGGGTTGCTGGCGTGGCTTCTGTTCCGTACTGCCAGGCGAGGCAGTTTGTTGGGGCGTCACGCGACGGGCATTGCTGAGGACGAGATGACGGCCGAAAGCCGCATCGAGCAGCTCCCCATTGCGATTGCTCCGGAACACCACGATCTGCTGGCGGCCGCCCGTGCGTTCTACGCTGCGGGTGATTTCGCCCGGGCGATCATCTATGCCTTCGCGCATCAGTTGGTCGAACTGGATAAACACCACCTGATTCACCTCTCTCAAGGAAAGACCAACCGACAGTACTTGTTGGAACTGAAGAAGCATCCTGCGTTCATCGAACTGGTGCGACCGATGATGCTGGCATTTGAAGAAGTGTTCTTCGGTCACCACGAATTACCATTGCAGCGGTATCAGAGCTGCTGGAGTGATCTGGACCGTTTTCACCAGCAGTTGCAGCAGGTGGCTCCATGATGTCCCGTGACGCGGCAGTGCGGTTCCAGACAGCTCCCCGTAGTATCCTCCCCTTCACGACGGCGGGTGTGAGATGGATCTGGGCTCTGCTCGCCGCTCTGGCGTTGCACGGGGCGGTCGGCTGCTCGCGCGGGCCCGAACTCGAATCGGCGTATGGTCAGCGGCGGGGCAAAGCCGGCCGGAGCGTGAATGGCACGAGTGTGCTGGCGGGGATGTTCAAGGCTGCGGGGATCCGCACGGTGACGGTCAAGAGTCTCTCTTCGCGATTGGATCGCTACGATGTGCTGGTATGGGCTCCCGACGATTTCGCCCCACCCAGTCAGGAAGTACGCGACTTCTTCGACCAATGGCTGACCAATGACTTGGCTGAAGACGACGAGGCCCCACGGATTCTGATCTACGTGGGCCGTGACTACGATGCCGCGTGCGACTATTGGCGCGAGATGCTGATTGCGGCGCCGGCCGCACAACGCGCCGAGATTCAGCGCCGCTGGGCTGAGACGCAATCGGTCCACGATGCGGCGCGGATCGATATGCCAGCGGAGCAATGTTGCGAGTGGTTCATGGTGCGGCGTGATTATCCAGGCCAGTTTCTTGCTCAGCTGCAGGGACCCTGGAGCGAGGGGATCCTCGCACCGCGAACACACATCTGGAGCCAGGGGCGGCTCGACATTCCGACACCAGCCGAATTGGATGCGTTCTGGAAACACAGCCCGCCCCCGGTGAATCTCCGGCCCGATTTTCAGCCGCTCTTGCAGAGTGGTGAGCAGACCGTCGCCTACGAGATTACCAAGCCTGCGTGGCGCGACAGCCGAATCGTCGTCGTGACCAACGGTTCGTTTCTGTTGAATCTGCCGCTGGTGAATCACCAGCACCGCCTGCTGGCCGGCAAACTGATCGACGACTGCTCGATTTCGGATCAGGTAGCATTTCTCGAGAGTGGACCGGCTGGCTTGTTGGTCGTGGCAGGCCTCAATGAGATTCCCGACGACGTGATTCGACGACGCATGTTGCTGAGCATTCACTGGCTTGTGTGGGGAATGCTCTTCTGCTTCAGCGTGTTCCCGATCTTCGGGCGGCCCAAGCCGCTGCCGGAAGAACCGACGGCGGATTTCGGCCAACACGTCGACGCGCTGGCCGCCCTGCTGGCCCGCACCGGCGATTCATCGTATGCTCGGCAGCAACTGGGACTGTATCACAAGACGCCTTCGAACGTGACGAAGTCCGCTTCGACCGGTGGCAACTCACCGTTTGCCGCCACCGGTGACGCACCCGAGAAATGAACCGTTGGCAGCAGGATTCGACGCTTTTACCTCATGCACGATCCATTCAGGAAAGCTGATGACCATGGCATCTCATGAACCTGATCGATTCGCCGCCAGCACGTGCTCGGTCTGCGGACACGTCTGTGAACTGCCGCCTGACGCGATATCCCGGCCCGCTGCGTGTCCTCGCTGCGGCAGCGCCTTGCGCGACGCGGCCTCGCCGCATCCACTCGAGCAGCGGCCGCCAAGGACCGGTTCCGCCCGCACCGCCGAGTCGCTGGGAGATCGGTCGGGTGACAACGATGTGCTGATACTCGAGGACAACGAAGAGCTTCGCTCGGATGCCGTACCAGCGCCGGAGACGCCCCGTCGATCATCCGACCCGGCGCGGTCGGCGACCACCCGCTCGGAGGCTGTCGACCGCCTGTCGGTTGAACGGATTCTGGAGGGAGGAGGCGAGGATACTCCCGCACGACAGCTTTTCTGCCGTATGGTCCGCGAAATCGGCAAGATCTTCGTGGGGCAGGATGAACTTGTCCTGGGATCGCTCGTGGCGATCTTCTCCAGCGGTCACGTGCTGGTTGAGAGCGTACCGGGGCTTGGCAAGACACTGTTTGTCCGCACGATGGGACGCGTGCTCGGCTGTCCCTTCAGCCGGATTCAGTTCACCGCCGACTTGATGCCGTCCGACATCACAGGTGCGCCAATCTTCGATATGAAGCTGCAGGAGTTCCGCTTTCGCCCCGGGCCGGTCTTCACGCAGATCCTGTTGGCCGATGAGATCAATCGGTCGCCCGCCAAGACGCACGCAGCCCTGCTGGAGATCATGCAGGAATACCGAGTGACGGTGGATGGAAAAAGCCATGCGCTGGACCGGCCGTTCCTGGTCCTGGCCACGCAGAATCCGATCGAATCGGAAGGGACCTACAATCTGCCGGAGGCCCAGTTGGATCGCTTCATGTTCAAGCTGTTGGCTGAATACCCCCAGGAGCAGGAAGAGGCTCGGATCCTGCGAATGCACAGCCAGCAGGTCGACATCAATCAGCGGCTGGAAGAGGAGATTGAGACGGTGACGTCATCGGCCGAGATCATGGCCATTACCCGTGAAAACGGCCGGGTGCGGATCGATGAACGCTTGCTCGACTATATCAACCAGATGGTGCGTCTGACGCGGCAGTGGCCCCAGTTCCACATGGGGGCATCGCCCCGAGCCGGCATCGCCATGATGCAGGCGGTGCGGACTCTCGCCGCCTTCGACGGACGTGATTACGCCATCCCGGATGATGTCATCCAGGTGGCTCTGCCGGCTCTGCGCCATCGTGTGATACTCACCGCGGAAGCCGAAGTCGAAGGACTGCATGTCGACCAGTTGCTGCGCGAGTTGGTACGCTCCGTGGAGGTTCCTCGACTGTGATCTGCAACGTGACGTCCGCTCTGTTGCCGCTGTTCGAGTCTGCACTGCTCGCCTCCACGCTGCTGGACTGGACGCTGGAACTGGTGAACCAAATCACCTTGCATCTGGCCGTGATGGCGATCATGGCGCTGGTCCCGTTGCTGCTCCTGGCACGGTGGCGAGTCTATCCTCATCGGGCGCTGATCGTGGCAATGGCGTTTCCTTGCCTGTTATCGCTCCTGCTGCTCGTACTTCCTGAAGCGCTGATGACGGTGGCGCTGGTCGATCTGGTGATTGCGGGCGTGGCGATCCTGGATCTGATCACCCTCCCCCGCGTCAGGGATTTTTCGGCCAGTCGGCAGCTGGAGCGTGTGGCTTCGTTGAAGAAGTCTCACGCCGTCACGCTGACGATCGTCCACCATCGTCCTCGCCGAGCTCGTTTGCAGTTGTCGGTTCGCGATGACCTGCCCGAGCCGTTTGTGGCCATGCCCGACCAGGTGGCACTGGAATTGACGGGGCGCTGTCGAGCGCAGGTGAGCTATAAGTTCACGTCGCAGCGACGTGGCGCCTTCACGCTGCACGCCGTTCATCTGCGGGTTCGCAGCCGCCTGGGTCTGTGGCAGCGGTTCCTGTCCTACCCGGTCCCATCGACCGTGCATGTCTATCCCGACATGGTGCAACTGGCTGAGTATGCGGTGCTGGCACGCACCAACCGCCTGAGCCTGATGGGAGTCCGTCGCAGTCGGAAGATTGGTCAAGACCATGACTTTGAACGTTTGCGTGACTACACGCCAGACGACAACTACAAGCACATCGACTGGCGCGCCACGGCTCGTCGCAGCCGCTTGACCGTGAAGGAATACCAGACCAGTCAGAGCCAACGGATCATCTTTCTGCTCGATTGTGGCCGCATGATGAACAACACCGCGGCGGATCTGAGTCTGCTGGATCACTCGCTCAACGCTATGCTCATGCTCAGCTATGTGGCACTGCGGCAGGGGGATTCGGTGGGACTGATCTGCTTCTCCGACCAGGTACATAATTTCGTACCGGCGCGGGGTGGGATGAGCCAGATGAATCACCTGCTGCACGCTTCGTTCGACCGCTTTCCACGACTGGTCGAATCGCGGTATGACCTGGCCTTCCTCCATCTGGCGACCCATTGCCGCAAACGAGCACTGGTCGTGCTGATCAGTAATCTGATTGACGAAGTGAACAGCTATCAGGTGAAACGCTACCTGCACGCTCAGGTCGGGCGACACCTGCCGCTGGGGGTCGTGCTGCGAGATCATCGCCTCTTTGACGCGGCCGATGCGCCGGTGCATGATGACCGACAACTCTATCGAGCGGCCGCGGCCGCCGAAATCCTCAACTGGCGCCGCGAAGTTCTCTCCGACCTTGAGCATCAGGGGGTTCTGGTGCTCGATACGTTTCCGGAAGAGATGACGGCCCCACTGATCAATCGCTACCTGGACATTAAGGCCCGCCACCTGCTGTAATGGAGCAGATCGAACGTCCCTCGTAGGAGGCAGCCCGTCGCCGGAGAAAGTCGGTACCGGCCGAGCCGCGGGGAGCCACCGCCGAGGCGTCGCGTCGCGTTTGGCGGGTGTCGCCGTTAACGGGAATCGCGACGGCTCAAGTATCCGGCGCTGGAGTCAAAGTACTTCTTGTGGCGCACCACCAGCATGTCGCTCGATTCTGCCTGCCGCCGGCGGAGGTCCTCCAGATTGGCATGGCAGATCCGGCAAGCGACCACCTCGAGGTGAAAGCGGACGTAGTCTGCCATCTCGTCTTCGAGAACCCCCAGCAAGAAGCTCCCCATCTGCTCACGCGTCGGACAACTGATGCGATGACGACGCCAGATCTCTCCCAGGGAATGGACCCCGGCGTCACGCCGGCTGTTGATCTGAGCCAGTTGCCTCAGCAGCTCGGGAGATTTGCGCAGCGCAATTTCGACCGCCGCCATGTCGGTGGCGGTCAGTGCCTCGTCCAGATAGGCTTCCAGTTCCGATTCAGTTATGTCGCGCGTCATGATGAAAACGCCGTGAGGAGGGAAACGGGCTGCTGCAGCGGTCATCGATCGTCAGCGGTCACGACCGGAGCCGCGGCAGGCCCAGCCCTGGCTCACTGTTCGTACAACTCCGGGAAAATGTCCTCAGACAAACCCTGGCGACGAATCAACGAGCGGAGTCGAGCGAGAAAGTCGAACTTGAAATTCGCAACTTGCTGTTCCGTGATATCCAACGCGTTGGCCACTTCCTTATTGGCCCATCCCCGTACAAATAGCAGCTCCGTACACTTCAGCTTCGTCCAGTCGCCACGCGTGCGCCACCGCGCGACCTGTTCACGCAGGGCTGTCACGATCGCGCGTTCCTCCAACCCGTGACGCTCCCCGCTCCGCGCAATGCTGCTCGCCACCCGGGCGTTGCCGGGGAGCTGCCAATCGCCGCTCGAATCCGATCCAGTCGACAGCGGAATGCTCGGGCGCCGGCCTTCCCGACGCAGATGATCGGTCAACTTATACGCGCAGATCGAAAACAGATAGCTCTCCAGCGGACGCCTGCCATCGTAGTTGGGTAAGCTGTTGAGAAAGCCGATGAAAGCTTCCTGCACCACATCCTCGCTGGCACCTCGATGGCCGATGCGACTTTCGACGAACGCCAGCAAGCGTCCCTCGTAGCGAGAGATCAGATCGCTCCACGCGTCCGGATCGCCATCTCGGATCCGCTGGATAAGCAGGCTGTCAGGGTCGGTTGCTCCAGACATGGACTCAGCTGACACGGCACGGGGAATAGGGAATTCACATCGTTCGGACGCCCGCGGCGCTCCCCAGGTCCGTTCGGCCGACCACTCCCGAACAGACCCTCTCAGGCCATCACGACGGCAGTTCCCGCCGCCGGTCCTCGTCCAGAGACACCGCTTCCAACCTAATGGCCGCCGCCAGCCCCTCCGCTCACGTTCGATGCTGCCTGTTCTCCCTCACCGGCCGGTGGTGCTGCAGGACGAGAGGGAAACCAGGACCGATACCCATGCCAAGGCCCGCCAGGAGGGCGTCCCGGACGAGCGGCAGGGCACTCGCTACAGCCACAACCACGGGATCGAACGCGCGAACAGAATACCGGCAACGATCAATCCTAGTATTGCCAGTGCCGTGACAAACTTCAAGCGGCGGCTGTAAAAGCCCCGTGTGGCGGTGTCGGCATTCAAGTAGCCAAACAGGAGTACCAGAACCCCCAGAACGCCCGCTCCGATCAAAGCCACACGCACCAGCTGCGTGCGGGCCATCACCTCATGCCACGACTGCTCAATGCGGTCGTGGAAAGGGGGACCGAACTCCAACAGAGCGTGAGACTGGTACATGACGCCCACCGAGGGTGAAACGAACTTCTCGTCAAAGAAGTTGCCCGACGCGACCAGATTGCGGCGAATTTCCTGTGGATCGAATTGAATCCACCGCGCGGCCTGCTCGTTGCCCAAAACGTCGTTAATGTACTCGTCCGTCACGGCCTTGAGTTTCTCGTAGAGCTCCTTCCGGGCAACTCGCAACTCCGAATAGGGACCTCCGGTAACGGAGATCTGATGAACACCACCGACGTTCGTTGCCGGCCGTTCGACCCACGGGGGGCGCGCGTCAAAGTCGATCTGCAGCTCCGTCACGGGAACGGTTTGCGCCGGCAGTTGCGACTCCATCTCCGCCAGAGATTCGGAGGATGCTTGCGGCTCTCCTGAGACGTCTTCCATTTCGGCCGCGGTCGCCTCCTGCGATTGAGTCACTGTTTCCGCCGAGCGGGGTTCCGAGCCATGGTCGTCACTTGCAGTGGCAGGGCCGGCATCATCAGCTTCGGCCGGCACGTTCAGCGCCACCACCATGGTGCCGCCATGCGAGACGGACTGCAGATGATGTTGGGGGGATTCCAGGCGGCCGTCAGGCCCGATCCGCAGTCGCACGACCTTCGTCCGGTGGTGATGGAAGGTGTCGAGCGCTGTCGAAGGCCATGCTCCAGGTGTAGCTGAAGCCACCCGTTGTATGGTGATCCGGCCTCCCCCGTGACTCCAGGCAAAGACCGTCAGCAGGCCACACAGCAGGCAGGCGATTCCACACAGGTTGAGCACGATGGCCAGGAGCGGGCGTTGGGCTCGTTTCGACCGGTCTGCGGCAATTGCACTGGCGATAATGACCAGGCCCAGAACTAGCAGGAGTATGGTGAGCATGATCTTTCTCCTATGATCCCCACGCCTCGCGCCGAACCCGAGTCCGGTCGGAGGAATTCACCCATGGTGCCGAGAGCTGCAAGGAGACGGCGATGGTTGCGGCCAGCAGGAAGCCCCAGGGGATTTGCCAGGGGATCAGCATCGCCACCAGCACACACACGGTGGTGGCAAACAGGCTGAAACGCGTCTTCCGCAGCGGGTCAACTTGTCTCCACCAGCGTAAAAGTGCAAACAGTGTTGCGAAATAGGCCAGGAACGTGGTCAGGATCGGCGTCCCGTCGGCCGTGTACATGCTGCGTGGGACCGGCAGATCGAGCACGTTGCACATGTCATGGTTGTTGAGCCGAATCAGCAGCAGCTGGCAGGTGCCGTAGGCTGCCACGCCGATGACCAGTCCCATGACCATCATGATGAAGCGTCGCAGGACCTCGTCCCCCTCGGTTCCTTCCCAGAACTTTGAGAGGCCCAGGATCAGCCAGCAGGCCGAGACGCTGGTAATGGTCAGCCAGGCGTAAAATGTCCAGGTGTCGACTGAGGCGTCGAGGTTGCGGCCTCCTGCCACCAGAATCAGGAGCGACAGAACGGAGCAGACGATGGCCGACATCAAGAACGAACCGGTCAATTCCGTTAAGCGTTGACTGGCCGGCTTGCGGGCCAACGCTTCGCGGGCCTGTTCGCGCCAGTCGACGCGCCGAGCCTGCTC
>JBGSHS010000441.1:0-9175 GCA_041752115.1 Pirellulaceae bacterium | reverse complement strand
GCACACCCGCCGGACCTCGTCATCACCGATCTGATGATGCCCCACATGGACGGTCTGGAACTCGTGGCCAGGATCACCAGCGAGTTTCCGTTGATCCCCGTGATCCTGATGACCGGCCGGGGGAGCGAAGAGATCGCCGTTCGCGCCCTCAAGCTGGGAGCGGCCAGCTATGTCCCCAAGAGCGTCTTGTCCTCGCTGCTGGCCGAAACCGTGGACAATGTGCTCGAGGTCTCACGTGAAGAACAGTGTGTGCACCGGCTGATGAACTGCCTGACCCGCAGTGAGGCGAGTTTTCAACTGGGCAATGATGCGAGCATGATCGGACCATTGATTAACTACCTCCACCGGTCCATACGTGTCCTGGGGCTCTGCGATCAGGCCAGCGGCATACGAGTCTGTGTCGCCCTGGAGGAAGCGATCAACAATGCCATGTTTCACGGCAATTTGGAAATCAGTTCCCGCCTGCGCACTTCCGACGCACACGCATACCAACAGCTCGTTCAACGACGACGCGAAACGCCACCGTTTCGAGATCGAGTGGTCTATGTGGAGGCGAAGTTCACCAAGAGGACGGCCACGTTCGTCGTGCGCGATGAAGGCCCCGGCTTCGATCCCACCAGCCTGCCCGATCCAACCGATCCAGAGAACCTGGAAAAGGCCAGCGGACGAGGGCTGCTGCTGATGCGCACCTTTATGGATGCCGTGGAGTTCAACCGAGCGGGGAATGAGGTCACCATGGTGAAAAGAGCCCCCCCGCCAGGTGCCTGCCGCTGAAAATGGGCGATCTGCCAGGCTTCCATCCGATCCACGGGCTCCGGACCCACGCGGTTCGTGCGCTCGGCGATCAGCCGTCGTGGAGCGGATCGGTTTCGCGCTGGCTCGACCAGACCTCCAATCCGGGAAACTGGCGCTGCAACAGCTCGGCGAGTCGCTCGACCGCAAATCGCTCGCTCGCATAGTGGCCGGGCAGCAGCAGTGCCACCTGCCGCGATTCCGCCGCCAGGCAGGTGTGCAGATTGGTTTCGCCCAGCACCAGCAATCCACAACCGGCGTGCGCCGCAGCCTCCAGAAAGGACCCGGCCGCCCCGCACGCGACGGCCACGCGTTGGATCAGCGTTTCCGGCCGCCCCACATACTGCAGACGGTCGATCCCCAGGAAAGTCTTCAGCCGCGTTGCCAGCTGAGCGAGCGAAAGCGCCTGGGCCAGCCGCCCCACGCGCCCTCCACCGGTCCCTTCGGGAGCGCCTGGGATGGGGACCAGCGGCTGAATGTCGAGCAGGTCCAGTCCGGTGGCAAGCTGCTGGTTAATGCCTTCGGCTGTCGAATCGAAGGCCGTGTGGGGGCTGTAAATGGCGATGCGGTGTGTCAACAACTGCCACAACAGCTGCCCGGGAGGAGACGTCGACACGACTCGTTTGAGCGCCTGAAAGGGGAGGGGATGATGAGTCACGACAACATCCGCACGACGCTCGACCGCCTCCGCAGCACTTTGCGGTGTCACGGTCAGACAGGTCATGACACGTTCGATGGGCAGCTCCGGATCCCCAGCCAGCAGACCCACATTGTCCCACGACTCGGCCAATGCCAGCGGAGCAAAACTTTCGAGAAAACTGCAGAGGTCGTGAAGTCGGTACATCGCCTCGTCCCGGATAAGACGTCGTCATTCGCCGCTCAGCCCGATTCTCCTCAGCCGTACGAACTGGAACAAGAGGTCGACCGCGATGAGACGCAAGAAGGTCGGCTCGATTCGGTCCACCGACCGACGGACGCGGACGGTGAGTTGCCGACTCGTCGGGTCCCGCAGCCCAGTCAGGAGCGATGGTCACAGCAATGGACTCATGAGCTGAGCGATGTTGTCGAACAGCCGCTGGGCAGCCGGTCTCCGGTTCCACTCCACCGCATCCAACTCCACCGCATCGTCGAGATATGCCAACTGCTGACGGCGCAGCCGACGTGTGACTTCGGGACCGTAGAGCAACATGCTCAACTCGAAATTGATGGCGAAAGAGCGAATATCGAAATTGCTGGACCCAATCAGGGCGATGGAATCGTCCACCGTCATGGTCTTGGAGTGCACCAGCCCCTTGGTGAACTGGTAGAGATGCGCTCCGGCCTCCAGTACGTCGTCGTAGTAGGCGCGGGCGGCAGCACCCGCAATCACCTGATCACTGCGTTGCGGCACAATCAGGTCGACTCGAACGCCACGCCACACCGCCGTCTGAATCGCCTGCAGCACCGGTTCATCGGGGACGAAATAGGGTGTCGTAATCACCACCCGGCTGCGCGCTCCATGAATCGCGCTCACCACCAGCCGCTGGTAGTTCTCGACCGGAAAGACCGGGCCGCTGGGGAGCGTCTGCGCCGGTACGTCCCCCTGCAACACGGGATCCCGGAAGATTTCCGGGCCGGTCAGGATCTCGTGCGACTCCTGATACCAGTCGACCACGAAGATCGCCTGCAGCTCAATGGCAATCGGCCCCGTCAGGCGAACCATCATGTCATGCCAGGCCAAGTCTTTGTGGCCATAATCGGCATTCACGATGTTCTGAGAACCGGTATACCCGATCGACCCGTCGATGACGGCCAGCTTGCGATGATTGCGCATGTCGATCCGCGCCATGTGACGCCGAAAGACGCCCACCGGTAACATGCTGTAGAGCTGGATATGGCGGGCCTTCATTTTCGCCTGCAGCTGTCGCAGCGGCTTGCGTGACCCAACCGCATCGACCAGAACGCGGCAGGCCACTCCCCGACGGACAGCCTCCCCGAGCGCCTCGATCACCCGATTGCCCGTTTCATCGTCCCAGAAGATATAGAACAACAGGTGCACGTGGTGCGTCGCCGCCTGAATGTCCGCAATCAGCCGATCGATCACCTCGTCGGTCTGCCCCAGAAAAACGGCTTCGTTCCCTCCCAGAATCGGAAAGTGCCCCAACCGCTCCGCAATCTGCACGGTCGTCTCCAGCTTGGGCCCCAGATCGGGTCGCACAATGTTGGGGTGACCCGCAAATCGACGAGCCTCCGCCTCCATCTTGGCATACATCCGTACCGCTTTCCGGCGCCGCGCGCCAGGCAACTGGATCCTGCCGAAAGCGAGAAACAGAACCAGACCGGCCCAGGGAATGAAGAAGATCAGCAGCAACCACGCCATCGCCGCGTTCGGCTTGCGTCGACTCGTGATCACCGGCAACATCACCAGCCGAATGATCCATTCACTGATGATAAAGGCAATGTACAACCAGGTCATGTCACCAGCTCCACCTCAGACCAGACGGGCCCATGACCCGTGAGGAGGTGGTCAGTGCGGCGTCCCCTCGCGCATGCCCAGGCGCCCCTGGCAACTCAACCCCGCTCGCCCACCATCGACCGCATCTTGGCAAACGATCTGCCGGCTGTCCAGCCAAACCTGTCGCCGCGGGCGAGAGACGAGCGCAGAGCCAGGAGACTCAAGGCGGAACAACGCCTCCCAGCCACCCCCTTCTTCGGCTCACTCGACTCGCTTGCCCGAGTAATCGCCGGCCATTGCCGACGCTACCGCCCCTGGCAACCACACCCGCTAGGGGCGCTGACCGCAGGAGCATAGTACGAAGTCGTGGGCGCGGCCGGAGCATAATACGATGTGCTCGGTGGAGCGTAATACGATGTCGCCATCGGCAACGTCGCACTTGTCGACGGAGGAAGATAGACCGTCGTCGTTGGTACTCGATAGCTCGTTGTCACGCGAGACACCACCGCCGTACTCGGATAATAGACCGTCATGGGAGACACATAGTAGGTCATCGTGGGACGCAGCCGAACGGTTGTGACCGCCGGCGCGTAATAGGCCATGGTACTGCCACACGGCGGTGCACAAACGGTCCCCGTACTGACGACCGGCGGCGTGCAACAACTCGACGGTTGAACGGGCGGCGAGGCGGTGTAGGCAGGGATTGTGGTATAAGGAGGCCATGAAGTCACGACCGGATTGGAGATGATCTGCGCATCGGCCGAGACAGTCAACACTCCCATCACCAACGCCACCAGACTCACGACGCGGACCATGTTTCTAACTCCCCACAAGATAACCAATAACTCATGCGTTCCCATCAACCGTACCACGACTGACTGAGCCCGACCCTGGGAATAGCGACCCTGCTTGTTCCTGCTTGATCTTGGCCTTTCGCTCCCACAACCTGAGCCTCACACCTGTCACACCCCGACGTGCGCGGGACATCCGTCGTCCGAGTGAGCATGGTGCGGCGCAACAATCCCATCGCCGCGTCCTCGTGCGACTCAGGATAGGACATATCCACTCGTGAAAGGCACTGTCACAAGAATACGTTGGCTGTAGCGGTCACTGTCGCATTTGTCCTTGGTGACGTGGAGAAGATTCACGCTTGTGTGACGCAAAATGCGGGTTATTCTGGGCCGCCCCCCGACAAAACCGGAATAATCCCGAAAGTCCCGCAGGTGCCAATAAAGAACCCCCGCCGAATGCGTCGGACTCGGCGAGGGTTCAATTCGCGATTCTAACTTGGGTTTAAGAAACCTGAATGTCTGCCAACAATCTACAATCCCTGCACACCCGGAGGACCAGACTCCCTTCTGTTCCTCGTCAGCAGTTCACCGGTGGATCCAGCATTCACGCCCCTCCGTATGCGAACCACGAGTTGGATTCCATGCTGGGGTTTGTTTCTATCAGATTGCCGCCCGAACACTCAACACGATTTCGCAGAAAACGGCCTGTTTTGCGGCCAAGCGCACGAGGTTGCTGGCAATGGCCTGCTAGCACACCTCGGCGCCTGGTGCGCGCCATGCCCTCGGCAAACGAGTTAGGAGAGGAGACCGCCCCTCGCGGTTTGAGTGATCTGGACCAAAGCAGAGACCAAAACAGACACTCTGGACCAAAACCGACACTCTGCGCCTGGGGGGCGATTCAAGCCAAAGCAGAAGCCAAAGCAGACACCCTGCCCCTTGGGGTATCGGAACCGCAGAATATCGAACAAGGAATGTCCCATGCTCAAGGGAAGAAGCAAGCGGTGCCAGCACCGGAGACCTTGCAGCGGGGAAGTTCCCCAGGACGCCGCAGCCCATTGTCGCATTGTGCCATTGTGGCATTGTGCCATTGTCGCATTGTGCCATTGTCGCATTGTCGCAATGTGGCATTGTGGCATTGTGGCATTGTGGCAATGTCGCATTGTCGCATTGTCGCATTGTCGCATTCCCGATTTCCGTTCCACTTCGCTGCGGCCTCCCTATCCTTCGCTGCGGTCTCCCTATCCTTCGCTGCGGTCTCCCTATCCTTCGCTGCGGTCTCCTATTCCGCAGCGGCCAATCGCATCGATGGCGACGGCACCTGCCCACCTCCACTGCGCCCGAAAACTGGGCGAGGAGGGCATACCGGGGTGGGCTATTCAGCCGTCCGATTTCTGTCACAATGGGGGGCTCGGTCGAGTCTTTCCTCTGCAGCTGGTCTCTTAACGACCGCGGTGAAAGGTCCGTGGCTTCCCGCGAGCCCGCCCCTTGCCAGCGGCCACTGGGGGCAGAGCCCCGGAAGGCAGCCCTCGCTTCACCGGTCTTGAACGTTCATCGGAGAACTTCTTTCATGGCGACACATCCGATCGTAGTGATCCCGGGCGACGGGATTGGACCCGAAGTGACCGTGGCCGTACAACGCATCATGCAGGCCGCCCAGGCACCCGTCGAGTGGATGGAGCGTCAGGCGGGGATCACGGCACTGGAGACCCAGGGCGACGTCTTGCCCAAGGAAACGCTCGAGTTGATCGCACGACTCGGCGTCGCCTTGAAGGGACCCTGCACTACGCCGGTAGGTGAGGGCTTCACGTCCGTGAATGTGCAGCTGCGCAAACGTCTCAACCTCTATGCGGCCGTACGCCCGGTACGCAATCTGGAAGGAGTTAAGACGCGGTACGAGAACGTCGATCTGATCATCATTCGCGAGAACACCGAAGGACTCTACAGTGGTGTCGAGAACCAGGTGACCGATGACGTCGTCATGAGCATGAAGGTGGCGACGCAGACGGCTTGCCTGCGGATTGCACGCTGGGCCTTCCGGTTCGCTACGCGACGACGCCTCGGGAAAATCACGGTGTTTCACAAAGCCAACATCATGAAGATCACCGATGGTTTGTTCCTGCGATGCGCCAGACAGATCCACGATCAGGAATACCCGAACATCGACTACCAGGAACTGATCGTCGATGCCGGTTGTATGCGTCTGGTCCAGGATCCGACCAAGTTCGATATCCTGCTGCTGGAAAACCTCTACGGCGATGTCATCAGCGATCTGTGCGCCGGACTGGTGGGAGGTCTGGGCGTGGTTCCGGGTGCCAATTACGGTGATGAACAGGCCATCTTTGAAGCCGTTCATGGATCCGCTCCCGATATCGCCGGCAAGGGTCTGGCCAATCCGCTGGCGCTGTTGATGTCCGCCGTGATGATGCTCAACTACCTGGCGGAGCAGAAGCGCGACCAGCAGTGTCGAGCGGCTGCGGCCACCATCAAGAACGCCTACAACCTGGCACTGAAAGAGGGCGTCTGCACGAAAGATCTCGGAGGTGAGCTCGACACGGAAGGCTTCACGGCCGCGGTCATCGAGCGATTAGGAAAGGGGGATCCGTGAAAACTAACGCCGCCCCGACTCCGTAAAGGAAAGATCGACGGCCGATCCCTTCGCGTTCCCTCCGGCATGGGCGCTCGGTCCAGGCCGTTTGCCGTTTCATCTGCGGCACGTCGCATAGGGCCACTGGCCGAAAGCATCCCCCCGCGACTGGTGGGGGTATGGATCCTTAAGGCGGTTCGCTACACTACCGAAACTCTCCATGGCGCGGACACGGCCACAACTGCTGGGCCGACGCCCCTCGCCGTACCTCCATCCAATAAAGGAACTGTCATGAAACGCCTCTGGCTCAGTTTGTTGGTTGCCGCTTGGATCACTTCCCCACTGGCCGCTCAAAATTCCACCCCTCCCGCCGCGGCGGCCCCCGCTGCTCAACAGCCCCCCAAATCAGTCAAGGATCAAGCGAGCTACAGCATCGGGCTCAGCATTGGCAAGAACCTGAAAGGTGACGACCTGGACGTCAATCCCAGCATGGTAGCGCGCGGAATCATCGACGCTCTGACCGGAGCCAAGCCAGCCTTGACCGACGCCGAGATGCAGGCCGCTCTGGGCGAGTTCGAAAAGCTCGTCATGCAGCAGCGGTCCCAGAAGGGTGACGCCGCCAAGAAGGAAGGCGTGGATTTCCTGGCCGCCAACGCCAAGAAACCAGGTGTGAAAGTGCTCCCCAGCGGCTTGCAGTACAAAGTGCTGAAGGAAGGGACCGGTCCCAGCCCCGCTGCCACCGACACGGTCAAGACGCATTACCACGGCACGTTCATCAACGGTCAGGTGTTTGACAGCTCCGTCGAACGTGGCGAGCCGATTGAGTTTCCCGTCAACGGCGTCATCAAGGGCTGGACCGAGGCGTTGCAGCTGATGAAGGTCGGCGACAAGTGGCAGCTGGTCATCCCGTCGGACCTGGCCTACGGACCGGATGGGCAAGGACCGATTCCACCCAACTCCGTCCTCGTATTCGAAGTCGAACTGCTGGGTGTCTCCAAATAACAGCATGCCAACTGGTCACGATAGATCGACATCAGCGGCGGCTCTCCTCGTGGAGCCGCCGCTTTGCGTTTGAAGGTGCGCCTCAGAAACTGTCGACCAAGTCGCCGGCTGCACGCGTCGCCAGACGCAAGTAAACGCGCTGGTCGATCGTTTCCAGTATCAGGTGCACCGATCCATCTCCCAGTAGAAAGTGCGTTCCGGAAGGATGCATACTGCTGAAGTTGTGGATATAGTGCTCCTCGTCGTACTCCGAATTGGGCGGGAACTGAGCCACTCCCACGATGCGAGCCGGTCCATGTTCCGCCCCCGCCACTGCGCCAACCCACGTGGAATACGAAAGCTTCGACGTACGTTCCCCGACCACCAGCGTCTGGCTCAAACCGTCCGAAATCTCCGCTAACGTCACTCCACGATTCAGAAAGAACGTCCCATCTCCCCGACAATCGCCGGTGATGCAGATGTCGTGCATGTCCTGCGTGCCAAACATGCCGACATAATTGGCAGTCGGCATCGGAAGCGGAAACGCCTCGTGCTGCAAGCGTCCGACACGGTCCGCGTCGTGGTCGTGGTCATGATCCCCCGCTTCATGCAGCTGAAACATCTTGTCGCCAATGTCTGACGGACATCGTAGTGTCGGCAAATAGGTCACGCGCCCTTGCTCATTCACCGGATGATCGACCGGGTATTCAAAGTGGATCAAGCCCTGATACAGGGCGGATTGCTCCATGAAGGGGAGTATCGCCGGGCACCAACCCCATCCCGGCTCTCCCAGCCAGTTGGCTTGCCCCGTCGCCGGTTCATAACCCCTCCAGCCCGCCGGCAACTGCCGGTGCGTGTCGTGGTACATGTGCAGAGCGAGGCCGATCTGACGAAGATTGTTGCTGCAGGACATGCGCCGAGCGGCTTCGCGAGCGGCTTGAACGGCGGGCAGCAGCAATGCCACCAGGATACCAATGATGGCAATCACCACGAGTAATTCGATCAATGTAAATGCTGAACGTTGTTTCATCACATGCTCTTCCAGTTATCTGTGCTCGTATCGAAGATCACCCCTGGGCATCCGCTGGACCACAGCGCTCGCAGCCGAACGGCGCACGCCATGCCAATACGAATCGAACATCCAGTGCAGCAACCGACCTGAACTCACGGCCGGCCTCAGCTCTACAGGCTGCGACTCAGACTGACCTGGTCGCACCACGAGTGATGGAAAGCGGAACAGATGCGAGCTGCCAGCACAGCAACAAATCTCCACCGCTCAACGCAGAACATCATCAGGCCAGCACAGGAGGAGCACGGCTCTGGAATGTCGCCGGAAGGGAAGCCACTCGGACCAGAGGGACCTCCAGAACCACTTGTTCCGGAGAGTCACCTGGCAGTGACACCGCGGCAGGAAGATACTCCACCAGCTTCTTCGTCAACTGAAACCGGCAAAGTGCGCAATTCTCATGATCATGCCCCGACGCTGGCAGCGGCCGGTCGACCTGACCGCCTACCCGCTGCTCCACTTGGCCAGCTGAGATGGGCCCTGCTGAAGCGGGCAGACAACACGCCTGGTGAGCACACGCCGCGAAG
>JBGSHS010000440.1:0-22776 GCA_041752115.1 Pirellulaceae bacterium | reverse complement strand
TGGCATTCCCTATTCCCGTTCCACTTCCCACGGGCCTGCCCTGCCAGGAAGCGTCGTGCGGCCTGTGCGCAGCGGCAGTTGGCGCGATTCGCCGCTGCCGACAGGGCAGCGCCGCAGGGAAGTGGTAGCTGAATAGGCAATGCGACAACGCAGCAATGCGACAATGCAGCAGCGGGCGACGGAGAGGCTCCGGGCGCAAGGTGCTGGTTTTGGCGTCGACCTGCTTGATTGTCGCCTTGAAGCACTGTCGCCTTGAAGCACTGTCGCATTGTGGCATTCCCTATTCCCGTTCCACTTCCCACGGGCCTGCCCTGCCAGGAAGCGTCGTGCGGCCTGTGCGCAGCGGCAGTTGGCGCGATTCGCCGCTGCGGACAGGGCTGCGGCGCAGGGATGTGGTGGCTGAACAGGGACCGCGACGATGACCTGCCGGCGTTTTCAGTTTGTCTTTTCAGCTGCCGGGATGTTAGAATCGCTTGGGTCAGGGGTGTTGGAACTGGAGGAGGCTTGGCATGTTCTACGCTCCTAGTGCGCGCTTGTGGCTGGCCCTGTTGACAGGGGCCATTCTCGTCGTCACCGAACTCCCGGCTCAATCACCCTCAGATCGTCACCGGCCTGAACGTCGTGAGGCTGGGGAAGCGACCAGTCGCCTTGAACGCGTATTGGTTTCGCGCACATCTCTGTCGTATGCCGACTTGACGTTGCAGGGGCTGGCGAGCGAATTGCGCGAGCAATTCCACATCAATGTGATGTTGGACCAGGGCGGGTTGAACGACGTCGGACTCAGTGTTTCGACCAGGCTGGAGAACGTCGATCTGTCCGATGTGATCCTGGAAGAGGCGATTGAGCTGATGTTGGAGCCTCTCGAACTCAGCTTTTATGTCCGGAGCGAAGTCGTGATCGTGACGACACCGGAGAAAGTCGAGGATCACCTGGACACGGTCGTCTATCCTGTCGGTGATCTCGTAGCAGTTTCCAGCGGCGCGGCCATCAGCGCCGGCAGGTTCTTCTCTCGCTCAATCGATCACGATTACGATACTCTGGTCGAAGTGATTACCTCCTCTATCGAGCCCGACACGTGGGATGAGGTGGGTGGTGCCGGAGCGATCGAGCCGTATCCGCACAAACGGACATTGGTGATCAGCCAGACTCGCCGCGGTCACCGCCTGGTCCGCAAGCTGTTGGCGGATCTGCGGTCGGTTGGGGGCGGTCCTTCTCCAATGATCAACTCGGGACGACTGAGTGAAGCATGGCTATGGCATCGCCGCGCGACTCCGCAGGCTCAGCTGCCATATGTCTATCAGCCGGACGGTGCCTGGAGCGTGCCGCATCAGCACTAACGACGGGAAGGTCTTTTTGCTCCGCCGAAGCAGCGTTGCTTTCGCGGAGCGAAAAGGCGACGGGCATCCCTTCGCTGACCGCGACATCCCCACCTCGCCTGACGGGACGTTGGGTGTGTCAACGGCCTGGCAGATTGGTTGAGGAAGTCAGTCCGGCCGCAGCCAGGAAAGCAGGACGCTACGGTTCCATGTCGACGACAATACAGGTAATATTGTCGCGTGAGCCGGCTTCTTGCGCGGCATCGATCAAGGCAGTTGCCGCTTGCCGCGCGTCGACGTGTTGCTCGAGGATCGCCGAGAGTTCCTCAGGCCCGATGCGGTCGGTCAATCCATCGGAGGCGAAGATCAGGCGATCGCCTGGACGCAGTTTGCACGAGTCGACTCGCAGTGTCTTTTCCAGCCGGCGAGTGCAGACACTGTGCACCAGAACATGGCGTAGCGGATGCCGCACGGCCTCGGATGTCGTCAGCGCCCCGGCACTGACCAAGCCCTGTACGAGCGTGTCGTCGAGTGTCAGTTGGCGCAATTCCCCCTCGCGATACAGATAGGCGCGGCTGTCGCCGACAGAACACACGAGCAGTTGATTACGGTGAATCACTCCGATCAATGCGGTTGAGCCCATGCCGACGAGACTCACGTCGGCCTTGGCCAGATCGATCAGTTCGCGATTGGCTGCCAATACAGACTCCCGCATGAAGTCGCGGAGCGCGGGCGTTACGAGTTTGCCCCGCCTGAGCGACCACCCGAGGCGCGAGGCGATCACCTCGATCACAGTCTGACTCGCCTGTTCACCACCTGCGTGTCCACCCATCCCGTCGGCCACGATGAACAGACCGGTATGTTGATCGGCGTAGCAGCGGTCTTCGTTCGTCGCCCGTACAGGTCCCCGGACGCAGCGTGAACCGACAGTGAAATGCAGGAAGGAGTGGGACTGAGGCAACCAGTGCCCCAAGTACAACACCGCCTGCGCGAACTGTGTACGAGACCAACGCCACAGTCTCAGGATGCGGGTGGCGCCGAGTCCAACAGCCATGCGCCGGCGCTTGAAGCGACGGGTCGACGATGTAGGCGATGCCGACCAGTCGTCCACTCCATCTCGATCTTTGCGGGGGTTCATAGGCGGGTACTCCGCTGCCAAAGGTCACCAGAGTGCCAAAGTGTTTCGCACCGAACCCGGCAACTCATCGCCTCAGCGGTACTATCATCGTACCGCTTGCCAACCAAGGAATGCAACCCTTTGTGTGACAAGCGGGGCTCATTGTGAATTGTCATCTCCGGACTGTCTGTTGCGTGGTGTGGCGCAATCCGGACGATGGTCGCGGTCTTGCCGAGCGAACGAAGGGATAGTGTGGCCGCTGCGGTCGTCGACTATGATAGGCGTCGGGCCGCTGCTCATCGCACAGGATCGTCGCACGAGCTGCAGATGCTCAGGCGAGCGGACTGCGGTGCGCGGCCTGTTATCCATCAACGTGGCGGCTCGATGTCCCGATCGTGTTCATCCCTTGCCACGCGAGCACAGCAAAGACGTTCTGGCAGAGACAATCATGTCCAAACCCCCTCAGATGTACATCAATCGGGAACTGAGCTGGCTGGAGTTCAATCAGCGGGTTCTGGACGAGGCGTTGGATCGCAGCATACCGCCCTTGGAGCGGCTGAAGTTCCTGGCCATTACAGCTTCGAACCTGGACGAGTTCTTCATGGTACGAGTGGGTGGCCTGCAGATGCTGGCCGAAGAGGATCCGGGGAAACGGGATCCGGCTGGCTTGACTTCGCGCGAGCAGTTGGCGGCCATCAGTCGGCGAGTGCACCAGATGGTGGATGATCAGATGCGCTGTTTTCGGGAGGATCTTGAGCCGACGCTGGCTCGCAGCGGCATTCAACGTCTGACGCCTGACCAGCTGACCGACCAGCAGCAGGCCAGGATTCGCGAGCTGTTTGAACGCGAGTATTTCGCGGTCATGACGCCGATGATCGTCTCGCCGGGGGATGACTTCCCACTGCTGGTCAAGCAGAGTCTGATCGCGTGTGTTCAACTGAGTGGCTCGCCGGTTCGTGAGGACCCGGTGTTTGCGGTCATCCCTTTGGGGTTGACGATCGACCGCGTGATTTCGTTTCCGGCAGAAGACGCCTACCATTACATCCTGCTGGAGGACGCGGTTCGGATGCACGTCGAGCGGTACTTCGCGGGCCTGCAAGTGATCGACTGCACGTTCTTCCGAGTGACCCGCAACGCCGATATGAGCGTGCAGGAGGATTCGGCGGCCGATTTGCTGTCGGGCATGCAGCAGGTGTTGGCGGCGCGCAAGCAGAGCGCCTGTGTCCGGCTGGAACTGGCCGAAGGAGCGGGTGAGACGATTCGTTCCTTCCTGCAGCAGGCGCTCAAAGTAGCCGATGAAGACCTGTATGTCGTCAGTGGACCGCTCGACCTGGCTGCCCTGATGCGGATGAGCGGGCTCCCCGGCTACGACCACTTACGGTATGAGCCTTGGCCGCCGCAGCCGTCGCCGCTGGTTGACACCGAAGTGAGTATCTTTGACACGATCGCCGACCACGATGTCGTCCTCTGCCAGCCGTACGAGAGCTACGATCCGGTCGTGCGTCTCGTGGAGGAAGCGGCCGATGATCCTGACGTGCTGGCGATCAAGCAGATCCTGTACCGGACCAGTCGCAACAGTCCCATTGTGGCTGCCTTGAAACGCGCGGCGGAGAAGGGAAAGCACGTTACTGCGATCGTGGAACTGAAGGCCCGGTTCGACGAAGCACGAAACATCAACTGGGCGCGGAGTCTGGAGCCGGCAGGTGTGCAGGTGATCTACGGAGTGAAGGGGCTGAAGACGCACGCCAAAGTCTGCATCGTCATTCGGCGTGAGCCGGAGGGCATACGAAGATATGTCCACTATGGCACCGGCAATTACAATGAGATCACGTCCAGGCTCTACAGTGATGTGAGCGTGATGACCTGCGACGACATCCTGACACGCGACGCGACCAGTTTCTTCAATGCCATTACGGGCTACTCCCAACCGCAGGCTTACCAGAAGATCGAAGCGGCGCCGATTGGCCTCCGCGAGCGGATTCTCGATCAGATCGAGGGCGAGACCGATCGTGCTCGACACGGGCATCGGGCACGCATCATGGCCCAGCTGAATTCGCTGGTCGATTCCAAGGTGATCAATGCCCTCTATCGAGCGTCGCGAGCGGGCGTGCGCATCGATCTGAACGTGCGGGGTGTCTGTTGCCTGCGTCCCGGCGTGCCGGGAATCAGCGACAACATCCGAGTGGTGAGCATTCTGGATCGGTACCTGGAGCACAGTCGCATTGTCTATTTCTATGCCGGAGGTAAGGAACTCGTGTTCATTTCCAGCGCCGACTGGATGCCGCGCAACCTGGTGCGTCGCGTCGAACTGCTGGTGCCGGTCGAGGACCCGACAGCGAAACAGAGGCTCAAGGAAGTCTTGACGTCGTACGCACAAGACAACGTCAAGGGACGCTGTCTGCGTGCCGACGGACACTACGATCGCGTGCGACCCAAACCGCAGGAACCGCAACACCGTCACCAGCAGCACATGTTTGAGCTGGCAGTGCGGGCGGGGACTCACGCAGAATATTGAGCGGGCTGGCAATCCGGCCTATGATAACGACAGGGGACGCCGCCGGCAGCGATGCGCGGCTGTCGCCCGCCATCGCCAACTCTCACTGGGTGCTATCGGTCGTGACAGAGGCGTTTAATCCCTTTCGCGAATGGTTGGGGCTGGATCTCCAGGCCGCGCAACCCAACCACTACCAGCTGCTCGATCTGCCCGAGTTTGAGGCCGACGCGGGAAAGATTCAGGCGGCGTCGGACCGGGCTCTGTCCCGAGTCCGCAGCCATCGACCGGGAGCGCATGCGGCGGCTTGGGCTCAGCTTCTGGATGCTCTGGCGGCGGCCAAACGCTGTCTGTCGGATCCAGCGCAGAAGCAGGCGTATGACCGGGCGCTGCAGAACGGGATGCTGCCCACCTCGCCGACGGTCGCGCCACTCGGGCCGAGTGATGTGCAGCCAGCCAATCGTCTCGCGGCAGCCCTTGCCGGCGACGCGACGACGGAGCCTGAGATTGCCCCGGTGAATCGGATGCCCGACCTCTTTCCACCCGGGATGCAACCTGCCACACACTCGACGACACGCGGACCTCGTCCAACCGCCAGCCATGCGACGGCGACGGACCACGACGTGGTTCGAGACGAACGTGTCGCGACTCCCGCAGAGAAGCAATCTGCCGCGGCAGGTCCTTCCCCAACACCCGCACACCGCCAGGCGAAACGACCACGGCCACCAATACCTCCGGCGCCCACAGCGGCCCTGTCGGGCTCTGCGGGAGCGGCCGTTGTGACTGGTGAGCCGGAGTCGAGTCGGGGCGATGTGGCCGAGCCAGTTCCTCCTGCGCCCATGAATGCCCACGTCGCCCCGCCGCGGCGCCCCCAACCGTCGATGCTTCCCATCGTATTGAGCATCGCGGTTCTGCTGATCGTCGCCACCATGGTGATCATGCTCCTGGCCATGCGCGACCAGAATGGCAATTCGTCAACGGCACCACCTGCCTCGCCCCACACCTCATCGAGCCAGTTGGCAGCTGTAGCGCCCGAATCGAGTCATCCTTTCGCAGAGGCGAAGGCCGGTGACTACCGGTCCCAGCCGGTGGTCAAGCCGCCCGCGATCCAGGATGGGCAGTATCCAGCACAACCGGCCGCCGACACCCAGCCCCGGCCCGATGTCGCGTCACATCCCCCTCCCCCTGCCGACGACGGCTCGCCAGCGGCCGCGAGTTCGTCCCCACCCGGCACACCGGAGCCGCCAGGGAGTCTGGAGGACTCCGTCACCGCTCCCTCGGCTCCCGCCGAACCGCCCTCCTCGCTGCCTCAGCCACCTGCCCCCGCTTCGCCCGCCGAGGACGTTTCCGATCAGGAACCTGCACCGCCGAGTCGCGAGGAGCTGGCGCAGCTGGGCCGCATGCTGCGTGCTGCGCGCCAGTCGCTGAACGGACACGATTTTGGACAAGCACGTCGCGAACTGGCCTCGGCCGCGGATCTGGCGGCGATTCCGCAGCACCGGGCGATGGTGGAGCGGCTCAGTCGCTTGAACCAGTACGCCGAACGCTTCTGGAAAGTCGTAGCCGAAGTGGTCGCCGGTTTCCACGGTGGCGAAGAACTGACGCTTGGATCCGGCGAGCTGACGGCGATCGTTGTAGACACCGGTCCTCGCTCGATTACGATTCGCAATCAAGGTCGAAATTCCCGGTATCTGCTGGTCGACCTGCCGCCCGGCCTGGCCCTCGCGCTCGCCAAACGCCAGCTCGACGGCAGTCAGCCGGAGGATGCGCTCCTGCTGGGCGCTTGTCTGGCCATGGTCGCTCACCAGAAGCCGACCTATGCTGCGGAAGCTCGCAAGTACTGGTCTGACGCGGCCGCGGCTGGGGCCAGAATCGACGACCTGCCGCTCACCTTGACCGATTCCTACGAACTGGTCCCGTAGCGCGATGCGGACTCATCCGGTGGGAGTCTCCCCACCGTGCGTTTCTCCACCGAGCGTTCGACCAATTCGCTGCCGTAGTTCGTCGATGGGGAGGTCGCGGATGAGCAGCTGCTTCTGAGCACTGGTCTCGCCCGTGAGCAACTCGACCTGTGAGCGGCGGAGATGGAGGGACTTGCAGAGCAGCTGGATCAGGGCCTTGTTGGCTTTTCCTTTCTCGGCTACCTGGGTGATCGCTACCTTCAGCGCGCCATCCTGGATGCCTCGGATGGCGTTGGCTCGAGCGCCAGGCTGAGCACGTACGGGAAGCACGACGCCCTGCGGATGCTGTACCAGCGCTATCACACGGGAACTCCTTCAAACAACGCACTGCCGACACGCACCATGGTTGCTCCCTCTTCGACGGCGATCTCAAAGTCGTCGCTCATTCCCATCGAAAGCTCTCGCAACTCGATCCCGGACGAACAGATGCTCTGCATCTGTTCGCGCAGCCGGCGCACTTGGGCAAACTGGTGACGGATCTCATCGCTCTGGCTGAACTGTCCCGACATCGCCATCAGACCACAGATGTGCAGGTGGCTCCAGCGCTCCAGCTCGTGAGCTACAGATAATAACTCCTCAGGCGGGAAACCCGTCTTGGCCGCCTCACGCGATATGCCAACTTCCAGCAGGACTCGGAGCTCCTGATGCGACAATGCGGCCTGCTCGTTGAGCATGTCAAGCAGTCGAACGCTGTCGGCCGAGTGCAGGCAGTTGATCAGCGGAAGCGTGCGGCGAGCCTTGTTGCGCTGCAAATGCCCGATCATATGCCAGCGGATCGACAGATCGTTGAGTGCCTCCGCCTTCTGCCAGAGCGATTGCGGTCGACTTTCCCCCAAGTCCAGACATCCCAGCAGCGCCAGACGTCGAGCGATCGTCGCATCGACGTACTTCGTCACGGCTACCAGTGTCACCTCATCGCCTCGCCGGCCCCCGTGCGCCGCAGCATCGTTGATTCTCTGTCGCACCCCCTGCACATTGTCGGCCAGTCGGCGATCGAGATCTGTCATGGCACATCACCATTATTCCACTTCGATCAGCTCTTGTACGCAACCATCCGGGTCGAAACGGGCCAGCAGGAACTCGCTCGTGATGTTCTGCCCCAATACGGAACGGTTCGATCGGGGCGCTAAGGACCGGTATACCAGCCACTGACGCTTGCCCAACTGAATGCGGTAGCCGACCGCCACATCACGTGGCAACGCCTGAAGATGTTCTCCGACGGTCAGCTGACGCCAGGTGCGTCGCAGCGTCAGCCGCCGCGAGAGATCAATGGCCAGCGGAGCAAACAGCCGCGCTGCCGTCTCGTGGATCCGCAAGTGCAGTCGATTCTCACAGGCTTCCAGCCGCCCGTGTGCCGGCACCGTGCGCCATTCCGGAAGCGACAGCGGCAACACGCTGGCGTGCGCTCGGCTGTTGCCCAGCGAACCGTCCCGAGTCGCATCCTCCGGCTCAAAACGGATGTCATCTACCAGCGGCAGTACGAGATCGTACTGCACGTCAGCGGGTTCAGGGCCGAGCACGGCATCTCCCAGAAACAGCAGGTCATCCTTGCGGGCCAGGACCATTTGCCGCTCAATGGTCCAACCACCTTCACACTCCGCCTCCAACTCCAGATAGTCCACGTCCTCGTCCACGAAACGGCAGATTTCTGCCCAGTCGCTGGTTCGAGCCAACTCGCGACCATTCACCAGCAGCTGAGGCTCACAATCACCAGACCATAGCAGCCGCGGTCCGACGGAGAGCTCGCTGCGCAGTCGACGGTCGCTGAAGAGACAAGTGAACTGAGGGCTCTTGCGCGACCAATGCGAACGCATGACACACGTTTCCGACCACTCCGAATAGACCGACGGTTCGGGCAGTTTCCGGAGATGACGGTCCGATATCTCGTGATGCTCGCCCGGCAAGATCAACTTCGCAATCGTCCGGTCCTCCTTGTCCGCGCCCGTCCTGAGTGCCGCCTGGAACAGGTCTGGACTCCAATCACCGCTTGCGCCCTGAGACAGCACCAGAGTCCCGTCAGCCCGGGTCAGACGAAGCGCCTGACGCTTGAACCACTCAAACTGGTTGCGGCTCTCTTCGTCGAAACACTCCCATCCGGCGGCTGAACTGAGTAGCACGCAGCGCGTCCAGCAGGCCAACAGCGAACGCAGCGTGCCAACGTGCCGCGCGTTGGGCAGCCCTTCGCCGTCCAGCAATTCAATCGCGCCATACGACAATGCTCGCTTCGCCGACTCCCACCGCAGACGCAGACGCCGCACCTCCGGCAGAAGGTAGGCCAGTGTCAGCGGCAGTTCGCCGTTGAGAATCTGGTGGGCCAACGGATCATCGTGCACATCCAAACCAGCCGCCGCATCGATGATCTGTTCCAGTTGGGCCAGCAGCTTACGCCAGTCGTCTTCCGAGACAATCTGGACCAGGTGCGGCAAAGCGTGGCACCAGAGTAATGCGTGCAAGGCAGAGAGGCTGTCCGGCTCTTGAGTCGGCTGCTGCTCTAGCCACCGTCCCAGGTGTGCGGCCATCTGCGGCTCAGCAAACTTCCTGCCAGTGGCTAACTGCATGATTTGTCTGACCTGGCCGTCGCGGTCAACGGCCGTGAAATGGTCGGGAAGTGCCCACCGCAATGGATGCAGCGTGGCGTGCGCGCACAGCTGGGTCAGATCGGCAGGGCGGCGACGAGAAGTAAGGTGCTTTGCCCATTCCCCCCATCTGTCCGATTCTGGCAGTTGCTGCCAAGCTGCGCCACTGGTGGGCGATGGGCGTGATGAAGAAACGTCGACGACGTCTGTCGTCGTGTCACTCGAATGGGACTTAGCCTTGGATCGCGAACTCTTGGACATCCTGAATTCCGCCGTTGACGTATAATGTTCGGTAAAGCGAGGTGGCTGCTAGAGTTCAGAGCCGCTCCGCGGCCGATCGCCGGTCCAATGAGTTCGCCATTTTATCATGCTGCCCCAGAGTACGCTGCCCCGGGTGCCTGAGAAATGCCGGACCTGGATGAGCGGCTGCTGCGTGGTTCGTGGGATCCTGATGCACGCTCAGGCTCCGCGGCGGCCGAGTCGTTGCGATTCGGCGGCCGGGAGAGTCTAATCATCGATGGTGAATAATAAACGGGCTCCGTTCGACCGGTGTGGTGCAGCTGATCGGTGCGCCCATGGTTGGAGGGAAAACTATACGGGGAAGGTCCACATGGTGAATCAAGGCCTGCTGCGACTGGGTAACTTTGCTCCGCTGACCCTCTCAACTTCGCGGATGTTGGCGCTCCGAGCCGACAAAGATCCTCATTGTGCCATCCCGCAGCGGCGTGGGCGGCCAGGTTGGTGGAGCGGATTTTTTTCGGTCATGTTTCCGCTGCTCGTGATGTCCGTCATCAGCGTCTCACCATCAATCATCGCAGCTCAAGAGCCCGACCCGTCCGCGGCCAAGAAGCGCGATCCACTTCCGATCGACTTGGGGGAGACCTGGGTCCGTGCGACCAAGGACTTTGAGGTTTGGGTCGATTTCAAGAAGAAGCAAGTGCTGTTGGGGGGCAGTGTCTGTCTGCGAGAGGGCATGTTGGAGATGTTCGCCTGTCCCCAAGGAACGAAGGAACATGAGTCGGTCGTTTCGGTCAACTCGCCGGCAAGCTTCGTTCATGCGGCCTTGATGGCGATCGGGGCCAAGCCGGGTCCGACCGTCCAGTTTCAGCCGGAGTACCGACCGGCCGGCGGAACGGAAGTTGAGGTGACGGTGGTATGGAAAGACCCGGAGGGAAAGGAGCACCGTGTGCGTGCTCAGGAGTGGGTGAAACACAATCCTACGGGCAAGCCGCTCGAGTATCCGTGGGTGTTCGCTGGCAGTGGATTCTGGAAAGATGAAGGGGCTGGAGAACGGTATTACTATGCTGACGGAGGCGAGTTGATCTGCGTGTCCAACTTCTCCACCGCTATGTTGGACTTGCCGGTTGCGAGCAGCGACGCCAACGATTCGCTCATGTTCAGCGCCTTCACCGAGCACATTCCGCCACGCGGCACGCGGGTCTGCCTGATACTGACTCCCAAGCTGGACGCGAAAGAGCAGAAAGATCGCAAGGCGACCGAACCAGCGAAAGGAGCAAGCAAACCAGCTCCAGCGGCGGAGAGTTCGTCCCCTGTCGAGAAGTCGGATGTCAAAGGCGGCAACGACAGCAAGAAGTCTGCATCGGGTGGCCCCCCTTAGGCACGAGGGAAAACCAAATTCGGCGCATTTCTTGAAGCTACGCTCGCGCAAAGCGTGGCGAACCGGCTAACCACAGGAGTTGTCTTTCCCACGATCCTTCGCGCGAGGTGCCACCACACACATTCCTGGCACCCTCCTGTGAGCGGCTGGTCGTTCGATTCTGGCCTTCGACCGATTAGTCTCCCCGTTCATCACCACGTTATCCGAGCACTGTGCGGCTGGCGCACGGCGTCACAAACCGGCTCGTCTCGTGCGTTTGAGCAGTGTGCAGAAGACACGCGCGGCATTCCAGGCGTCGTCCACCCCGCGATGGTGAACTCCCTCCATGGTCAGCCCCATACGTTCGCAGGCCGCGTCGATGCCCAGCTCTTGCGGCAAGCCCAGCGCCGTGGAGAAGAGGTTCTTGATGTTCAGGTGGGTCGGACCGAACGGGTAAGGGATGTTGTACATCTGGCAGTTGCGCTGGAACTGCTTGCGGTCGTAGTCGCCCCAACTGGCGAACAAGCGGTCGCCTGCCTGGTATTGATCGCGCAGAATCTGTACGGCGTGTGCGAGGGGCGGTGCGTCGTGCAGCATGGCATCCGTGATGCCCGTTAGCTCCGTACAGAACTCGCTGATCTCCGACATCATCGGCTTGACCATGAGGGAGCGACGTTCGCACTGGCGAATCAGTTGGAGGTCCACCACGCACAGTCCCACTTCAATGATCTCGCTGGTCTGACCACGTGGTGGAAAGTGATTCCAGCACGTGGATTCCACATCGATAACGAGGGCCAGATCGAGTTTCTTGGACATAGTGTTGCTGGGAGACCGGTTGCTGGGAGACCGGTTGCTGAATCAGGCGGTTCCTGAAGTCGGCGGTTCGCGGCGAACCTGATCGGTGATGAAACCCAGGAGATGTCAGTCAGTCAAATCGGTCACGCAGCAGTGTTTGAGGATCATGTCAGCGGGGGCGACGTAGCTGACGTAGAAGGGACCGAATTCAGCGTAGCGGGCACTCGCTTCATCAAACCGCATGCGATAAACAATGTCCTTGAGGAACTCGGGGTTCTTCGCCCACAGGGTGACGCCCCATTCCCAATCGTCGAGCCCCACGGCGACGGTAATCAGCTGCGAGACTCTACCGGCAAATGCCATACCGCTGCGCGCGTGCTCCGCCATCAGTCGATTGCGGTGAGCGAAATCGAGCGTGAACCAGTTCTCTCCCACCTGGCGTTTCTTGTTCATGGGATAAAAACAGGTGGCTGGCCAGGGCGGCAGATCCGGGGTCAACCGCTGTTGTCGCATCATGGGTTCGCGGCGCTGGTACGCGGCCACCTTGGCGGCAAAGGCGGGGCTATCGTCCGCCTCTCCCTCGTCCTTCAGACGCTGTGCGTACTGCTCCACCGTCGGCACGTACTCTGAGACCTCCGTCATGGAAACGAAGGAATACACCGGGCTGATGGCCGGCCCTAGTGCACTGGCCATCAGCCGTTGGTGCAGTTGGTCGATGATGAGCGGGTCGGCATCCATGGCCATCACCGCGAAGTCAGCCTTGTGTCCGCTCACGATGCTCGTTTGCAGACGCTGCGGAGCCCCTGGCTGCTGTGGATCCAGGCACTCCCGCATCTGCGCGGCTCCCCGCTGCCGCTGCTCAGGTGCGAGCGTGGTCAGAGCAGCGTGATCGAAGCGATAGAACCAGTGCGTGCAATGCCAGCCTTCGCTCGGCTGTAGTGCCACGGCGACTGGTGCTGCTGTCGGCGACGAACCGTCATTCATGCGCAAACCTCACCGCCTCAGGGGCGCGAAAAGTCCCATGTGAGCTGTAGATCGATCCACATGGTGCGTGCCATCGTCGGGACTAATGCCGCTCCTTCTGGACCGTCCCTCCGGGCGATATCCGATGTCAGACTGGTGGTCGAGCGGCAGTTGAATGACGCTGGACCACAGACTGTGCCGCTTCGATCCCTCGCCCCACCGGTACCGTGATCAGTTGAGTAGTCGCTCCACACTGGCAATCAGCCGATCCATGGCAAACGGCTTACGAATATAGTCGTCGACCCCCAACATTTCGGCGTAGGCCTTATGACGACTTCCTTCGTTGGCCGTGATCATGATGATCCGCATCGGGACCGGACGCGTGCGGCGCAACTTCTCAAGAACCAGGAACCCGCTCCGCTTGGGCATCATCATGTCCAGAATGACGAGGTCGGGATCCTCCCGTTCTGCCATGGCCAAGCCCTGATTGCCATCTCGTGCAATCAATATCTGGTAACCCTTGGCTTCGAGCGTATATTTCATCGCCTCGATGATCTCTGCATCGTCATCCACCAGCAGGATTCTCTTGGCACTCGCGGCTGCAGACTTCTCGTCCCTGGCATTCTCATCGGCCATTGATGAACCACCTTTTCACCTGATGCGTGTGGGGCACTGCGCCTTCACCAAGCTATAGAAGTAGCGGAGATCGGCTCGTTTTGCAACCGAGCCGCTTGGGGAAAACGCCTTCTCAGGTGTTTCCGGCGCGCGGTGGGGGCCACGCACCGGCCACCACACTCATGAGTTTTCGGCACACGAGTGTGGCTTTGACCGCCCAGAAGGAACCGCCGGAGCCACCGTCGCTGCCCGGCGTCATTCACGCTTCAACGCAAAGGTCGTGTAATGGAATCCCGATTCGTCATTGACCAACATGCCACCGCCCGGAGCCAGATATTGAGCGATCACCGAGAAGGGGGGCAGCGGGTTGGCTTTCAAGGCGTCGTTGAGAGCCCGTAATGCCTGGTTGGTCTCAGCCAACTCGTCCAGTCGGCGGTGGGTGGTCGGGCTCGTGGCCAGTTCGTAGAACGAACGCATTGACTCCTCCGGACGCTGGAAGGCAATCATTCCCGGTTTGCGCGAACCGAGGTGCTGCTGGACGCGGCTGGCAATCAACTTGTAGTCCAGTTCATCCGCAAAGGACTTGGATGGATCAAGCTTGGCCGAAATCGCCGCTTCCAGGCAACTCACGCTGTCCGAGGCCAAGAGATAGTCGCCCACGATCGCCAGGCAGGGGGAGGGGAGCCGCATCATAGTCTGATCGAAATCGGCCGGCTGCCGACGCGGTGTGAACTCGTGGTACGTAACGCCCCGATAGTTCTTCTCGGCTCCTCGATCACCCGCTTTGGATAAGATCGTCGACAACGTTCCCCGAAAGGTGGACGCGTTCTTCAACTTCACCCCGATCAAATTGGTCCCACTGTTGACGCGAGCCGGTTTCTCGAACCAGGAAACGTGCGTGAGCCGATCATCCAACTGGCCCAGAACGTCTTTCTCAAAATCGACTCCCAGAGGAGCCGACAGCCGATTCTTGATGGCGCCGGACAGAGCGCCGTCCCCACGAAACGTGTCGAACAGCTTGCGGAGTGAATCGACCGACTTCTGCAGGTTCCAGTTGACCGTCATATAAGACGCCGCATCGGTCGGGACCCAGTCTTCAGGTGCCACGTCACCCGCTTCAACGGCCAGCATCTCCACAATCCCACTGCGCGGATTGTCGAGCAGCAAATGCATGTGTGATACCGAATCGAATTCCTCGGTGGCGAAAATGAAGCTGCCCCCGGCCGACTTGATTCCATCCAGTCCCAACATCGGCAACACGGCCAGGGCCATCTGCCCCCCGGCATTTTGCCGCGATACGTTCTCAAACAGCTCGATCGGATCCACAAACCAGGTGACCTGCGGCCGCTCGTCCTTGGTCCCCACGCTGGTCCGCATGATCGTCGTGAACTGCACGTTGTCAGACAATGTCTCAACACCCTCGTCCCCGCTCCAGATTTTCAAGACTTCCTTGACCAGTCCGCTGGAAGTGCTGAACAACACCGTGTTTTCCCGGTCACAAAACGTCACTTTGTCATCGAGGATCGTCAACGTCACTCCATCCACATCCTCAGTGCGCTTGGTTTGGCCTTCACTGATGGCCTGCCGCTCGGCAGCATCCAGCAGCTTGCGTACCGCCGGTAGTCGGTCCCCAACGTCCATCAATATGAACACCGCCGGTTCGCCGTCTTCCCGTCCGACCAGCGCCACGCAGACTTCACCCTGCGGTATCGAGAGAACTTCATCCAACGTGACCCCCAGCTGATCTTGCACCTGCTCAAACGCCTGGACAGCCGAACCATAGAGCTGCATTACCAACGGTTTGATCTTCTCGTCCTGGCCCAAACGCCCCATCGATGTCTGCTTGAACCGCTCAACCAGATCGCGACTGTCAGCTACGCGGACGTAAGCCAGAGTCTTCTTGGGCAGTAGTTTCGGAGCGCTGGGGCGCTCAGCACACACCCGATCTGCGCTGGCCACCAAGCAGCTGATAACCACCAACACGGCAACCACAGTTCTTCGCAAGGGGGGGGAGGAAAACACCGGAAACACTCCTTCAGCCAATGGATCCAAACGGTTCAACACGAACGAACACCGAGTATTCGCCCCGCAAGGGGGCAGATTGGAGCATCTTGCATCCTCCAACAGTACCCGTTGCCTGGGGATTCGGTTTCGGTGCGGCTGGGCCCCCCTGGCCAGAAGGCGACTGACGGACACCAAGTGTCCAAGGACCAAACGGTCCATGGTAGAGAATTGGTAGTGAAATGGTAGATGTTGACGCCAGCAGGTGAGCGGAACCCGGCTGGAAGTGAGGGGTTCATATCTGTTAGAGGCCGATGTGGCACCCAGGACGATCGATCGTCCGGCCATTTCGCCGTCCACTGCCCGCAAGGAAAGCTGCCACAGGTCGCAGCGGCAGCCGCGGTTGACCGAGTAGGCGATTCTCGCAAACCTGGTTCGACGTACCGATTCTATCAAACGTAGCGCCTACAACGAACAAACGCGGAAAATCACGGCTGCGATGAGGAGCAACGCCGTCGGACAAGGCGAATTTCCTGGACGTGATGCAGTGGTTGTTGATTACAATAGAGTTCACGGCAAGTGTGCGACCCAGGGGTGTGGTGACGTTTTGTGCGACGGTCGGCGAAAGTGGAGCTTGCACCACGCGCCTGTGCGCTGCCAGCGACCGAGTTCGATTATGGGGAGATGTGTGCGATGAACCGACGATGGATGGGATTGGCCATGACGGTCTCAGGGTTGCTGTTGTTCGGCAGTGCGACGGCCCTCGGTCAGAACACCGGTCAGGGTGGTGCTGGCATGAGCGGAGTTAATCGGACTGGCTCCCAGGCGGCAGGTGCTGCCTCGAGCGTGTCAGCCGCTCAAGGGTACGGATTGGACAGTCGTTTCACCGGCTCCGGATTCAACCGCTTCACGACCGGCAGTGCCGCTATGGGGACCACCACCGCCGGCGCCGGCGCGGCGACATCGGGCGCCTTTGGTCAGTCAGCGCAAGGCGGCATGAGCGGTGGCGGTGGATTTGGAAATAGCGGTCGCATGGGTGGTGTAGGAGGGATGGGTGGCATGGGTTCCATGGGGATGTTTGGCATGGGGCGCAACTCGATGTTCGGCGGGATGGGCATGCAGCAACAGATGAATCAGGGCAACAAGACGTTGCGCACACGCCGCCGGTTAGGATTTGAGCAGCCGTTGGCCAATCCCACGGTGATCCACGCCAACTACAACCACGTAATCAAACGCGTATTGGACCGAGGCGACTACGGCAAGGGTGAGATTACTGTGTCGATGGAAGGGAGTACGGCCGTGTTGCGGGGGACGGTTGAATCGGCTCACGCCCGAGATGTTGCTGAACGCCTGGCGATGTTGGAACCCGGAATCGCGGAGGTTCGAAACGAGCTGATTGTGCGTCCTGCCGAGCCCAAGCCCGAGACCGTGCCGACGCCGACTGCCGCGGGTCAGCCCCGATAAACCCAGTCTGGCCCAAGGAGGGCGTGACCGCATCGCTGGCGTTTTGGAGCGATCCGTGGTGGACCGCCCGCGGGTAATCGGCACTGGCGGCGGCTGCGGGAGCGGTAGGGTTCGGAGCCGGGGGATTCTGCTCGTAACCGGCCGGACTCGTTCCATAGACCGCGCCGTTGTCGGGACGGCCGTATCCAGGCGGCATCGTTGACGGGAAGTATTCTCGACCGGCGTTCGTTGGTCCCGTGGGTGTGGGAATTCCGCCGTCCGGGAACTGCTGCGATGGGTTCTGGAAGGATTGAGCCTGCAGCAGGTTAGCCGGAGCGGCCGCCATCCGTTCAGCGGTGGAGCGTGGCACGTGAATGGTGGTGGTTTTCAGACCGGGTTGGCGTGGTGGTTCGGCTGCGGCAGTTGCCTGTTGGTACTGGGCTTGCTGGACCATCGGCGTTGTGTCGGATTGGGCTTTCTGGGCGGGTGAGACGTAGAATCCCCGTCGTTCTTCTTCGGTGATGGTTCTGCGGCCGGGAAGTCGGTTGTTCGCGAAGGAGCCGCGTACGACTTTGCCCGACTCATCAACGAAAACCGGGAACAGAGCGATCTGCTTCTCGTCGTTTCCTACGGCATCCCAAGGGATCCAGATGTTGTAGGATGCCCCCAGTTCCGATTCACTGTAATAGCGCGTGAATTGCTCTGCCGTGAAGCCGTATTTACGAGTCGGTTTGTCGGCGTGTGACAGGGGCGATGAATCGTCGTAGGCGTAGACGTAGAGCTGTCCATTGACCGGGATCGTTGCACCTTCGCGGTTATAGAAGTAGATCCGGCCACCGAAGCCGCGCGTCGGGGTCTTTCCCGAGTGCTGATACACCGTATCGGTCCAGATGGCAATGATGCGTTCGGGGCTCTCGTATTGTGGACCTTCATCGTCGCCGCTCCACGGCATCTTCGGTTTCTTCAGATCGAGGGTGGAACAGCCGGCCAGACTCGTCATCAGCGCGCAGACTAGGGGAGCAAAGGAGAGCGTGTATTTGTGGGTCATGTCAGCCTCTCGCTCACTTGACAGGGATTTGACGTGAGGTCTCGTTCGATCGGTGGTCCGGATTCGAGTCAGGGAGGTCGCGAGGGGATGCGGAACAGGCCGCTCATCCCTCGCAGCACCAGGTTGGTTTCGGTCCCGACGGCTGCGACGCCGGGCAGCTGCATTTCACGCGGCCGAGCGTATGTCAGGTTCCACTGCATCCACCGCCGCCGCGTGGTGGGCCGCTCAGCGCGCCGTGGTGCCGGCGGGATACGTCGTCGGATATTGATAGGGCTGCGGATAGGTCACGGGAGCCGGAATTTGGGACTGTTGATAGTGAGCTGGGATGACTCCGTCGGTCACCGCCCGCGCGGCATTGCCGGGCCCAGCGGCGGAACCGGGTACGCGCGAGTTGGGGTACCCCTGCACGTCAGGCACATCGCCGCCACCACTTGGAACAGGCTGGAGTCGTGAGGGGGAGCCTTGATGGGCCATGGCCTGCGGCGACCAGGGATCGCGAAGATCGGGTGCTCGCCATCCGGCGGCGTGCTGTTCCTGCAGTTCGATGCGTGCGCCCTGCATACGTCGACGCGATTCCTGAGGCGTTTCAATGAACGGCTTACCCGGCACCTGTTGATCGGGAGGGACAACGAACGGTTTTCCTTCCTCACGCTGGTCGGGGGGCCGAACAAATGGCTTGCCTTCCGATCGCTGATCCGGCGGCAGGATGAACGGCTTGTCGCTCGTCGACGGTCCAGCGGGCACTCCCGGTCCCAGTTGTTGAGGAGTGGGGACCAATTCGCCGTATTCCGGCATGCTGAAGCCTTCGGCCGTCGGATCGAGTGTGGGATAGATCATGGGAGTGCCGGCACTCCACGGATCGGTCGGACCTCCACTGAAACCCGGATTGCCGTGGACGTCCACGATATCCGCCATGCACCAGCTCATCCGCTCCGATTCCGTCTGGTTGATCTGCTGCAGTTCCTCATCGGTCGTCACGATGTGCGGAGTGAGGAAGAAGATCAGTTCTTGCCGCGTGTCGGACTTCGTGTCGAATCGGAACAAGTGCCCCACGACGGGCAGTTCAGCCAGGTAGGGTACACCTCGGAATGTGTCCGCTCGGTCACGCGTGATGAGACCGCCGAAGACAACCGTCTGACCGCTGCGGGCTGCAACCGTGGTGATCGCCGTCACGTCGTCGTAGATGGGCGACTGGATCGGCACGCCATCGGAGACCCCGATGGTAATTCCCTCGGCCGGATCGCCGGCCTTCGACTCGTTGGCTTCAATATCCATAATGATCAGGCCGTCGGGAGTGACCCGCGGAATGACGCCCAGCGACACGCCGACGTCGATCAACTCAATGGAGTTGACCGTTCCTCCGGTATTGAGAGTCTGGAAGTCGGTGATCTGCGGGATTCGTTGTCCCACCAGTACCGACGCGGGCACATTGTTAAGCGTCATGATTTGCGGACGGCTGAGGATCTGAGCGCGTGACTTGCGCACGAGCGCCCGGATGAGGATGCTGAGCGACTCGTTGCTGGCCGAGAGGACGAGGCCGGGGAACCCTTCGGTGGCGCTTGTGCGCCCCACACCAAAGGCTCCAAAGCCCTGACCAGCCAGCGCGCCGCGGGTGGCCAGCGATGCGGCGTTACCGGCATTGCCCAGCGGACTGTTCACGAAGTCAAAACCGGGGTCGAGTAACCCGTCGGTGACCGCACTGCGATCAAACAGCAGTGAGTCCTGGATGCCGAGTTCGACTCCCTTCTCCTCGTTGTCCTCCAGTCGCACAGAGCAGACGACCACTTGAATCATGATCATCGGCGGGCGACGATCCAAGTCCTGTATGACCTCCGTCACCTGCTCGTAGTACTTGGGAGTGGCGCTGACAATCAACGTGTTGCTGATGATTTCCGGAACGACATACACTTGCTGATCGATGAACTCGAACTGGCTGATCAAGGAGAATTGCTGCGATTGCTGCTGCTGCAGCAGTTGCTGTTGCTGATTGAGAATATCAGTCAGCGCGTCAGCGACATACTGAGCGGGGGCGTTGTTGAGGCGATAGACAATCAGCTTGCGCTGCCGCAGATCACCTTCATCCAGCCGCAACAGGATGGCTTCCACAACCGCCAGGTCGGCCGCGGAGCCGGACGCGATGATGCTGTTCGTGCGAGCATCCACGCCGAAGTTGAGCGGAATCAGGGAGCTTTCACCCGCCGTTGCCTGCTGCAGTTGCCCTTGCGTCCCGAACGTGCGCCCGATGGTCTGCGAGAACACGCCGACGGTACCGGCGGTGACCTGCTGTCCGAACAGAGTCTGCAGCATACTGGTCAGGTTGGTGGCGTCGCCGTTCTTGATCTGGAATACCTTGATCTGCGACTCGGCAGACGGGATCTTGTCGAGCTGCTTGATCAAGGCGGCGATCAACCCCATGCTTTGGGAAGGTGCTTTGACCACCAGTGCGTTGGAGTTGTCATCGGCGGTGATCTGAACTTCGGTCAGCAATCCCGATTGGATGATCTTGTTGCCCGCCTGATCGATCCCGATGATTTGAACACTCTGCGAGACCGGCGTCTGGTTCTGCTGATTGGTACCGACCGCCTGCTGAGCGAAACCTGCCTGGCCGGTCAGACCTTGTGCTTGGTTAATCAGCGTTTGCTGCAGTACGGTGGCCAGCGTCGAAGCCATCGAATTGGTGAGCGGGAAGATCCGTACCTCGATAGTGGCCTCCGTCTTGTCGACATCCAGTTCTTTCAACAGCTCAGCGACTTCCTCCAGGTCGCGCGGGCTGGCCTGCACAATCAGGCTGTTGCTGCGGTAGTCCCCGATGACGGTAATGCGTGGCGACAGGCCCCGGGTCGTCTGCTGGGCTTGTGTGGCCCCAGCCGTCACCCCCGTCGTGGTTCCGCCCGCGGCGCCATAGAAGCTGCGAATGTACTGCTCCGCATTCAACGCGGGCATGTACATCAGGCGGAATACCTTGATCTGGGTATCGGGAGCAACCGGCTGATCCAGTTTTTCGATCAAGCTGAGAGCCGTAGCGATATTCTCCTGCCGACCGACCAGAAGGATCGCATTGGGTTTGACCAAGGCCGTGATACTCAGCGTGCCTTGACGCGGAGCATAGACCGTGTCGTAAATCTGCGTGACCAGTGTGGTCATCGACTCGCTGTTGGTGTACTGCAGCGGCGCAACTTGGACCTCAGGACGCGTCAGGGTGCTTTCTTTCTCGATTTCGTCAATAATCCGGCGAACGCGTTCCACATCGCGCTTGTTGCCCCGCAGGATGATGACCCCCAACTCCGGAACAAACTCAATCTGAACGTCTCCCAGAAGCCCTTCTGCATCGCCCTCTTCCCCAGGCAGCAGTGGCTGGTCGCCGGCCGGACCAGGTTGAACGCCTGGTTGCTGGTCGGGTGTCGCCGCAGGTCCCTGAGCCGGGGCGGCTGGCGGAGCGCCGCCGGCTGGAGCCTGTGGGGCCTGTCCCCCGGGCTGGAAGATCATCGACACCAACCCGGACGCTTCACGCGGACGACCCGGCTGTGAAACGGGAACCGCAGCCAATGTTTCACCCGGCGATGTACGCAACGCCGCATCCCGGATGGCCGTGACCGCCTCGCGCACTTTCGCGGGATCTGCCCGGCGCAGCGGAACCAGCTGGGTTGTCACCGCTTGCCCGCCATGGGTGCGATCCAAGGCAATGGCGATCTGCCGCCACGAGCGAGCTGCACCACTGGCCTGCAGAAATGTAATCTCGTTGTTCTGACGATTCACTTTCATCAGCGGGATGTCACGTTCGTCACCCACCAGTGACACGGCCAGCAGTCCGGTGGCATCGTCCGCCGTGATCTGCAGACTCGGACCCCAAAGAGCACGAAGGCTTTGCTCAAATTCCCGCCATGTAATGTTCTGCAACTGGTAACGCTGCGTCATGCCCGGCACGAAACGCGTATCGGCCGGCGTGCCCGCCTCCGGCACATTCGGGCGGCTCAGGTAAACCTGAATCTGATCGTGTATCTCGACCGGAGCGATCACCACGACCTGCGACGTGCGCGCGTCGGGAGCAACCCGTACACCCATCGAAGGCGGGAACTGCTTACGCAACTGCTCCGCCAACCCTTCCACCTTGTCCGGATCGGTCGGATAACCTTTGACCGTACCCCGCTCTTCGGCCTGCGCCAGCACCACGGCCGATGAGGCCGGCTTGTCCAGCGTCTGCAGCAGCTGGCCTGCCAACTGACGCGATGCCTGCGGGCCCTGGACTACCAGACAGTTCTGCGATCGGTCGATCAGGATCTGTGCCGACGCTCCGTAATCGCGCAGAAGTCTGTCCAGCTGAGGCGCAATGGTGGCCGCATCTGCATTGGTCAATTGGTACGCCTGGCTGTCGGCCGGCGAGACGATTTGGCCCTTCCCCTGGTGCGGCATCCAGCCAAAAAACAAGACCGCCACGCAACAGGCGACCAACGGGAGTCGTGGAATTCGAATACAGCCATTCGCGATAGGTTGAGTTCGCTTCGCCGACATGTCCTTGCCTTCTTGTTTCTGCGCCGTCATAGGCCCCTCGGACGCTCAGAGCGCGTGCCGGTATCCTCCGAAAAATCCACTCGTTGGGAACAATCGGCACAATCCATACAATCACTCCAACCATTTCAACCGACAAGCGTGAATATGGGGTAAATGAGATGAATGGAAGGATACTCCTTCCTCCCCGACCCCCACGAGCTCCGCTCGTGCGGTGCACCAGATGGTGAGCTACCGCGCCGCTCGCCCCTTCCGTCCCCGACCCCCGCGAGCTCCGCTCGTGCGGTGAAGCAGATGGTGAGCTGCCGCGCGTCGCTCGCCCCTTCCTCTCCGACCCCCACGAGCTC
>JBGSHS010000439.1:0-62461 GCA_041752115.1 Pirellulaceae bacterium | reverse complement strand
GCCGATCGAGACAATGCCGCGTTGCCGATCGACATAGCCACGCTGAGTCAATGCCGTCAGCTGTTGGGAAGTCAATTCCGATAGCTCCGCCGGAGGCGGGGCGTCCGCCAGGGACGCTGCCACTGCCGCATTGTGCTGACTGTAATACAGCACCTGGAGCGCCATCACCAGCACCAGCGTGACGAGCACGCTCAGCAGGCCAATATAGGCGACCGGAGCCGATTTCACGCCATCGTTGAATGTCATCTCACACCAACTCTTCTTGTCGAAGACTTCGAAGCCACCCTCGGCACCGCAATGCACCCACCCGAATTAAGACTCAGTTCAGCTGACACTCGACGACCACCGCCGTCAGCACCAGACGGTTCTCCACTCTCCCCTCGCCGCGGACCATCCCGCGCGTCAGAGGTTCTCGAATCCCAATGATTCGCCCAACCGTGGATCCTTGGTCGGCACCAGGGGACGATGCCCGGCGAAGAACAGTAGTCCTGCCAGGAAGATCAGTCCCACACCGGCCAGACAGCAGATATCCATCGGCCCCAAAGGAAACCCCGTCTCATTGACATGCGGCATCACCAAATACTGCACGTCCAGCCAATGAACCACCAGCATCCAGACGGCCCAGAAGCCGAGCAGTGCCTTGCGCCGCTTCACCTGTCGTGACATCAGGCCGAAAAACGGAATCAGCAGGTGCCCAAACAGCAGGATCAGAGACACCGCGAGCCACCCGTGCCGCTGACGTGGCAGATACCAGACCGTCTCCTCCGGCATGTTCGCATACCAGATCAACATGTACTGCGAGAACGCCATGTACCCCCAGAATATGATAAACGCGAATAACAGCTTGCCAAGCTCGTGGTAATGGTCCGGAGTCACGGCAGTCGTCAGCCGTCCCCTCCCCTGCAGTGCAATCAGCACCAGAATGATCGTCGACAATCCGCCCACGACGGCCCCAGAGAAGAAGTACACGCCAAAGATCGTGCTGAACCAGACCGGAGTCAGCGACATGATCCAGTCAAAGGCCGCAAAGGTGATCGTCAGCGCGAACAGAATCAGCGCCGGGTAACTGACCTTTTCCATCTTCAGCGACAGCGTCACATCACCTGACTTGTCCTGCTCCAGAGATCGCTTCCAGAAGAACCAGATCAGCCCCCCCCACACGGCGAAGTAGATCACCGCCCGCAGCGTGAAGAACCACAAATTCAGATACGCCGACTTCCCTTCCAGAATATGCCGGACATGCTCATCCTCAATTGCGGCCAGATTGGTCCACACGTAAAGCGTCTTGCCTCCGAAGATTGCCACCAGCAGAATCGGCAGGAACAAGATGGCCATCAGCAGCACATTGGCCGCCACAATCTCGCTCACCCGCCGCACGCAGACGCTCCACCCGGCCCGGCTGGCATGGTGCAGCGTGACAAGGAAGAGAGCGCCGAGCGAAATGCTCAAGTAGAAGCTGAAGCTGACCAGGTAAGCATGAAAGAAATAGGTGAACGAGTCCTTGGCGGCCCAACCCAGCAGCAGGGCAATCAACAGGATAATGCCTCCGGCGGCGGCCGCCCCGGAAATCAGACGCGGGGGAATCCTGGAGAGCGTGAGGTTATCATCGTCGCCAAGCTGCGGAATGTCATGCTTCAGCATGGTACTGTACTCAATTCATTAACTCGGCAATTCATTGCACCGGCGTACACACGGCGGCCGCGTGGCCCCCTTGTCACTTTCCTCCACCACGGGATCACTGAGCGATGTCAGGCAACGCCAGCGATTCTCGTGCACCTTCCGGCAAGTCGTTCAGTTCCGCATTGCGGCTTCGCTGCAGCGCCAGCACATAGAGGACAATGGCCCAGCGATCGCGGGGAGGAATCTGCACATCGTAAGCGGGCATCGACAGATTGCCGTCATTCTGTCGATCCACTCCGTTGGTAATCGTGAAAAAGAGCTTGCCGATCGGCATCTCCAGCACTCCCTGGCTGTGCAGTGAGAGGGGGGGACGCCAATTCGGTGAATCGGCCCGAGCCAGAGCCCGCTGGGATGTAATGCCATTTCCATCGCCTGCCAGCCCGTGGCAGGTCGCACAGTAAATATTGAACCGTTCCCGCCCCCGCGCCATCATGACTTGATCCAGCGGCATGGCCTGAGCCGGAAACGTCGTCGCGAACGCATTGGCCACGATTCCACGAACAAAGTGCTCGTCGTCGTTCAATTCTCCGCGAGCGATGGTGCCAGCGACCGGCAACCGCATCGTGCGTCCGTCGGCGAAGAGCGATGTTTCGGCCTGCGGCTTGAACTTCGGCTGGAAGTCCATATCGGGTACCGGATGGATCCGCGGTACATCCGATGTCGTACTGCGGTCCCGGGCGATCCAGAGCGGAGGAATGAAAGCGAGGCAGAGCACGATCACGCCGGTCAGATGTACCGCCAGCGGGATGCGGGCCGGCGTCGGATCAGCCATCACCTGTTCCACCGACACCGCCCCATGCGACTGAAACAGCTCGCGCAGACGGATTGCATCGAACTGCGGATCGCTCGCCTCGACCAGGATAAAGAACCGATCCGACGAGGCTCGCCGGAATCGCTCATGCTGGAACAGCGGGTTGTGAAAGCGAGGCAGGCCGTTGAGCGCCAGGACAGCAAAAAAAGCGGTAAATGCGCTGAACAGCACGATCAATTCGAAAGTCACTGGAATGTTGGCCGGCAGACTGAACAGCGGCTTGCCGCTGATCAGAAACGGATAGTCGACGGCATTGGTCCACCATTGCATCAGCAAGGCAACCACGCATCCTGCAAAGCCGGCGAATAACACCAGCCAGGGGAGCGGCGTATTGCGGATTCCCAAGGCACGTTCCATACCATGCACCGGGTAGGGCGAAAAGCAGTCGGTGCGCCGCAAGCCGGCTTCGCGCACCCCCTGCGCGGCTTCCAACAGCCCTTGCTGGTCAGTGAACTCAGCAAGTAATCCACTCAGCACCTGAGGCTGGTCGGTCTGTACTTCGTGCTCGATCACGGCTGGTGTCCATGAGGCAATACGGTCTTGACTTCCGCCATCGCCACCATCGGCAGGTAGCGGCAAAACAACAGAAACAGCGTGAAAAAGAGACCAAAACTGCCGATCAACATCACGACGTCAATGGGCGTGGGGATGAACGATCCCCAACTCGACGGCAGGTAATCACGCGTCAGCGACATCATGATCACAAACCGCTCCATCCACATTCCCACATTCACCAACAACGCGATGATCACCATCATCCACGGCGTGGTGCGGCACTTTCGGAACCAGAACAACTGCGGGATCAGGACGTTGCAGGTGACCATGGTCCAGTAGGCCGGAGCGTAGGGACCAAACGGCCGATTGCCCAGAAACAGAAACGTCTCGTTGGGATTCTGACTGTACCAGGCGGTAAACAACTCGACCCCGTAGGCATAGCCCACCATGCAGCTGGTGGCCAGGATAACTTTCGTCATGTTCTCCAGGTGCCGCATCGTGATCAGGTTCTTCAGTCCGAAGTAAGCTCGCGCCGGCACGGCCAGCGTGACCACCATGGCAAATCCACTGAAGATGGCGCCGGCCACGAAATACGGTGGGAAGATCGTCGTGTGCCAACCGGGAACCTGAGCCACGGCGAAATCGAAGCTCACCACCGAGTGCACGCTCAGCACCAACGGGGTCGCCAGGGCGGCCAGCAGCAGATAAGCACGCTCGTAGCGATGCCAGGCCCGGGCCGATCCGGTCCAGCCGAGCGACGCGACGCCGTACGCCAGTTTACGGATCTTCGTCGTCGCACGATCTCGCAGCGTCGCCAGATCCGGGATCATCCCCAGATACCAGAACAACGCCGAGACCGACGCGTAAGTGCTCACGGCAAACACATCCCACAGCAGCGGACTGCGAAAATTCGGCCACATGCCCAGGTAGTTGGGATAGGGAGCCAACCAATAGGCGAGCCAGACGCGTCCGACGTGAATGCCCGGAAAGACGCCGGCACAGGTCACCGCAAAAATGGTCATCGCTTCCGCCATGCGGTTAATGCTCGTCCGCCACTGCTGACGGAACAAGAACAAGATGGCGGAAATCAGCGTCCCGGCATGACCGATCCCGACCCAGAACACGAAATTGACGATCGGCCAGCCCCAGAACACGGGACTGTTGTTACCCCACACCCCCACGCCGGTGGCAATGAGGTAAATGATCGAGAGCCCCAACATGCCCAGCAACGAGAGCGAAGCAATAAACGCCACATACCAGCTGCGAGGCGGCCGATACTGCTCCGTAATCTCGCAGACGGTATCGGTGATCGATGCCAGATCCGCACGACCGGTGATCAGCGGAGCTCTCAGCGCCGGATCATTGAATGTGTTGTCAACTACCGCCATAGTTCATCCTGTCGTCATCGATGCCCTAGTGCTGAGCGCGCCCCTCTTCTACCTCTGCCGGATCGGGCACCTCGGCCAGATCGGGATGCGGGTTGCGAACCTTCGCCAGGTACGTGGTACGCGGTTTGATGTTCAACTCTGCCAACAGGGCATACGATCGCGAATCCTGCTGGCTCCGGGCCACCTGCGATTGGGAATCCGCCAGGTCACCGAACACAATGGCCTGCGCGGGACAAGCCTGCTGGCAGGCCGTCACCACTTGACCGTCATCGATTGGCCGCCCATGGTTCCTGGCGTCGATCTTCACCGCCTGGATGCGCTGCACACAGTAGGTGCACTTCTCCATCACGCCGCGCACCCGTACCGTCACGTCCGGGTTGAAAACCATCTTGCTGATCTCGCGGTTTGCATCCTTCAATTCCTCGTGAAAATTCAGGTAATTGAACCGCCGGACCTTGTACGGACAGTTGTTGCCACAGTAACGCGTGCCGATACAGCGGTTGTACACCATATCGTTGAGCCCTTCGCTGCTGTGGACCGTCGCCGCCACCGGACAGACTTGTTCGCAGGGTGCCAGTTCGCAGTGGTGGCAGGCCAACGGCTGCATCGCAACTTCCACGTTCTCAGGCCGCTCGGCGTCACCCTTGAAATAACGATCAACTCGGATCCAGTGCATCTCGCGACCGCGCAGCACCTGATCCTTGCCCACCACCGGGATATTGTTCTCAGCCTGACAGGCCACCACACAGGCGTTGCAGCCAATGCACTTGGTCAGGTCAATCGACATCCCCCAGCGATGCCCTTCGTACACGTGCTCGCTCCACATCGATTCGAGCGCCGGTACATGCTCCACGTGCTGAGCAAAATCGGGGTGCTTCAAGTATTCATCCAGTGGCGCTTCGCGAACCAGAATCGGCACTCGGCGAGCCCGCTCATGAACCCCCACCTTGTCAATGGCGAAGTGATCCTGAGTGACGGCCAGTCGGTGCGACTCCCCTGTCGCTTCCACCGTCAAACCGGTGGCAACATACATCGCTTGAGAACCACGCAGCAGATACGAATTCACTCCGACCGCCGGAACCTCGGCATCAGATAGCCCGCCGACCAGTCCAGCCGCAGTCCGCCCGTACCCGAGCGCCAGGGCAATTGAGCCTTCCGCTTGCCCAGGCATCACGTACACGGGTACCTTCAGCAGCATGCCGCCAAGTTTCAGCGTGGCCAGAGTCTGCGATGAGACTCCCAACATTTTCGCGGTTGCCGAGCCCACCAGCGCGGCATTGTCCCACGTCAGCTTGGTCAGCGGATCGGGACACTCCTGCAGCCAGCCATTGTTGGCAAACCGTCCGTCGTACACCGACGCGTCGCGGCAGAACACCAACTCCAAAGCGCCGTTCTTCGGCAACTCCTCAGACCACTCGGTCGGGAGCGAAGCCTCGCGAGCCGCCGTGACCGTCTCTGCCGGATAGGCGCTTTCCGTCAACAGCCCGTCATGCACGGTACGGCGCCACAGGCTCTCGTTGTACTTCTCCCCCACCAACGCCTTGAAGGTCGCCCGCACCAGTTCCTCCGACTTGGGCACCGCGTCCCCTAACACGCGCGCTACCAGTTCGCTCCCAGTGCGACCGCCATAGAGCGGCGCGAGCAGCGGTTGCACGATGCTGTAGGTGCCATCGAACGAACGAGCATCTGACCACGATTCCAGGAAATGAGCCTGCGGCACATGCCACTGGCACAAACGAGCCGTCTCGTTGCGGTAGAGGCCGGCATGGATCGTTGTCTTGACTTTCTGCAGAGCCGCAGCAAACTCCAGATCGGCCGGAGCGTCATAGGCGGGATTGCCCCCCAGGATCAGCAGCGTGTCCACATTGCCGCCCTGCATGTCACTCACCAGGGCCTTCAGCGACTCCACCTGAGATACGTCGTCCGCCGACGGATCGAGCGTGTAATTGACCGTCTTGCCGACGTTTTCCAGCAGAGCGTTGAGCTGATGCACGGCGGCATGTACTTCGGCACTCTGCTGGTCGCCCGCCGCCACTATTCCCGCGCCGCGATGGGCCACCAGGTCGACTGCCAATGCCGCCAGAAATTTCTCGACGTGCGACTCGCCAGAGGGCGTGCTGACCGAAGAACTCAACAGCTGCTGCACCCGCTGGAGCAATCGTCCGACAAACGCAGGCACCTGACCGCTGCGAATCGGCAATCGATGGTCAGCCGCACTGCCGGTCATCGTGAAACAGCTCTCGACGGCGTAAAGCCGATTCATCTGGCCGTCAACCACTTCCCGACCTCGGGCGAAATCTCGGGCATAGCGCAGCGACGCGGGATGGCTCCCCAGCAGGTCCGCATCCAGCGTCAGGACCACGCGAGCCGATGACAGGTCGAGCTGAGTACGGTAGGGAGCGCCCAGGGCGAGCTTCGCTCCAGCCCGGACCGAATCGTCATGCAGCGGCTCGTACACCAACCATCGCGCCTCGGGCAACTCATGCTGCAGCCGGCCCCGCAGCCGCGTCAAGGTCGGCGAACTGCTCGCTGGCGACAATACGGCCAACCCGGCCCCCCGCCGCTCCTTGACCCCGGCGAAATGCTGACGCACAAACTCGTCAAAGCCGCTCCACTTGTCCTTCTGGGCATGAACAATGGGACCTTGAGCCGCCAACTGCACCGGATTCTGACTCCGATCCGGATCGTACAGTTCCAGCACTGCCGCCTGAGCCAGGGCATGGCTGCCCCCAAGACTCTGTGGATGCAGCGGATTCCCCTCGACCTTGATCGGCCGACCGTCCACGCTCGTCACCAACAGGCCAATCGCGCTGCCTGACAGTTCCATCGCCGTGGCAAACCGCTGCGGCTGGCCGGGCGTCCGACCCTCAGGACGCTTGGCAAACGGCAGCACCTCCTCCCGCTTCGCCTCGCATCCGGCGACGCCAGCCAGGGCAAACGAAGCCCCCATCACCTGCAGCCAGCGGCGACGATTGACCCCCCCAGGATCAGCCGTCTCCGGGAACTCAGCCTCGGCAAACGCCCGGTATTCCGGCAGATCATGCAAATCGGCCAGACTTCGCCAATGGGTCTTCAAGTTCTTCTGATCGCCTATCGATGACATGTCGAGCAACTTGTGGACGGATTGATTTGAAGTTGTTCACGCACCCGCTTCCCGGCAACCGCCGCATCCTCCTCCGGAACCCACGCCAGATTCGTGACATACTCCGGCGGACGCAGGTGAGGATCCGGATTGCGATGGCAGTCCAGACACCACCCCATACTCAATGGCTTCACCTGCGTGACCTGCTCCATCTGGTCGATCCGACCGTGGCAGGAGACGCAGCTCACGCCACGCGTGACGTGAGCACTATGATCGAAATACACATAGTCGGGCAGCCGATGCACCTTGATCCACGGCACCGATTCGCCATTGGCATACGTCTCCCGCACCTCCAACAGCTTGCTGCTCTCAGGAGCGATCTGCTGGTGGCAATTCATACAGGTGGCCGCCGGCGGAATCGCCGCAAATGCGGCTGTCTCCACCGTGGTGTGACAGTATCGGCAATCCAGCCCCAGTTGCCCTGCGTGCAGAGCATGACTGAACGGAACCGGCTGCCGCGGCGAATATCCCACCCGCCACGTCTCCGGAGATCCTCCGTAATAGCCGACAGCTACCACGTACAACGCACCGACAACGAGACCAACCCCAATCAGGGGTTTCATGCGGTCAAGCCATGCTGGGAACAATGGTCCGTACATCCTGAGTCGCGAGACTGTCAAAAAAACCACGGCACCTGGAAACGCGATCGGACGAAGCCGAAGGAAGAGAACGACCTGCTGCACCAAAGGGAACCGGCAGGAGAAGCCACAGCGGGCCTCGGGGGGTCCCTCAAGCTCTCGATTCTAGCGAACCAATAGGGTTTCGTACACCGAGGGCCCCGACACTACCAGGCGAGCAGCACCAAGCCCGCGCATGGGAACTCATTGGGATCACTTTGGATCCACCGATTGTGATACGTTTATGCATTGGGCGGAAGGGATGCGCCCCCAATTTTCGGCAGTTTTTTGGGAATTGCCGCGAAATATCCGCAGCCGAACCCAGCCTCATCCGTTTCTTGCCGGGTCGGCTCACGCACCGCGACGTGAGCCAGCTCATTCATAGCACCAGAAGCGCCACGCCCAAGACGGAGATGATCGCTCCCACGGCAGAGCGCAGACTGACCTGTTCGCGATACAGGAAGATCACAAACGGCAAGATGAGCACCGGTGTCGTGCTGATGATGGTCGCGGCCACGCCGGCATGGCAATGACGGATCGCCACCAGAGACAACGCCACGCCGAGAAAGGGCCCCACGAGCGAACCGAACAGGACGATCGACATCGCTCTGCGATCCCTCAGCGCGGTTCGTATGTGCTGCCAACGTCGGGTCAAAGTGATCAGGACTGCGAAACAGACGATGGCAATCATCACGCGAATGAAGGTCGCTGCCACCGCATCGTATTGGCCAATGCCCCGCTTGGAACAGATAAACCCCAATGCCTGCGTCAGAGCGGCCGCGAGTGCCAGTAACAACCCGCTGCGCAGCTCCCGTCCCGATGCCACCACCGCACTGGAAGGGGCACGCCCCACGATCACCCAACTGACCCCGGAAACCGTCAGCGCCATGCCCACCCAGTCCAACGGCGAGAGAATCTCGCCCAGAAAAACCCGAGCCGTCAGCGCCGTCAAGGGGGGCGTGAGTGACTGAATCAGAAGCGCCAGACGCGGACCAATCAGCACAAACGCTCGGAACAGACAGAGATCCGCCAGAAAGAACCCTAGAAACCCGCTGCAGCTCAACAGCCACCAGGCCTCCGCCGAGGCATCGCTGGGCAGCCATAGTCCGCGAATCAACCGACCGTACAGCAACAAGTAAACTGTAGCCACCAGCAAACGGATGAAACCGACCGGCAGCGAACCAACTCGCTTGCCAGACGCGGTCCAGGCCAACGCCGAAAGCGTCCAGGCCAACGCCGTCCCCATCGCAGCCCATTCACCAATTCCGATCAAGCTGGCTTGCTCCCCAATTAGACAGTCGGCGCAGAACTCAAGTGACAAGCGACCGATACAGGTCCGTAGTCTAAAGGAGCAGTGGCCGGCTGAGGAGCTTCAGCGGGAGAGATTCTTTGCGCAGTACGTCGCGAAAGGCAGGGAGCATGTCGACGGTACGCCTCAGGCCATCGATAGCGGACGCGTTGCTCGGCTCAGTTCATCGTGCAACTCCTGCACCGGCCGCACGTCGGAATGCGTGATTCCACTCCCCACCGTTTCGATCAGCTGGCAAGCCGCATACGACGCCGCGACCGACTCGTAGTGGTCAATCCACGCGCTTCGCTCCGGCATCCGATCGGGTGCGACAGGCCAGACACCTGGCTGCGGCCGTACGTGCCGGGAAATGCCCACGCGCCAAGGCTTGGGACTGACTCGAGCCCGGAAACACTGCTGATTCAGACACATGCGCACGTAGATGGGATCGGCTTGCAGGTCACGAAAACACTCCTGCACCGCCGGGTCGTTCGGTTCGAACGTCCGGTGCGTCGCCAGGACCCGCAGGCCGGCCGGAGTCCGATACACGCGCAGGTTCCATTCCGGGCGCTGAGAGACGAATCGGCTGATCCGGCGGCGTGCGACGGCTTCCAGGCCTCCTTGCATGCCCTGCATGACGCGATGCAGGAGGCCAGCAATCGTTCCCGTGAAGACCAGCGCAACGAGGGCCAGGACCGCGCCCACCAGGCGAGAAGCGGTGAGCCATCCGATGGTCCCGGCAACGCCAGCCATCAACAGGAACACGATCAAATTCAGGCGGCATGACGGATCGACCTGGAAATCGACGTCGGCGAACAGCACGTTGGGCGTGTTCAGGCACCGCGCTCCATAGGAGTTTCTCGTGACCACCGACGCGCCATGCCGACTGACGATCTCTTCGCGAATGGGAACTCCCTCCGCGCCATTGTACGGCACTTTCGGTTCACGACGACGGAGCTTCTCACCCGCCAACACACGCTCCAACGCTTCCTGAGCGCGCGTGTCGGCGTTGCCCTGAGCGTCAGCCTGACTGATATCAGACCACCCGAAACGTCGGACAGTCACCTGCCGCCCCTGCTTGCGGTATTGCACGCGACTTTCAGCCCAATACTGCGGAACGATCATGGCAGGCTCAACCCCTTCACGCTACGCGACTCGACATCGCTCCTACCTCACCGTGATGATCCGATGGCAGCCGCACCGCAGAAATGCGATCATCGACTCAGTGCAGGGGAACTTCCGGATGCTCCCGCAGCGCGCTCAAATACAGCACGGTCGACTTGCGGTCGGTCGCCGGCTCAAGCAGTTTTGTGACCGCTGCCATCACATCGCGCCGACTCACCTGGCCTACCAGCTTGCCGTCCCGCACGACTGGCAGTCGGCGGAACCCCTGCGTCTGGAAGATCTGCGCCACCGAGAGCAGATCGGTCTCCTCGGTAATCGTCCGCAGATCACGCGACATATAGTTGCGGACCTCCGCCTCAGGCAGGTCGTCATACACTGCATCCAACAGCGCGCTCATGACATCCCGCTCGGAGAATACCCCGATCAAATCGCCGGCCGCGTCCACGACCGGAGCCCCCGAGATGCGATTCTTGAGCAACAACTTGGCCGCCTCGAGCATCTTCATTTCTGGCGACAATGTGATCAGCTTCGTGACCATGAAGTCGCGCGCAAGTATCGGACCTGCCATAGTTCAACTCCGTGCTCTGGCGAGCCGACCTTGCCAGCTCCCACGCCTCGACGCATAGCGACGAATGGCCCTGGCAACTGGAAAGCACGACCCGAAAGTGAAAGATGAGATACCTGGCCAGCCACTCACCGCACCAAACGTTGATGAGCTGGACGTTTGCGCGCTGGCCAAATCAACAGCGTACCCGGGCCAGTGCCGATACGGCACTCACAACCACTCCCCGGCACACTCCTCCGTCGCTCGATCCGTCTCCCGCTGATTCTGCTGGGGCCTCGGCACCGCCGGCTTAGCCACAGACGTCCACGCATGTGCCCTCTCGGATGCCCTCTCGGACCGCCCACGAGGTCGCTCGTGATTCTACAAAGTGAGCGAGGTCTTGGCGACCAGAATCCCGAGAAAAACGGCCACGGCTGGCAAGCTGCAACCATGCGAAGACCGCGGTTCGCGACGCTCGCAGGTCGCCGCCACAGAGGGGGAAAACAGGCACAGACGTCGCTGGATCAACGCGCCACCTGTGGCAACGGGGCCGTCAGCCAGATGAGGAGGCTCTCGACAATGGGTACATCGGGTACACGTTGCCAGTCAGAGCGTGTGCGTATCTGCTGCACTGTTTATGACCGGACACACTCATGCTCGCAGGGATGATCGTGGTCGTGGTCGTGATTGCCGCAGTTGCGGCCGCCGGAAGGACACGCGTCACAAGCCATTTTCTTGCCGTGTTTGTCCCGCAGATGGGAGAGCCCGCCGCACGAGCCACGGATACGACGATCGCTGAAGATCACTCCCAGTGACATTCCCACCAGTGCCAGAGCGAACGCTACGAGTGTCAGAAAGAACAATGTCATAGGTCCCCTCGCGTTGGTGAACCAGCGATGCAGGCTGCAAAGCCGGGTGTCACTCGCTCGTTAAAGCCCTGTTGATGATGCACTATCAGCATTATTTCCAACCCGAGTTCGCGAGCCAACCGCCAAGCCTGGTCGGACGGCATGACCATCAGCGCCGTGGCAAAGGCGTCGGCCCGCATGGCGCTTGGATCCATGACCGATACGCTGGCAGTGCCGTTGGCAACCGGACGGCCGGTATGGGGGTCGATCTCATGAGAATACCGTGTTCCCTGCCACTCAAAGAAGTTCCGATAGTCACCGGAGGTGGCAAGGCTGGTATCGTTCAGATGGATGACCATCTCAACATCCCGCTTTCCCGCGATCGGACGCTCCACACCAATGCGCCACGGTTCGCCGCGGGGACGCGCGCCGCGCGTCCGCACTTCGCCCCCCACTTCGGCCATGAAGTCACGGACACCTGATTGCTCCAGCAGGTCAGCTACCTGGTCCACAGCATACCCCTTGGCGATCGCCGACAGATCAATGCCCACGTGAGGATGATGCTTGCGTAGCGCAGGAGGATCCAGACGCACTTCCAGCTGCTGAAACCCGACCGCCGTGAGCGCAGTGGCGATCTCCTCCTCGGTCGGAATTCCCACGGGTCGGTGATCCGGGCCGAAATTCCACAGGTTCACCAGTGGTCCAACCGTGATATCAAACGCACCCTCCGTTATCCGAGAGACTTCCAGCGACGCGGCAACGACCTGAGCGGTGTCGGGCGACACGGGGAACCAGTCGTCGGAATCGTGGCGATTGAACTGCGAAACCTCCGAATCCGGCTTATAGGTTGACATCCGGCTGTCCACCTGATCGAGACAAGCCTGAACGCGCTGCTGCAACGCCTGTCGTTGGGGTGGCGAGAGCTGAGCAGCCAGGCGCACCGTGTACGTCGTTCCCATCGTGGCTCCGCTGAGCGTGGAAAGCGCAGCAGAACGCGGGCGGTTGACCATCAGCATCACCGCAACCCCGACCACCAGAAGGACACTCACCACGTGGCGTTTCATCGTCGTTCTCAGGAGGCCTCTTTATCTGCGGGCGTCCCCGCCACAGAATTCCGCGCGCGGGAGGGGGCCGGAGAGCCATCCGCAGCAACCTCAGCACGCTGCCCCAGGGAGCAAGGCGACCTCGCCGCTGTTGACTGCAGGCACGCTGGCCAGCCGAATTCGACCCGTAGCTTCGCCAAAGCGAGTGCGACCCCGTACTGACCAGCACTGGCTCAGCCAGTGCCACCTCATCCCCAGACTAAGCTTTGACAAGGCACTAGCCACCGAAGTCGTCGAACGCGATGTTCTCTTTTTCGACACCCAGATCATCGAGCATGCGGAACACGGCCTGATTCATCATGGGAGGGCCGCACATGTAGTATTCGATATCCTCGGGGGCGGGGTGATCCTTGAGATAGTGGTCGTACAGCACCTGGTGGATGAAGCCGGTGTAGCCGGTCCAGTTATCTTCCGGCAGAGGCTCCGAGAGGGCGAGATGGAGCGTGAAGTTGGGGAACTCCTTCTCGATCGCCCGAAATTCCTCCACGTAGAACAGTTCTCTCACGCTACGACCGCCGTACCAATAGGACACCTTACGATCGGTCCGCAGGTTCTTGAACAATTCGAAGATCTGGCTGCGCAGCGGAGCCATACCGGCACCGCCCCCGATGTAAACCATTTCGGCCTGCGTCTCCTTAATGAAGAACTCGCCGTACGGTCCCGAGATGGTCACTTCATCGCCCGGTTCGAGATGGAAGATAAAAGATGAGACCTTACCAGGTGGAACGTTTTCCGGAGCGCGAGGGGGAGGGCTAGCGATGCGGACGTTGAGCATGATGATGCCCTTTTCGCCCGGATAGTTGGCCATGGAGTACGCGCGCACGACCGATTCGGTCACATGCGACTCGTACCGCCACATGTTGTACTTGTCCCACTCGCCGCGAAACTGATCTTCTATCGCAAAATTCTTGTAACTGACATGATGCGGAGGGACTTCGATCTGAATATATCCACCCGCCTTGAACTCGACCGCCTCACCGGGTGGCAGTTCCAGCACCAGTTCCTTAATGAACGTGGCCACATTGCGATTGGAGCGGACCCGGCAGCGCCAGCGCTTCGTTTCCAGCGCTTCCACCGGCACCTCGATCACCAACGGCTGTTTGACCGGCAACTGACAGGAGAGACGGTAGCCTTCCCGCACCTCGCGTTTATTGAAATGAGCCTTTTCGGTTGGCAGAATGTCGCCACCGCCGGCAAGCACTTTGACGCGGCATTGGGCACAGGTACCTCCACCGCCGCAGGCTGAGGAAACAAAGATCCCGGCGTCGGCCAGACTCCCCAGCAACTTGCCGCCGACCGGCACCTCCAGCGTCTTCTGGTGGTTGACTTCCACGGTCACGGTACCGCTGGGTACCAGCAGGTTTCGGGCAAGCTGTATCACCACCACCAGCGCCAGAACCACGAAGGTGAAGAGCGCGACTCCCAGCAGAACCAGTAGCACCTGTTCAGACATCGTCCCTCCGCCTGCCATCCAGCCGCGCGATCAACGGGCCGGTGGCCAGGCGTCCTTTACAGCTGGATTCCCGCAAACGACATGAACGCAATGGCCATGAGCCCCGCAATGATGAACGTGATTCCCAGACCCCGCAGACCCGGTGGCACGTTGCTGTATTTCAGCTTCTCGCGCACGCCCGCCAGCGCCACGATCGCCAGGGCCCAGCCGAATCCGGAACCGAACCCGTAAACCACACTCTGTGGAAAAGTGTAATCACGCTCGACCATGAACAGCGACCCACCCAGAATGGCGCAGTTGACCGTGATCAGCGGCAGGAAGATCCCCAGCGCGTTGTACAAGCTGGGGACGAAACGGTCGAGCGCCATTTCCAGAATCTGGACCATGGCAGCAATCACGCCGATGTAGCTGATCAACCCCAGAAAGGAAAGATCGATATCAGCATACCGCTCCCCGGCCCAGGCCAGTGCGCCCGGCCGCAGCAGATAATGGAAGATCAGGTTGTTCGCCGGCACCGTGATCGCCTGAATCACCGTGACCGCCAATCCCAATCCGAAAGCCGTCGAGACGTTCTTGGAAACGGCTAGAAAGGTGCACATGCCCAGGAAGAAGGCCAGCGCCAGGTTTTCGACAAACACCGATTTGACGAACAGGCTGAGATATTCCTCGAACATCGCTCACGCCTCCTCCACCTGATCCGGCTTCCAGGTACGCAGCGCCCAGATCAACAGACCAATCAGAAAGAATGCACTCGGTGGCAGCAACAACAGCCCGTTGGATGTGTACCAGCCACCGTTGGTCGTCAATTCGAACACTTCAATACCCAGCAGAGTCCCGGAACCAAACAACTCGCGAATCGTCCCGACAATCACCAGAACCAGGCTGTACCCCAGACCGTTGCCGATTCCGTCGAGAAAGCTCAGCCACGGCCCGTTCTTCATGGCAAACCCCTCGGCCCGACCCATCACGATGCAATTCGTGATGATCAGGCCGACGAACACCGACAGTTGCTTGCTGACCTCAAAGAAGTATGCCCGCAGAATCTGATCGACGACGATCACCATCGAGGCAATGATGGTCATCTGGACGATAATGCGAATGCTGCTGGGAATCACCGTACGAATCAGACTGATCGCGAGGTTCGAAAACGCGGTGACCAGGATCACGGCGGCCGCCATCACCAGCGTCGTCTCCAGCTTCACGGTCACCGCCAGGGCGGAACAGATCCCCAATACCTGCAAGGTAATCGGGTTATTATTGAACAGGGGATCCCACAGGATCTTCTTAGCTTTCAGCAGAACCACAGTTGTTCTCCTCTCGACCGACTGAACAGCGTCCCTGTGTCACCCACGAGTCGCGTTCCCGCCGCGTCTGCGTCGCTCGAATACCAGTCGCCGCAGTGATCGGACTGGTGCCATCACTGCTCCTGCAACGTCCTGCCGTCATGCCCGCGGACGGCCAACTCCCGTTCCACCGGTCGCTCCTTCGGTCCGGATTTCGATCTGGTCGATGCGGTCCCCTCCGCCGCCGACACCCCCTCACGCTCCACGTTCTGCAGAAACGGTCCGAAGCCGTTGGGCCCGAGCCAATACTGCACCATGGACGTGACACCGCGTGTGGTCAGAGTGGCTCCAGCCAAACCATCAATCTTGTGCTCGGCGTTGGGATCGTTGGGATCGACCGAACCGCGTACAAAACTGATGTGGGGCGATCCGTCGGCATCCCGCACCACTTTCCCTTTCCATTGTCCCTTGAACTTGTCGCTCTCGATCTCGCCTCCCAGTCCGGGCGTCTCACCGTGCTCGTAAAACGTGATGCCGTGTACCGTCCGACCGTCCGGTTCAAGCGACAGAAATCCGTAGATCGTCGACCACAGTCCTTTGCCGCGGATGGGCAGGATGATCTGCGACAGCGCCCCGCTGCTGTTCCGCACGAGGTAGACCGGCGAGTACTTCTCGCGCCGCTTGATACCCGCCAGGTCGTCCGTCGGCGGAATGGTCACGCTCAACTTGTCGCTCTTGATCGCCATCTTGGAGTCATACGCATTGCGATCGATCGAGTTGGGATCGACAAACTCCCCCGTCTCCAGTTCCACCACCCTCGACTCAACCTGCTGGAACGCCTCGGAAATCGGCACGTTCTCCCGAAAGAGCCCGGCCACGCGCAGCACGTCTTCCTGCATCTGATGCAGCTTGTTGTCGTCCTGTCGCTTCTTGAGAACCACCGCCGCAGAGGAGACGAAGACCGAGCAGACAATGCAGAGGCATGTCGCCACCAGCAGGGATCGGCCAAGAGATTCACGCTGCATAACGCGCCCGCCTCCTCCTTATGTTCGCTCGCACTACCAGATAATCGATAGTTGGAGCGAAGACGTTCGCCAACAGAATCGCCAACATGATGCCCTCGGGAAAAGCCGGGTTGATCACCCGGATCAGAATCGTGATGACACCAATGAACACTCCGTAAACCCACTTGCCGACCTGTGTCATCGCGGCAGATACCGGATCGGTCGCCATGAACACCAATCCGAAGGCGTAACCTCCCAAGACCAGGTGCCACCACGGCGGCAAATTGAACATGGGGTTCGTGTTGCTGCCGATTCCCCAGAGCAGGGCCGAAAATCCCAGGCCGCCGGCCAGGACGCCGGCCATGATGCGCCACGATCCGACGCCCGTAGCTATCAGAATAACCGCTCCCACCACACAGGCCAGCGCCGAAGTCTCACCCATCGAACCGGGCATCGTCCCCAGAAACGCCTGCCACCAGGAAACGTGCAACACGCTGATCCCGGCTGCCGGATCGGCCGATGCCATCACTCCCAGCGGCGTGGCGCCGCTGAATCCGTCCAGAGCGACCCACACACGATCACCCGACATCGCTGGTGCGTGTGCGAAGTACAGGTACGCGCGAGCCACCAGGGCAGGATTCATGAAGTTGCGGCCGGTTCCGCCGAAGACCTCCTTGCCCAACACCACTCCAAAACTGATGCCTGTCGCCACCTGCCATAAGGGGATGGTGGGAGGCAGGATCAGTGGAAACAGGGCGCTGGTGACGAGAAACCCCTCGTTGATTTCGTGCTTCCGCACGATCGCAAACAGGGTCTCCCAAAACCCGCCGGCAATCAGTGTCATCAGATAGACGGGCAGGAAGTACAACGCGCCGTGCACCAGACAGCTGATGAAGCTGTCGGGCGAGTACCCCAGTCCCAAACCGGACATCACGACACCGCGCCATCCCGATACCGTGGATACTCCCATCTGCTGCATGGCCAGGTGCGTCTGGTAGCCAGTGTTCCACATCGCCATGAACATGCACGGCAACAGGGCGATGACGACAATCGTCATCATCCGCTTCAGGTCCAGGCCATCCCGAATCTGAGTCAGCCCGCGCGTCACGTCACTGGGAGTGTACATGAACGTGTCGAGGGCCTCGTACAAGGGATGCAGAGACCGGAACTTCCCCTTCTCTTCGAACTGAGGACGGATCTTGTCCAGGAAGCGACGAACCATATTCCTCTGCCTATCCTTCTCGCTCGATCGTTGTCAGATTCTCACGCAGGACCGGACCGAAATCGTACTTGCTCGGACAAACAAATGAACACAAACCCAGGTCATCCTCGTCGAGTTCCAGACAACCTAACAGCTGCGCTTCATCCGTGTCTCCCACCAACAACGCTCGCAGGAGCTGCGTGGGAAGTATGTCCAGAGGAACCACCCGCTCGTACACGCCAATCGGGACCATGGCCCGCCGACTGCCGTGCGTCGACGTGTTCCAGGCCACCTTGCTCAGCCCACCGAACCAGGCGGTGGAAAAGGTGCGCGTGACCGAGTATTTGTCGAAGCCCGGCATCTGCCAGCCAAACAGCTCGCGGCGACGGCCTTCCGGCAGCACCGACACTTGCAGGTGGTACCGCCCCAGGTAGTTCGTCAGAGGTTCGGATTGACGCCCCGAAAGGAGCGATCCGGAAACGATCCGCATTTCCCCAGACGTGAGATTCCCTCGAGTCAACGCATCGAGACAGGCGCCGAGCCGAGTGCGCACCAGATAAGGCCGCTCGACGCCAGGCCCAGCCACGGATACGACCCGCTCCGTGCGAATGCGCCCCGTGCGAAAGAGCATGCCGAAGGCGATCACATCCTGATAGCCGACGAACCACACGGTGCGCTGCGCGCTGACCGGCATCAGGAAGTGGATGTGCGTGCCCGGCAAACCGGCAGGATGCGGTCCCGAAAAGGCCGCTGTTCTTACCCGCGGCACTTCGTTGCCTGGCAGCGTGGCTCCCTCCGCATGACAGGCATACACCGGCCCATCAGTCAAATGGGTCAAGGCATGCAGGCCGATCTCGAAATCCTCCGCTTCCTCGGCCAGAATGACCAGCGGATCGGCGGCCAGCGGATTGGTGTCGATCGCCGTGACGAAGATGGCTGCGGGAGCACTGTCGGGACGCGGAATCCGATTGAAAGGCCGCGTCCGCAGGGCGGTCCAAAGCCCACTCTGCGCCAGGTTCTGACGCACCAACTGGCCCGTCATCGACGACATGGCACTCGTGGCAAACCGCTCTTCCTCGTCACCGTCGACTTCGATCTCAACAGAGACCAGCTTCCGCTTCTCGCCTCGATGGACGGCCAAGACGCGCCCTGCGGCCGGAGCGGTGAACCGGATCTCAGGACAGGACTTCTCGGTCAGTAGCGTCTGACCTAAACGTACGCGATCTCCGTCGCGAACCGACAACGCCGGCCGGAGCCCGACGTAATCTGCCGCCACGATTCCCACGCGACCGATCTTCGACCCCTGAACAATCTGCTGAACCGGCCGTCCGCTCACCGGCACATCCAGACCTCGTTTGATCTTCATTACACTGGCCATTCTCGAAGCAGACCGCTGCTGCATGAACCGCAACGAACCGCAGTCCTGCAACATCGCGCAATAGAGGAATGTCTGGGAAAAACGTAAGTCGCCCGCCGACCGACCGTACATCGTACGGCCGCACCGGTATTCACACGCCTTGTCATCTTTGCCAACAGAGCACGCGCGCGACAATCACTCGTGGTACGCCGTCCGATTACGGCGCGAGACGCTCAACCCGCACCCAATCGTCCCGGCTCCATCACGCTGCAGCCAATGTCAGCATTCCCGCCAACACTGCCCCGGAGCCCACAACCGGCCCCCATGACCAAGCTGCGTTCTTCGCCCGTATTGTAGAGAACACGACCACAGTGTAAACCAGCGTTCATCGAGGAACTAGCGGGCTGACAGGCAGCTCGGCGATTCACTACGCACCCCAACCACTCTTGGTTGCGAGGCGCGATCCACTTCAGCAATATCGGATGCCCCTCCGCCAGCACTTTCTCGCCACACCACGCCCCGGCTGGAGTTCCCGCGGGTCCCCGCTCAAGATGCGGTCTTTTCCACCTGTCCGGCCTCGTCAGCATGCCCTCTCGCCCCGCGAGCTGATCGTGAATTTCAATTTTCGATCGATTTGCCTCCCTTTTTCTCATGGTCTGCTACCCTCTGCTCACTACAGTTATTAGGGTGCGCTGGTGTGCGGCAGCAAAAGAAGCGAATCATGTGGGAGGTGCGAACCTCGGGGAACGAATGGACAGGAGTCCGCCCTACACCCCAGGCCAAGACTCTCGTCGTTCCCCTTCCGACGCGCCCGGTCAACCGCCGGAGAGCGCCGGACACACCCCAACGTCGCCCCCGGCCAGGGCACCCGACATGCTCCAACTCGCCAATCCACTGGAACCTGACGCTACGATGCCTGCCTCCGGACACGGATCGCATATCACGCACCACCCCACTCAACATGACATCTGGCGATTCTATCGAGGAAATCATCGATGAACCTGCTGTGCGGCAGCTACCTGGAACAGCTCTATGCTCAGTATCTGGCGGACCCTGACAGCGTTCCCCCGAACTGGCGTCAGTACTTTCGACAGCAAGACGGCCCTGCCATCCAAGACGGCCCTGCCATCCAAGACGACCCTGCCATCCAAGACGGCCCCGCCCTTGACGTGTCTCGCACGACGCGCGCATTGGAGCGGGCTGACGTGGACGTGGCCCGTGACATCGGCGGAGGACACGGAGTGCGCAACTTCGACGCCAGCGAGTGGCGGCTGATTCGACTGCAGGAACGCGTCGATCAGCTGGTACGAAACTACCGGGTAAGGGGACACATCCGCGCTCAAGTCGATCCACTCGGCCAGCATCATCCGCGTCCACCGGAGATGGAGCCGTCGTATTACGGCATCACCCAGCGCGATCTCGATTCGCCCGTCTCGACCGCCTCATTGCGTGGCACGAATGTCAAGACGCTGCGGGATGTCATCGAACACCTCGAGCAGTCGTATTGCGGTGCGATTGGCGTGCAGTTCATGCACATCGACGATCTGCAGGAACGTGAGTGGCTGCAGCGCCGCCTGGAGGTCTCGCAGGACCGTCCGCGACTGAGCCGCGACCAGCAGATCCGCATCCTGACCAAGCTGACCGACGCTGTGTTGTTCGAACAGTTTGTGCGGCGCAAGTACGTCGGCATGAAGTCGTTTTCGCTCGAAGGAGCCGAGACCCTCATCCCGCTCCTGGATACCGCCATCGAGAAACTCGCTCAACAGGGCGTCCGCGAGATCTGCATGAGCATGTCGCATCGCGGACGACTGAACGTGCTGGCCAACATCGTCGGCAAGAAGTACCAGCAGATCTTTCGCGAGTTTGAAGACGCCGACGCCTCGCAGCAGGAACATCGGGGCGACGTGAAGTACCACCTGGGATACCACAACTTCTACACGACCGCCACGGGACGAGAAGTGCACATTTCGCTCGGGTTCAACCCGTCGCATCTGGAGTTCGTCAACCCGGTGACCTTGGGGCGGTGTCGCGCCAAACAGGATCGTTTCGGTGACTCGCGGCGACATGTCGGAGCGGCGTTGCTGATCCATGGTGACGCGGCGTTCGCCGGCGAAGGGGTCGTCCAGGAATCCTTGAACCTGAGCCAACTGGCCGGATACCAGATCGGCGGAGCGATCCACATCGTGGTGAACAACCAGCTCGGCTTCACCACTACACCAGCCGAAGGGCGTTCCAATGCGTATGCCACCGATATCGCCAAGATGTTGCAGATCCCGATCTTTCACGTCAACGGCGAGAATCCGGAGGCGGTAGCCCGGGTCGTTGATATCGCCCTGGATTTTCGCGAACAGTTCCACCGCGACGTGGTCATCGACATGTATTGCCTGCGGCGCTGGGGACATAACGAGGGAGATGAGCCGGCCTTCACTCAGCCACTGATGTACCGTGCGATCGAGCAGCGGCCGACCGTGCGGGAGCGCTATCTGGAAGGACTCCTCTCGGCTAACGAAGTCTCACCCCAGGAAGCCGAACTGCTCGTTCAACGACGTATGGAGATCCTGGAAGCCGAATGGAACGCGGCACGTGACGAGGAGTTCGTTCCTCCCCTGGGCATCCTCGAATCCATGTGGCAGGGCTACATGGGCCTGACCGAGTGCTTCACCGAAGACGTTGTCACCGGAGTCGATGGCAAGCGGCTCGCCAAGTACCTCACGGCGTTGGGATCGGTCCCCGAGGGTTTTCATCCGCATCGCAAGCTCTCCCGGTTGCTGCAACAGCGTCGTGCCATGGCCAGCGGCGAAACGCCGCTCGATTGGGCCTCGGCCGAACTGCTCGCCCTGGCCAGCCTGGCAGTGGACGGCTATCGCATACGTTTCTCCGGACAAGACTCCCAGCGCGGCACGTTCAGCCAGCGGCACGCCGTCTTCCACGACGTGGAGAACGGCCAGTGTTATTCTCCGTTGCACCAACTCTCGTCCGATCAGGCCACCGTCGAAATCATCAACAGCCCACTGTCGGAGGCTGGAGTGCTCGGTTTCGAATACGGGTACAGTCTGGCCTGCCCCGATGGACTTGTGATGTGGGAGGCGCAATTCGGCGATTTTGCCAACGCCGCACAAGTCATCATCGATCAGTTCATTGCCAGTGCCGAAGACAAATGGCGACACCTCAGCGGCCTGGTCATGCTGCTGCCCCACGGCTTTGAGGGGCAGGGCCCCGAACACTCCAGCGCACGACTGGAGCGTTTTCTCTGGCTGGCAGCGGACGACAACATCCAGATCGTCGTTCCCACCACGCCCGCCCAGTACTTCCACGTGTTGAGACGACAGGTCGTTCGGCGCTGGCGAAAGCCGCTGATCGTACTCACTCCCAAGAGCCTCCTGCGACACCCGGCCGTGGTCTCCCCTCTGGAAGCCTGCGCCACCGGTCGCTTCGAACGCGTGCTTCCCGATACGACCACGACACCCGAGCAGACTCGCCAGGTGCTGCTCTGCTGCGGGAAACTCTACTACGAGCTGATCGAGTCGCGCCAGCAGCAACAGCTTTCGGATGTCGCCATTGTCCGCATCGAACAGCTCTATCCGTTCCCTGAACCGCAACTGCGTGATCTGCTGCGTCCCTATGAGGCGGGCACTCCGGTGATCTGGGTTCAGGAAGAACCGGAAAACATGGGAGCGTGGCCGTACCTGCGATTCCACTTCGGCAATGAACTCCTGGGACGCTATCCGCTGTCGGGTATCACGCGTCCCGCTTCGGGCAGTCCGGCCACCGGCTCATCGGGAGCCCATCGACTCGAACAGCAGGAACTCATCCGCAGTGCCCTGCAGTTCGCACCCAGTTCCACAGACTCCAACCGTTACTCCCTCCGTTCATGATTGTGAGAGTGCCACAGCCACTATGGTCCAGCAACTGAAAGTACCCTCCGCCGGTGAGTCCGTTCAGGAAGTGCAGATCGGACAATGGTTGAAGAAAGAAGGTCAATGGGTGGAACAAGACGAACCGCTCGTGGAACTGGAAACCGACAAGGCCAGCCTGGAGGTCGCCGCTCCCGTAACAGGAGTTCTGGAGAAGATCCTCAAACGTGAAGGGGAGGCCGCCGATGTCGGCGAAGCCATTGCGCTGATCAACGATCAGAAGCAACGGCCGAGCACTCCCGCCACGGAAAGCCAGCGAGGACCGCTCCCGGAACCTGTGGTGATCATGCCCGCGGCGCAGCGACTGCTGGCCGAACATAGACTTCAAGCTCAGGACGTGCAGGCGACCGGCCCGCAGGGACGCCTGCTCAAAGAGGACGTGCTGCGACACATCGAGCAACTCGCGCAGCAGGAGGCCGCCGCACCTGAACCGGCTGCCCAGGAGCAACCGTCGTATACCGAATCTGCACAGCAGCACGCTCCGGAACAACCGCCGGGCAATCAGGACCGACCCGCGAGAGTTCACTCGGAGGGAGTCGTCCGCGAATCCTCGTCGCCTGCCCCCGCGCGGTCCCGGGCAGTCGCCGAGGTTTCTCACGTACAAGAACGGCCCCACGTGCAGGAACGACACGAGCAACGAGTTCCCATGTCGCTCATCCGTCGCCGCATCGCCCAACGCCTGGTCCAAGCGCAGCAGGTAGCCGCGCTGCTGACGACGTTCAATGAAGTTGACATGTCGGCCGTGATCCAGCTCCGCTCACGCTATCAGGAAGCGTTTCGCAAGAAACATGGCGTGAAACTGGGCTTCATGTCGTTCTTCACGCGGGCCACCGTCGAGGCCTTGAAGGAGTTCCCGGCGCTGAATGCCGAAATCAGCGGGCAGGAGATCATCTACCGCAACTATTGCGATATGGGGATCGCCATCAGCAGCCACAAGGGACTGGTCGTCCCCGTGCTCCGCGACGCCGGTGATCTGAGTCTTGCCGACATCGAGCGGCGCATCGCCGAATTCGCCGAGCGGGCCAACAGCAACAAGCTCAAACCGGACGAACTCGATGGTGGAACGTTCACCATCACCAACGGCGGCGTGTTCGGATCGCTCCTTTCGACCCCCATTGTCAACGCTCCGCAGAGCGGTGTGCTGGGGCTGCATGCGATTCAGGATCGGCCAGTCGCCCGTGACGGACAAGTTGTCATCTGCCCCATGATGTACATCGCTCTGACCTATGATCACCGCATTGTCGACGGCCGTGAAGCGGTGACGTTCCTGCGCCGCATCAAAGAGTTGATCGAAGATCCCGCACGTCTGTTGATCGAGGTTTGATGAGGCCGACGAGCTGAACCGAGGAGTATGCAATGACCAACGACGCCTATGACCTGGCCGTGGTGGGAGGTGGCCCAGGCGGTTACGTGGCTGCCATTCGCGGGGCACAGCAGGGAATGCGAGTGGCCTGCATCGACGCGCACACGCAGCTGGGCGGCACCTGCCTGCGCGTCGGTTGCATCCCCAGCAAAGCACTACTCGAATCCAGTGAACGCTATGCCGAGACGCGCGAAGCGCTGGGTGAACATGGAATTCACGTCGGGGAGATCTCCGTCGACCTGCCGCGGATGCTGCAGCGCAAGGATCAGATCGTAGAAACGTTGTCGCGCGGGATTCGCGGGCTCTTCCGCAAACATCAGATCGATGCCTTCCAGGGCTGGGGACGCCTGGTGGCGCCGGGCAAGATTCAGGTACGGTCCCCCGACACGACCGACCCGCAGGAGATCCGCGCGGAGCGGATCATCCTGGCCGTCGGCAGCCGCCCCGCCGCGATTCCCGGCGTAAGCCCTGACGGCGACTTGATCGGTACCAGCAGCGAGGCACTCGCCTACCCCAACGTTCCAGGACGCCTGGTGGTGATCGGGGCGGGCTACATCGGATTGGAGTTGGGGAGCGTCTGGCGGCGTCTGGGGGCCGAGGTCATTGTCCTGGAAATGCTCGATCGCATCCTCCCGGGACTTGACCAGGAAATCGCTCGCGCGGCACACCGCCTGCTCGAAAAACAAGGGCTCCAGTTCCGGCTCGGCGTGCGTGTGCAGAGCGTCACGACACAGGAGGGACGCTGCCATGTTGCGCTGCACGAGGGCGAACCGCTCGACTGCGATCGCGTACTACTGGCAGTGGGACGTCAGGCCAACACGCAGCAACTGGGACTTGAATCGTGTGGTGTGCAAGTCGACGAGCGGGGAGAGATCGTGCTGACCGACGGGTTCCAGACCACGGCCGAGAGAATCTACGCGATCGGCGACTGCGTGCGGGGACCGAAGCTGGCTCATAAGGCGTCCCACGAAGCCATCGCCTGTGTCGACGCCATCGCGGGTAAAGGAGGGCATGTCAACTACGACACCATTCCCGCCGTCGTCTATACCCATCCGGAAATCGCGATGGTCGGCGCGACCGAAGAACAGCTCCAGCAACAGGAACGCCCGTACCGCAAAGGGACCTTCCCGTTTCAAGCGAGCGGCCGAGCACGAACCTTGGGACTGCCCGAAGGTCAGGTCAAGGTACTTTCGGACGCCACGACCGACCGACTGCTGGGAGTGCACATCATCGGCCCGCGCGCGGGCGACTTGATTGCCGAAGCCGCCGCGGCGATGGAGTTCGGAGCCAGCAGCGAGGACCTGGCCCGCGTCTGCCACGCTCATCCCACACTCTCTGAGTCGCTCGGGGAAGCAGCCTGGGACGTACAGGGCCGGGCGGTCCACAAGTAGTCGGCGGCGACGAACATCACCACTGATCCGCAACGCGCGACTCGTCTTGCACGGCATCCTCGTAATAGTAGTGCTTGCAGGGAATGAACTGCTTGCGTTCAACCTGCTCACCATCCAGATACTTGATGAACGATTCGACGGTTCCTTTGGCCATCAACCGGGGAAACTGCTGCGGCGAATCGTACAGCTTCTTTTCAAACACAGCCTGCTTGCCGGCCGGCGAGGCATCGAAAGCCACGATCGTAATCTGATCCTGTTTGCCCGCCTTGACCACCGCGGCATACGCGCCCAGCGCACAGGGATCGTTGATGGCAAAGATCCCGACAATCTCCGGATGAGCCTGCAAGATATCGGTGGCCACCGCCAGGCCGTCGTTCCGATTTCCCTTGGCCGAGAGCTCGGTCACGATTTCCAACTCGCTGTTGTGATCCTTCAAATAGTCCAGGAAACCGTTCCGACGCAGGATGCACGAAGTTACTTCGGGATAGGTCATGATCGCGACCTTTCCCTTGCCGCCCGTCACCTTGATCATGCTTTCGGCCGCCAGCTGGCCTCCCTGGTAGTTGTCGCTGCCGATATGGGAAACAATCAAGTCCTTGGCTTCCTCGTCCGTGACCTGAACGTCGAAGGTAAACACCGGAATCCCCGCCGCATGTGCCTTCTTGACCCCTTCGCCGGCCGCTTTGGAGTCGACGCTGTTCAAGAAAATCGCCGCGCAACCCTGCGACACGAAGTCGGACATCTGGTCGTTCTGCTTGGCCGGGTCGAGATCACCGCTCAGGGCAATCAACTCATACCCGTACTTCGCCGCCTCCTCCTCCATCACGTTGGCGATGAGTTTGAAGAAGGGATTGGTCAGATCCATACAGGTCATGCCAATCTTCCCTTTGGACGTAACCTGAGTCTCTGGCGACGGCTGCGTGTCTTTCGCGCAGGATCCCAGACCGAGGATCAGAACCGAGGCCAACCACGCGCTGATGAACTGTCGACGAACCATGCACATCATTCCTTGAGCGAAGTGAATCGAGCCGAGCGATCTGCCGAAGTCTCGTCAAGGGCACCAGGCCACCACCAGCTGCCCCGCGACTTCACTTGTGGGATCCATTCTATCGAGAGAGACGGGATGAAAACAAACGGACCGGTGCGTTTTCCCGCTCCGTCTCAGTCTTTAAGCGCCGTACCTACCCGCAGGAAGTCGCTGATCCGCCGACCACTGCGAAGCTTGTCGATCAAGACGGCCAAGGAAATCACGGCCCCCAACACGATCATCTGGGAGGAGTTCTCCATCCCGAGCAGATTCATTCCGTTCTGGATCACGGAAATAATGAACGCTCCAATCAGAGTGCCCAGAATGCGCCCCGATCCACCAGCCAGGCTTGTCCCCCCCACCACGACGGCAGCAATCACGTACAGTTCGTACATCGCCCCCATATTCGGAGTGCCCGTGTTGAGTTGCGAAGCCTGGATTGCCCCTCCCAGGCCAGCCGCGAGAGCACTGATCAAGTACACGAACACGAGAACGGAGGCTACGGGGACGCCCGAGAGCCGAGCCGCTTCTTCGTTGCCTCCCACGGCGTAAATGTAACGCCCCATCCGCGTGCGCGACATGAAGATGTGTGCCGCAATGTAAAGCACGACCAGCAAGATGACCGTATTGGGAACCCCCAGCGAACGCCCCTGTCCCAACCAGGGCAGAGCCTGAGGAACCTGGTAGATGGAAAATCCCCCGGAAAACCGCAGCGCCAAACCACGCGCCATCATCATGAAGCTGAGCGTCGTAATGAACGGCGCTACTTTGAATCGTGCCACAATGGCGCCGCCAACAGCCCCCATGGCAGAACAGACGAGCACACCGGCGGCAAACCCCGCCGCCACCACCCAGGCAGGAGCGGATTGACCGCCCAGTCGCTTCATCAGAAGTGTCGCCGTCACCGCCGACAGCGCGATCAGACTCCCCACCGACAGGTCGATACCACCCGTAATGATCACCATCGTCATGCCGATGGCGATGACCGCAATCACGACAATGCGATCGACGATGGCCAATAGATTCGTCCGTTTCAGGAAATCGGGCCACAGGTACGTCGTCGGCGTCAACAACTTGAAGTCGCGGCTTTCCGGATAGTTCGTGGCCAGCTGCTCAATGACGCGCCAGGTCGCGACTTCGCCACCAGTGACGACGGCCGCGATCCGGGATCCCGGCGAGCTGATGCGGTCCAGGGTCTCACGCAATTCTCGCGGCGTGCCGACGACCACGTGCACTTGCTGATACCCACCACGCTTCAGTTCCTCGCCCACCGCTAGAGCGATCGTCTCCGTTTCCTGCTTGCTCGCTCCGACCACGACCACAATATCCGACGGATTGCAGTTGTCTCGCACCTGGGTTACCAGTTGCTCTGCCGCCTCCGCTCCATCGGGCAGCCGCTCTTTCAGTGTCAGTATGCTGAAGAGCGCGCAGAGCAGTGCGAGCACGACAATCATTCCATAGTCATCGAAGAATCTTTGCACGAAACCTGACTCCCGCCTTCATCAGAGCTATACTGTGTACCATGCGCGCACCGTGCGCCCATATCTGCCGAGCGACCAACGGGAGCGGGCCAATGGATGGCGTTTTCCCTTTTTCACTTGGCGGACCTGCCGCCCCAGGGCGTTGGTATCTTCTCTGGCATCTCAGGCGATCGCCAACGACAAGATATCTTCTTGTGTGGCTCGTTTCACGTCAGTAATCTCACCGGCAATCTGCCCCGCATGCATCACCACGATCCGGTCGCTCATGCCCAGAATTTCCGGCAGTTCGCTGCTGATCATGATGATCGCTTTCCCCTCGGCAGCCAGCCGGTTGATCAACAGATAGATCTCATACTTCGCCCCCACATCAATACCACGGGTTGGCTCGTCAAAGATCACGATATCCGAATTGCATGCCAACCACTTGGCCAAGACCACCTTCTGCTGGTTCCCGCCCGACAAATTGGCTGCCAGTTGCTCCAGGCTGACGACGCGAATTCGTAGTCGGTCGACATACTCCTGCGCCTCCCTCCGCTCACGGCGCTGGTCGAGCCACGGACCATGGTGAAAGCGGTCCAGATTCGGGAGACCGAAATTCTCGCGCACCGAATGCTGCAGAATCAGGCCCTGTGTCTTACGGTCTTCGGTCAGCAGGCAGATGCGCTGACGAATGGCATCTCGCGGGGTGCGAATCGCAACCGGGACGCCCTTGACGTAAACTTGCCCCGCATCAGCTCGATCGGCACCAAAGACGATCCGCATCGTCTCGGTTCGCCCGGCACCAGCCAGTCCGGCGAAGCCGAGCACTTCCCCTTCGTGCACCGCAAAACGCACGTTTCGCACGTACTTTCCGCGACAGAGGCCTTCAACCCGTAACCGCTCAGCCCCGATTTTCGACGTGCGCGGCGGAAACTCGGCCTCCAACGGCCGACCGACCATCAGCTCAATCAGTCTCTCACGCGAGACGTGACCGATCGGCGACTCACCCACGCGCTGTCCGTCCCGCAGGACCATCACACGATCGGCAATTGCGAAGATCTCATCCAGGCGGTGACTGATGTAGATCACCCCCAGACCAGCGGCGCGCATGTCGCGGATGATGGCAAACAGCCGCTCGACTTCCGTCTGCGCCAACGCGGCGGTCGGTTCGTCCATCACCAGGATCCGAGCACGAACCGACAGCGCCTTGGCGATCTCCACCACCTGTTGCTGCGCCACCGTCAGATCCCGACACCGAGCGCCGGGATCAATGGGCATGCCGATTCGTTCGAAGAGCGCTGCGGCAGCACGCATTTCGTCCGCCGCGCGGATCAGGCCGAGCCGCGTCCGCTCCCGCCCCAAGAAAATATTCTCGCGAACCGTCAGGTCGGGAATCAGGTTGAACTCCTGATGGATGATCGAAATCCCTGCATCCTGCGCGATCGTAGCGCTGCTGATATGAACTCGCCTCCCATCCAGCAGGATCTCGCCACGATCGGGCTGATGGGCGCCGCCAAGAATGCGAATCAACGTGCTCTTTCCCGCTCCGTTTTCTCCTACCAGCGCCAGGACCTCGCCTTTGGATAGCTCGAGCGAGACGCGATTGAGCGCGTGCACACCGGGAAACGATTTGTCGATCGCCTGCATCGCCAACAGCAGCGGCTTGTCACCCTTCAGTTCCACCGATCGCAATCCTCGCACAGTGCCCACGGCTAAGGAACGCAGGAAGAATAACTTCGGTAGTTACCGGATTCCCACGCTCTGCGCGAGCGTGGCTACAAGCGAAACGCCGAGTTTGTTCTTCTTTCGTGCCTAAAGACTCGATTGTATCGCGCAGCGACCGCGCAACCCATCGCCCATCCGGCCCCTCTCAGCAGCCACTGCCAGCGCCTCGACAGAAAACTCCCCCAATGGCGAGCGAGGCCATTCCCTGCACCACCTTGCCCTCGATCCGAAGTGGCCCTCAATCCGACGTGGAACCGCCGTGGCCAATACGTTAACCTGAGAACCAGACAATCACCATGGATCGTTTAGGAACGCGGGAAGAATAACTTCGGTAGTTGGCCGGACTCCCACGCTCTGCGCGAGCGTGGCTACAACGGAAACGCCGAACTTGTTCTTCCCCTGTGCCTAAGGCTGTTCGCCCCATGCAGTTAACTGTCGAACCATCCCTGAAATGGTTGTTGGCTACGACGATCGCGATCTATCTGATCGTGATGTACGCGATCGGGTACTTTGCCCAACGCCGCATCCACGACACGGAGGACTTCCTGGTCGCTGGTCGGCGACTCCCCCTGTCGCTGGCCTGGATGACCATTCTGGCAACCTGGTTCGGAGCCGGCACGCTGCTGGCCGTGTCGGACGAAGTGCGAGCGGACGGACTTCAAGCTGCCGCCCTGGACCCGTACGGCGCCGGTTTTTGCTTGATCTTTGCCGGGCTGTTTGTCGCCGGTCCCTTATGGCGAATGAAGCTCTTGACGGTCTCCGATTTCTTCCGGCTGAAGTTTGGCCCCGTGGCGGAAGTGCTTTCCGCCCTGGTGCTCGTTCCCAGCTACTTCGGGTGGATCGCCGCTCAGTTTGTGGCCTTGGCGGAAGTGCTCCACCTGTTCTTCAACATTCCGCTGGAGATTGGCCTGCCGATCGTCGCCGTCGTCGGCACAGGTTACACCTTGATGGGCGGGATGTGGTCGGTGACGTTAACGGACGCCGTGCAGATTCTGTTGGTGATTTTCGGCCTGATTGTATTGACTTCCGTCACCCTCAGCGAACTGGGAGGGGGCAGCGTGTGGCATGGCCTGCAGACGATCGCCCACCGCACGCCGGCCGAGAAACTGGCGCTCATCCCTGGCCGCGATCTGGCCGCGATCTTCGGCTGGCTCGGCGTGTTCGCCACCGGAGCGTTGGGCAATGTGCCCGGTCAGGATCTGCTGCAGCGAGTCTTTTCAGCCAAGTCGGCCAAGACCGCCACGTGGGCCTGCCTGATCGCCGGCGCTGCTTATGTGGTGCTGGGTACGTTACCCCTGGTCCTGGCTCTGGCCGCTGACCTGCTGTTTCCCGACTCGGTCCGCAGCGCGATCCTGCCAGCATTGGCACGTTCCTTTCTCAGTCCCGTTCTGGCGGTGATCTTCATCGTCGCATTGTTGTCAGCGGTTCTCTCCACCATCGACAGCGCCATTCTCTCACCGGCCAGTGTGCTGGCCCAAAACATCGTGGCCAAACTTGTGCCTCACTATTCACAGCAACATTCGCTCGGCATCAATCGTCTGGCTGTGCTGCTGGTTGCGGCAGGAAGCCTCGTCATGGCCTATCTGGGTGAGAACGCGTACGAATTGCTCGAGGACGCTTACTCACTGACCTTGGTCGGCCTGTTTGTTCCGCTCATGCTGGGACTGTACACCGTCCCGCGGCATCGAGTCGCCGGTGTGCTGAGTATGCTGACAGGCACCGTCGTCTGGCTGGCCCACACCGTTGTCGGGTACGAATCCTTCCTCGAGCCAGTGCCGCGGATCGGAGCACTACAATTGCCCGTCACCTTGGTCGCAACGGGTTTGGCGCTGCTGGTATATCTTCTGGTCGATCAACCTTGGCGGCGTCCTACACGTTCTCACCAGCCAGCCATCCCGTGCTGAACGCGGCCTGGAAATTGTACCCGCCAATCGGACCGTCCAGATCCAGCACCTCGCCTGCCAGGTACAAACGCGGAACGATCTTGCTCTGCATCGTATGCGAATCGACTTCGTCACGAGCGATGCCGCCTGCGGTAACTTCGGCCTTTTCGAATCCCAGCGTGCCGGTCAGCGGAAAGCGTGTTGCCTTGAGGGCCTCGGTCATCTTGGCTCGTTCCGCACGGTTGAGTTCCGCTGCGGTCCGTTCCAGTGGCACCTGCGACTGAACCATCAGCGCCTCGACCAGGCGTCGCGGCAAGTCTTCCGCCAGGAGGGCGGCCACGTGCTTTCGACCCGCATGCTGAGCTGACTCCTGATACCGGTGGTTCAGTTGTTCCGAACTCACATCGGGCAGAAAATCGCACTGCAGCACCAGCGAGCGGGGCTTTTCGTGTCGAGCAACAAAGCGGCTGACGTCCAGGACCGCCGGACCCGAAAGACCGAAATGCGCGAACAGAAAGGAACCCCGTTGCTGCATCGTCTCCCGACGCTGCTTTCCGCCAATCGGCTCAGGCTCCACACACTTCACACTGACCACCACGTCGGGAATCGTAATTCCCCGTAGCGCTTTAGCCCAGTCGGCACGAATCGTCACCGGCACCAGGGCAGGGCAGGGGGGAACGATCGTATGTCCCAAGCGCCGAGCCCACACATAGCCATCTCCGGCGGTGCCACACCCCGGATACGATTGGCCTCCGGTAGTGAGCAGCACACGATCGCAAGAAACGGTCCGGCGGGATGTACAGACCTGAAACGGCGAGCTCGGCTCCGCCGCGAGGTCCCTCACCGGTTCGTCCAGCGCTAAGACCGCTCCGCTGCGCTGCAACCGACGCACCAGGGCCGCCAGTACGTCGAGCGCTTTGTCACTGGCCGGAAAAACCTTGCCTCCCGGCTCGACCTTCGTCAGAACTCCCTCCGCTTCAAACAGCTCGACAACGTCACGTGGCCCCAGGGTCGCCAGTGCGGAATGCAGGAACGACCCTTGCTGTCCAAAGGCCCGGACGATATCGCGAGCCTGGGCCGCGTGCGTCAGATTGCACCGCGTCCCTCCCGACATCAGGATCTTGACGCCCGGCTTGCGGTTCTTCTCCAGCAGCAACACGCGGCGGCCTCGTTCCGCCGCGCGGGCGGCGGCTAACAACCCCGCCGCTCCCGCTCCAATCACAACAACATCCCAGGCCATCGTCATCGCTAAATCTGTGAGCACTCGGCCGGCTTGAGAATCAAGTTCGTAATGTTGCTCAAAATCTTCTTGTCCGCATACTCTTCCATCTTCCGCAACCGCTGCCAGTCGGGATCGGCTCCAAACTTGCCCCAGTTGGCTTTCATCTCCTCTTCGCTTTCAAAGGAGAGCATGTAGGTCAAGTTGGGCATCTTGCCGCCAACCAGCGTCTCGCCGAAGAACACCGGGTGCAGGCCTACTCGGCGGAAGATGGCAATCTCGCCAGCATCGTTGAACATCTCGATCTTCTTCTGTCCCGTGATGATGCTGGGACTCTCGTAGATACGCAACTGGAAAATCCGGTCGGGTGACGTAACAGGTCGTTCGACGTGCGGCATCCCTTTGAACGCGACCATGAGCGAGCTTTCCATGCGCGTGTAGGCCGGTTGCTCGGCGGGTGCCTTGAGAAACTCCGCGCCCCGGCTCATGAACTCCGAGTCCTCACCCAATCGCTGTACCAACGTCACGACCGAAGCCAACGACTTGTGAGGCATAAGAATATACACGGGACTCAGTCCCTCGACGGGGACAAACACGCCCACCGGCTGGATCCCGGCACGGTTCAAGGCCCCCACGGCGGCCTCACCGGCGAACTTCTCCAGGCCCGCTCTCTGCTCTTGCGTTTCAATGTGATACTGCCGCAGTTCATAGTACTCGCGGTCGCCGGACTCCTGATCATCCGCCACCGCGGTGGCCAAGGGGGCCAGCCCCAAAGCCGTGGACGCCGCCAGAAACTCTCGTCGCTTCATCAAATGCTCCTTTTATCGTGGATGATCCGCTTGCAGCCAGAAACACCGTCCCCGGCAGTGTACCAACCGGCGTGACGGTTGGGGAGACGCACAACTATCCTAAATGCCCCAACCACCCGCGCCGTCCCCTGTTGAGCCGTCGCTTCGGCCCGTTTTCGGTGTCCGGCAGGACAGGAATCTTCTGAGCCAGCCGAAGGAAATGTTCGGTTTTCCGACGTTCGGTTGGTAGGATAGTAGGAAGAGGTGTGAGTCAACTTCCGGGCAGTTGAGCTGTCCGTCAAACAATCCGCTCCCCTGCCCGGTGGAGAAATATCTTCCATCTCACGTCCGGTTCCGCGGCGGTCGAGCCGCTCATGTCAAAAGGGGAGTTCTATCATGGGTATCATCAAGTCAACCACGGCATCCGACACGTCGGCCTCTCGTCTGGCCGAGCAGCGTGTGCAGGAATGGTCGTTGAAACTCGAAGCCCAGCGTCGGCGCATGGAGCAGCAAGCCAGCTCCAGTCTGCCAATGGAAGTCCATCCTTATGTGGCCATTTCGCGTGAGGCAGGGGCAGGCGCCGGCTCCATCGCCATACGTGTCGGCGATCTGCTCGGCTGGGACGTCTTGCACCGTGAACTGCTCGACCATATGGCCGACAAGTACAACCTGCGGCGCGACCTGCTGAACATGATCGACGAAAAAACCTCCAACTGGTTGATCGAAGTGTTCGGCAAATGGCTCGATCCGCGTCTGGTCACGCGATCGGAGTACATTGTCCACCTGGGCGAAATGGTGCTCCTGGCCGCACAGCATGCCAATACCGTGTTTGTCGGACGAGGAGCTCAGTTCTTCCTGCCTCCCGAGAAAGGCCTCTCGGTCTACATCGTCGCACCACTTCCGATGCGCATTCGACACCTCTGCAGGGTCCTGAATTGCTCGGAAGCCGAGGCACGGCGGCTAATTCGCGAAACAGACAAAGGCCGGCAAGACCTGATCAAGAGCGCCTTCAACCATCAGGTTGGAGATCCCCATTTGTACGATCTCGTGATCAATCGGGTCCACACCAGCGAAGAAGAAGCGGCCGAACTGATTGCGCAGCAGTGCCGCAGCAGATTCTCCGGAATCTGATGCGCAGCAGACATCTGGCCGAGATATGCGGTCGGCAGCATGAGCTGACCTGCTCGTGCGGCCCACCTGGGCGTGGCCAGCGAGGATGCGGTCGTCGACGGACATCGGTACCGTACGGGTCGCGGACCGGAGTTCGTGCGGCGACAATTCACACTTCGAAGTGCCTGCTGCACAGGTCGGAGGCAGACGCCGGATTCGTCGCGGACTGAAGTCCGCGCTACCGGCTCGGTCTTACGTGGATGCGGTATTGGTCGCGGACTGAAGTCCGCGCTACGACTACGCGCGAAGGGGTTTTTCCCGGCTTTTTCTGTGGCCGCTTCTTATCCGCTCCAAATCCCCTTTGCATTCTGGTACGCTGGAGGGCGGCGTAGTACGCGATGGTGACCGCACTCTGTGCTTCCTGCCGGTTCCGATCGACTTCGACTGTGTGGATTGAATCTCGCCGAGTTGACATGACGGCAGGTTTCTATTGACTGGAGAGAATCAACCATGAGATCACTGCTTTTCGGACTGACTCCACTTTTCTTCATGGCTTTGGCCGGATCCGTCTCTGGCCAGAAGTTTCCCGTGATATCGGAAGGGCAGCGTATCGAGATGCTCAAGCCGCCGACCCAGCGGCCGGTACGCATGGTGTTGGACACCGACACTTACAATGAAATCGACGATCAGTTTGCGGTGGTCTACGCCCTGATCTCGCCCGAGCTGGATGTGCAGGCGGTGTATGCCGCACCGTTCACGAACGACCGCTCCCAAGGCCCGGGTGACGGCATGGAGAAGAGCTATGAAGAGATCGGTCGCATTCTCAGTCGCCTGGACAAGTCCCCCGAAGGCTTTGCGTTCAAGGGAAGTACTCATTATCTCGACCCTCAGCATCCGGAGGAGAGTCCGGCGACGAAAGACCTGATTGCCCGAGCCAGAAAGAGCAGCCCGGACGATCCACTGTATGTGGTGGCTGTGGGAGCCATCACCAACGTGGCCAATGCGATTCTGCTCGAACCGTCCATCATTCAGAACATCGTGATCGTGTGGCTGGGAGGCAACGGGCATCAGTTTCCCCATCAGCGCGAGTTCAATTATCATCAGGACCTTCCCGCTTCAAGAACCATCTTCGATTGCGGAGTGCCTTTCGTTCAGTTGCCCTGCACTCCGGTTGTCACCCACTTCGCCACGACCGTTCCGGAGATGGAACGGTACGTCGGCGGGCGGGGCGCGATCGGCGACTACTTGTTGCAGATCTTCAAGGACTATCATCCCGATCACTTCGCGTGGTCCAAAGTGCTCTGGGACATGACCGCAGTGGCCTGGCTGATCCATCCGCAGCAACTCCCGTCGGATCTGGTGCACAGCCCGATCGTCACCGACAACTACACGCTCAGTTTCGACCAGTCGCGGCACCTGATCCGCGTCGTCACGTTCGTCAATCGTGATCCGATCTTCCGCGATTTCTTCACTAAGCTGGAGCAGCGTTCGCGGAAATAGGAAGGGCTTCATGGACGTTCGCTATGTGGTGATGGGGATCAGCCTGGGAGTTTCCCTGCTCATGCTGGCAGGGAAACTCACGGCCTACTTCATCACCGGTAGCGCCGCCATCCTCGCGGACGCGAGTGAATCGGTCGTGCACCTGGCCGCGACGGGGTTCGCGGCCTTCAGCCTCTGGTATTCGCTCCAACCTGCCGACGATTGCCATCCGTACGGACACGGACGCATCAGCTTCTTCTCCGCCGGTTTTGAAGGGGCGCTCGTGTTCGTTGCTTCGCTGGCGGTGATGGGAAGCGGAGTCGTCGGACTGCTCCGCGGCGTTCATCTCAACGAAGTCGGAATCGGAATCGTCATCACCGTCGCTTTGGCTCTGGTCAATCTGGCCTTGGGAGCCGCGTTGATGTATGTCGGCAAGCAGCACCACTCGATCGTACTGGTCGCCAACGGCAAACACGTGTTGACCGATGTCTACACGACCGCGGCCGCAATCGTCGGGCTGTTTCTCGTCTGGCTCACTGGCCGGTCGGTGCTGGATCCTGTGGCAGCCATTGCCATCGGGTTCTTCATCATGGCAGGTGGCTTTTCACTGCTGCGATCTTCCGTCGCCGGCCTGATGGATCGCATGCCCCCTGATTTGAACCACCAACTCGAGTCCTCCGTGGCAGCCTGCCGTGCGGGGAGCTTGATCAAGGAGGTCCACGAACTGCGAGCACGACTGCTCAATGACGAAATCTGGGTCGAACTGCATGTCTTGGTTGACGGGGAATGCACCGTCAGAAAGGCCCATGATGCCGTCACGCTTTTCGAACAGCGTCTGGATCAGATGATGTCTGGCTATCGACTGCGCATCAGCTCGCATATCGAACCGCTGGACCACGGTGAAGCACACCCTGACGGACACTGAGCCAAACTGTCGCTCTTGCGGCCAGCGATACCCTTGGGGAAATGACGAATGACGAAACACCCAATGACGAATGACGAAACACCCAATGACGAAAGAAGACGAAGGGGAAAGTCGCTGATGTGTGTTCTGAACTCCACTCCGACACCATGTCACCCTATTGTCCGCTTCACGCTGCTCGTATCGGTGAGCGCTTCACTTGGACTCGCAGTGCACGGGGCGCTCGCTGCACCGCCGTTGGAGCCTCCCGCAGTGACGGTGCCCTGCACGTGGGAGTACTCAGCGCCATGGATCGCTCCAGAACAGCGATCGGTTGAACCAAGCCGCGCACAGAAGGATCCCAGCGTGGTCTTCTACGAAGGACAATGGCACGTCTTCATGACGGCCAAGCTCCCCAAACGCTCCGCCATCGAATACTGTTCATTCGCCCAATGGGAGGATGCCAACCAGGCTCAGCGTACAATCCTCCAGATCAGCGACAGTGACTACTATTGCGCGCCACAGGTCTTCTATTTCACACCTCATCGAAAGTGGTATCTCGTTTACCAGATGGGAGTGCCGGGAGCCGACAAGATGTGGGTTGCTTACTCAACCACATCGAACCTCTCCGACCCCACATCGTGGACGAAGGCGCAGCCGATTCTCGACGGCGGCTCCGACGATCCACGCCAGGTCGGCGGCCTCGACTACTGGATCATCTGCGACAGCGAGCGCGCTTATCTGTTCTACACCAGCCTGGACGGCCGGATGTGGCGGATGTGGACTCAGCTGGAGGAATTCCCCCGTGGCTTCAGCCACTGCCAGGTTGCCCTGCAGGCGGCCATCTTCGAGGCCAGTCACACGTATCGGATCCAAGGCTCGCAGCAGTACCTGACCATCGTCGAGCAGGATGGACGCAGGTACTACAAAGCCTATGTGGCGGACTCGCTCGATGGCTCGTGGACACCGCTCGCTGACAGCGAGGATCGGCCCTTTGCCGGCTGGAAGAACATCCGTCCGGCAACGGGAGTCGAGCCGTGGACCGACAACGTCAGTCATGGAGAACTCATCCGCGACGGCTATGACGAACACCTCGTCGTCGACCTGCACGACCTGAAATTCGTGTTTCAGGGGATGCTCGAGGCGAACAAGTCCGGCAAAGGCTACGGCCAGTTTCCCTGGCGCATCGGCATCCTCTCCGCGGCACCCGAGGCACCTTGATGGGACTCGAGTGCCACGACGACCACCGCCCGACGGGTCGCCGGCTACGGTCCCAGGTTCTCATACAACTTCACGTTTCGCGTCGAGGCTCCGATACAGATAATGTCGGGCCGTCCGTCGCCAGTGAAGTCGTCGATGCAGCAGTCCGCAGCGGACTGGTACGACACAGCAGAATGCAGGAAGATACAGTTTGTCCGCCGTTGGCCATTGTCCCACACCAAGAGGATCACCATGCACCACCTCGCTGTCGCTGCGATCGTCATCACCTGCCTGCTATCTCGCACTCACTGTGTTTCAGGAATGGATTTCTATGTTTCGCCCACAGGAAACGACTCGGACCCGGGTACAGAAGCTCAACCGTTTGCAACACTTGAAATGGCGCGCGACGCGGTCCGCGTCTGTAAGGAATCGGGACAGCTCGATGCCGACGGCGTCACCATCTGGCTGCGCGGCGGAGACTATCTCCGTTCAACTCCCCTGGAACTGACGTCGGCCGACTCCGGCAGCGCGCAGACGGCGATCGTCTGGAAGGCGTATCCCGGCGAGCAAGCTCGCCTCATCGGCGGTCGTTCGCTGGAGGGTTTCCAACCCGTTTCCGATCGCGACGTGCTCCAGCGGTTCGCTGAAGCGGCCCGCGAGCATGTGCTGGAAATCGATCTGCATGCGTTGGGGCTGCGAGAGTTCGGCGAGCTGAAGTCGCGTGGCTTCTCACGCCCTGCGACGGTTGCGCACTGCGAGTTGTTTGTTGCCGGCGTTCCCATGACACTGGCACGCTGGCCCAATGACGGCCAATGGGCTCAGATTGAAGGGTTTCCATTAGCTCGTGCACAAGACGACGGACACGGAGGCAAGATCGGCACACTGGAAGACGGGTTTTTCTACGGCGGAGACCGTCCACGGCGTTGGAAGGACACCAGCAACGTGTGGGTTCATGGTTACTGGTCCTGGGATTGGGCAAACTCTTATGAGCAAGTTGCGAAGATCGATCTCGATCAGCGGCTGGTAACCACACATGCGCCCTATGGGCTCTACGGTTTTCGCACTGGGCAACGATTCTACTTTCTCAATGTGCTGGAGGAACTTGATCAGCCGGGCGAATGGTACCTTGATCGCGCAGCGGGCAAGCTGTACTTCTGGCCGCCTGCGAACTCTCCCGCCGATGCCCCGGTGATTCTCTCACTGCTGGGCGAGCCCTTTCTCCGGCTAACGGACGCCTCGCATATCACCGTGCAAGGCTTGATCTTCGAAGCCGCACGTTCCAACGGCGTCGAGATCAAGGGAGGCACAAACAACTCCCTGACCGGATGTACGCTTCGCGACCTGGGAAACTGGGGCGTGCGCGTGGAAGGTGGCACAGATCATCGGGTGGTGAGCTGCGATATCATGGACACGGGTGACGGAGGCGTCGTCGTATCCGGTGGCGATCGTCAGACGTTGACCGCCGCGCATCATGTGGTCGAGAACTGCCACTTCCAGCGTCAAGGACGCTGGTCCAAGTGCTACGTGCCGGCAGTGCTGGTCAGTGGCGTGGGAATTCGCGTCGCCCACAACTTGATCCATGACCATCCGCATTGTGCCATTCTGTTTGGTGGAAATGAGCATTTGATTGAACTCAATGAGATCCACCATATTGCCCTGGAGACTGGAGATGTGGGTGCCATCTATACCGGCCGAGACTGGACGTGCCGAGGAAATCAGCTCCGGCATAACCTCATCCATCACACGGGTGGAGTCGGCATGGGCTCCATGGGCGTCTACATGGACGATTGCGTGAGCGGCACGGAAGTCATTGGAAATGTCTTCTTCAAGGTGCACTGGGCCATGTTCATCGGCGGCGGACGCGATCACCGGGTGGAGAACAACATCTTCGTCGACTGCGACCCGGCCGTGCGTATTGACGGCCGAGGACTCGACAAGTCGCCGGTCTGGTTCAACATGGTCTATGGCTACATGAAAGAGAACCTGGACGCCATGCCACAGGAACTCTACCGGATGCGGTATCCGGCCATCAAGAACCTGGACCGCTACTACGCAACGCGGGACGGAGTGCCTCCGGAAGACAATGTCATCGCGCGCAACATCTGCGTCGGCAAGTGGTTGGAGATTGGCTGGCACGCCCAGGAATCGTGGTTGAAATTGGAGGAGAACTTCGTCGGTGAAGACCCCGGGTTTCTCGCGCCTGACAAACTGGATTTCCGACTCAAGCCCGATGCAGCCCCATTGCAGCAAGGCTTCCAGAACATCCCGTGCGATCAGATCGGCCTGCAGATCGACGAGTTCCGCAAGACGATTCCATCACGCACTTCGCAGTGAAGGCCCGTGTTCCACGGAGAAGTCGGCAGCGATACGCAAGAATGAAGTCGACGTCTTGTCCGGCTAGATGTCAGCGTGTCACGAGCGCTCCCACTGTTGCGAAACGACATGTACTGTGATCCAGGCCTGACGGAATTTCCATTCGCTCCAGAGGTTGACAATCCACCAGCGACTGGGAACTCTCGGCTCGCCTCAGCTGGACAGTGACACTTTGACATTCCTCCGTCCGCCGAACCGCTTTACTGGCTGCGACCTACGGCGAAACGGACCCCACGAGAGCTCGCCTCTCGTGGTGAATTATTAGATGGAGAGCTAGCACGACGTCGTCCACTCTGTATGCCTTCCTTTCCCTCGAACCGCCGCTTTCCCAAGCGATTCGAGGGAAAGGAAGGCTGTTGTTCGGGGCAGTGGCCTCGAGCCGTCCAGCGGATTCACCAACGGCACAAGGCCGTTGGGGTCCAGCATTTATGTCGAAAACTGTCGCTGTCCTGTTAGGAGAAGATTGTCTCATGCCGACGGATATCAGAAACTGGTCTGGCGCAGCTGTCCTTGCCACACTGTTGTTGCTGGCTCAGCACCTCCAGGCGGACGAACCGCCACGTCCGTCCGGGCAGGACGATCGCGTCCAGGAGATTGCGGCGTTGCGTGCTGGATTTGCCCAGCCGCCGCGAGAGGCGGGACCGTGGGTCTATTGGTTCTGGTTTGACAACGTCGTATCGCGCGAGGAGATTACTCGCGAGATCGGCGAATTGGTTTCCGCTGGAATCGCCGGTGCTGAACTGCGGTTTGTCGTGGCCGACGGATTCCCAGGTTTCACTCCGCCCTGGTTCGCCCCTGAAGGCTGGCAAGAGCTGGGTCAGAAAAAACTCGAGTATCTGTCGCCCGAGTTCTGCGAAATGCTGGCACACACGTGTGCCGAAGCCAAACGCTGCGGTTTGAAGCTGGCCATCAATCTCGGCATGGGATGGCCGCCAGGTGGACCGTGGATCACAGACCGGTACCGAGCCAAACATCTGCAGTCTGATTCACAGGTCCTGGATGGTCCCAGAAAACTCCCTCGTGGCAACCTGTCAGTACCCGCCGGTGCCATGGTCTTTGCCTGGCAAATCGCGTCGGAGACGGCCGACCAGCAAGTGGTCCCCGATTCGTTCCGTGACCTCAGCGATCAAGTCGATTTACAAGGCTCACTCGAGTGGGAAGTCCCGGCGGGGCGATGGTTGATTGGCATCTATCACTACACGTTGGGAGGAATCTGTGACAAGGGCAACGGACCGGAAGCCGATCCCGGCTCTCGTGACGCGGTGCTGTTTCACCTGAACTACCTCTTCAGTCGAATTGAACCTTACGTGGCCAAATACTTTGGAACCACGTTGACCGAGGTGGCCACCGACAGCTGGGAATACACTCCCTCATCCACCGGAAGGTATTGCTCGCCGGCGCTCTTCGATACCTATGCCGCCTTGCACAACGAAGACCTGAAGGCTCGACTCTATTGCCTTGAAGGATACGGTCCCGATCGTGCACAAGTGCTCGAGCGCATGGAAATGGCGGAACGCTTCACGGTCCAACAGAATTTCTACCAGACCGTCACCGACTACCTCCACGCCCGCGGCCTGCGCCATCGGCCTCAAGTACGAGGCCGAGGACTGGCTCGTGACTTTTTCGAGGCCTATGCCGCCTGCGATATCCCGGAGATCGAAGAAGAGGTCTGTCTGCCGGAAGCAGTCTGGACGGCACATCTGCTCGGCAAGCCCATTGTCAGCGCCGAGGCCTTCACGTTCATCAGTGGTCATCGGAGTAACCTGCTGCTTGACGGCGAGCGGCAGCATCGAAGTACCTTGGAGGACGCCAGTCGTAAGTGGGAAACCAATCTGGCCCTGCTGCGATCGCACGCCAACGCGCATTTCGCACGTGGCATCAATCGGATCCAGATGCACAGCTTCAGCTATTCTCCCCCTGGCTTGCCAGCACCCGGCTGGCGCATGTATGCCGAAGTGCATCTGAACCGCAATGTGCCGTGGTGGCCTTACCTGAATCGGTTTTCGACTTGGGTAGCCCGCAGTCAGTTCGTCCTCCAATCGGGTCGGCCCGTGGCCGATCTGCTGGTCTATCCGGTCAGGCCCAATCCACCTGACGGACCGTTTGCCCAGGCCGAGGATCAGCCGGTGTCGGCGCTCAACGCGATTGACGGCCTGAGCCGGCAGCTGTTGCCGCAGGTGGCTGCGGTTCCGAACGAGAACACCGCTGAGCCACAGAACATTCTAGTGCTCGACGCGCCACATCATCCCAACGAAATCGCCTGGCTGCTCGACGCCGCTGAGCGCGGAGTTCAGGTGTACTGGTCGCGCGAAGCGGCAGTCTCCTCCCAGAACTGGCCTGACGCTGCTGAGGGTCGAGAGGGCGTTGAACAAGTCAAGCAACTTCAGCATCGACTGCGGCAGGCGACAGATCGCGGGAAGATCATCCACCTTTCCACCTCAGCCACCGAGTGGTCGAAGGTGGCCGCCGATGTTCGCTCCGTTCGTTGGTCCCCCATTGCGGCGAACCTCAGCTTTCAGCATCGTCGCATCGCGGGGGCCGATATCTACTTCCTGATGAACTGGGGAGACCCGTTCAGCGGCTGGGTGTCATTTCCTCACACGGGACTCTCTGCCGAGTTGTGGGACGCCGAATGCGGCACAACGCTTCCCGCCGGAGTCTATCGGTTTGCCGATCACCGGACGGAAGTGATGTTGGACATCCCGGCGCTGGGTTCGGCGATCGTGGTGTTCGCCGAGCCCGTGTCGGCCGTGCACTGCGTCAACTGCGATGGCGCGGAAGTCGTCCCCTTGAATCAAGAACAACTTCGCGTGTCCGTGCGCGACAGCCGGCCGCACCGACTGGCATTCTCGGACGGCCGAACGGTGTCGCTGCAGGTTAACGTGCCTCCGCCCATCAACGTGAATCGAGGCTGGCGGGTGTCCGCTGGTCCCGAGCGAGGAGTCGGACTTGACGCGTCCGTTCAACTCGAACTCGACACGCTGTCATCATGGCAGGCGATCACACCGCTGCAATACTTCTCCGGAACCGCTTCCTACACCGTGTCGGTCGACGTCCCCACGGAACTGACCGCAGATCATCTCGGACTTGAGCTCGATCTGGGAGACGTGTTCGAACTGGCGGATATTTGGATCGGAGACCGACATGCCGGCACCAGCTGGTTCGCACCGCACAGAATTGACGTGACCGACCTCGTCGAGCCAGGTCGAAACGCACTGAGAATCGAGGTGCCCAACATTTTAAAGAACCACCTGGAACGCGAGAACTGCTCGCGTCCGTCAGGCCTGTTGGGCCCCGTACAGCTGATTCCCTACGCTCGCTTGACTGTCAACGTGCCGACTCAATAGCGTGGATTGTGACCGAGCGTCTCACGGATCCAAGGAGAAACGATCGGAATTCGGAGGCGCATCATTCCCAACGACGAAGGAAATGCGACTGGAGAATTGTCGAACGGGAAGCGAGTTCAGTCGTGTCTTGCATTGGCAAGTCTGGTCGGCATTCGGAAATAATCGTCATTCCATTCGTCATTGGGTACTTGGTCATTCGTCATTGTATGCCCGTGTGTCCGAATCAAGCTCGCTCAGCTCGTTTCGTCGAGCGTAGATGCTTCCCCAATAGGTTCCGATGACATCGGTGTAGTGATCGATGGAAAAACCCAACTCCCTGAGTCGCGTCACCAGTTCTCCGGCCTGTTGGTGTTTGTCCTTCCCCGGAAATACGTGGTATTCAAGAACCAGTCTATGGACGCGGCGACAGATTTCCGGATCGATCTGCTGCAGGATTTCGAACTCAGCTCCTTCGCAATCGAGCTTCAGGAAATCGCAGTGCCCCAACTGGTACTCCTCCATCACATCAGCGAGTGTGATTCCTTCCACCTCCTCGAATTCCTGATCCTGCAGCGCCAGGTCAGGCCGAATGCTGTGCCCCCCCGTGCCAACTTGGCTGCGATACACTCGGACCGGGCCTCGCTGCGCTACCAAAGCGGCTCGACGAGCCGCCACATGGGAACATCCGTTGCGGGCGAGATTGCGGATCAGCAGCTGGTAGTTGTCCGCCATTGGCTCGAGCGATACCACTCGCCCGGCCGGCGCCTGGCGGCCGGCGTAGACCGCAAACGACCCGATATTGCCTCCCACATCGATCACCAGATCATTCGGACCGATCGCGTACCCACGGGGAGTGTACTCCTGATCCACGAGAATATCCCGAATGAAATGCTCGTCGGCCGTCAGCCGGCGAACACGGAACCGGAGCGGACCGACGGCAATCGTCTTGTGACGGCATCCCAAACGTATCCAGAGTCGCTCCAGTCGTGTGGAGACCTCCGTCGGTAAACGATGTTCGCGCACCAGAGCCGTCCACGCTCGTCGCATCCAGCTCCCGTGAGCCAGTATGGGTGGTGGGGGATGAACCTCGATCGGCGGTGGCGGGTTGGCTGGTAACACTCGCGGCGATTGTGTCTACTTAGTAGTTGTCCGTGGTTTTCCACCGCTGGACCTTGTCGGGGTTGAGCCCTGCCACTGGCAGGAGCGTTGACCCCGGAGGGCAAACAGCCGGTCGGCCATTACGACAAGGGGAGCGGCAACCATCCAGAACAACAAACTGATTTTCCGGATCGTACGTCGCTCTTCAGCATGGCATAGCGTCCTGCACATCGCAAGAGCTATTGCAGCGTCGGTGTGAGGTCAGAACGTGAAACGTAGTTCGATGTCGGCAGAGCAAACGCGCCCTGTGGCAGAGCAGGGGAGTCCGCAGACGTGTCCGCTGCGCATCGCCGTGTGCCTGAGCCACTTTCACCCAACGATCGGCGGGGCCGAACGGCAGATGCTGCAACTGGCGCGTTGCTGGACTCACTGGGGCCACGACGTACACGTGCTCACTCGTCCGGTGTCAGGACTGCCTCGCCACGACAGCGTGGATAACATCGCCATCCACCGCTGCATCCGCACACTCTCGCTCGGCCCTTTGTTCGGTGTCACCTTTGTCGGCTCGCTGGTTGCCAGTTTGTTGCGGCCGGGTGCCAAGTATGACGCGGCCCTGGCAGTTCAAGCGCCTTGGGAAGCGGTAGCGACCGGGATTGTCCGGCGTTTGAGCGGCAAGCCGACCATGGTTCGATTGGCCAACGCCGGCCCGTTCGGCGACCTGCGTCAGTTGCAGCGGGCGAAGGGGCGAAACATCCTGCAATGGCTGATCAAGCGCAATCAGCGTTTCCTTGCTCTGTCATGCCAGGCTCGCGAGGAACTGCTCCAACTGGGGTGCCCCGACGTTACGATTCACCTGTTGACCAACGGCGTTGATACGAAGTTCTTTGCGCCGGCCGAAACAGACAATGCGGAGCGTGACCGCACCGTGTTGTTTGTCGGTCGGCTGAGCGACCAGAAGAATCCGTTGTCACTGATTCGCAGTTGGCGACAGGTCAATGCGGAAGGCAGTTATCGACTGCTGATTGCCGGCAGCGGTCCACTGGAATCGTCGCTGCGACAACAGATCGCACAATCCGAGCTGACCGGAGTGGAACTGATCGGCTCGCACAGCGACCTGCGCGATGTGTACCATCGAGCGAGTGTCTTTGTGCTTCCCAGCTTATCGGAAGGTTGCTCCAACGCACTCTTGGAAGCCATGGCCTCGGGGCTCTGTCCGATCGTGACGGATATTGGTGGCAATACGGATGTGGTTTCGGATCCAGTCAGGGGGCGGCTCGTTGAACCGGGGAACGACCAGCAGCTAGCCAAAGTTCTTACTGAAGTCCTTTCCGACCGTGAGGCTCGCCAGAGCATGGCATCGGCCGCCCGCACTCATGTTGTCGCCTATCACGACTTGGAGCAAGTGGCTCGGCAGTACCTGGACATTTTCGTTGAGATGATGGAGTAGCCTGTGTGCGGTATCGCGGGAATGGTGGTAGTCGACCGTGGCGGCGTCTCGCCGTCGCGGCTGGAAGCGGCGCGCAACCGACTGGCCCATCGCGGCCCGGATGGCAATACCCTCTGGATAGATGATTCGCGGACAGTCGGCCTCGTTCACACCCGACTGGCGATCGTCGACTTGGAGGGTGGACAGCAACCGATTGCCAATGAAGATGGCACCGTCCAGGTAGTATTCAATGGCGAGATATACAATCACATCGAGTTGCGAGCACAGCTCGAACAAAAAGGACACCGGTTTCGTACTCGCTGCGACACGGAAGTCCTGGTGCATCTGTACGAAGAGCATGGTACCGCGTTATGCGAACACCTCAATGGCATGTTCGCGTTTGCGATTTGGGACATCACTGCTGAGTCGCTGCTGCTGGGCCGCGATCGACTGGGAAAGAAGCCGCTCTTCATTCACGCTTCATCCGACCGGGTCGTGTTTGCCTCCGAGCTGAAAGCGCTGCATACTCTGATCGATCGGCAACCACCCGTCGACCTGCAGGCGATTTCCGACTATCTGACGCTCAAGTATGTGCCTCACGAGCGGGAGTTGTTTCAGGGCATCACGCAACTCTCACCTGGACATACGATGACCTGGTGCGGCGGTAGGACGCAACTGGCGTCGTATTGGTCCTATCCGTCACTGCAGCAGACTTTTCCGGGCAGTTTTGAAGAAGCCGGACAATGCCTGCGCGACCTGCTTCGCGATGCGACCCAACTGCGACTGCGCAGCGACGTTCCGGTCGGAGTGCTCCTTTCGGGAGGTATCGACTCGGCCATCGTCGTCGGTCTGCTGGCGGAGGCCGGTGTCCGCCCGATCCGCACTTTCACGGCCAGTTTCCTGGACCAGGGTCCTGATGAGCGACCATTCGCGCGAGCCGTTGCCCGACGGTTTGGCACCGAGCATCAAGAGCTGATGGTGAAGCCACCGGGACCTGAACTTGTCTATCAGGTGCTCGACCAGTTCGATGAACCCTTTGCGGACACCAGTTCTATTCCGACCTATCTGATCTGCGAGCAGGCCAGCCGCCACGTCAAGGTAGTGCTCACCGGGGACGGGGGCGATGAGTCGTTTCTTGGCTACACGCGCTATGTCCAGCTCAGACAATACGCTCGCCAACGTCATTGGTTCGGCCCGATGCTGCAGTACTCGGGACTCAGCACTCTGGGGCGAATGCTCTGCCAGCATCCGACACAGCGTACCTGGCGACGTCGTTTTCGCACGCTGACCAGTCGCTGGTCACCCGATCCGGCTGAAGTCTATGAACGCTGGTACAGCGCCTTCTCACGCGACCTGAAACAGCAGCTTTGTCGCGAAACAATGCATAAGGCACTTCTTGACCGAGCGGATACGGAGACTCAACTTGCTCACGATCTCCGCAGCTTGTCGATCTCCGACCCAGTAGCAGCGGCCGCCGCCTATGACCTGCAGCATTACTTGCCGGATGCCGTGTTGACCAAAGTCGATCGAGCGAGCATGGCTCACGCCTTAGAGTGCCGCAGTCCCTTGTTGGATTATCGCGTCGTGGAACTGGCGGCCCAAATGCCCACCAGCTGGCGACTCCATCCGCAGTACGGCTCAAAGTGGCTTCTCCGAGCTGCTTGCCGCGACCTTTTGCCGACAGAGATCTGGAATCGACCGAAGGAAGGATTCGGCGCTCCCGTTGGCAACTGGCTGCGCGGAGAGCTGCTGGAGCATCTTCTTGCCGATTGCATCCCGTCACATGGGCTCGAACGATGGCTGGACGCGCGAGTCGCCCAACGGCTGATCCACGACCACTGTGCTCACATCGAAGATCACACCTTCCGCCTGTGGACCCTCCTGTCTCTCAATCGCTTTTGGAAACGGTTCGGTGCGTAGCACGTAGCACGCACTTCAGTGCGTGACCGCCCCGCGCCAATCCGTCCCACCGCCATGCGTTGTCGCAGGTGCTGCCGCGGACTAAAGTCCTCGCTACATGGCGATACATCGGCTACTACCGGCCGGCCGACGCGATCATGCCGACAATCGCGGCTGCCAGCAGAAAGAAATTGAACAGCCCGAACAGACAACCGCAGATCAAGCCGACCCAGGCGTGGGCACCGCCGCGCACCGCCGGGTTCTCACGCACGCGGCGCAGCCCTTGAATCCCAAAGTAGACCGCGGGAATTGCGAGAAAGAAACCGAGGCAGGGAAACAGAGAGAAGATGCCCAGATAGTACGCCGCCAGGGCCGGTCCGTTGCGGCTCGGAATGAACGTTTCCACGATCGAGTCAGGGGCGGGCGAAACAGCCCCCGGTGCATACTGGGGCGTGGCTACCGTCTGAGGAGTCAGATACGGATTGCGTTCATCGACCGGAGTCGGGGCGAACGGAGAGTCTTGTGACCACACAGGCGCACGTTCCAATGGTTTCACGCCCAAGAAGGCCGCGGTGACGTGGGGACGCGTCATGTAATACGCCAGTAGTCCTGCATAGAGCAGCTGGATGCACCCGCTAAAAACCGCTCCTATCCCTCCGGCTACGACCTGCATCTGATCATCGTCCGCGAGCATGTCGAACTGTGCCATACCAGGTTGGGCAACAGTGAACCAATAAACACCGACTCCGAACACCACGGCGGCAACCGAGAGAACCGAATAGGCGAAGGCCATCGTGCGCCCCCAGCTCCGTACACGCAGCAGTCCAATGCCGGATCCAAGCAAGAGCACCGTCAAGATCCACCCCAGTACGAGATTGATGATACTCCATTTATTCCAAATTGCTTCAACATTGGGCATGAGGTCCGGCCGCTGTTGGACCGCCAGCGCGATCCCCAGCTGCAGAATTCCACTCAAAACCCCAAAGATGCCGAAAACAATGTTCAGGACTCCAAAGACGGTGACTGAAGTTGGGCGTTGCATGTCCGTAGTACTCGAGGTCTAGAGGTCGCTGAGAAACACACGCCAGAAGTCGCTGATTGTAGGCGGATGCAACAAGCGTTACAAACAGAATTCCGTCAAGCCGGCTCCATGATGGGTGGACAGCGGGCGGCCATGCTCCGTGGGGCCAGCAATCAGGCAAGGAATTTTTCTGTCCACCTGGAGCAAGGTCATGGTCGAGTGGGTACACTTAAGAACAGCGGGAGCGGCCTGGGCCGGCAGCGCCGATGCGCCTCGGGCGTCTCAGTCGCGTCTGGACCTCCCTGCTCTACCGCACGCAATCATCTGACTACACTCCCCTGTACAAGAGACGCATGCATCGCGCAAGTGAGGATCCATCATGTCTCAACCCGCTCTCTCCGAAACTCCTCGTGATTCCCGCCGCAGCTTCCTGGCCAAGACCGTCTTGATGGCGACCTCGGCGGCGGCAGCGCCCCTGGCGATCAGTCGGAGCGCTCACGCCGCTGGAAGCGACACCATTAAACTCGGCCTGATTGGCTGCGGTGGACGCGGATCGGGGGCGGCCGTCGACGCACTCTACGGGGATCCCCACACACAGTTGTGGGCCATGGCCGACGTGTTTGCCGATAAAATCGCTTTGAGCGAGCGGAATCTGACCACGGAGTTTGGTGATCGCATCCAAGTCGATGCATCGCGGCAATTCGCGGGACTCGACGGATATCGTGGTGTCATCGAAAACAGCGATGTCGTATTGATCGCCTGCGCTTCCCGTTTTCACGCTGCGTATGCACTCGCCGCTGCGCAGGCCGGAAAGCACGTCTTCGTAGAGAAGCCGGCGGCCGTCGACGTGGTGGGCGTGCAGAAACTTCTGGAGGCGGACGAACTCTCCAAGAAGAACGGCACGGGAATTCTGGCCGGTTTGACCTATCGCTATCACCTGGGACGCCGTGAAGCGGTACAGCGCATGCACGACGGCGAAATCGGTGATATTGTCGCCATCCAGTGCGATTACCTGCGATCACCCTACAGCCTGATACCCCGTCAGAGCGACTGGAGCGAGATGGAATACCAGTTCCGCAACTGGTACCATTTCTCCTGGCTCTCCGGGGACGATATCCCCCAGTCTCTGATCCACAACCTCGATTCGGCTCTGTGGGCACTTCACGACGAAACGCCTGAACGCGTGTATGGACTCGGCGGACGCTCAACCGAATTCAAGCCCGAAATGGGCACTTCGTTCGACCACCATTCGGTCATCTACGAGTATTCCTGCGGACGCCGTATCTACGGTTCCGTTCGCACGGCCGTCGGTTGCTTCGGCAACAATATCGACGTGTTTCATGGCACCAAAGGCCGCTGCTACTTCGCCGCGTTCGCGCCACCTCGGTTCACCGATCTGGCAGGCAATACGACCTGGAAAGCCGACTCGGAACTGTCCGGAGTCTCTCCTTACCGTCAGGAGCACCTGGAGTTCCTGCAATCGATTCGCGATGGCCAGCCGTTCCAGCGGGCCAAGCAACTGGCTATGTCCACCTTAACCACCGTCCTGGGCCAGATGGCTGTCTATAGCGGACAGCAGATCAGCTGGAAAGAAGGCTTGGAGTCCGCCTTTGCCTATCCGCCACCAGGAGAAGTGCAACTGGACATGGAACCTCCGGTCAAACTCGATGCCAACGGTCTCTATCCCGTCGCGATTCCGGGCATGACCAATGTTCTCTGAGCAACCGAGTGGGAATGACGAATGACGAAATACCCAATGACGAATTCCCCATGACGAAAGCGGACCGACAAACACACGGTCGAGCTGGAATCGAGCTTCTTCGAGATCTTACGGCAGGTTAGTTCGGCATGGAGAATCCGCCAATCGCCACTGCGGATTCTCTCGGTCGTCATTGGCAGCTGCCGTGAAATCGCGATCGTTGATTCAATCGAGACACGTATAGGTCATCAACACGCTACCTGGCTGATCGGCGATCGTAACGGTCAGTCCGTCTTTCATCAGTTCTTGACCGGTGGCGTCGTAGGAGGATCCGGCGTCGAGATCGGTGACACGATAGCGTGCCTGTGGCTGAAGGCCGCAAAGCTTGAGTTGTCCGACCAGAAACACGCATTTTTCCCGACGAAAGGCCTGCACAAAGCCCTTGCCCTCTTCCGGCAAATGAAACTGCCAGGCCATCCAGGCGTCCTGCCGTGTGCTGTATTCGGTGAGCGGATAGAAATCGCCGAAGTAGCAGTCGGCCACCTGCTTCCACTGCAACGTGAGATGCCTTAACAGGTCGAAGTTCAACCGGTCACTACGAATGTCGAACAGACAGTTGGTAAACGGGGTCATATTGCTGCGGAATATATACGGATCCACATCGGCGGCGCCGGTCCCGGAGAGTGGAATCCACAAGGAAATTCCATAGCTGCAGCACTGGGTACCTACAGGTTCGCAGCGGTAATCGCTGCGCCACAAGGGAATCGCTCGGCGCATTGTCTCCAGATCATTTCGCCGTCCACCCGAAGCACAGGAATCGATCCACATACCGGGATGACGCCGCATGAGTTCATCCCAATACGCCAGATAACCTTCGACGTGACGGATTTCGGTGATACCTTGCCGATCTTCACTGTCGGCGCCCCGCCAATAGCCGAGCGGATCCATATTAAAATCTTGTCGGTACAGATCGATCCCTTCACGTGTAAGCAGCTGGTCGACATGATCCGTGAGCCACTCTCGCGCTGCCGGGTTCCCCAGGTTGAGCAGGCCACCTTGTTCTCCCCCCAGCACCCATTCCGGATGGTTCTTGGTCAACCAGGTATCGGAATGAACCCGCTCCGGTTCGAACCAGAGAATCGTTTTGACCCCCTTTGCGTGGGCGTAATCACTGACCGCGCGCAAGCCGTCGGGAAACCGGCGAGAATCCACTTCCCAGGTTCCTACCTTGGGCCATCCCACGCCATCACAGGGATACCATCCGGCGTCCATCCACCAGCGACTGAGGCCGATGCCTTGCTGAAGGTACCGGTCCAGGCACATCTTCTGATTGGCTTCTGTGGCATCCACCATTTCGTTGTACAAGTGGGATGTGCAGCCGAACAGCTCTGGCTGGGGTACCTGACCTCGCGGGCGCGGCACGTTGTAAGCCAACATCCACCTTCGCCAGATGTTCTGGGCACGAATCCAATCGCCTTGCCAGAACTGCATGACGATCAGCGGTGAGCGAACCTCTTCGCCTGGATGCAGCGTAAAGTGTGTGAGTTCCTGACCCGCGCGGACTCGCAGGCCGATATCCGCGTCGCGTGTCCAGCGAGACGCCCACTGACCAGGCCAGCCGACGACGATGATGACGCCCTGAGCTGTCGGGACCTCCAGGTTGAAATACGACAGGTCAGAGTTGGTGGGACGCCCGCCACTGGCGCTAATCCGCTTGTCCGCTGCGGGGGTCAGTGATGTCGTCAGCGGTTCGTAATCATTGACCGCACAGATGCTGCCAACCGCATGATGCAGCAGGAATTCGCCGTAATGCCCGCGAGCGAAGTCGGTGTCCAACGCCTGGATATCCTCAAGAATCGGTGTGTCGGTCGCACCGGTGTTCTTGAAGTACAGCGTCCACTCAATCGTCGGGAAGTCCGTGTATTCAATGCCCACACAGCGGATCTGCAGACCCGTCTGCGGATCGGTGTAGATGAGCGTTCTCTCGATCCGATGCTCATCCAATTGTCTGGAAGCACGTTCGAGCTGCCAGTTCGGAAGCAGCTCGCTCGAAGAACGCCCACCATAGGTAAAGGAGAAGAATGCCTTGGACGCGTCGGAGACCGCTGGCCCGCCCACCATCGGCAGATCGGCCAGCGGAATCACCTGGCCATCGGCCAGCTCAGCACGCGCATCGGCCCAGTCGGCCTGGTCACAAGCGATGCCATCGCCACCATCGGCGACCTGCAGCACAAACTGTGATTCTCCCTGCAGGTCGATGTTCACTTCCTGGCCAGGCACCCCCTCGCAGACCTTGTCCGATCGAAACACCTCCCGACCGGCAACGGAGATCGAAAACACGACACTCCCTCGGCCACCGATCGTCTGCTCGTTGGTATCTACTCCGAGCACGGCATGAAACGTCTTTCCGGGACCAGGCAGACGCACCACAATCTCACTCGGCGCATGGCAGAACAGCCCTTCTCGAAACTCCTGATCGAGTATCTTCAAAGGCTTGGCAAAACGGGCCTTCTTCTGCACGGCATCATAATTCGAAACAACCTCCAGGCCGGGAGCCAGCGGCGGAAGCGTCGCGACCCCATCGAACTTGGCGGCGACCCACCGCCGCGATTCCGCCAGTTCACCCGGCGAGACCGTCTCAGCGCTCGCCCGCGACATCGCCAGCAACCAGACGACGGGGATGATACCAAGCCGATACCAGGCAGTCCCGCTGTTATTCGCACGCTTAATCATTGCCGACGCTCCCTGGGGACATGCAACAAGGTGGACATGCAACAAGTACGCCCATTAGTGTAACTTCCGTAGAGCTCGCTCGACAAGAAGTCGCTCCGGCACCCGTGCCTTGTTGTCTGAATGCCGGCATGGTTGTCTGAATGCGGATTCGCAGGGCCGGTTCAGCTCGGGCCTGCGGAGGACAGGGCACCGCCAAGGGGAGGGCTACCACGGTCCCGTGGACGCGATGTGCTGCACCGTTCCTTACTCTGCGCGGAGCAAGCCAGCCGCATCCCGTCTTCCCTGATCGGCCGCGTTACCATCAAATAGCAGCAAACCGCCTCAATACCCGACACCCGCCGGATCTGACCGAGGCAAGTGCAGGAGCAGGACCATGAGCCAACGTCCTTCGTCACCCTCTGGCGATAGTCGCCATGCTGCCGGACTCTACGATCTGTTCATACTGGGACTGTGCGTGTATGTGCTGTTCGCGCTGGCCATCATGACATTCCTGCCACTCGATGCTTCGGTGATCCGCGTTCTGGAATACGCCGACGTAGGCATCTGTGTCATCTTCCTCGTCGACTTCATCGTCCAGCTGACCATGGCGAAAAGCAAATGGGGCTATCTGAAATGGGGCTGGATCGACCTGATCTCCAGCATTCCCATGGTGGGCCCGCTGCGTTGGGGCCGCTTTGCGCGCGTGGTCCGCATTCTGCGACTGCTGCGCGGTGTGAAGTCCGCCAAGATGATCTCGCACTACATCGCTCGCCGTCGCTCGGACTCGGCCTTCGCAGCAGCTGCATTTGTCGCCATCCTGACCGTCATACTCGCGTCGATCGCAGTGCTCTATCTGGAGCGGGACTATCCCGCCGCCAACATCACATCGGCGGAAGATGCACTCTGGTGGGCTACCAGCACGATTGCGACCGTGGGTTACGGAGACAGGTATCCCGTCTCCACCGGCGGGCGTGTCGTGGCAGTCATTACCATGATCGTCGGGGTCGGCTTGTTTGGCACGTTCACCGCCTTCGTATCCACCTGGTTCATCGAGCCTGCAGAGCAGCAGCAAGATGCGGAACTGGACGAAGTGCGCGATCTGCTCACCTCCATTGATGCGCGGCTCCGCAAACTGACCGAACATCACCTGGAGCGAGATTGACGGAAACTGGGAAGATGCGAGGCCGGGACGAATGGCCCGAGTGATCGTTGTGGAATCTGCTGCATCAGAGAGCCGATTTTGTGAGCGTGGCTCACGTCTTTGCCGCCAAGCGGTAAAGAAATGGATGGTCGCTGGAACATTGCCTGAGCGTGAGAAACAAATCCCATAACTGCGACTAGGACAGTCGTTCCTGGCCTTTCATGTCCCCAGACGGAAGCCGCCCGAGTGCGTCACGAGGAATTCTCGTGGACCGTCTTTCCAAGAGACTGATGCCTTCCAGGCGGAAAAAAAAAGGGTATATTTGCTACTCGCTCGCCATATCCATGAGCTTGTTGTGGAGCGCGACGAATGGGGACATCATTGGCCGCCTTTGTTCATGCGCCTATTCCGGAGCCGGTTGCGGAATCGCAAACGACGATCTGGAACCTGACGGCATACCGATATTCTTGAGGTCATACTGTGAAGCGCAGATTTCGTACCGTTCTCGTCTGGGCTCTCTTAGTGGGCCTGGTGCTGATCATCCTCATGAGTCGCGGTGGCAATCAACGTTCAGCCACTTACGTGACACTGCAACGAGCACTCCTGGCCATTGAAGGGCGGCAGGTGGTCGCCTATTGCATGCGAGCGGATGGGTTGCGGCTGATTACCGAATATGGTGATGAACTGGCCGTCGATCCAAGCGCCAATGGCCGCGTCTTGGAGCAGTTGGAGAAGGAGCAGATACGATATCAGCCTGCGGCACCCGAGAACGGGTGGTCGAGTCTATTGGTGTGGATCGTTGTGCCAGTGCTCGTAGTCCTGGCGATCTTGTACTTCTGGAAGAAGATGAACATCAGCCAGACCAATGCTTTCATGGACCTGCGCAAGAGCAAGTCACGCCCGGTGGAAGAGCGGGACAAGGCGAAGTTCTCAGACATTGGCGGGCAAAGTGCCGCCGTCGCACTGCTGGCCGACATCGTCGATTTTCTCAAATCTCCGCAGGCATGGCGGGCCTCCGGCGCTCGCTTGCCGCGTGGCATCCTGCTGGTCGGACCGCCCGGCACCGGCAAGACCCTCGTGGCACGTGCTGTAGCCGGCGAAACGAATTCCACGTTTTTCTACACGTCGGCTGCCGAATTCATCGAGATGTTCGTCGGCGTCGGAGCGGCGCGGGTGCGAGACACGTTCGAAAAGGCGGCGGCACAACAACCGGCCGTGATCTTCATTGATGAACTGGATGCGATCGGGCGTCGCCGTGGATCGGGTCTGGGGACCATGCACGAGGAGCGTGAACAGACGCTCAACCAGCTTCTGGTGTTGATGGACGGGCTGGAACGTCATGAGCAGCTGGTCGTTATGGCAGCAACGAATCGTCCTGATGTGCTCGATCCGGCCCTGCTGCGCAGTGGCCGGTTCGATCGCTTGCTGCGACTTACGCCGCCTACTCTGCAGGAACGAGTCGAAATCTTGAAGATTCACACGCGTGACAAGCCACTGGACACCACGGTTTCGCTCGAACAACTCGCCCAACAGACGGAGGGATTCGTGGGAGCAGACCTGGAGGCCCTGACGAACGACGCGGCTCTACTCGCCGTTCGACGGGGCCGCGCAAGCAAAACAGCCGACCGTCGCATCACGCCCTTGACCACGCAGGAATTCGAAGAAGCTCTCCAGGCCATGACCTCGTCCAATCGCCAGTTCGACCGGCTGGACTGTATTGTGGTCGAGTCGGTATCGCAGTTTGCCGAACCGACCGGGCGGATTGTGGCGCGCGTATCGCTCACGTCCGGCAACATCGTGGAAGGAGAGGTCCTGTGGATGAATGCGTCTCACATCAAACTACGAACAACCGATGGAACGGAAGTCATTGTGGCGAAGGATGGAGCGCAGTGCATCGTTCCGCTGGCTGGCACCGAATTGGCATCGCAAGCGGATTTCGCGCCCGATCGGTGGGCTAACAAGAGCCTCGACGTGGGTTGACTTTCATGCTGGACCCTGACTTTCTCCTGGAACGCCTGACTCTGTTCGTGCCACTCGTCCTGTCGCTGACAGTACACGAATGGGCCCATGCCTGGACGGCCTGGCGTCTGGGCGATGATACCGCCAGATTGCAGGGACGCGTCTCCCTCAATCCGCTGGAGCATATCGACCCGATCGGCACGGTTCTCCTGCCGCTCCTGGGCGTGCCATTCGGCTGGGCGAAACCAGTCCCCATCAATCCCTTGCGATTTCGGCCGAACATCCGCGTGTCAACTGGGATGATGTTGACGGCAGCCGCCGGGCCAGTGGCTAATTTTCTGCTGGCCGTCATCGGGTGCCTGTGCCTTGCGGCGCTGGCGGCCGGTATCCGAACCGGACTGGCCGGCGGAGGGGATCAGGCTCTGCTCACCGCCATCTACCAACTCCTCTACGTCACCATCATCATCAACGTCATGCTGGCCTGCTTCAACCTTCTCCCCATCCCTCCCTTGGACGGCAGTCGGATCGTGGATGGTCTGCTCCCAGCCTCCTTGCGTCCGGTATGGAATCAGTTCTCGGCACTCGGCCCTCTGGTCCTTGTGGCCGTGATTCTGCTGCCCGTCTTCCTGGGCGTCAGCATCTGGTCGCCGCTGCTTCGGCACCTGTCGTCATTGATCCAAGCTCTCACCGCCGGATAAGTCCCTTTGGCATCCGTTACCACTCGCACTGGTCCCGCCTCGCCGCAGTCCCTTGTCGCATTGTTGCATTGCGGCATTGCTGCAATCCCCATTCATTCACCACTTCCCTGCGGCGTGAGCCTCTCGGCCGCGGCGCGAAACGCTTCGTGCCCGCCGACTCGCTTGGGCTTCCATCCCGGATGCCCCCCATGGTATCACTCTGAGCCAGTGCAGGACTGACAATCGCCTGTTGAACCTGTAGACTGACAGGGCGTATTGGTCGCACTGCGACCGCTCTGTGTTTCATCTGTTACGGAGGATTTGTACATGCTACGTCTGTGCGTATTGGCAACTATGTTGGCGCTGGTCACCAGCGCCATGGCAGAAGAGGCGTCCAAGGCAAAAGTGACCAGCCAGGTCTACTTCGACATTCAGATCGGCGGAGAAAAGGCAGGTCGAATTGTGATTGGCCTGTTTGGTGACGACGTCCCCAAAACGGCCGAGAACTTCCGAGCACTCTGCACGGGTGAAAAGGGGAAAGGGGAAGCCGGAAAACCGCTGCACTTCAAGGGAAGCCGTTTTCATCGTGTCATCCCCGAGTTCATGCTCCAGGGAGGCGATATCACCAAAGGCAACGGTACCGGTGGCGACAGTATCTATGGCGGCGAGTTCAAGGATGAGAACTTCAAGCTCACGCACGACGGCCCCGGCGTGTTGAGCATGGCCAATGCAGGCCCCAACACCAATTGCTCGCAGTTCTTCATTACCACGGTCAAGACGGACTGGCTGGACAGAAAGCACGTTGTGTTCGGCCGAGTACTAGAAGGCATGGACGTGGTCAAAGCCATCGAAGCGCAAGGCACCCGACCCGGCAAGCCGAGGAAACCGATCGAGATCGTCGATTGCGGCGAACTGAAATGAGAATGCTTCAAACCGGTTGGTCATGCTGAGCAGGTGCTCGGTTGCTTCTCCGCGCGCCCCAGTTCACGGCCTAATCGCTCCCTTGCCCCCGACTCGGCAAGGGAGCCGCACATGGTGGCAGCGTGTGCACGCCGGGCGATATCTGCGCCGAGTTTTCTGGCATTGGCACTGCTGGTAGTTGCCACATCGGTGGGCTGGAAAACGAATGTCTACCGACCAGCTCGCGCAGAGCGGTAGCCATGCTCGCGCAGAGCCGTAGCCATGCTCGCGCAGAGCATGGGGAATCGCCATCGGTTCTCTGCCGCCCCGCGGTCTACGCGACCGCAGCCACTGAAGCGCAGAGCCGTAGCCATGCTCGCGCAGAGCAGGAGAAGATCGTCATACACTCGCCACTTCCCCCGCGGTCTACGCGACCGCAGCCACTGAAGCGCAGAGCCATAGCCATGCTCGCGCAGAGCAGGGGGAAACCGCCATCGGTTCTCTGCCGCCCCGCGGCCTACGCGGCCGCAGCTACTAGTCTCGCGGTCTGAGCAAGACGACCAGCGCCAGGAGCCCATTGCATGGCATTCCCAGCTGTACTAAGGTGAAAACTCTACTTGACACATGATACGAGCCTTCCGACGTGGGGATTCTGATGAGCCTCAATCCACAATCGTCTTCGTCGCATACCGTCAATACGACTCGCGAGACGTTTGACCGTGATGTGTTCGAACGTTCTCAACAGGTGCCCGTGATCGTCGATTTCTGGGCCGCGTGGTGCGGCCCCTGCCGGATGCTGGGCCCCCTGCTGGAAAAGCTCGCCGAGCAATACGCCGGACGATTCGTGCTGGTAAAAGCCAACACCGAGGAGATACCGGACGCCGCCGTTGCCTTCCGCGTGCAATCGATCCCCGCGGTGTTTGCCGTCGTGGGCGGAAATATCGTCCATTCGTTTGTCGGGCTGTTGCCCGAATCGCAGTTGCGAGCCTGGCTGGATCAAGTGCTACTCCAGCAACAGCTCGAACAGGCCAATGCGGCGGAAGAGCTTGACGCGGTCCAGGCGGCACAGTTGTATCGGTCAATCCTCGCTCAGGCTCCTAAGAACGCGCCGGCCACCATCGGCTTGGCCCGTACGTTGCTCGCACAGGAAGACCGAGCGGGTGCCGAAGCTCTGCTGAGAGAATTGGAGGACCGCGGGTTCTTGGAACCGGAGGCCGAAAAGATCAAGGCCGCCTTGGCCATCGGGGCAAAGCAGGGCTTGGACGTGCAGCAGATCCGAGCGGCCGCAGAGGCCGACCCGGACGATCTGCAGCGCCAGCTCGCATTGGCCGAAGCGCTCAGCGGTGCCGGCCAGTATCAGGAAGCACTCGATATCTGCCTGTCGCTGGTCGAACGCGATCGCGCCGTCACCGGCGAATCGGCTCGCGAAATGATGCTCGCCATCTTCCGTGTGCTTCCGAATGAGTCGGAGCTGACTCGGGACTACCGCCGCAGGCTGTCCATGCTGCTGTACTGATCACCGTGAGCAGGCGTGGTTGCGCAGTGTAGCGCGGGCTTCAGCCCGCGACTGGCCCAGTTCGACCGTATTGCAGCGGGCACGTTGGTGGGCAGGGCTGTCACGCACTGAAGTGCGTGCTACAGCTGCATCGATGCTGCAATTGCTTCGCCAACGCTCTTGATGCCGGTTGGCTGTTTGTCGTTGAAAGGTCCGTCGGCACTGCCTGCGGGCCAGGTGGCCGGGTCAGCATATTGACCATCGTCGCGATATTCCTTCTGTAGCCGACCAATCTCCTCCTTCAGCTCGGAAAACAGTTGCTGCACTTCCGGCTGCTGTGATTCAGCGGCAGCAAACAGCAGGTTGTGCTGCTCGTTTGGATCGGCCGCCAGGTCAAACAACTCATAGGCGTTCTTGTCCCAGTAATAGACCAGCTTGTGCGTCAGAGTGCGCACTCCCAGATGGGCGGCCGTGTTGTGGTGACCAGGACTGTGGTAGTACCGATAGTAGACACTCGTCCGCCAATTTCCGGGCGACTCACCGCGCAACAGCGGCACCAAGCTGCGTCCCTGCATCGAATCGGGTGCATCCAGGCTGGCCAGATCCAGGAAGGTCGGAGCGAGATCGATATTGGCCACCAGCTGCTCCGGAGCAATCCCCGGCTTGATGCCAGGTCCGCGCACTAACAGTGGAATGTGCAGCCCTGGTTCGTACATGAACCGTTTGTCGTACAACCCCAAGTCCCCCATGTACCAGCCGTTGTCGGACGAGTAGATGACGATCGTGTTTTCGGCCAGACCTGACTGATCGAGGTAGTCGAGCACTTTCCCGACGTTGTCGTCCACTCCCTGGACGCACGCGAGATAGTCTTGCATGTAACGCTGGTACTTCCACTTGATCAGGTCCTTGCCCGTGAGCGTCTTGCCATCGACCGTGACTTCAGTCGGCTTTGCCTGTAACCAGCGACTTCGTTCTGCTCCCTCCAATTCGGCGGGCGGCTCCAATTTGAGATCGCGGCGAGTCAGATCATGAGCTACCGTTTGTTGATTCTCAGGCAGCGCAGCGGGGCGGGTCGCATAATCGTCCCACAACGTTGCCGGCTCCGGAATGACCGCGTCCTTGAAACGAGCCTTGTTCCGCTCGTCCGGCTCCCAGGAGCGATGCGGCGCCTTATGGTGCAGCATCAGGAAGAACGGTTTGTCCTGCGGTCGAGTCTTGATGAACTCCACACCCAGGTCGCCGATGATATCGCTGGTGTGCCCTTTGATCGTCAGCTTGTGGCCGGGCACGAGAAAAACCGGGTCCCAATAGACCCCCTGACCTGGCAGTACAATCCAACGATCGAACCCGGTCGGATCGCTTCCCAAATGCCACTTGCCGATCATACCGGTATGGTATCCACCCGCCTGCAGGTGCTTGGCCACATTGTCCCTCGCACCGTCCAATCGATTGAAAACCGGCACGCCGTTCAGGTGCGAGTACTGTCCGGTCAGCAAGGTGGCACGGCTGGGCGTGCAGATCGAATTCGTGACACAGCAGTGGGCGAAACGAACTCCTTCCGCCGCCAACCGATCGATGTGCGGGGTCTGGTTGACCCGGGATCCATAGGCGGAAATGGCATGTTGAGCATGATCGTCTGAAAAAATGAACAGGATATTGGGCCGTTCCGCTCGTACCCATGGAGCCACCACAAACACCACAAGGGCGACTGTCAGAAGACGGATGAGCTGTTGAATCATGGTCCGCATCTCCCTTCATCACTCGGCGAGCCGACGGTCACCTGGAGGTCACGGTCTCCAGAACCTCTCTGGCATGATACCAGTTCCCGGTGCGTCCTGCAGCAGAGGAGTCGCCGAGTAGCAGTTGCGCTGACTTCCACGTAGCTGCGGTCGCGCAGACCGCGGGGATGTAGCTGCGGTCGCGCAGACCGCGGGGA
>JBGSHS010000438.1:0-3500 GCA_041752115.1 Pirellulaceae bacterium | reverse complement strand
TGGGGCCCAAGCAGCCTGGGAAGTGGATTTTTGGGGGCGATTCCGTCGAAGCGTCGCGCTCGCGGATGCCAATCTGGGTGCCTCGATCGCGGACTACGACAACGTAGCAGTCCTGCTGCTGGCCAACGTGGCGTCGACGTATGTGGAAATACGAGCCCTCCAAGAGCAGCTGGAGATTGTCCGCACGATACTCGGTTTTCAACAGGGAAGTCTGGGCTTAGCCCAGACCCTTTTTGATTCTGGCAAAACCAATGAGCTCGACGTGATTCAAGCCCGAAACAACGTGGCCATGACCTTGTCGGCAATTCCTCAGTTCGAAGCCGCTCTTCGCAGTGCGAACAACCGCCTGTGCATTCTGCTGGGAATACCACCGCAGGATTTGGTGGCCGAGCTGCCTCCGGCACCGATCCCCACGGTATCACGCGATGTGCAAGTGGGCGTTCCCGCCGATCTGCTTCGGCGGCGACCGGACATCCGCCGCGCCGAACGGTTTGTCAGAGCCCAGAGCGAGCGGATTGGGATTGCTGAGGCAGCATTGTATCCGCGGATCTCGCTTCTTGGAGCGTTCGAATGGCGCGCGGAAAGGCTGGACGATTTGTTCAAGCCGGAGAGCGTGTTCGCCTTGATCAGCCCGGGATTCTCTTGGAATATTCTCAACTACGGTCGGTTGGTCAACGGAATCAGTTTCGAACAAGAGCGATTCTATGAAGCAGTGTTGGCATACCAGCAAACGGTGCTCGTTGCACAACAGGAAGTCGAGGACTCGATGGTCCGATTCCTGAAGGCTCAGGAGCAGGCAGATCGGTTGGCAATCGCGGTGTCCGAAGTCAACGCGTCCGAGCGGATCGCCATGACTTTGTACGAGACCGGCGCGATTGACTTCAATCGCGTCTTTCTCATTCAGTCACTCCAGTTCTCACAGCAGGGCGATCTCGTCGCCAGTCGGGCCACCGCGGTACTGAATTTGATCGCGATCTACCGGGCATTGGGCGGTGGCTGGGAAATCCGCTTTCCCAATGGCGGACGAGGAGTGTCGTTGAACGCGTTCGGGGATCCGGGACCCAGCGGTCCCATCGGCGCTATTCCCGCTGTCGATCTGCCGGGGAGGCTGCCGGACCCACCGGTGGAAGCGGGTCCGCCAGCCCCCTCCGAGCCGGCACAGCCGGAGCCATCCAGCAGCGATCGTGAACGCTTAAGAGAGTTGTTGGAAAGGCTGCAGCTGGACCAACGAGAACGAGACGGTCGCGATATCGACAGCCAATTGCAGGAGCTGCTCAGAGGGCGTGATCAACCAGAACCCCCTCGCTGATCGTGCCCACGTTCATCACGCATGCCGATGAGACGGCGCTGCCAGGCGGCTAGTGAGCGGCGGATTCTGGCGACTCGCTCCAGCTTAGGACGCCGATACCACTAGCACTTCTGCGGGTGACGCGGGAAAACGGGTAGTACCACGCCTGGCTTGCGCGGCATACTCGGCCGAGTCTAGCGCGTAGTTGCATAGCACGTGGGACGGATTGCCGATCCGTCCTACAACACATCTTTGAGCACGATCCACGACTTGCCCCAGAATCCTGATGGCGGATGACCACCGCCTGGTGGCCGAAGGCCTGCGCAGCCTCCTGGAGCCGCCTGTGAGCTGATCGAAATCGACGAACACGGCCAGGCTCTGGTCGAGGCGGCGCAGCGGCTGTGGCCGGATGTGATCGTCGCCGACATCATCATGCCCCTGCCCCATGGCCTGGACGCGGTCGAGCAGCTCCGTCGCCTGGGTTGCCAGGCCAAAGTCGACTTTCGGACCATGCACAAAGACACCCTGTATGTCGCTCGCGCGATGCGCGCCGGGGCCTCTGGCTTGGTGCTGAAGCACTCCGCCAGTGCGGACCTGCTGACCGCGATTCAGCAAGCCCTGGCGGGACAGACCTACATTACCCCCGCGATCGGCGATCTACTGGAGCGTTCCCCGGATCGGCTTCTCGACGGCGATGTTTCACTCACCAGCCGACAACGCGAAGTGCTGCAGTTGTTCGCGGAAGGTCGTACCGCCAAGGAAGTGGCCAAGTTGCTCTACATCTCCACGCGGACGGCCGAGGGAAATAAGGCTCAGATCATGAAGCTGTTGGGAGCGCGTTCGACGGCCGACCTCGTGCAGTGCGCGATCCGCCACGGGCTGATTCGGCCGGCTTGATGAGCGCGCTTCGAGCAGGACCGACAGCCAGGCCGGCCTTTGCATGTTGGCGGCCATCCTCACGCGACTTTCGACTGAAACGCGTATTTTTACGCATGGATCTCACGGCACCGTGGGCTATACATTGCTAGCGGAGGAGTGCTGTGCGCCGACCTGCTGTCGGCGATCGAGGCCACGATGAACAGACAGACGTATCTATCCGGAAGCGTGCATCCGCTTGTATGAGTCCCCGCAACCATTCTTGTCACCCACGAACCGCATCCACCTCACTACATCAGCCAAACCCCAAGAACAGGAAACAGTCATGGTCACCAAACGACAGTACGTTCTAGCCTTCGTCACGGGCATCATGCTCAGCGGCGTATCGGTCGCCGCCCAGGCCCAGCCTGCGACCGAGGGCGAACGTTCCTGGCACAGCCAGTCGCTGACCACTGAGACCGTGACAGGGCCCAACGGCGCCATCACCACTCCTACGGCGCTCAGCGTCGACCCGCGGCTCGGCGTCACGGATTCGAAAGTCGCCGAGCGGGTTGCCGACGGCGTATATGCCCTGCGCGGCTGGGGAATCGCACACAGCTTCGCCATCGAGGCGCCGGACGGGTGGATCGTCGTCGACACCGGCGACTCCACTCAGGCCGCCGCGGAAATGCGCGAGTCGCTCGAACGCGCGGCCGGCAGGAAGATCCAGGTCGCCGCCATCCTGCTCACCCACTGGCACTACGCCGACGGCACCGCCGCGTGGCTCGACGAGGGCACCGAGCTGTGGGGGCACGAGCACCTGGACCGCAACCGCGCCGCCTCGGGCGGTATCAACGTGCTGGGCGGTGTCTTGCAGTCGCGGGCGACGGCGCAGTTCGGCGTGTTCCATCCGGCAAATGGCCCCGACGCGTTTCCCAACCTGCTGAGTTTTACGCCCGAAAAATTCCTGGCGGTATCCAGCTACCAGCCGCCGACGAAACTGTTCCCGGACGGCAAGGTCGTCGACCTCGTGATCGCCGGCGAGCCGATCCAGGTCGCGCCGCTTCGTACCGACGTGATGGACAGCGTCGGGTTCTATTTCCCGCAGCGCCGCCTGCTCGTCTCCAACTTTCTGGTCATCGATACCATCTTCAACATCTACACGTTGCGTGGCGGCACGTATCGGAATCCCGAGATCCTGGTCAACGACGCCCGTTGGGTCGAATCCAAGAACGCGGAGACGCTGTTAGATATCCACGGGCCGACGCTCCGGGGCGAGAAGGTGGTGCGGGAGGCGGTCGAGCGCTCGGTCGACTCGGTGCAGCTTATGCACGACCAGGCCCTGCGCCTGTTCGCC
>JBGSHS010000437.1:0-7270 GCA_041752115.1 Pirellulaceae bacterium | reverse complement strand
AGTGAAACGAGCGGCTCGTCACCGCAGTTGATGGACCGGTGCGCCCAGTACGGTGGCACGTACACCATGCGCCCCGGGACGAAGTCCTCCCAGCAGGACTTCCCGTCATCGAGCTTCATCATCATCAGCCCTTCCCCTTTGAGGCAGAGGTAGATTTCACCGGTTTCCAGGGTCGTGTGATAGTGGCCTTTGGTCATGAAGTACTCTTCACCTACCAGGCCGGGATAGAGCTTGCTGATGCAGAATTTCAAGTGACCACGCTCCTCCGGCACCGAGGACTCGAACGTCTCGTAATGCACCGGGTTACGGTGATCAGCGATCAACTGCTCTAGTGCCTGCTGGTCAGCATAATAGCCGACCATATCCGATGCCCGACGCTGAATATGATCTTCGGGATCGCGCATGATCCCTTCCAGCAGGTCGAACTGGACGCCAAACGGTTCAATCAGGGAGGTGTGGGGGTTGAGCTTCATGATGTTCCTTTCCACTTGCGATCTGACCGTGCGCAGCGCATCGCTACCGCACATCCGCAGCGATTTGCATTAACTGTTCGAACACGGGCCCGCGGGTCGGAATATCGATGTGAAACACCTCAGCGATTACCCGGGTCCAGCCATGAATAAAATAGACCCAACCATCCTCGATCTGCAGGCACTTGGAATGCTGCTGCTGACGCGCCTGCTGGAGAAAGATCAGATCGCCACGGTAATTGAAGTCCCAGGCAATACCGTTGGGCGGCCATGACGCTTGATCGGTCAACGGAGAGCCGGGGGCATCCTTTCCCAGACCCGTGGCGTTGATCACCAGTGACCCGGGAGCGAGTCCGGCGATGATCACATCGGTTTGTTCGGGGGCCGGTGTGAGGTGATACTCGCAAGGTACAGGAGCGTTGAGTGATGCGTGAAACCGGCGGATTTCATCCAGCCGCGGCTGGCTTCGATTGGTCACCACGATCCGCCGCGGTCGGTTCGCTCCGTGATGCTCCTGCAGCAGGTGCCAGGTGATGGCGATCGCCGATCCGCCGGCTCCGAGCACCAGGGCGTCTGCGCCAGTCTGCTCCCAATGCCGCGGCGGAAGGAAGGCCTCCAGCGCCAGCCCGCTCGTGATCGGGTCCTTCGCGTGTCCGATCAGGCGTGCTTCCTCCTTCGAAATGCTGCTGATCTCCCCCATCAATTCGGCCAGGGGATCGAGCGCGTCGAACTGATCGCGACAGGCCCGTAACAGGTCGATCTTGTGCGTTGTGACGAGCGCCCCCAGCGAGAGAGGATCGTCCTTGATGAATGCCACCGCGCGACGATAGTGTTCCGGCGCGTCGTGCCAACAGAAGTTCATCCCCTGCATGACGACACCCTCCAGCCCCAGAAACTCGGCCCACCGAGGGAACACCTGCATAATGGACGAGCGGTGCGTCGTCACACCGATGAAGTACATCGTGGGCTGACGGGCAGGGACCAACAGCATATCCGGTGTCAGTGGCGGTCGGACGGAAGTCTCAGTCATCGTCGAGGTTCCTCGGTGGCAACGGCCCACTGCTGGAGAAGATCCATCAGACGCGTGTAGCGGGCCTGTCGCATCTGGTAGTGGGGAGCGAGTTTTCGTTGGGGGCGGAAACGCTCGCCCGTCTGCAGCCAGCGAGTCGCGGCGCTATCGAGACTCTTCCATAGTCCCACGCCGTAGCCGGCCAGCAGCGCCGCTCCCATCGGGGCACCTTCGTGGCGATTGATCTGTACCACCGGCACCTGCAGGGCGTCCGCCTTCATCTGGTTCCACAGCTTGCTCTTCTCTCCCCCGCCCGTGATTCGCACTTCACGCATGTTCAGCTCGGGATTGACCTGCAGCAACACATCGCGATAAATGCAATACTCCAACGCCACTGCCTCGAGCGCTGCGCGGTAGAGGTGGGCCGCCGTGTGAGACCAGGTCAGCCCGGCCCAGCTGCCGCGGAGCCACGGCTGGCTCGGCGATACCCGGCCGCCCAGATGTGGCACGAACAGCGGATCATCGCCTGCGACCGGCAACCGACGAGCGGCCTGATTCAAGGCGGCCAGCGTCTCACCCGTTGCGTTGCCGCCCCGCTGACCAAGCTCGCGTGAAAACCACTCGAGATTCATTCCACCGCCATTGATGTAAGCGTACGGATGCCACAGCCCTGCCGTGGCTGACTGGCCCCAGCCGAGCGTGCGATGTGTTGTATCGGCCTTGAACTGCCGCGTCGTGGCGGCAAACACCGATGCCGTACCCGCTACGTCCACACAAATCCCCTCACGCGTGGCACCGCATGCCAGAAATGACGCCGCCGTATCTCCACAGCCGGCAATGACCGGAGTGCCTGCCGCCAGGCCGGTGCGGCGCGCCATCCGCGGAGTGATCTGGCCGATCACCTCATGCGACGGCACGATCCGAGGCAGCTTCGCCACGGGAATCCGGAATTCGTCACACAGGGACGCGTCCCAACAGCTCTGCACGTTGTCGGCAAAACCGCTGAAATGCAGATAACTGCGGTCAATGAACGCCTGGGACGCATCCAGTTCGCACAACCGCATGGCTGCGTATCCACCCGGCTGAACGAAACGGGCGATCTGCCGGAATGTCTCAGGATGCTCCTGCTTCCACCACAGGATCTTGGGGCCGTGATTGAAACTGGCAGGTCCACCCGTCTTGCGGATGATCTCGTCTCCCGCCTGCTGCTGCATCTGGCCGATGTAAGGCGCGCAACGGGTGTCGAGCCAGGAGTCGTAGGGCGTGATCGCTTGACCGTCACTCCCGATCCCAATGATCCCCGCCATCTGCCCATCAATCCCGATCGCCGCTACCTGTGCCGGAGCGACCTGTGATTGCTCCAGACACGATTTGATGCACTGGCAGACCGTTTTAAACTGATACTCCGGATTCTCCTCCACCACGCCCGGAGCCGGTTGATGCAGACGCGATTTCGTGAGGGCCGTCGCGACGGAGCGTCCCTGCGCGCTGAACAACACCCCCTTGGTGCCTTGCGTGCCCACGTCAATCCCGAACAAATAGGTCTGCTGCATGAGATTACTCCGCCACGAGTATCACTTTGCCACCAGTTCCCGCCAACGCTGTGTCATAGGCGGATCGAAGCTCGCTCAGTCCAAACACATGCGAAATGACCTGGGACAAGTCAATGCGCCGACCAGCGACCAGCCGCAGCGCCAGGCGATAGTCCTGTACCGATCCTCCCGTCGTCCCCGTGATGACGAAATTGCCGTAGTGGATGGCATTCGTATCGATCGGCACGGGCCCCGCCGACTTGGGAAGCCCGCCGAACAGACACAACCGTCCAAACGGCGCCAGCAGTTGTACCGCTTCAGACTGTACCTGGGAAATGGGGCAGGCAGTAATCACGACGTCAGCCCCTCGCCCCTGTGTCAGTGAGAACACGCGCTCCGGTACCGACTCGATTGTCGGAACGACGGTCTCGTCGGCACCCAGTTGACGCGCACGCTCCAGCCGTTCAGAGAGCGGATCGACGGCAATCACCGTCGCCGCCCCGGCCGCTCGACACAGCATGATATGGAGTAACCCAATCGGTCCGGCGCCGTAAACAACGACCGTATCCCCCAGAGACACCTGCGTCGCGCGGACCCCGTTGACCACGCACGAGAACGGCTCGAGCAACGCTGCTTCCCGATCGGAGACCTCCTCCGGCAAGCGAACGATGTTCCCCTGAGCGATGAAACGGGCCGGCACCCGCACGAACGACGCGTGCCCGCCATCGCGATCGATCCCGAACGCGGTGTAGGTCGGACAGTAATTCGAGGTGCCCCGCACACACGCGTCGCATTGTCCGCAACCCGCATTGGGTGCGATTCCTACTCGCTCCCCCACGGCGAACCCGCTGACGCGCGAACCCTTCTCCTCAATCACCCCAACAAACTCGTGTCCCAAGACAATCCGCTGGCCCGCCGCCAATTTGCGATGACCACTGTGCACGATCTTGACGTCGGTGCCGCAGATGGATGCCGCTCGGACCCGTAATAGCAACTCATCGCCGTCAATCACCGGTGTCGGGATCTCGGCGACCTGCAGCGTTCCACCTTGGGTGTATGTCGCAGCCAACATGCTGCCGGAATGACTCACGGATTCACCACCCCTTCTTCACTCAGCAGTGCCGGTCGCCGTTGCGCGATCGATCGATTCCCCGCATTGACTACCATCACCGCCGCTCGCCCGTCCACTCCTCCGGCACGCGGCTGCCGGTCATCGATGATGCAGCGCACAAAGTCCTCGTCTTCCGCTCGATAAGCTTCCAGGAACAGATTCATCCAGCTGCGGACCACGGCACTCGAACTGCCCGCCACGGTGTGGGTAACCACGGTGTTGGCGGCCAGACTGCCGACCGTAATCAACCCTCGCTCACCGAGAATCTCACAACGTGCGTCGTAACCATATTGGACGCCCTGCGCACCACTGATCGACCCCTGCATGCCATTGGCCAGCCGGGCAGACAAAATCACATTGTCGTAGAAATCGGGAAACTCCTCGCGCGCTGCCGGTGAACGGTAGTTCGCGCCAATCGCGTACACCTCCTCAAACTCACTCCCCGAGAACCACCGGACCGAGTCGATGTCGTGACTGTTCACCTCCGACAGCGGCCCGTTGCTCTTGGCAATGTCATACATCCACGGCTTGGGAGTGGTGGGGCCATGCGTGAGCGACCGCACCATCACGACGCGCCCAATCTCTCCCGCATCAACACGCTCCTTGGCCACCACAAAACTCGGATCGAACCGGCGCATGAACCCGATCTGCAGCTTCACCCCAGCATCGCGCGTCGCCCGCAGCATGGCGTCGCACTGCAACGCGTCCATGGCCATCGGCTTTTCGCACAGAACGTGCTTTCCCGCCGCTGCCGCTGCCACAACAATCTCGCAGTGGTAAGCACTGGGCGTGGCCACGACCACGGCATCAATCCGCCGATCATCGAGTACCCGGCGATAGTCGGCATGCGCGGCCTCGCACCGCAACTCAGTCGACGCCTGCTCACGGGTCGGCGCGTGCGGCTCAGCTAGCGCCGCCAGATGCGCCCCTGGGACCTGCCCAAACGCCAGGTTCCGCGCGTGAATCGCGCCCGCGCGTCCGGCCCCGATCACGGCCACGGCGATCGTCGAAAGAACACCCATAAGCTCCTCGGTCCAGCATCGCTTGTTTGTCGAATTATGTCGAAATATAATCATTCTGATGGTCGATCGCAATCGTTTGCTGTTGCTTTCTGTTGTTTCCCGCTGATCGGACGCTTCTCATCGGTGGGGGAGCGAGGAGACGGCGGTCCGAAAAGGGGGGTGTCATGGTCACGAGTCCGATGTTTTCCCAGGAGCGACGTCGGCGGATTGTGGAGCTGATTCGGGAACGCAAGAAGCTGACGGTGAGCCAACTGTGCGAGCTGCTCGATGTGTCGCCGGCGACGGTACGAAGTGACCTGCGGGATTTGGATCGGGACGGGGCGTTGGTGCGGACGCACGGTGGAGCGATGGAGCGGGCCCAGGCGAGCTTTGAACAGATCTCGCGTGTGCGGAGCACGGAGCGTCTGGCTGAGAAGCAGGCCATAGCGCGGGCGGCAGAGCGGTTTGTGGAGGATGGCGATACGATCCTGCTGGACACCGGTACCACCACCTATGAGTTGGCTCAGGCGATGGGCGCGATGCGTCATCTCACGGTGGTCACGAACGACCTGGAGATCGCGCGGGTGTTGGAGGAGGTGCGTGGCGTTGAGGTCGTCTTGTTAGGAGGGATTCTGCGCAAGGGGTATCACTGCACAGTCGGACCAGCGGGGTTGCGGATGACGCAGGAGCTGCGGGTGGACAAGGCGTTTCTGGCCACTAACAGCGTATCGCTCGAGGCGGGGGCAACCACACCTGATCTGCAGCAGGCCGAGACGAAAAAGGGAATGATCGCGATGGCGCGGCAGGTGATCTTCCTGTGCGATAGCAGCAAGATTGGCCGGGCGTCGTTCGCCCGGTTTGCCGACTTGGAGCAGATCGATGTGCTGGTGACCGATCAGATGGATCCGGAGCAGCGCAGACTGTTTGAGGAACGCGGCGTAGAGGTGGTTTTGGCCCAGTAGCGGCTGCGCTGGACGAACGGGCTGAGCCCGTGGCGATGCTGAACGGTCAGGCGCTGGGAAGTGGTTCGAGAATAGGGAATGCGACAATGCGACAATGCGACAATGCGACAATGCGACAATGCGACAATGCGACAATGCTGCAATGCTGCAATGCGACAATGCTGCAATGAGGAGGCGATTGGTGGGGCTGCGCTGGACGAACTGGCTGAGCCTGTGGCGATGCCAGACGGTCAGGCGCTGGGAAGTGGTTCGAGAATAGGGAATGCGACAATGCGACAATGCTGCAATGCGACAATGCCACAATGGGGAGGCGATTGGTGGGGCTGCGTTGGACGAACTGGCTGAGCCTGTGGCGATGCCAGACGGTCAGGCCGCTGGGAAGTGGTTCGAGAATAGGGAATGCGACAATGCTGCAATGCAGCAATGCCACAATGGGGAGGCGATTGGTGGGGCTGCGCTGGACGAACGGGCTGAGCCTGTGGCGATGCCAGACGGTCAGGCGCTGGGAAGTGGTTCGAGAATAGGGAATGCGACAATGCTGCAATGCGACAATGCTGCAATGTGATGGATAGTCGAGCAGTAGAAAGGGCAATGCCGGGAGGTTCGACGCATGGGGTGACAAGGTGCCTCATGGCTTGCGCCGCAGAATATCGAACAAGGAATGTCCACTGTGGAAGTGAGGGCCGGCGATGGATGAATATCTCGCGGCGAACCACTCTGTGCCACATGCTCCACGAGGTCTGCGCTGCGCATTGTTGCAGTGTCGCATTCCCTATTGCGCGACCATCTCCTTGCGGCGGGTCCTGCCCGGCGGCGCGAGAGTAGCCGATCGCTGCAGACAGCGGTCTCGCTCACACTGCGCATTGTCGCATTTTTGCAGTGTCGCATTCCCTATTGCGCGACCATTTCCTTGCGGCGGGTCCTGCCCGGCGGCGCGAGAGTAGCCGATCACTGCAGACAGCGGTCTCGCTCACACTGCGCATTGTTGCATTGTTGCAGTGTCGCATTCCCTATTGCGCGACCATCTCCTCGCGGCGGGTCCTGTCCGGCGGCGCGAGAGTAGCCGATCGCTGCAGACAGCGGTCTCGCTCACACTGCGCATTGTCGCATTTTTGCAGTGTCGCATTCCCTATTGCGCGACCATTTCCTTGCGGCGGGTCCTGCCCGGCGGCGCGAGAGTAGCCG
>JBGSHS010000436.1:0-6352 GCA_041752115.1 Pirellulaceae bacterium | reverse complement strand
GTAGCTCACCATCTGATGCACCGCACGAGCAGAGCTCGCGGGGGTCTGAGAAATGTGTGGAGGCAACGCGGTAGCTCACCATCTGCTTCACCGCACGAGCAGAGCTCGCGGGGGTCTGAGAAATGTGTGGAGGCAACGCGGTAGCTCACCATCTGCTTCACCGCACGAGCAGAGCTCGTGGGGGTCTGAGAGGTGTGTGGAGGCAACGCGGTAGCTCACCATCTGCTGCACCGCACGAGCAGAGCTCGCGGGGGTCGGCGTCGTATGCAGATGCTCGAGCGGCTGGCCCAACGATCTCCTACGCGAGCCCGGTGATCTCCGACTCTTCAATCTTCGGTTGCTTGACACGCTGGTTCGACGGGCACACAAATTGACATATCTGCCGACCGCTAGCTGGCCCAGTCCAAAAAAAATGCCAGCTAGCAACACTCGCGCCGAGCGCGATTGAGTCTGCCTCCGGTATGGCAACTGGAATGAACTCGACGGTTGCCTATCCAGCCACAACTGAGGCAGACTCCGTTTCCCTCCAGCTGGCCCCGGCCGACCGTGGCCCGCATCATGCAGATGACGCTGCGCGAACTGCAGCAGGTGACCTTGCCCTTCTGGTGACGATGGAGACCAGGCATGCTCAGGCACAACAACGCTTAGCGAACTTGCGGGCGTCAGCCCCGCGATCGCTACCATTCCGCGCCACTGCTGTATGGGGGAAACGGAGTCTGCCTCAATCCTGTTCGGCACGGCATATGCCCTGGCGCTTTCTGTGGCAGACGCGCTGGCATCATGCGGCAACCGTTTGTCTTTTCCGGGAGTGCAGGATACGGCGGAGGTGGCCGCGAAGATGGGAAGTGGCAGGCAGTGCGCAACAGCAAACGCAGCCGCGGACCGAGGGGCGTGAGGGTCCTCAGCTGTCCTGTCGTTTCAGTTCTTCGAGATGGGCGAGCAGTTCATCTTCCGTGGCTCAGCCGATGAAGTAGAAGCAGATCATCTCGTAGGTGCGTTTGGTGGGCCGACGCCCCGTGTGCAGGGCGATCAACAGGCAGGCGATGATAGCACAATAGGTTTGGACCTCGATGCCCACGGGGTCGGTCCTCAACAGGTTCCGGCAGCCGAGGATCTGCTTGAGGAAACGAAAGAAAATCTTGATCGTCCAGTCATACCTGTAGATCAAGGCGATCACATCCGCGGGAACGTCCAGCAGATCGGTCGCCAGACGCAGGTAACCATCCGACTGATGGCCGCGGCTTTCTCCCCGTTTACCGGCCTTGTCCCGTTGCGTACCAACCTCGTTCAACCGCTCAAGCGTTGGAGCCTGCTGATCGAAGTACTTCAGCCGTGTGACATCCCGCGATTCGATGCGTTTCTTTCGGTTCCGCGCTTTCCGACTCGACATCGTCCGCACCTGCCACTGTGACCGAACCATCCATCGATCAGGGGCGACGCGCACGTGTCGTGCCAAAACCGTGGAAAATCTGGCTAGCAAATTTCGGGCCGAACAGCACTGAAGCAGACTCCGTTCTAACACAAGGAGATACTGGATGGCACAGACAACACGATTCTCGTGTCGGAACGCGTCACCCACGAAGTCCCCTGGCTGGCGCCGCGTGACCTGGAATTAAGCGAGGCGTCGAACTTGCTCACCGGCAAAGAGGCTACCAAGAGCGGACATCATGGGGGTGAGACTTTTTTCTACCGGTCCTACTAAGGGCGAAATGTTGCCGTGGCTGATGGCAGTGCGCAGTTTGTCGGCAATAGTGTGGACCGAGAGACGTGGCGAGCACTGTTGGAGGTGGATGACGGCGCAACCTGGGAGCATCGCAAGTTATCTGCGACAATGAAGGGTGCCAAGCAGCTCCGGGTAGGCAACTGCGTGCGGCTGGAGATCTTCCTGTTGGTGGTCCTGTCCCCTTGCCCTGGGTCTGGATCAAACCCACGCATGCACATTGTCATGAGCACGTGACTCCTCCATGAACCAGAGTGGAAAGTTAGCGCGCTGCGTGGTACTCTTGCGTTTTGCCATCTGTCCGGTCTCTGCTGGTTGGCGCTTCGTGAGACCCAGCCACTACGCCAGAAAGCCTACCACTAGGGGAGTATCGAGTGGATTCGACATTTCGCGGGCAATGGCAAGTGCAACGCAAACCCTTACAGCAAAACAACTTGCCCTCGTAGCTCAGGTGGATAGAGCGGCAGTTTCCTAAACTGCAGGTCACAGGTTCGAGTCCTGTCGGGGGTACTGGTCATAAGTCTCGTCTGTAGCTTCACTTGCCGCTGGTCAACTGGTCCAACGCAGCGGCTTGCGCAGGCTCCCAACGGTGTGATCTTGCCCCGGAGAATAGACGCCACGTCAATCCACACTCCGTAGAACGGTCGTTGGCAGGGCCAACGTGCCCAAGTGGAACTCAGGGGCGGATTGGTCGCGGGGCCCTCGCGCGGACGCTCACCGGTGCAACTGCGGGTCGAGCCAGACGCCCCAGTCGCTGTTGCCACCGTCGCCGGCGTCCTCGACGAGCAGTTCCAGCAGCTTCACCTTCGCCACATTCACCGTCTGCGCGCGTGCAGAATGGTCGCGCACCACCTGCGAGCGAAACAGTTCTCTGCCGTCCCCCTTGATGATGAACACCACCGAGCCGTCGTGCCCGTCCTGCAAGCCATACTCAGTCGCGAAGCGGGTCCAGTTGCCATCCAGGCGCAAGATGTGTTGCGCCGGTGCGTGGGCGTACAGGCCGGATTGGTAAAACGTCCCCCCCACCTCCAGCAGAAAGCTTGCCTCTCCCTCCGCCAGCACCTGGTTGTACAAGGGCTTGCCCCAGCCGACGTGCGCGGTTTCAAATTTCAGGTCAGCCGCCGCGACCGTCTTCACTTGCCGAGCGACCTCGGAAGGCGAGATCGACTGCGGTGATGCGAGAAGATTCTTCAGATGGTCGACCTTGCGGCGTAAATCGCCCGCCTCCTGCTTTGTCAAATCGGCCACAATCTCGGCCAAGCGGCTTGCATCGCCGGTGCGGAAAGCCGCATTGGCGTCCTGCATCACCACCCACTCAGCAAAGGGGCGCAAGTCGGGGCGACAATTGCGGTCCACCGAGTACCGGAACGCGAATGTCCGTGCGTCGCCGCCGTCGCCGTAGGCCGCCAGACGCAGGTCATATTCACCTGGCTGCAACTCGCCGACCGCCAAGCGGAACTGGCCGTGGGCGTCCGGAGTGCATATCCAGCCGACGGCATCGTAGTCGCCGGGCGTCGCCTGCTGATCGTTGTGAGCGACGACGCCGATGACCTTCGGGCGTCCCTGGAGCCGGCCAGTCAGGGTCAGGGTACCGCCCTCGTGGAATGCCTGCAACTCGGTTACGTTGCAGTCCGGTGGGTACACCTCCTTGCGTTTGCCGGTGAACAGCGGATGGACGGAGAGTGGCAAGGCCGAAGCAGCGGACAGGAACGTACCTCGACCCTCGCCACGCTGTTCCTGGCCGTAGGTGTGGTTACCGCCGCCCATTAGTGACAACCCGCGGCGCGACCGGTCGACTTCACGCTCGCAGTCGTGCGGCAGGCCGAAGGCGTGGCCGAGTTCATGGGCGACGCCGCCGATGTAGTGCGTGTTGAATTGGCCGAGGGAGCAGGGGCCGTTGTAGTAGCCGCCGGGTTGGTTTGAGGGCAGGAGTTGCACGTCGAGTCTGGCGTCGTCGTAGACCCAGGCCGTACCGGAGCGTGGCCCGCCGCCGCCGACGTAAGGGCCGATCTCCACCGCCCGGTTGTCGCGCCATTCGAGCAGGAGTTGGAAGATAACGACGGTTTCACGGTCGATGTCGAGCCGCATTCTGGCCAGCGCATCCTTCACCTCGCGGCGAACCTTGTCGCTGGCGTTGCGGCCGTAGTTGCGCATCGGTTCCTTGCCCTGCACCTCATAGACGCGCAGGTGACCTTGTGCGTCGCGGTCGAGTTCAAACGAAATCTGGCCGTAGCCGTTCTGGTCCATGCCAGCGCGGTAGAATCGCTGCACCTCCGTCATGACGCGATCAAGGCGTGCATGGAAATCGGGTTCCACCTGGCGATCCGAGGGGATGAAGTAAACAACACGCACGACCGGACTGTCGGGATCGAGATGTTTCTCCTGGGCCAAGAGTCCGGTTGTGGCGCAAAGTAATCCCGCCAGGATGAGCAGCGCAGCGCGAATGGACAACATCTGATCAATAGCTCCGCTTATGAGGATGGGTCGGTCAATAGCGATGGAGTACTCGCCATCGTCACACCTGTCGATCAACGAAAAATCATCACTCGTCCAAATCCAGCGCCGCGATCCTTTTCTACACCATCTCGAGCCACAGGGAGCCGAGACGACGGTGCAGACGAACCGCACATACCACAGTGGCTGTGCCGACGTAGTTCGCGCACATCTCCGTGTCTCTGTGACTCCGTGAGAAACCACTCTGCTCATCAATCGTGAAGCCCCTGACCGCGACGATGATCTTCGTGCGTTGCTGCATGGATGACTCGATCCACGAACTTATCAGTGAAACGCCCCCTGACGAAGTACCCAACAACGATTGTAGACGCCACTCTCCCAGTGCGGAACCAACCAGCCACGCTAACTCGCCGAAAACTCACTTCCCGCTCGTCTATGTAGGACTCTGTCTTCTTTCAATTCTGGCAGCATCCACCCTGCTCTGTCTTCATATCGGACTATGCTCGCCAGACTCATCATTCACTGGAGCGAACGGTGTTTGCTGAATCACCGGCGGTACTGTCGGTGGCACGCGACGCTGGTGACCTCGAGACTGCATGGCGGGCATCAGTAAGCCGTGAAGAATGGAAAGAACACTCGCCACAACGATGATCTCCGTTATGGTCAGTTCCTTGATCCGTCGACCGAAGATCTGTTTGATGCCGCACACACTGGCGACTGCCCAGCAGGCAGCAAAGGCTTCCAGTGGTACCATGAATCCGGTGGCGCCGAACAAACGTGCGCATCCGAAGCTCAGTCCTGCGAGCGTAACGAACACAACGTGTGTCAACAGTGAATAGCTGTCTCTGGCCATGATCGTCCTGCGGCAGCGGATGCCTTCACTTCGTAAGCGGTCGATTTCCGGAGCCCGACGGGTCCTGCGCGGCGGACCAGTGTGCGGACGACGTCCAGAGCAACGCAGAAGCAAGCAACAGGACGAGCGTCTTTGCCGAGACTTCGGTCATGGCGCTGTGATCTTGATGTTTTCCCAATGGCAAAGCCTCTACTCCTGACCATTTCCTGGCGGCTGATCGAGTCAATCAGAGTGTCAACGACTACTTCGAAGCGACTCCGTTCGCCTCCGCCTTGCCTTCACCCGTCAACAAAATGCTGCTGATATGGCGGAAAGGAATCGCGTTCTTTCGACCACTCGTCATCTTCTTAACGATGAGCAGTTCATCGCTGACGGATACCACACTGGAGGTCCGCAGATACCTGGCCCGATCCTCTTCGCTCCAAAAGGATACTTGTCTGGCCACCGCATGACGCAGCTCCTGCTGAACCGCTGCCTGCCCTTCCCGGTTTCCCGCTCCCAGCTTCGTGAGCGATTCATTCAGGTTCTGGATCTTCTTCTTCAGGCTGGCCCACTCCTCTTCCGCCGTTGCCATGCCCTGTTGCATCTGTTCAAAATCCGAGTCCGTGAGCAGCGTGACAATGTACCCGCCAACTTCCTTGTTACTGCGAATCTCAACATGCTTCACTCCGGCCAATAGCCCTGCCATCGTCGGCGTGCCTTCTTCACCGGCCACACCGACAGTGACCGTCATCACGACGCATACCATACTCATGATGGAACAAGTCAAATTCTGTTTCATTGAGCGTCCCCTTTGCTGACATGGCACGATTTCAGAATATCCACGAAGGCTCGCCGGCATCGGCAGTCATCGCCGCACATGGACTGGCAGATCCAGGAACGATCGGCCAGGAAATTCCCGACCACCACAAAGTACTCCACCTGGTGTCACCCACATCTTCGCATTTTCAACGTCCCGGCTGCTCGCCTCGCCGACCGACCGCCAAGAGAAACGCGAGGAGGATGACCAACAGCGTGAAGGAGAAGAACAGCGTCTCATACCAGAATTTGGCTCGAGCAATCGAGGCACTGGCGAACGCAGCGATACTGACAACGAGTCCGAGTTCGAGCAGGCAGAGGCACATGACGACCTCACCCAGACAGTATAGCTCCCAGCGTCGGGCCTTCAGCGGACCAACAGCTCGTTTGCTGCGATCCAGTCCAGGCATTGTATCGCGTCGTCACCGACGGCACAATCTTGTCGCAGACCGCGGGGGAAGTGGAGGGCGGATTGAGCTACTCCCATGCTCTGCGCGTCGTGGCCGCGGTCGCGCAGACCGCGGGGG
>JBGSHS010000435.1:0-4082 GCA_041752115.1 Pirellulaceae bacterium | reverse complement strand
TGGGCAGTTGCTTGACAAAGGAACGATTCGGCCGGAGGTTCAGCAGGTCTACGCCATGCCAGACGCTCCCGCAGCTCACCGCACCAGTGAAGCGGGACATGTGCGCGGGAAACTGGTGATCGCCTTACACTGAAGAAACCGCCGCCAGCGTCCAACCACGTGGCAGTTGGGCGTTTTTCACCACGACCGGAATCCCGTCGCGCACAACACAGTCTTCGGCGTCGCCGCTGTTGGTCAGCTCTCCGTCGTTGACAAGGTGAACGTCACATCCAATACGTGCGTTACGGTCCACGATAGCCCCTTCGATCGTGCTGCCGGCCCCGATCAGGCTCGAGTGTGCGTCAATCGCGTGATACTGGGACAATTCACCGTTCATGCCACGGCGAATGTTCACGCCAAACAAGATCGAATTGCGGATGGTCGCTCGCTCGCCAATCGTGCAGCCGGGGCCAATAATGCTGTTGACGACCGTGGCGCCGCGGCCGATCTCACAGCCATCCGAAATCAGACTGTCGCAGATCGAGGCGGCACGGATCCGCGCCGGCGGAAGAAACCTCGGGCGCGTGTAAACGGGCATGTCGCGCAGGCCGAACTGGAAAGGGGGTTCGGCCTGCGCCAGACTCAAATTTGTTTCGTAAAAGGCCTTGATGGTGCCAATGTCTTCCCAATAGCCGTCAAACAGGTGTACCTGAGTCCGGTACTCGCTGATGAACTCCGGAAAGACCTGCCGGCCGAAATCCTGGTAATCGTTGTTTGTCAAGATATGAACCAGTACTTCGCGATTGAAGAGGTAGATGCCCATGTTGGCGATGCAGTCCCGACCGTGCGACTGGATTCCCTGTCGCTCAAACCACTCGGGCCGCATGACGACCGGCTCAATCTCTTCATCCGTTTGAGGCTTCTCCACAAACCCACGCACCCGGCCGGCATCGTCCATCCGCATGATCCCGAGCGCCTCGGCCTCATGTCGTGACACCGGCAACCCGCCAATGGTGACATCCGCCTGGGTGCGGTGGTGCGTGTTGAACAGGTCCTGGTAATCCATCCGATAGAGTTGATCCCCCGAGAGAATCAAGACGTACCGAATCGTCGGGTCTTCCAGGTATCGCAGATTCTTGCGGACAGCATCGGCAGTTCCCTGGTACCAGTCGGTGCCCGCGTTCATAGTCTGTTGGGCGGCCAGCAACTCGACAAACCCGTCATCAAACATGTCGAAGCGGTAGGTTTGCCGGAGATGACGGTGAAGGCTGTCTGAGAGGAACTGCGTTAGCACATAAACATGGTTCAACCCGCTATTGATGCAGTTGGAGAGAGGGGAATATCGATCAGTCGGTACTTGCCCGCCAGAGGAACCGCGGGCTTCGCGCGGTGCTTCGTCAGCGGATAGAGTCTGGTTCCTCGTCCGCCGCCGAGGATCATGGTCAGGACGTTTCGCATGTGTTAGACTCCTTCGGAAGAAATCCTGTCTAGTACCGATCGCTAGTACCGATAGACAGCTGCCAGCGGAGCGAGCTCAGCCATCGCTTCGGGATCGAATGTGTAGATTCTGCTCCCCTTCTGGTAGGCGTTGAGCGCGGCCACATTGATCAAATCTTCGTCTCCCGCCTGAGGATCATCGTGCATTTCTGTCTGGCGGGTCTCCGGCACGAATCGTCCCCAGCAATGCCGCCGCTCGGCTACCAGCAAGGTCTCCACTCGCCCATCCCATGCAGCTGGCAGAATCTCGGCCGGATCAGTCGATGCGCAGGCCTGGGCCGCCGCCTGGCCAAATCCGGCCAGCACGTCTGCCTGCTGCGCCGCGACGCGTCGGCTCATAATCGACCACGCCGCCTCATGAAGCTCCTTGTCGCTGAGATTGTCCGGACTCCCCGAGATGTAATCGTCGAGCAGATGGGCGTAGCTGTTCGCGCGTCGGAAAATGGGGACCAAAGATGACTCAGCCGCAAGGACCAGTGGGTTACGACTATCAGACCAGTAGGGGCGCAGGGCATTGTCAATCAGCTGGCAGTATTCCAGCAATCGAGTCTTCCACTGCGGACCTTCGGGCCCCACTCCCTGCCCATGAAAGGGAGCAAATCGCCGCGGCCCCGTTCCGCTGCCAGCGGCCCCTTCGACCGCCGGCGTGCGCATATGAAACTTCAAAGAACGCGTTGTTTCCAGGTGTTCCAACAACTCCTCGAAACTCGGCAGTCCCGCGACCTCCACGCTTTCCACCGTGTCACGCTCTCCATGCAACAGCCGCACGCGTTTGGGACTCAACGCCAGGATGTGGAACGACGCGTTCTCCGCGAGCAAGGCAAATAACGGTGTCAGATGAAATCGCTCGCCAACCAGCGTCAACACTTCGAAAGTCTGAGGTAAACGGAAGATGTCGGCTCGAAAAGGGGTGAGGAAGATCGCCAACCCATCGGCCTGGTGAGACCAGAAGAGACCGTCGTCCAGCAACCGCCGTGGGGGAGTGAGGAGTTGTCGCGCCTCCGGCGCGCGCATACCCCTATTCACCAACTGATCTTCCGCTGCCTCGATCAGTCCCTTCAATCGCACAGGGTCTTGCCTGGTTTCCTGCCCCTTCCTGTGAGTCGGCAGATAGAGCGAAACACAATGCGAGTCGCAGGTACTTGCCAATTCCCGCAGCTTAATATCCGTAAGTAGATCCATGAGTGTTCCTCACAGTCGCGTGCCCGCTGACGACCTGCTGACACGACAAGCAAGCAGGAATGGACGCAGCGAATCACGTCAAGTGATCGTCCAGAGAGCAAACGTCACGGCCAAGTCTCGCCACGACGCAGTACACTACGATGTCAGGTGCAATCGTTGTGCCACAGCCCGTAGCGCGTGCTGCGGACCGCGGTAACAACTCGCCGAGCGACTGGCAGTTCGCGTTGACTGGACGTACAGCAACAGCCGCTGGTCCGATGCGTCATTTTCACGCGTTGGCGGATCGGGGCGCATGGTCCATCGATCGTGCGACGGAAACGAGGGTAGATGGACCACGTGAAACGGATTCGAGTTGCCTGCTACTCGCTCGTGACCAGAAGGCCCCTACGTCTCTTCGGTCGCTTCACCACCGTCACTCCACCACCGTCACATCACGCGGTTGTTTCCGCTGAGTTCGTTTTTTGTTCCAGCCAGACGGCTTACACGACATCTCGCCGCAATGCAGCGACACCATGTCGCGGGCGCGTCAAACGGGACTGGCTGGCCGAGCGGCAAGCAGGGTGGGCACGTGACTTGCAGGCAGTTCACTTGCCACCGGAGGGTTCCTGCTCCTCGGCGCTCATAGGCTCTCGAGTCATGTGCGCCGTGACCTGCACAACGGAGTCGGAGCAATACTGCCCTCCGACGCGCCTACATCGACGCGACTTATCGTGTCCGTTTTTCTCGACCGCTTGTCTGTATTTCGACGTTTCATCAAGGGAGATCGCCAGATGCTCACACTTCATGGGAAATCGTGCCTGCTTGCCTGCTCCGCCGCCATAGTGGGATCCGTTCTGTTCCTCGGAGCTGCTCCGACCCCCACCCCGCAATCGCCCGAAGACCAGGTCACTTTGCCGACCGGAGGCGTGTGCATCTTAGAGCCGAGTGAGGGGAGCCCGGTGAAAGGAATTATCCTGCTGCGGCAAGAGAACAGCGGTGTGCACCTGACCGGCGAAGTTACCGGATTGAAGCCGGGCCTGCACGGCTTTCACATTCACGAATTCGGCGATCTGCGAGACCCCCAAGGGAAATCAGCCGGCGGACACTTTAATCCTGATGGAAGTCGGCACGGAGGCCCGAACGACAAGGAACATCACGCGGGCGACCTGGGCAATATCGAGGCCTCGAGTGATGGAGTGGCTCAACTCGACATCGAAGCGCCGTGGCTGAAACTGCATTTCATCGTCGGCCGATCGCTCGTCGTTCACGAAGGAAAAGACGATCTCACCAGCCAGCCTTCGGGCGACGCCGGCGCTCGAGCAGCCATCGGCATCATCGGCATCGCACAGAGCGACGAAGCGAACAAGTCCAGCAAGCGGTAGACGAAGACCCGCTCAAACAGCCATCGCGCAGACCCGTGGCCGCGGTCGCGCAGACCGCGGGGG
>JBGSHS010000434.1:0-33138 GCA_041752115.1 Pirellulaceae bacterium | reverse complement strand
CTCCGCGGGGATCGTCGGCAGGAACACGAGCCCCGCCGCAAACTGGCCAGGCGCGGGTAGATCCTGCCCCAGGTCGGCGATGGCCACCTGTGCCAGAAATTCGTGCGGCAGGGCCGTCAGGATCCCCGCCCCGTCACCCGTGTTGGCCTCGCAACCACAGGCCCCGCGATGGCTCATCCGACGCAAAATGTGATCGGCATCCAGCACCATCTGGTGGCTGCGGTGGCCTTTGATGTGCGCCACAAACCCCACACCACAACTGTCTCGTTCATTGGCCGGATCATACAGACCTTGCCTGGCGGGATAACCGATTCGTCTTTGCATAGTCATTCGTTCCACTCTCCACCGCGCGTAGCGTGTGTTCTTGCCGTCTCCAGTGCGAAAGCCCTGCCGGGCGATCAGCCTCGCGTAGCGTCCCCGGTGTCGCTCGACTCAGCCTGCTGCTGGTCCGGCTCGGACGACAGATCCGTTCGGTCTGCCCCGACAACCGCGTCACCCACAGCTGCCGAGTCCCTCAGCAACTGGACGAACCGCCGCGCCGTCTTGCCCAGCTCACTACCGCGCCGATAAATGACCCCCAATGGCCGCACCAAGTTCAGGCCCCGTACCGGAACGACGACCAGCGTACCCGCTTGGACCTCGCTGCAAACCGCCGGCTCCGGCAACAAGCTGGCGCCCGTGTTGACCTCGATCGCCCGCTTGATGGTGTCCACATTGTCAAATGTCGTCGTCACATTCAGCTCGACGCCGCTCGACGCCAATTCGCGGTCCAGGTTTCGCCGGATGCGCAGGTCCCGGTCGAAGCCGACGATCGGCAGCCCGTTCAGGTCGGACAGGCTGACGTCACGGCGACCAGCCAGTTCGTGCCCCGCGGCGCAGACCAACCGAATCGGCTCGTCACGCCACGGCCTCGCCAGGATCGTGCGTGTCGAGCGGGGATAGCTGACCAAACCGACCTCGGCTCGGTCCTCGGCCACCGCATCGTAAACGCGATTGGGATGATAGTACTCCAAGTGCACGCTCGCCTTGGGATGCCACTCGGAAAAGCGACTGATCAAATGGCGACCGTAAACGAGCCCCACCGAGTAAATCGAGGCCACCGTGACTCGCCCCTCGACCTCCTGGTGCAGCGTGCGGACCTCTTCCTGCAACGCGAAATACCGCCGGACCAGCTTCCGACAGCCTTCGTAATATGTGTCCCCTTCCGGTGTCAGCACGAACGGACGCTTGGAACGATCAATCAGCTTGACCCCCAACGCTTCCTCCAGATGCTGCACCGCCTGGCTGGCCCCCGACTGGGAAACGCCGTTCTCCACAGCGGCCAGCGAAAAACTGCGGCGGCTGACCACGTCACAGAAGATCTTCAATGATTTCAAGTGCATGGGACGCCAGGAACAAAATAAGCATCACAAATAGATCGATGACGCAAAATAACAAGCAGTAGTTAATATGCGGCCCTCCTGCAGTTCCGTCAAGGCCCTGCCCGGCGACGAACAATAACCCGACCAGGGGGGTGGTCGATCCTGACGCCTGAGCTGATTGCCCGCTGCCAGTCGCCTCCCAAGCGCGCCGTGAAGTTGCCCCTCCGGCGATGGCAGCCTGGAGTTCAAGGAAGACCCAGTTACGCCGTCAGCGAATCGACCGGCGACTTTCTGTCTCTTGGCGCTGCCTAACCACGACCGAAGATACCCCTGCAAGAGGGGCAGCACCATGCAGTTCGACACCGAAGCGACGGGGTGAGCGTCCGTGTGATCGATGCTTGTCATCAGCTCTGGAGAGAGTGAAAATCGGATCGAGCCAGGGATATCGGATCGAGCCAGTGCTGCCCGACGGCACGAATAGGCGACCGTCGATGATACGACACCATGCTTAGACCATTCCCGGAATCGTGAGCAACAGGAAACCTGTCCATGCTTGACAACGGCCAGTACCGGCGATCGTGGGTTTCGAGGGGAGTGATCTATCCCGTTCTTTTTGGCGGATTGCCTCTTGTCGTCGGACTTAGCCTCTTGATAGCAGGGGATCCGGCTATACCGGGAGGAGCGTGGCAGGAAGGGGATATGGCAAGGATCCGCATCGGTGCAATGCTTGTGGCGATTGGAGCGGCAGCGGTGGGCTCGGGTATCATCACGCTATTCTTGCTGCGGCGACCGTACCTGATCGTGAATCCAAACGGCATTCAGTTCCCGGGACAGTCGTTTCCGTGGTGTGAAATTCGCCGGCTGCACTGCGAAACGACCATCGACGAGCGAAATGGCCAAGAGCATTCGCGACTCCAAATAGCCGTCGTGCGGAATGGCCAGGAACTCGCCTACGACTTTATGCTCGATGGTCTGGCAGATCCACCGACCATCGGGCACGCTCTTCGCCAGCGTTGGGCGCACGAAATCGGCCTGTCCGCCTTGGCCCTGCCAGCATACGAGGCCAAGATACAGTTGCTTCTGAAACGGATCCTCTGGGAGGTACTGTTCGTCTATCCGAGGACGAACAACGCACAACTCGTTCCTGCCTTCTCGGTATGGCAGCAAGGTGCCATTGCGATGTTCTTTTTCGACTCGCGCAATATACGCGCTCGCAGTGGCCAGGCGTTTACGGAAGCGTGGTGCCCGGTGGCGCTCAACAGCCTGGCAGATCTATCACGGTGCTGGGATCGCAGGTCTCTGGAAATCGCGGCCCTGGCCGCCATTGGCTGCTCCCTGATCGCAGGAGAGCAATACTCCGGTACTGCGGATCTCTGGTTAGCCGGCCATTTCCAGCGGCTCGCCAGCAGTATTTGCGGATTGACCCCCGACGTCAGGACGGAGTTCCATCGGCGGGGCATCGAACTTCCCATTATGATACGATCATCTTTGGCCGAAATGTCATGCGATCCGGAATTGCTGCCAGCGGATCGCACGCGTCTCCTGACGATCGGCGCCGCTGCGACAGTTGCTTCATTGCTCGTTTCCGGCGACCCGCGATTGTTGTCGCCAGCGACGCTTCGGGATGTCAGCGGCGAATTCCCTGCTGTGGATGCACCTCCGTCGATCCGGGACAAGATCGCCAGGCTCCTGTCGCAACTCAGGGCCGCCGGCCTGGTGAATCGACAGCAGTATGCCTGTCTCTCAGGACACAAGGAACAGGAATTGTCCACCTCGGCACACCCTGACGGTTCATCGCTCGCGAACATGATCCAAGCCGCGTTACGAAGCGAACCGCCCCATCAACTTGCCGCAGTGGATACATTGCTCTCACAGGATGACCTGCTCGGCACGTGTGTTCTCTCGTACGTGGCTGCTACAGCTGTCGACATGGAAACTCGCAAGGCTGCACTCGGCAAGCTGACGCGGATCAGTCCGATTCTGGCGGCCCAAGTCGCGGCGTTGGAATGGTGGCGAGATGCTCGAGGCACCTTGTCACCGAGAGAGGCCATCGACTCACGAGGTTGGATCGGTGCACTACACTACGCCATCTGGTTGCCCGCTTCGTGGCAATGGTGGGACTCGGACGACAACATGTTTCTTTTTGGCTTTGCACCGGTCTGCATGTGGGAGAAAGGACTATTGCCAGGAGAGATCCCAAGCGCACCGCTCTGTATCGGTTTTCGGCAAGTGAAACATGTAGTATTCCTTCAGTTCCATGTTGATGACGAAGAGCCGTTGACAGACAACTGGCCGGAGGATCTGCGCCGCTCTGCGGAACCGAGTTTTCGGATTAATGAGATATTGTTCTGTGATGCGCGGAGTATTGCGGAGACTCTGCGGCAAGCGACGTGGACACAACACGTGTGGGGCGAGGAAGCATCACTTGCCGCCGACATGGAGACGGCCCGGTACTCCATGGCGGTGCAGGCGGAGCGGGCTGGCGTAGTCGTCATGGCGGACGACATGGGCTTCATGAAGGGCTCATCTCGCGAAGTAATGACCGTAGATGACGCTTACACAATGGTTCTTGCCTGGCAAGCCTACCACGGCGAGTACCACAAGAGACGCGGCACACCGTTTCCGCTGCCACGGGACATCCTGTGCGAGATCGTGCATCCCGCACGGCTGTGATTTCCCACGGCTACTCACAACCCGCAATGTCGGCCGCTCCGGTTGACGACCTGGTCCGGGCTTGCCGTGCAACCCCTACTCGTACTCAGCATCGCGGTACTCGTACTCGCACTCGCACTTGTACTCGACTGGATCTGACACAACGCAATCGATCTGCCGAATCAGTCGAGTCAGCATCGATACGATCCGCCGCAGTTGCATCTTGCCCTGGCGATTCAACTCCTCTTCGACTGCCGCAACCGCCTTGAGCAAATCGTGAATCGCCGCGCACTTCAGAGCGGAACCGCGAGCAATCTCGAAGAACCGGCTCTTGTCCTTCCGACTTTGCTTGCCGTTCCCCTCCGCGAAGTTCAACGGAGTCGATTGAGCAGCGCGTAGCCACTGATCACGGAGATGCCGATTTGCTCCGGTAAGGCCCTTGGCAATATGGTAGGACGCGGCGACGTACTCGATCGACAGTCGGTACATGTCGAGATTCTCGTGATCGAAGATGGGCTCAGTCATGATGACCCATTCGAGTTGGAGTACGAGTAGGAGTACGAAGGAAGCGAGGCCTGAACTGGCAAATATCCAGAATGGCCTATCACCGACACCGTGCGCGGGAACGTCGAGTTCTACTGAAACTGCTCTGCCACGGACCATACGATCCGGTACACATGCTCTTCGATCGCGACGAAAGTCCGACGGTAGTATCGTGCGTATCGGTCTTGCCAACACTCAGCCACGGCCGACGTGGTTGCCATGGTATTGCCGGAACGTTCGTGGTCCGCGCGCTCGGCCGAACAGGTGACGCGCCAAGGCACTTCCAGACAGGGAGCATAAGGGAGCGGTGGGTCATTATCGGGCAACATCGCCGAGCATCCGCTAACGACCAGGATGCCAATCAGAACTGTCCATCCCAAGGTTTGGGTCGCTGAAGACATGGAAACATCTCCTATCGCAAGATGGTGAGAATCATCAAACAAATCGAAACCGTGAACTGCACGTGGGCTCTATCGCGCCGATGCGAGCGTGTTGCACGCCGTGGCCGCCACCTGCTCATCGAGCACACGCATCCAACCAATACACCCAGCGCGGAATCACCGGCTTGCCAGGCTCACGAACACGCTTGCCGGCTGGCCGATGATCCACTGAGGGTAGAAGACTTCCTGGGCAGGGTCCCCTGCGTCCGCCCGAGGACCCGAAGTCCGTTTACAGCTCCTGCTCGGTATTTTTCCGATATCCGTGCGCACCAATTCAACGCACGTGCGTGGTTCTCAGAAAAGCACCCGAAAGAACCGCTATGCGTCCGCGGCCGCACCGCCGCGTCAGTGCACACTCAATGCGAGAGCAGAGGAAGAAGATTCCAGAGAATTTGGAAATCAGTCGTGGCGGGGTTCGTCTACCGGCGATGCCTGGACCTCGTCGTCCGGCGGCAGCATATCCCAATCCACCGGTTCGATTCCCAGCAACTCCCGGGCCTCGCGATCGAGGGACTGGAGCATTTCGGGTGAGGGGTAGAACGCTCCCTGGCCTTCTTTCGTCTGGTGGATGCACTGGCGCGCTGCCCGGACGTAGCTGTCATTGAGGCATTCCGCAGCGTAGCTTTTCTCCCCAAGGTGCCAGGAAGCCATCGCCAGGAATGCACGGCAACCCGGTTGTGCGTACAGTTTGTGACGATCATCCATTGCGCAATCGCGACACTCCTGCCACTTCCCGGCACGGCCAAGAGCCCAAGCCAGACTCTGGTGCGCCAGTGCGTCGTCCGGTAGCGCTGCGGCCGCCTGTCGAGCAATCTGCAGAGCCAGCTCCGGATCACGCAGTTCGGCTGGTCCAGCCACCAAGGTGCCGACGACATAGTGCATTTTGGGGAGCGTCCCGGCATGTTTGGACGCTTCCTTCAACAATGTCTTGCACCGCTGCAGCACGTATTGGCGATAAAAGTCACGCTCGACCGGAACGCAAAACGCCTCGAGCGATTGGGGAGTGATTTCTCCACACAGCCCAGCCAGTTTGGTGAAGACATAGTCGTCGAGTCCTGGACGTGTGGAGAACGTGTGCACCCAGGCGCTGGTGGCCAGGTCCGACTCATTGCGAAAGTGGGCAGCCTGCGCCCGGTATTCGGCGGCGCGGAAAGACCGTTCGTCGGGGCCCAGTGTATCGTCCTGTTCTGCGCGAACTGCACATTCCTCCAGCGTGTGCCCGAAGCTCGCAATAACCCAAGACAGAGTATCGGGGTGATCTTCTTCGACCCAGCCTTCCGGGAGCTGCACGGAGGACAATGAAGCATAGGTGCGGTACACGTCCGGGAGGTTCTGCAGAAAGTCCGCCGCTCGGACGTAGTCGTCCAACTGCAACTCAAGCGTCGCATGGAGGGCTGACAGCTGTGCCAGTTCAACCACCAATACAGAGCCCTTCTTGTCGCCATCCGTGGAAAGCGACGTGAATGGTATGCTCGCCATCACTTCGCGGGTGACCGCTCTTGCCTCTGCGTACTTTCCGGCACCTGAAAGCGAATAGCCGAGCCACCAGGCACTATGGACAAGTTGTTGCTGACTGATGAAGAATCGTGGAAATCGTTCCATCTGCGTCTTTGCAGCCGCATACCACTGTTGCCTCACAAGGGCCAGTTCAGCCGCACTCAACTGAGTGTTCAGACCGAAATGGTGCTGCGCCTGTCGGTAACCGACCAACCCCCGGAGATAATAACGATCCTCAGGAAACTCTTGCACCAGCTTTTCAAGCATGGGGATAGCACGGCCGTTGAGGGCGATCGCCTCGGTCTTGCGATTGGCGTTCCAGCACAACTGCCGTAAACGCTCAAGCACAGTGACGAGCTTGAACCGCAGTTCGCGATTCTCGGGATGTGCCGCGCACAATACGCTCAGTTTCTGATCCGCCTCCCTCAATGCAGCTTCCGCCTGCTGCCGATCACCAGACCCACTTTCGACCAAGTCACCCTGGATGATCCGAGCATTCACCCAACCCAGCCGAGTGTCGACGGAGTTCGCATCGCGTGTCGCCAAGGTGTCCCACATTTGCTGTGCCCGTTTGTTCACCTGCGTGGCATCCGCCAAGCGGTCGGCGCGCAGCAGCGTCGACGCCAGTGAATTGAGCAGGCGTGCATAGCGATCATCTGGGTCGCCCAGGGCAGTTTCCTGCGCAAGCAGGGGCTGTGCGTCCTGGTATGCCGTTGCCGCAAGTGATTTGGCGGCATCGAATTGTCCCAGCTGTTGGTACAGGTGGCTGAAGTTCCCTTCCTCACGGATGAGGTCCATCAACACGATTCGACGCGCTGACTCGTCGTTCGCCCGCTGCAGGTCTCCTCGGCACTTGGCGATGAGATCCTGATAGCTCTTGACGGCCTGCTCATGGTGGCCCAGCGCGTTGTAGAGAGCGGCCACGCGGGAGAGTGCCTGCCGTGATTCGTGAAGTACGGCGGGATCGGTGTCGGCATCCTGCGGCAACTGCGTGTAGAACGCCAGCGCCTTCTCCAGAAACTCGCGCTGCACGTCGGTCAAGGTGCCCTCGTTCGCCAGCCATTTTTCGGCCACCTGCGTGTACATATCGTCCACAACCTGCCGTGCCAGTTGGCTGCCTTCCCTGGCACGCTGTTCGGCACGCGTTGCGCGGACGGCCTGCCAGAGGCTGGCTCCCGCCCCAGCGACCAGCGTCAGCATCACGGCCGCAGTCGTCAGCAACATCCCACGGTGTCGGCGCACGTATTTCGACGTGCGGTACCAGGCAGAGGGCGGACAGGCCTCGACCGGCTGGTCATGCAGATAGCGGTCGATGTCGGCCGCCTGAGCGCTGACCGACTCGTAACGCCGCTCCCGTTCCTTCTCCAGCGACTTCATCACCACCCAGTCCAGTTCCCGCTGCAGACGCCTTTGCGATCGAAGGTCGCGCGGCTCATTGTCGCCGTGAGTGACATCCGCGGCTGCCTTCAAGGTGCTCAGTCGCTGACTGGGACGAGGCGGTTGCTCTTCGCGGATCATCCGCCGCACCTCATCCATGCTGGCGTGATTCACCACGCTGCGATCCAACGGCGTACTGCCGGTCAGCAATTCGTAGAGCAGCACGCCCAGCGAATAGACATCGCTGCGTGTGTCGACGTCCAACCCGCTCAGTGCGGCCTGTTCCGGACTCATGTACAACGGCGTGCCGATCATTTGAGCGAACTGAGTAAACAGCGTCTGATCGGTCAGATCGTGATGGAGCGCCTTGGCCACGCCAAAGTCGATGATCTTCGGCACCGGCGTACCATCGTGCAGTGTGACCAGCACGTTGCTCGGCTTCAGGTCGCGGTGAATGATGCCCTTTTGATGGGCATGCTGCACGCCCCGGCAGACCTCCAGGAAGAGCTGCAGCAGGGTCCTGCGGCAAAGCTGTTGCCGCTGACAGAATTCCGTGATCGGAATCCCTCGTACCAACTCCATCACAAAGTAGGGTCGGCCCTGTTCGGTCGCTCCCGCATCGAGCACCTTGGCGATGTTCGGGTGGTCCATCATGGCCAAGGCCTGACGCTCAGCCTCAAAGCGCGCGATCACCTGCCGCGTGTCCGTCCCCGGCTTGATGATCTTCAGCGCAACCCGGCGTTTGATGGGCGCGGATTGCTGGGCCATGAAGACGGTGCCCATGCCCCCTTCGCCGATCTGTTCCAGCAGCTTGTAGGGCCCGATCATCGTGCCCGGTCGTTCGCCGACCGCGGCACAACCTTCCACAGTCGGACGCGAAGCCAGATCTTCTGGTTCGTCGCAGGCCAGCGACTCCGCAGAAACAGCCAACCGAAAAACCTGATCGATCGGTCCCCCCCGCTCTGCCACCGACAACAGGCAGCGCACTTCCGCCGCCAACGCCGGGCTCCGCAGTTCCAACTCCGCCAGATACACGTCCCGTTCTGCAGTTGTCTCTCGCGAAACGCATTGCAGGAAGGCAGCCTTCACGTCCTCGGGGACCAAGTTGGACTGACAGTTTTCCATCGCTGCACCCACCCGACAGTTGTCCGCGACAGGTCCGTCCAGACCGCAGCCGACGGTCTGACGAGACGGACGAGCCCTCTCCTTCAATGCGCGAAACCGATCCGAAAATTCCAGATTTCGTCAGGTTTTTTTAGGGGGGCGGGAAGAAGTTGCCACCGCACCGCTGTCGCCTGCACGATGACGATGGCAGTCCGGGTAGGAAACAAGAAACGGAGCGTGAGATAGTGCCCCCGCACCTCGGCCGCAGCGATCCGGTACCAGCGGTTAGGCGCTGACGGGTCTCCGCCAGAACCTCACTCCTGCGACAGCATCCGCCCCATCAGAGCCTTGGCGTAAGTCCAATAGGTATAAGCACTTGATTTGGAGATGCCCAACACATCGGCCGCCTCGGTCACCGATAGACCGCCGAAGCAGTGCAGCTTGACCAGTTCCGCCATCTGGCCATCGTGTTGCGACAGTCGCTCCAACGCGTCGTGAACATCCAGAACTAGAGCCGGATCCTCTTCGTTGATGCCTGCTTCGTCCGAAAAGCTCACCCGTTTTCGGTCGCCGCCGCGCTGCTTACCCAGTCTCCGCCGCGCGCGTTCGACCAGAATGCGCCTCATAGCCTCGGCCGCTGCGCCGAAGAAGTGGCCGCGAGATTCCCACCGCTTGCCCGATTCGACATCGACCAGTCGCAGATAGGCCTCATGCACCAGGGCGGTCGCTTGCAGCGTGTGGTCCGGCTTTTCCTGAGCCATTTTGGCGGCGGCCAGCTTCCGCAGCTCTGCGTAAACCAGAGGAAGTAACTCGTCGGCAGCCTTCCGGTCGCCCGACTCCATTCGGCTGAGAATGCGCGTGACATCCGACATGACTCGGCCCACAGCGGAGAAGACAACGGAGATGACATTCGTTGGTATTCTAAAGTTCTCACGTGGGAAAATGAAAGGCCGGGACAAATGGTCCGGGTAATCGTTGTTGAGTCTATTTCATAAGAGAGCCGATTTCTGAGAGCGGCTCACGTCTTCACCGCGAAGCGGTTGCATTCAATAGCAACTCTAAGGGTCGCTGCACACCCAAGGCGGTTGGGTGCAACCACTTCGCGGTAAAGAAATGGACAGTCACCGGAACATTTTCCTTTCTAAGAAACAAGTCCCACAACTGCGACCAGGCGATCTTTCCTGGCCTTTCATGTCCCCAGCTCTCACGGGCAACTTCGGTTTCGATTCACCCATTAGATAAGTAGTGGAGTCCAGCATGGGACGCTCTTGGCGGCACTAGACTATCGCTTCAACCGCTTACCTGTCAAGCATTTAACGGGCGATCGCCGCGAGGTGTTCTCAGATAGCCCGGCAGGCACACGGTCCCGATCGGCCTGACGTCTGGCGGGGAACGAGAACGTCAAGAATTGCATCGAATAGCATGTCTGTATATTGAAGATGGCAGCGCGCGGATTATACTGGCTGCCTATTGACGGGGCTTGCGTTCGTTCGGCACTCGCACCGGGTTCTACGTGTGCCCATTCTCCTATGAGGTGAGTCATGAGAAGACTGATTCTTGGATTCGTGGTGATCGTGTTGGCCGGTGCGGGGCGAGTAGATGCCGCCGTCGTGCTGTCGGACATGCCGGCCTACAACTGGTATCATGGCTGCGGCCCGACTGCCGCAGCTTCGGTCTTCGGACATTGGGATCTGAACGGCTATGGCAATCTGTTCGATGCCAGCGGCTGGGACGAAGTTCGTTTCACAGTGAATGTCCAAGATCAGATTTCCAGCCCCGAGCACAATACCCGCTACGATCCCGATCCTGACCTTGATAAGCCGGTGTACGAATGGAACAGCATCGCCGATTGGTTCCGAACATCGGTGAACCAGCCGTATGGTTGGAGCTGGCAATCGGACGCGGACGATGCGTTCATTGGGTATGCCGACTATCGCGGTTATCAATTCGACTCCTGGTATGAGAATTGGTCGCAGTTTTCTTGGAGTGATCTGGTCAGCGAAATCGACGCGGGCAGGCCGATGATGTTTCTGGTGGACAGTGACGGGAACGGCGGCACGGACCATTTCGTTCCCGTTTTCGGTTACGATGATCGGGAAGCTGATGGCCTGTGGTATGCGCTGTATACGACTTGGAGTGAGGACGAGAAAGTCGAGTGGCAGCGATTTCAGGGGATGGGCAATGACTGGGGAATTGGTTATGCCACGTTCGTTCATCCTCACGCCATCCCCGAACCGTGCTCGTGTGCCCTCTGGTCAGTGGCGGGGCTCATTGGCATGGGATTGAGTCGGTGGCGGAACCGCAAGCGGACGTGACGGTCCCAATCGGCGTGCCCTTTCCGGCCGAAGAAATATCGGGAGGAGTACATTGGCCGTTCACCGGCGTTCACTCGCGGCAACCGTCTCAGCCCGCAATGCATCGATCAGGGGCCAAAGTTCATCAATCTCGCCTTTGAACAGATCGCCGATGAGAACGTCGGTGACTAAGCCTTTTTTTTCCGGATTCCTTCGGACAAAACGACCGAAGCTCAATCCGTCGTAGAACTCGCACACCAAACGTCGCATGCGATCCATGCCCGCCATAAAACCTGGCCCCCAATTCCCCAACTGAGCCGCCGAGGTGTCGTTCTTCTGCAAGCCTTCGACAATTGCGTCGGCGGCATAGGCACCGGACTTGAGGGCCAGCAATACTCCCGAGGAATACAGTGGATCAAGAAACCCGCAAGCGTCACCAACCAATACCCAGCCGTCACCCGCGACTTGCCTGGAACGATACGAATACTCTTTGGCTGCTCGATAGGGTGCAACGCGTTCCGCGCCGGCAATTCGAGGCTGAACACCGGGACAATTTGCCACCTCTTCCCCATAAATGACTTCAAAATCTTTGCTCCGGTGTTCTGAAAACAGATAGTCGTAGGACGCGACCACTCCGACGCTCACCACGTCGTCCTGCAATGGTATATACCAGAACCACCCCTTCCTGCCTTTGGTCTGAATGACAACGGTTGCCCCTTCATCTTTTCCGACATCCCGATAGGCGCCTTTCCAATAGGTCCACACCGCCGCCTTCTTCAGCACCGGGTCCCATTCTCGCAAACCCAAGCGGTCTTGGATCAGGCAGCTTTGTCCCGCTGCATCGACAACCACCTTACAGCGGATTTCCTGTTTCACGCCCGACTCATCCTGCGCGCGGACACCAACGGCTCGATTCCCCTCGAAAATCACCTCAGTTACGCGGATCCCTTCCTGCACATCCACGCCGGTTTCGCGAGCATTGTCCAGCATCATCGAGTCGAACTCTTGCCGATACACCTGCCACGTGCGGGACGACTCGTGAGGTTTGTGAAGCTCGAAGTAGAACGGCTCAGAGAGTTTTCCCTGTTCCGAAACGAACTGCACACTGTGCTTGTTGACGAAGCGGCTGCCACGCATTTTGGGAAGCATGCCCAATCGCTCCAGAACCCAGAATGTCTCCGGGATCAAGGACTCGCCGATGTGGTAACGCGGAAAACGCTCCCGCTCGAGCAATTTCACACGAATACCCTGCTGGGCGACCAATGTCGCCGTGGTGGCTCCTGACGGTCCACCACCAATGACGAGTACATCCGGTTCTGACATGGTCTCAAGCCCTTGATGTCTTCGGGAATCTCCGGGCCCAGCCGGACTGCCGCACAATCTTCATTTGCTTTTGTAGCGCACGAGCTTCGCGAGGCAAGTCGATCCGCGACCGGGATTTGCCTGTGTGCAGGTTCAGTCTAACGGCCAGTGGGGGTGTACTGGAATGGGGTTCGAAGCAAGGCGACGCGTGGCAACCTCGACCAGATTCCCCTTATTGACGGCGTGAACAAACGGTCTTTCGTGTGGTCGGCGGCGTACGGTGGCTGTATGCTATTGAGGGCTACATATCTCCCAGGAGCGTTTGGAAATGCAACCAGGCCGACCACCTGACAAATGTGCGCGCTGCGGAAAGCTGCTGGCAGGGCCCGGAGCGAACCCGGCGCTCGACATGACCCGCTGGTGCGAAGACTGCAGGCCGTTGATCGTAGCCAAACAGAGGAAGCTGTTGCTGATCCTCGTGGTGGTTGCCAGTCTGGTTGCTGCGGGTTTCTACTTCCTGCGATGATTCGTTGGCGGCAAACAGCGCGATCTTGATCACACTGTGCCCGAATCGTTCTCCGGTGGCGTTTCGGACATGCCTGCATGGGCTGCACCTACGGTTCTGACGTATGGCGCAACTGTGCCGTTGCCAGGCAATTCCGCTCTGACGCCTCTTCGTTCGAAGCCTGCAGACAATGGCAGCAGATTGAACAAGCAGACACAGAACACAGAAGGAAGGAACGTTCGTGCCGCGGCCACAGTCCAGCGATCCGACGGGGGCGCAACGTGATGCTTCTACCAGCGTGATTCGTCTACTTGGAAATTTGACATTCCTTGTGCGATAATCTGCGGCTCCCACGCCTCAGCGACCGACGGTTCAACACCCGAGAGTCGCCGGACGATCCATGTTGTTTGTCTTGTTCTCAGGTGAAGAGTTGCCCGCGGGCAGTGGTGGAGATGGCCACCACTGCAGGGTGCTTCAGCTTGCGTTCCGCCGATATCGCATAGAACCGTTCCTGGACATCGGGTATCTGGCCGACAGTCCGCACCCCATATTGCCGATGTATCTCCTTCTCAATGGCCGTGGGACCCACAAATAAACCGATCCCTGACCGACCCATGGCTTTCAGTAGTCCGCTGTCCTGGAATTCGCCTCGCACTGCCGGTCGAATGCCCCTCGCATCAAACCAGACATTCAGGTTGCGCCGCAACGCCGCATTCTCCATCGGCAGCAGAAACGGAGCGCCGTCCAGCGAACCCGGAAAACCCCGCCGGTACTCCTGGGCCAGTTCCGGCGATCCAAACACGGTCACGCCACACTCCCCCAGCAAATGGCTGAACACGCGAATGGTCCGCATGGCGGTGGCCGGCGAATCCGACAGCACCACGTCCAGCTCGTAAGTCGCCAGGCGAGCTAACAGCTGGTCCGCATGGTCCTCCGTACAAATCACATGCACCGGCTCCGGCAGGGAAAACGCGGCGGTCAGCAACCGCTGGACAATCGACTTCGGCAGCACATCGTGGATCCCCACCTGCAGCCGAAGCGGTCGTCCGGTGGGGCGGTCCTTGATCGCATCCTGCATTTCCCGACCGAGCGAGAAGATCTCTTCCGCGTACCGGTAGGCAATCTGTCCGGCCTCCGTCATCACCAGCCGCCGCCCCCCGCGCCGCAGGAGCTTCTCACCGAGCGACCTCTCCAGCGATTGAATCTGCGTACTGATGGTCGGCGGCGTGAGATGAAGCACTTCCGATGCCTTGGCAATGCTCCCCTCCCGGGCCGTCAGCCAGAAATAGAACAGATGGTGGTAGTTGAGCCACTCCACAGCCAGCCTCATAGTGTGATATTTTCTAACTCTTACATAGAAATATTCGGTTTGGTCAATTCTAGCTCCCAGCGTACAGTTAATCCAGACGAGCGTCACCTGCGACTCGCAGCAGGGGACCTGGAAGGTGCCAGAGGCCGGGAACGACGTGCGAGCAGGTGGGTGTGAGAAGTCGTGCGTGGCCCGACTAAGACGCCGTGGTATCAATCAGGAATCTTCAGGAGCCAGGCAAATGAAATGTCCGATTTGTGAACTCGAAATGCGCATCTCGCAGCGCGAGGGAATTGAAATCGACTATTGCCCCCAGTGCCGGGGAGTGTGGCTGGATCGTGGCGAACTGGAGAAGCTCATCGCCCGTGTCGAGAGCTCTCAACCGTCTGCCCCGGGCGAGGACGAGGACGACGATGACGACGAGCACGATGAATATCGACACTCCGGCTACAGCGATCGGGAATCGTCGTATCGCCGCCGAAGCAAGACAACCCGCGACGAGCAGGACCGTTCGTATCGCGGTGACGACCATCCTCGCCACCGCAAGCCCAAGCGTGAAGGGTTCTTGAGCAATCTGTTCGAAATGTTCGGCGGAGATTGATCACGACGTCTGACGACGCTGCTAGGGAATGACATGATGGACTTGATGACAATGGCAGGAAAGAGCAATGTTTTTTGATCCGATGTATCTGCTGTTTATTGCACCGGGAATCGTGTTGGCGCTGTGGGCCAGCTACCGTGTCCGGAGCGCCTTTGCGACCTACTCGGAAGTCCCCACTGCAATGGGTTATACCGGGGCGGAAGCGGCGCAGCGTTTGCTCGATCGTGCAGGAATAACCGACGTTCGCGTGGTCCCTACCCACGGCTTCTTGAGCGATCATTACAACCCGGTGACGAAAGAGCTGGCGCTGTCCGAGGCGGTCTACAGCGGCCGATCGATTGCCGCGATTGGAGTGGCGGCACACGAGGCGGGACACGCGATTCAACATGCTGACCACTACTTCCCCTTGTGGATCCGGTCCGCCCTGGTGCCAACGGCCTCGATCGGGTCGAACCTCGGCTACATCGTCATGGCCGTGGGGCTCCTGTTTTCGCCTTATCTCGTGCTGCTGGGTGCCGTGCTGTTCTCGGCAGTCGTGCTGTTTCAGCTGGTCACTCTTCCGGTTGAATTCGACGCGACCAGCCGCGCCAAGCAACTGGTGCTGGAAACCGGGATCGTTCATCCGTCGGAACGAGTCGGGATGGACCGTGTCTTGAACGCGGCAGCGCTGACCTATGTCGCTGCGGTCGTGAGCAGCCTGTTGGTCTTGCTCTACTATCTGTACCGAGCAGGCTTTCTGGGTGGCCAGGACGACGCATAAGTTCTTCGAAACTACCCTCCTTTTGTTGACGAGGTGACTTCCATGAGACTGGAGATTCGCAGCAAGCACTATCCGCTGGACGATGATCGTCGCCAGGAAATCGAGCGGCGAATACGCTTCGCCCTCGGTCGATTTGTCGGGCGTATTTCTTTGGTGACTGTCAGCCTCACGGATGTGAACGGCCCGCGAGGCGGCGCGGACAAACACTGTCGCCTGGTCGCCAAGCTGATTCCTGCCGGCAGCGTGACGATTGAAGAGACGCACACCGATGTAGCTGCCGCAGTCGCGCTGGCAGCAGACCGGGCGGGGTGGAGCGTCAACCGTGAATTAAAGCGGCAACGGGATGTGCCGCGCAATCGAAGAAAGGACGCGATGACTGACAGATGGAACGATCGGGACAATCCGCAGGTCGATATCGCGTGACGGGGCAGCGTGACGGAAGGGACCATCTGACGGATCGGACCGGCCGACCGCGCGGAGGCGACACCTGGGGGAAATGACGAATGACGAATGACGAATGACGAACTCGCTTGCCGTCGTGAGCGTCAGCAGGCTGGCAACTGCGGGGGTCATTCCACTTTCGGACGTTCTTCGTTATTGTTTGTTGTTCGTCGTCACGGGGCGGCGCCGCACAATTGCCCGACTGATCTAGCGCCGTGTATTTGCCGGGACGGCCGCCCGGCCTGAGGAAGAGGAAATCGAGATGGGCTCTGGTAGCGTCGTGAGCGTGGGTAGCCCCCTTCTCTGGGTCGGATTCACGCTGCTGGTACTGGTGCTGCTGGCGCTGGACCTGGGAGTGTTTCACCGCAAGAGCCATGTCGTTTCGGTCCGCGAAGCGCTGGGGTGGAGCATCTTCTGGATTAGTCTTGCCTTGCTGTTCAACCTTGGCGTGTACTATTGGTTTGGCAGCCGCGTCGCGCTGGAGTTTCTGACGGGGTATCTGATCGAAAAGGCCCTCTCCGTCGACAACATCTTCGTCTTCCTGGTCATCTTTTCCTATTTCGCCGTGCCGGCTGCCTACCAGCATCGAGTCCTGTTCTTCGGGATTCTCGGTGCGCTGGTGATGCGAGCCATCTTCATTCTAGCCGGCGCGGCGCTACTGGCTGCGTTCCACTGGATGATCTACGTGTTTGGCGCGGCCCTGGTCGTGCTCGGGTTGAAAATGCTCTTCCAGCAAGAGAGCGACGTTCATCCCGAGCGTAACCCGTTGTTTCGCTTGTTCCAGCGACTGGTCCCGGCGACGGACGCTTACCGTGGATCGCATTTCGTAGTGCACGAGGGTGGCCGATGGCTGGCCACGCCGCTGTTACTGGTACTCATTGCGATCGAGGCGACCGACGTGGTGTTTGCCGTCGATTCGATCCCGGCGATCTTCGCGATCACCCGTGATCCGTTCATCGTCTACACGTCCAACATCTTTGCGATTCTGGGGCTCCGAGCCCTGTTCTTCCTGCTAGCCGGCGCCATCGGCAACCTGCACTATCTCAAGACCGGCCTGGCACTGGTCCTGGCCTTTGTGGGAGTCAAGATGCTGATCGCCGACCTGTACAAGATCCCGATCACAGTGTCGCTGGCAGTCGTAGCCTCCTTGATCGCCGGTGCCATCGTCGCGTCACTCCTGCGACTGCGTTATCATCCGTCCCCCGCATCCTCGCTGCTCTCTCACGATACTGCCAAGACCGTCACCTCCGGGGAGCCCGAGGGCATCGTCCCTGATGCCCAGCAACAGACCAACTCGCCCACTGACGGCTCTCCGCCGCCATAATGGCCAAGCATGGGCCGATGCGATTCAGACCGCTGATCCAATCACGCCAGATGAGCTCTTACCTCTCCGTGCCTCTGTGACTCCGCGAGAACCACTTCGTCAATCGAAGTGGTTTGGACGACATTTCCGCCAACATCGTGAGCGTCCTGCCGTGGGAATATGGCGGTCAGGGATCTTGTGGAGCTGGCTCGGGGGCCTCTGCCGCCTCGGCGGGAGCGACTCGCATCCGCTCCAGCTGCTCGAATTCGCTTTCGCCTTGCCCTCCTCCCAGCGTAATCAGCTGGCGGTTGCGGTCGAATTCGACGGAGAAGCCATACTCGATCGTGCGAGCTTTCTCGCGAACCGCTCCGCCTGGCACCTCGATGTCCCACCGCAGAATTCCCTTGGTGCGCTGCCGGCTAAGATACACTGCATCGTCGCTCAGCGCGTCTTGCATCTCAGAGAGCGTGACGCGGATCGCCTCAGTGTCCTCGCTCACAGGCAGCCGATCAAAAACGCGAACCGCCACCGGATCCTCGCGATAGTTTTCCACGGTCAATTTGTACTTGAAATCGAGTTTGCGATTGCCACCCTGCACGCTCTCGGTCTTCTCGAGAAGTTCGCGGCGGGCACGCAGCTGCGGATCGACGCCGAAGGCGGGAACGAACATCTGCCCTCGTGCGACCGTCGGTATTTCCCCTCGCCCGACGAACCGTCCCTCCAGGTAGGCCGCGTAAGGACCTGCCAGCAGGTCCCGGTCGCTGGTGTTGATCAGCTCAGTCTCGCGGTAGACATGGCGGCTGAGCACCGGGGTGGCGACGTGGTACGCGCGGCCGGTTAATGTCTTTTGAAAGAGCTGGACCATCTGCTGATCGGAGCGACTGGCCACGCTCACGGCGGCCGGGACCGGGTAGCTCAGGCTGGGACCTTCTGCCGACTCCGCGTCGCGCGAGCGGAGCGTGCTCACCAGGTCCTTGCCGCTGACGATCTCCAGGTTCTGGAACTGATTGGCGGCGGAGTTGATCGCCCAGTCCGATTTGAGTTTCTCGTCCAGAGTCGCGGCACCACGCTGTTGGGCGATTGCCTGATCGAGTTGTTCGCGGATCGACTCTAACTGTTGGGACAACTGCTGGGAGCTTGGTCGTTCGGGTCCCGCATCCGCGTTGAGTGTGACGGGGAACGAGGCCAGGCCTGGCCCTGACGCGCTGAGCGCCGGGGAGGCGGTGGAAAGGGTAAGCTCGACGTCATTCCAATCCTCGCCGGTCATCTGATGCACGAGTCCATGGCACTCCACGCGTATCTCCTGCCGATCCGCGGCAGCCCGAAACGTGTAGGCGGGCGACCAGTCACAGTTCGACACGAGGTAACTCAGTCGGAGCGACTCGGTACCCTCGCCCCGTTTGTCGACAAAGAGCACGGCCTCGCGAACGGTGCGCGCTGCGCCGCTGGAGAGCTCCGCTTTCTGACGTTGAAGCAGCGCCAGCTGGGCGGTCAGCTCATTGGATTCCTTGGTCAACCGAGCCAGGTCGTCGGCGACCAACTTGCGCTGTTCGAAGGAGAACAACGTGGCTTTTTCCAGCGCTTCGGCGTCCAGTACGCCCCGGGCCAAATCGCCTTTGGCCGTCGTCGCGACGAAGCCGTCGAGCTGATCCAGGTAGGAGGCTCGCTTGCTCGTCAGTTCGTGCGATTGCTGCGCGCTCTCCAACTTCTCTGTGATGTCTCGAATGGCCTCGTCGAGCTTGCGCACTTCCTCTCGTGGCTCTTCACCCACAGCGCGCATGCGATAGCGTACGGCGCGAACTTCCACCGCCTCGCTCCCTTCGGCGAACAAGCTGTCGGAAGTCACTTGTTCCGGGAGGTCACCGACGACGATCTCGCGAATGCCGGGAGGACCATCCAGTGGAATGGTACGAGTGACCATGGCCTGACCACGGTAGACCGTTACATGGGTCACTCGGCCCGACCCATTCTCGGCAGCAAGCGTGCCCGGCAACACCCATGCCAGGATCCCGGTGGCGAGCAGAAAGAGCGTGAGCTTGGCAACAGCATTCATGGCGATCTCTCCTGGAATGAAAGGGTAGTCGGCTGGGTCGGCCCCGGCAGTCAAGGCGTCTGAGCTTAGGCGTTGGTCAAAGTCGGCCGCTGGATCGACTCCCCAGTATTGTCACCGGCGCCCATGGAAAGTACAAGTTCCGGCCGGGCCACTCAGCAGTGGGACCGACGTCGGTCGCTACGGAAACACCGGCTGTGGTGGCACGACAAGGACCCCACCGGCAACTGTGTCTGTGCGTACTGGCCTGTCCGCCCGCCCGCTCTAAATCAACGATCGCGCTTCAGCGGCGTGCCAAGATCAATGACGAAATGCCCACTGACGAAAGAAGACCGTGCAATAGACCGACGAGAGGGAAACCCATTTCGTCGAGTTGCTTTGACAAGGTGATTCGGCATTCGAAGATTCGTCATTACATTCGTCATGGGGTACTTCCTCATTCGTCATTCCATGCAGGTGTTACTGAATCGCGCACGGTCATTTGGCTCTCAGGCTCCTTCACGCCGATTATTTCCTGCGCTTCGACGCGAAAGTCGCAGACGGCACGCCCCATCGAGTCGATTGCACGAGTTTGCCATGAGTTGATTTGCTTGTCCGCCTCGTCGAATCGGCGGCGAGCTTCGCGTTGGTGGTGTTCCCTCTCCTGCTCTGGCAAGTCCGGCTGTGCGGCGATTCTTGCGTGAGCCAGCGCGAGCGCGATCCACTGGCCGCAGTCGCCAGTACCGGATGCAAGCTGGCACGATTGTTCCAGGGCTTGGATGCTCTCGCTCCAACGGCCTGCTCGGGAATACGCTGTCCGGTAGCAGAGCGGTTCTACTGAGTGGGGACCGGCCGCGAAGCACCGCCGGTCAACAGGCCGCCTAGCTGGACTCCCGCCAGAGCCGCCGGAAGGTACAGCAGTACGTCGGCCACGGCGAACCAGAGAGGGGCCGGAAGCATCATCAGCATGGCAATGCCTCCACACGTCCACAAGAGCCCCATTCCCACGGCAGCGGCATACCAGGATCGCCTGGCGATCAGCCCGCACACGAGACCACTCACAAAACTGCCACCCGCATGCGCGACCAACACAATAATCAGGGCGCCGGTCGGTAAACCTTGCGATTCAACGTACGCTTTGAACGCTTCAAAATCGTTGGGATCGATTCCTTCCGGCAATGGATAGAGCGTGTTGGAAGCTGTCACGATGGCCATGTTGAATGCACCGCCAGCAACAATCCCGATAACGACGGCCAGTATCTTGCGAATCATGGAAACCCGGTTGCCTCGCACTCAAGGAACGGAACTCTATGGTCTTGCCTGGAAGCAAGCGATACCTGCGGCCAACGAACGGATGCTCGGACAACGACCATCACGCCATTCTGCTTCGGCCGGGTGGGCGCACAACGTGGGAGCCATTCACCCGAAACGTGCCGCACCTGGGTTGGCCACGGCAGGGCGCTCCAGGTCCCGGCAGTCCGCCTTCGTCTCCGCCCGCCAGCGGAGCGGTCGATCGCATCTGGGCCTCCATGGTTACTTTCGGTCGTTGGATCGCGGGAGGAGCAACTTCCGTAGTCGTCGGTATCATCGCCAGTCGGCTTCCCACGCTCTGCGCGAGCGTGGCTACCGGAAAAACGCCGAGGTTGCTTTTCCCTCAGGCCTTTGCTGCTGCTCCGAGCGAGTCTCCAGTTCTTAGTTCGGTGGCGACGTCCCGCAACCAAGCTCCAGGCAGTCGTCAACACCGCACCAGCCGGGGCCGGTGCCGTCGAACAGCGGACCAGCCAAAAAATCGTCCTGCTTGACGTGACCGGCCGGGGCCTGAGCCAGGGGCCTGCCGGTTTGCACGCACTGTGAAGGGTGTGCGGCCGCAACCGCCGGGCAGAAGCGATCCCGGCGCAACGGTTCGCTATAGATCGGACTGATCGGTCGAATCAGACTGATCGGTCGGATCTAACCACCCACCGCCCCGTCCCGATCCCCCGGCAATGTGGCAAGCCTCGGGTGCCCGCTCACAGCGCGCCGGTCTTCACCTCCAGGTGGGGTCACTGCCGACGTCGCCCACCCGGTGCTCAAACTCGTGAGCGGCTGTGTTCGAGCAATCCAGTGGCTCAAGCACGTTCGCATGGCGGATGCCGCGTATATTGGCCCCCAAATAAACACCTACTCAACAGATGGCTTTTAGAAAGGACTTACTTGTGCATGCCTTGCGTCTTCGGCATCGGCTAGGTCATTTGCATCAAGAGGCTTGGATGCCATGCCGTCACGCGGGATGCCGCTGGCAGATTTCTTGCCCAATTGGCATGAGGTTACTTGATTTCCTGTGCCAGGTTTCGCAAGATGGCGTGCGCGCGATGAAGCGACAGAGGCTTGACGAAGGTGCAGATGAAGGTCGCGCCGAGAACGAGCGAGTGATTTTCGCCCCTATGAGAAAGGACCAGCACAATGCGAGACACCGAGCGCCGAATCCGTCGTCAGAAGAGAAGTCTCTTGAACAAATCGCGCTGGGTGGCCTATGCCGCCGCCGGCGCCGCCACCGCGCTCGGTGCCAGTGAAGCTGCCGATGCGGGATATATTCAGCACGTGGATCCCGCCGACATTGTTGTTAACAACACTACAAAGCGGGTCGACTTGGATGGCGACGGTAACGCCGATGCGGTGTTCATCCATTCGACATACATCTATGGTGGTATCAAATACGGCTGGGCGCTTGGCAGTGGTACCGGGGCTGGAAATCTCGCTCTGATCCCGGGCACATATCCGTTTTCCATCAGCGTTCGCAATGTTGCGACTACGGAAAAGATCAATGATCTGCCGTACTTCTACCAACACCAGGGCAACATGAACTTCGGTCCCGACTTGGGCGAATTTCCCGCCGGTGATCCTCCGGTTATCGGTTTCGTCGGATTCTCACTTGATTTAAACGGAAACACCGAATATGGCTGGTTGCGCGTTGAAATGCTCCGCAAGCCAAGTGGTCCCCTGAACCAGATCACGATTACCGATTGGGCTTACACGGTGGGTGGTGGCGATATCTATCCTGGACAGGTTCCCGAGCCCGGCTCGCTGGGACTGCTGGCCACTGGCGCACTGGGTTTGCTGTTGTGGCGGCGTGCTCGTCGTGGCAGCAAAGAGGCCACATAGTTCGGGCAATGCCGGTGACACGGATTGGATCGAGGCCGCGGGGGAACTGACGCCGTGGCCTCTTCTATTCTTTTCCTGGTAAACTCCTTGGATCCGGCGTAGCGGGCTCTGCCGTCGGAAATTTTTCACGTCGTCGAAATCGCCATGATTCGATGGATCGCTTGTGCTGAGCAGCCGGCACTATACCAGGTCGAGTTTGACGGGCAGAATCAGCGCCTGCCGCGCTCTTGCTATCGGCTTGAGCAGCGCTGAGGCATCGACTCGTCAGGTCGACAGAGCGCAAGAGTGATAAATCGCGGCTCTGGCCATGGCCACGAAAGACGTGTCCTCGTTCCTTGAGAATGTTTCATTGGAGACAGTCTCTGTTGATTCTACTGAGGCGTTGGACAATGCGGAGTGAAGACACATGTCGGTGCAACCCAAGGTACTGTTGATCGGCTGGGATGGGGCAGACTGGGAGCACATCACTCCGCTGCTCGACGCGGGGCTCATGCCGACGCTCAGCCAAATGATCGACGACGGTGTCATGGGCAATCTGGCGACACTCGAACCGATCCTTTCACCGATGCTCTGGAATTCGGTCGCCACGGGAAAACACGCCGTGAAGCACGGAATTCATGGTTTCATCGAGCCGGATCTGGTAAACGGAGGCGTGCGGCCGTACTCAAGCACATCGCGCAAAGTCAAGGCGCTGTGGAACATCCTCACGCAGTCGGGCTACAAGAGCAATGTGATCGGCTGGTGGGCCAGTCATCCTGCCGAGCCGATCGACGGATGCATCGTCACGAATCATTTCAATAGCATCCGGTACGTTCCGCAGAAAGGCTGGAACGTTGCGCCGGGAACAGTCTATCCCGAAGACAAGCTCGGATTCCTGTCCCAGTTTCGTGTCTTTCCACAAGAACTGACGCACGAACACATTCTACCGTTTATCCCACACGCCAGCCAATGTGGCCAGGAGAACGATCCACTCTTACAGACGTTCGCAAAACTTCTGTCCGACTGTGCGTCGACTCACGCGGTGGCGACGGCCGTGATGGAAGCCGAGCCAGCAGATTTCACCGCCATCTACTACGATTCGATTGATCACTTCTGCCACGCGTTCATGCAGTTCCATCCGCCTCGGATGCCGCATATCCCGGAAGAGAAGTTCGCACTCTACAAAGACGTGGTGAGCAGTGCCTATCGTTTTCATGACATGATGCTGGAGCGACTGCTGGAACTGGCCGGTCCCGAAACGACCGTTATCATCTGCTCGGACCACGGTTTCCAATCGCGGCAAGCGCGGCCGATCAGCGTGCCGCGCGAACCGGCCGGGCCGGCGGTCTGGCATCGTGAGTTCGGCATCTTCGTGGCCAAGGGGCCGGGAATCAAGCGAGATGAGCGGATCTACGGCGCCTCGCTGATCGACATCGGACCAACTGTGCTCCACGCTTTCGGATTACCGATTGGCGACGACATGGACGGACGGCCGCTGGTGGAGATCTACGAGCAGCCAGTTGAGGTCAAGCGGATACCGAACTGGGAGGATGTGCCGGGCCACTGCGGCATGCACCCGCCAGGCTGGTGTATGAGCAAGGAGGATTCACAAGAACTGGTGCAGCAGTTCGTGGCTCTGGGGTACATCGAGGATCCGGGCGAAGACAAGGAAAAGGCGGCCGAGAACGCGGAAATCGAAGCCAAGTACAATCTGGCTCGTTCGCTCGTCTGGACACGAAGATCCGACGAGGCCCTGGTACTATTGGAAGACATCTGCCGCAGACGGCCGTGGGAAACACGCTTTCTGCACGTTCTGGCTCAGGCCTACCATGCAAGCGGCTACTGGCGACAGGCCGAGCGATTGATTGCTGCCGTCTGCCCGTCAGGAACCAAGCCCTCCCCTGCCCTGACGATCCTTCTGGGAGAGGTCAAACTGGATCTTGGTGATCTGCCGGCGGCTCTGGAGTTGTTTGAAGCAACTGGCGGCCAGCAGATTCGGAAACCGCGGATCCATATTCGTCTGGGGGAGATGTACCTGCGGTTGCGGCGATTTGCCGATGCGGAGCGTTCGTTTCAGTGTGCGTTGCAGCTGGACGAAGAAGCCGCACGGGCCTGGCAGGGTCTGTCAACCGTTTATCGCCGGCTCGGCAAGAACCAGGAGACGGCCGACGCGGCGCTCAATGCGGTCGGACTGATACACGGTTTGCCCGAAGCCCATTTCAATCTGGGAGTCGCTTTGGCACGCTCCGGCGACTCCGAGCGCGCCGTCACCGCTTTCGAAACGGCGCTCAAGTTCCGTCCGAATATGATTCGAGCTCATCGCTGGCTGGCCACCGTTCTCGCAAGCGACCATACACAAGCTCACAAAGCGACCTTCCATCGGCAGGAGGTGGCTCGGCTGCAGTGGCTGGCCCGCCAGCGCGGCCCGCAGCAGAACAATCGCCGCGAAGTGCTGTTCGATCTGCCGGACATCCCGCCGATGGAGGAGCGATTGAAGATCCTCGACAAGGAGCGGCCGCTGCCCAAAGCCCCGGAAAAGGAATCGGGTAAGCAGTTTATTCTCGTCTCGGGCTTACCACGCTCCGGTACGTCGCTCATGATGCAGATGCTTGCAGCGGGCGGGGTCTCAGTGCTCACCGACGGGAAGCGAGCTGCGGATGCCGATAATCCAAAGGGCTATTACGAATGGGAAGAAATCAAGCAGATCGGCAAGCGGCCTGAACTGCTCGATGACGAGGACTTGGATCGGAAAGCCATCAAGTGCATATCGATGTTGTTGCCCAAGATGCCTGCCCGGCACAAGTACAAAGTCATCTTCATGGTGCGACCGATCGAAGAGGTCGTCGCCTCCCAGGCCACGATGATCGAGCGCACGCAATCGGCCGGTGCCCGGTTGGAGTCGCACGACCTGATGCGTGGCCTATCCACGCATCGGGACGAGACCGGCCGGTGGCTGAAAAATGCGCGTCACATGGAAGTGCTGGAGGTCGATTACCCGACACTGGTCAAATCGCCCGACACAATTCTGCCGCAGATCGTCACGTTCCTCGGCAGCGAGTTGTTACCGCACCCAGAGCGCATGCTGGAGGTGATCGATCCATCGCTCTATCGTCAGCAGCGTTGACCTCACCGAAACATCGGCCGTTCTGCCCCTGCCGATACAGCCACTACTTAGTCACCGGTCTTGCTGTGAGCGTCTGACGCTGGTCCGACTATGGGACGAACTCGCGGTGGACAGGGCCGCTTGCTGCAGCTGCGAGCGCAGCCGCCGGGCCCAATGGACCCGGCGGCAGATCGCTGCGGAGGAATCAAACCGCCACAGAATTTCAGCGGTCGATGCGCGCTAACAGATCCAACAGGTCGTCCGCGAGCAGCTGCGTCGATTCGACCAGCGCCTGAGCGTGCTGCTGAGCGCGCCGTACCGCATCGGATGACCCCAGGTGCCGGTCCTGCCCGATCGGCAGCGGGTCCGCCAGATCGGTCGGATCCGACTGATCCACCAGATCGGTCCGATCCGTCTGATCCGACAGATCCGTCCGATTACCCTGACGCACCCACCCACCGCCCCGTCCCAATTCCCCCAGCCCCGGCAAGCGCCGAGTGCCCACGCTCAGCGTGCTGGCCATCACGTCCAGCGGGTCGTCGCTGTGAACATAACCCAGCAAGTGCCCGATCTCGTGCGACACCGCCGTCAACAGATCCATCCGCTCGGCCGCAGCGCCCACCAACTCGCGGTGGTCCCAGGGCGTACTGTCCACCCACCAGCCCGCGCCGTTGGCTGTGGCGTCCAATGTCAGGCTCTGGCCCCAGGCCAGACCGAGCAGCCCCTCCGGCAGATCAGACACGTAGACCTGGATCGGCGCAGCAGGCGTCTGCTGCGCGTAACTGGACCACCATAACAGCGCCTGATCCACGGCGCGCTGCGCGTCGGCCTGCGTAATCACTGCCGCATCGCCGAGCGTGCCGGAAGCTGATGCCGTGAGCGCCATCGGGGAGCCGGTCAGAGTAATCGACCAGCTGTTGAGCGTGCCGCTGTAAAGCAGCTGGTCGTCGATGATCTCCAGCGTCCAGGTGCCTACGGCGTTCTGGCCATTGAAGGCCGCCAGCGATCCTTCGGGCCGATACGTGCCGGCAAACGGCGCGGAGCCGGCCGTGATGCTGGTGCTGGCCGCATCATCCAGGATCGTACCGCTGAAATGGTCGCCATTGCCACCCACATCGGTAAACAGCTCGACGCGCGTTCCGCTGGGACTGATCAAATACACATCCAGGTCCTGGTCGCGCGTGTGGCTGATGTTGAGCTGCACGTTCACATCCTCGATCGTCATGGCCGAAGGAACCGCAATCGTCGAGGTGGTGGTGCTCCGGTCCCGAATCGTCTTGGCTGAGGTGTTGCTGTAGGTGAGCGTCACCTCGCCCGGCTGAACCGTGATGCTGACCGTGGCATTGTCGCTCAGCGCTCCATCAGTCACGATGTAACCGAACGAATCGCCGCCCAGGTAGCCGGCGGTCGGCGTGTAGGTCACGGTCCCGTTGCCGTGATCGACCAGCGTGCCGTGCGCGGGCGCACCGAGCGACTGGATCCAGAAGGCACTGTCCACATCACTGTCGTTGGCCAGCAGCGGAATCAGCACGGCCGTGTCCTGGTAGGTGCTGGCCGCATCATCCACCGCCACCGGCGCGTCGTTGACCGGAGTGATTGTGACCAGCACGCTGGCGGTATCGGTGCCGCCGCGCCCGTCGGTAACCGTGTAGGTGAAGCTGTCGCTGCCGAAGTAGTTGGGCTGGGGCGTGTAGCGGAGCGTACCGTCGCCGTTGTCCACGACCGCGCCGTGGCTGCCCTGCGCGAACGATTCGATCTGCAGAGCGTCCAGGTCGGGATCCGAATCATTGGCCAGGACAGCAATCGTCACGGCAGAGTCTTCGGTGGTGGTGGCCACGTCATCTCCGGCCACCGGCAGCTGGTTGGGCGGCCCGGCCACTCCCAGCCCGAGCAGCTGCACATTGTCGACATTGGCATCTTCGTCCGAGCCGCTCATCTTGGCCCGGAAGCGGAACTGGAAGTTGCCCACCAGGTACGCGCCGTCGACCGTCAGCACCTCGTGGTGCCAGACGTTCTCCGTATCCACGTTGCCGCTGAGCTTGGCCACTTCCTGCCAGCTGCTGCCATTGAAGTAGTCCAGGGCCAAATACTCTCCCGTATCCAATCCGCTTTCGATCAGCCAATCGAAGCTCAGCTGGGCGCGCTCGTAGGGCGTCAGATCAATCGGCGCCGCCACGGTGATCGTCGCATTGGACGCCGAACCATCCACTTCCGCCGAATAGCTTCCATCGGTCGCTCGCTGCGTCGCCGTGGCCCAGTCGTTCTGGCTATCCTCCACCCATAGCCCATTCCACTGCCCCTGCTCGAAGCTGTCGGTGAAGAGGGTTGTCACGTCGAAGATTCTGCCGCGGGCGAAGAAAATGTCATAGTCCGCGCCACCCTCGGGGCTGACACTCGAATGCCACACAGCGACCCAATTGCCTGCTGAGTCTGTGGAAAACCCATAGCAATAGTCGTCTCCGGTATCGGAAGCTGCATTCGTATTCAATGGCAGAGGATCTGCCCATGTCACACCTGCATCCGTCGAGCGAGAGAAGAGAATATCATAGTCCTCGCCGATAGTCCCGCTCAGGGTGTCCGTAGAGCTCCATATTGCGATCCAGTTGCCCGCCGGGTCCGTGGTGAGTCGGGGATAAGCGTCGCCCCCCGAGTCGATTGCAGCGTTTCCGTTGAGCGGCGCGGGAGTAGTCCAGTTCTGACCAGCGTCGGTAGAACGGGAAAAGAGGATGTCTGAGTCGTCGCCAATGACACCTCCCAAGCTATCCCAGGAGTACCAAAGAGCGATCCAGTCGCCTTGAGAGTTCGTAGTGACTGCGGGAGACCGATCGTCGCCCAAATCTGAGGCTGCATTTGCATTCAGAGGCGCGGGCTCCGTCCAAGTCAGACCGGCGTCTATCGAACGAGAGAAGAGTACGTCCAGATCATCACCAATGCCCCCGCTCAGGTTGTCATCGGATTGCCACACAGCCACCCAGTTACCCGCCCCGTCCGTACTCAACTGAGGAAAATAATCGTCACCGGCATCGATTTCGGCATTGGAATTAAGCGGTGCAGGTGCAGACCAAGCGACGGGGCGATCCTGGGCTTCGCCACACTTGCTGCGACGGCGATCACCATTGCCAACTTGCCGAAGTCTGCGCGCAAGCGACTGCCGCATTACCCCCTGCCCGCAATGCGACTGGCTCGTCTGGCGGTCGCGGCATCAGCACGAGGACAAGGATCGGCAAGCTGCTGTTGCGAATGACCTTCCACGTCGCACACGAGATGGCCGAGCGAACGGGCTGCGTGGCCGTGGTTGTCGATGCCAAGCCAAACGCCGTCCCATTCTACGAACGGTATGGCTTCCGCGCGTTCGAGATAACCTCCGGCGAATTGGGTGATCGCCCATCACCTATTCCCATGATCTTGCCGCTGGGATCGATTCCGCGTGAGTAACCACAACGCGGAAAATGACGCCCGAGCCTGACATTGCTTCACGCGCATGCCATGACCACGGCCGTCTCCGCATCGAACGGTCGACGTCGTGTCCTGGACAGTCCGCTTCCGGTATCGTCGGCCGGGAATCGTTGCGGACCGTTCGGACATCGGACCCTCTCAGATAGTCCTTCGTTTGTGGACGACCCGCCAACGGCTCACTGCCTCCTCTACCAAACTGGTCGCGGCACCCACAGCGGAGATTCTGAGCTTCGTCTCGCGCCGCGAAGCCCTGGCCGCGCCGCATGCGTGCAACGGGGGGAAGCCCAGCGAAACGTCCTCGCCTCCAGCCACCCGCCCCGGCACTTGCCTCAAGTATGCCATCACCGAGCAGATCGGAGTCTGGCTCAGTCTTGGCGGGAACGGCCGTCTACCACCATCTTGTCAGAACAGGCAAGGCAGCAGACCCCCAAGACCTCCGAAACGCAGGCAGATGTTGTGATCGCGGTCAGGGTTGGCACTCCAGGAAGACGGCAACAGACTTCGCGAAACGAAAAGCGAAGGGATCTGCCAGGATGGATGGGCGTTTCGACGTGACGCATACTACCGCGTCCGTGGCCATCAACAACACGGCACGCTTGACACATCTTGTCTGCTGCGCCCAATCAACTGGCGAAATGGTACCTGGCCCCGTATCTTCTTCGTAGGTGAGCCTCTTCATTAGGAACGGGCAAGAAAACCACGGCGGCAGGCTGAGAGACCCCATGATCTGCGTGGTGTTGACGCTGCTGCCGACGTTTTTTGTCCGCTTTTTAGGACGGCTTCACTTCGTTACCGCGTAGCTGTTAGATTCAGCAGCCCGAAGGGGTTCTACAAGTGACGACGACAGAAAAACGGTGGCCCACCGCCCAGGCAAAACGCCCTCGGCATATCGGATGCATGGGGAATTGATCGCCCAGGGTGCACCGCGTGGCGGCGGCAACCCTGCGCAGCGGCGACCCTTCCCAACGCGGGAGATATGGCTTCGGTGGTTACCGGTTTCCCACGCTCTGCGCGAGCGTGGCTACAAGTGAAACACCGAAGGCTCTTTCCCCGCATACCCGAGAGATCGTCGGCACCGCTGCAGCCAACTTGTTCGATGCGGAGTTGAGGACACGCACCGACAGAGCCATGCACTGGCAGAGCCAGTGGCACCGTAGGCACTGGCAGAGCCAGTGCCACGCTATGCAATGGCGAAGCCAGTGCCACGCCACCTCGAGATTCGGCGGTAACAGAGCACTAGTCTGCAAACAAGTCGGCGAGCTCCGCGCGCAGTTGCCGCAACTGCTGTTCCTGCTCGGCGCTGAACGAGCCCGAACGCTGACCCAGCGTATCCATCCAGGTGACCAGTCGGCTCCAATCATCATCGCTCAATTGCACGTCGTAGTGCCCCTGGCGGAGCAATTTGAGCACCGGGTTCATGGTCGCTTCACACTGCCCCACGATCGATCGCTGTTCCCGATAGCGTTGGACCACCAATTCCTTCAGGCTGGGCGATCCGAAGCTGACCATCACATCATACGAGTGTTCCGCGGTTAAATCGAAGTGTGCACCGTCCGTTCCCGGCGCGTGGCAGCTGACGCAGCGGGAATCGAGCACCGGCTGGACCAGCGCAGCATAGTCGAGCGGCCACGATCCTGCGGGACCAGCGGTAAGAGGCGAAGGACCACGCAGCGTGGCCAAGGCCGCGCGATTTGCCGGCGCCGTGGTACGCTGCTCGTGACAGCCAATACACGTCTGCGTCTGACCACTCTGCAGGTAAATGCCGCTGCGCATGGACTGCACAGCCATCCCCGATTCATCCAATGCCTGCAAGTACAACGTGACACCGGCCGGCACGCGGAACCACGCCGAGCCATCCGGTTCGACCGGCACCGTTCCCAGAACAAAGCGTCCATTATCGTGAGTGGTGACTCCGATCGACGGCGAGTCCATCGTGGGGTGCGTCTTCACGGGAATCCCCACGACGCGCAGCTGTTTGATTGATCCGGGCGTAACACCATCGAGTCCTGCATAGACATTCCAGAGCAGCAACTGCGCTTCCGGCGCATCAGCGGCCGCCTGCTGACCGAGAACCGGCGGTCGCGGCCGCGGTTTGATCGGCAGTGGGTACTGACTGCCCAGCGTCGGATCACGGTAGAGCAGATTCAGATTGCCAAATGCGTCGAAAAGGTAAATCCCCAGCGCGGCGGATTCGTTGGTCTCGCCTTGGAATCTAAGCCGCCGGTCGCTCCAGGCCACCAGGAAATGCTCCTCCGAAAGCGGCAGCGGATTGGCATAGTAGGTCGTCGGCTGTCCTTCGGATTCGGGGAACGGTACCTCAGGCGTCAATCGTGTGAGTGCCGCCGGGTCGTCGGGACCGTAGCGCGCATCGAGCAGCACCAGACTGCCAGCGGTGATCGAATGATGGCCCGACGCTGTGAAGATCAAGCGACGCGAGCCGGGGATCGAGCGGGGCTCGAAAAAACATTCCGGATTGCGCGTGTAGTTGCCGTACACCGCCTGCACGCCGGTGCCATCGGGAAGTGTGGACCAGAGGCCCATGTAGTTCTGGCCGTAGCGGTCGACATAATCCCAGCGTGAATAGAGGATGCGGCCCTGGTCGTCCACGCTCGGGGTCCACTCGAACATCTCGAACGCCGAGATGGGACGCAGCTTTTCCCCTGCGGCATCCATCACGTGCAGCGTGTACACGGCACATGGCCGCTCCGGCCCGCCGCCACAACGGACATAGCATTCCGGCAGCTCCGAATGGGCAAGGGTCGCGGCCGCCGAATCCGCACTGCAGGCGATCGCCTGTCCACGGCGCGTGGAACAGAAGACGATATCGCCATTAGGAAGGTAGCGTCCATCGAAGTCGTTGTACTTGCCGAACGTCAACTGGCGCAGCCCCGTGCCATCAACTCGCACCTCGAACAAGTGATAGAAGGAATCCTCCGGCAGACGCGACTTGTCCAGTTTGTCAGGCCATTCGCTCAGCCCCGGATAGTGCCGGCACCAGGCGAACAAGATGCGCTGACCGTCGTACGACAGATCCGGCCGCAGCACGTTGCCTGGCGGAAAACTCTCCGTCAGGCACTGCAACTGCGCCTGATCGGTCTTGAAATCGTGCACCACATACAGGCCGCCACCGGGCTGCGACCACCAACCCAGATACTGGTCCGACATATGCGACCATTTCCCAGGTGCGCCTCGGACCAGGATCAGATCGTCGAAGTCCAGCAGCGGGTTAGCCAGCGCCAGATCGCGCACCGCCCAGCGTGCACGCAAATACAACTCACGCTGCTGCGATTCAGCGGCATTCCCAGGCAGCTCCTTCAGGTCAGCCTCAACTTGGCGGAGCGTCTGGACCGCGTTTGAGCAGATATCGGAGAGCTCAATGTTGCCATCCAGTTGCAGCAGGCTCGCGGCCAGTCGCAGTCCCTGCTCGACGACCTGCAACGTCGGATAGGACGTGCCACCCGTTGCCTTGCGCGTGGACCACTCGCAGACGCTGCTCTGTGTTGCCGGCCGGCCCATTGCGAGGTTCTCGCTGGCGCCGGCCGAGTAGATTTCGAATTCGTCCAGGTGGAGGCAGTTGTTACCGGGAACTTGCAGCTTCACAAATCGTGCGGTCCGGCCGTCGAGCGAAACCATTAGTGGTTTGCCATCGGGTTGCCCGAGGAACATAGTTCCGTCGTGCTGATAGACACGTTCAAAGGCCTGGCCATCACTCGACAACAGTACAGACAGCTGCACGGCACGTCCTGCCGTATGGTCGCATCGATTGTAGATAACGAGCCGGTCCAGCGGCTGGGGTTCTCCCAAATCGATTTGCCACCACGGGTCGTCCTCCAACGCGGTGTGGAAGCCCCACTTGCCGTTCTTGACTCCGTCGCAAGCCCCGGCCGCATCGTCAGCCGGCGTCACGGGTCCTGTGCCACGGACCACGGCCTGTCGCAGCC
>JBGSHS010000433.1:0-29820 GCA_041752115.1 Pirellulaceae bacterium | reverse complement strand
GGAGTCCCTGCCGCGTCGTGCGGTGCGCCGTCAGGTGCCCCGCGGCAGGGTGCGACAGCGAGACCGCCGCTCGGACCGGGCGGGCCGCGTTTCGTGGTGCGTTCGCCCCACAGTATTCCGTCGTTCCCAGCCGGGTAGTTGCCCCGTACACCAAACAGGCGCCTTCATGCGGATTGCGGAGATTTTTCGATCACGGCAAGGCGAAGGGTTCCTCACCGGAGCCGAGAGCGTGTTCGTGCGCACCAGCGGCTGCAACCTGCGCTGCTGGTTCTGCGACACACCTCATGCCTCCTTCCAGCCCACAGGCGAGGACATGTCGATCCACGAGATCGCGCGCGCCGTGTTGGCGTGCCAGGTGGACCATGTCGTCCTGACCGGCGGCGAGCCGATGCTGTGGGCCGAGCTGATTCCTCTGTCGAAACAGCTGCGCGACTACGGTTGCCACATCACGATTGAAACGGCCGGCACGCTCTATCTCCCGGTGCACTGCGACTTGATGTCGATCAGCCCGAAGATGGAGAATTCCCTGCCACACACCGATCAGGGGCGGAGGTGGCGACAACGACACCAGCGGACACGCCAGGCTCCCGAGGTCATTCGAAAACTCGTGGCTCAATATGCCTGTCAGCTGAAATTCGTCGTCGATACTCCAGACGATCTGGACGAGATCGAAGGATACTTGCAGGCTCTGCCGGAGATCGACCTCGACTGCGTGATGCTGATGCCCCAGGGTACGAGTCGTGAGGAGCTCGCCCGAACCCAGACCTGGCTCGAACCCTATTGTGCCCAGCGCGGTTATCGCTTCTGCCCGCGCATGCACGTCGAATGGTTCGGGCTGGTGCGAGGAACCTGAGTGATGCTGTGCAACCGTGCTCGATGCGTCTCGGGCAGCGGCGTGCCCCCGAATCGCCGTCTTTGATTGAGTTTGCCTTCTGCCGCTCTCTTCGGAGTTGACCGTTCATGCCTGATTCGTTTCGCGACATGTTAGAGACGTTTGAGAATCAGTTCCCGCAGCGCGATTACCGCATCGAAATCGTCTGTCCGGAATTCACGTCAGTCTGCCCGAAGACCGGTCAGCCCGACTTTGGCCAACTGACGATCAACTATACTCCTGACCAACTCTGCGTGGAACTTAAGAGTCTCAAGCTGTATCTGCAACAGTTCCGCAACGAAGGCATTTTCTACGAGAACGTCACCAATCGGATCCTCGACGACCTCGTCGCCGCGCTCCAGCCTCGCCGGATCGCCCTCGTGGCGTCCTTCAGTCCTCGTGGGGGCATCACCACCAGCGTGACGGCGAAGTACCGCCAACAGCGACGAAACACCCAATGACCCATGACGACAGGGCCGTTATCAGTAGTACCTAATCGAGCCAGCAGCGGCCCGCGTCGGTGTTGTCTGGCAGGTTGGTTCGGCATTCGGAATTCGACATTCCCTTCGTCATTGGGTATTTCGTCATTCGACATTTCGTCATTCGTCAGATCCTGCCGAATCGCGTACGGCTGTTCAGTAGCTCCGCGGTTCGGATTGTCGCCGCCAGAGCGCGAACAGTTCCCGGCACTCATCGGCCAGCACGCCCGCGACCAACCGCACGCTGCTCCCCCCCAGACGCACCACGTCGGCCGCGGGAATCCGCAGTTCATTGAAACCGGCGGCCTGCGCGTCCGCGATGGTCGCTCCATAATAGACCAGGTCAACCTGGGCCCAATGCAGCGCCGCCATGCACATGGGACAAGGTTCACACGTGGACGCGACAAGGGCACCTGGGAGATGGATCTCGCGCCGGGCCTGGCAGGCCGAACGGAGTGCCGTGACCTCAGCGTGGGCGGTAATGTCCGTGGTGGCCAGCACGATGTTGTGGCGGCAGGCCAACAGTTGATCGCCGAGAGCGATGGCACAGCCGAACGGACTCTGGCCCGTCGCAATTCCCTCACGCGCCACATCAATCGCCTGCCGCATCAGTGCTTGTGGATCCATCTGCAAGGCCCTCTGCTCATGGCTAACCGGAGGACAAAAAACCCTCGATCTTCCAGCGTCTGGCTGCGGTTGCACAGCTTGCGGCATTGGTCACGGAGGCGTTTGAACCGCAGCATATCCAACAAGGAACATCCAGGTACCAAGTGGAGTCATCCCGTTGTCCAGTGCCCTGCGATCGCCCGGCTTTCGCTCAAGCTATGCCTTCTCTTGCTTCTTCATTCTGCGACTGCTTGTTCGATATTCTGCGGTTATCTGCCGGATTCTCAGTCAGATGCTCTCCGGCACAGCACATGGTGACGCTTCCATATCCCCTAATCAGCCACCGCACACGCGGTGTTGGAAGATCCAGAACATCGCGTCAAGGTACTCTGTGGCCTCATCGAGCGGCATGACCAGAGGCGGACTGACACGCAGCACCTTTCCGGCCAGCGGACCGAGCAGATGGATCGCTCGCCCGTGATCATCTCCTGCGTAACAGGCGGCGACACAATCGCTGGCGACGGAGTTGGCCGGCCGGTCGCCAACGGCACGGCATTCCACTCCCCACACACACCCTTCGCCGCGGACCGCTGCGACGGCCGTCGTTTCTTTCAGCCGCAGCAGGCCTTGCTCGAGCACCGCCGACAACGCCTGCCCCCGCCGCAGGACATCCGTCGTCTCGAACTCATCGAGCGTCGCCAGCACCGCGGCACAGGAGAGCGGATTGGCACTCCAGGTATCCGAACCCCCTCCATAACCCAGCGTCTCGAGGATATCGCCACGGCCCACTGCCGCGCTGACCGGCACCCCGTTTCCCATCCCTTTGCCCAGACAGACGATGTCGGGCTCCAGGCCGTAATGCGTGTAGGCGTACATGGGACCGGTACGGCCGAAGTTCGACTGGATCTCGTCCAGAATGAAGATCACGTCGTGCTGCCGGCAGAACTGCTCCAGCAGCTGCAGGTATTCTGGCTGCGGATGATAGGAGCCGCCCCCCCCCAAATACGGCTCGGTGATCAGGCAGCCGATACGATCGCCCCACTTGCCATACGCCTCATCCAAGGCCCGTTGATAGGGCGCCAGGTCCAACGGCTGGCGTCGCAGCGTCACGTCATCGCACTCGGCAATCGGAAAGGGAATGAATTGGACGCGTGGATCCCGCTCGGGATCCTCTTCGGTCCCCGTAACTGCCTCGGCCAGGCCTTTCTTTCCGTGGAAGCCCTGGCGTGTCGCCAGGATGATGTCCCGTCCGCCCTGGCGGCGGAGCGAGGCCCAGAGCGATTTCTGGATGGCCTCACTGCCGCTGGCAGCCCACAGCACCTTCGCCATTCGACCGCCACCCGGCTGTGCCCGCATGTTCCTCACCAGACGCTCGCCACAGATCACCTCCAGCTCGGTCACCGCGTTATAGGCGGTCAAGGGAATCATGCTGAGAAACGACTCTTCGGACGAGAGGGCCGGCACCTGCAGATACTGCAGCACACGTTGCCACCACGCCCTGGGATTGTGACCAAGATTTGTCACAAGAACGCCCGATGTGAAATCGGCCAGCCGGCGTCCTTCGGGTGTCCAGTGGTACGAACCGGCACTGTGATGGAGTACGGCCAGCGACGGAGTGAAGGTGCGCTGCCCATGCGGTTCAATCACGCTCAATCGCTGCCGCAGTTCATTGGACGACGTCTCGCCGTCGTGTGACGGTGGCCACCACCCTCCCTGCCCAGCGACATCACCTTTTCGAGTCACAACTTCCTCGGCTGCCATGACAACAGACTCTCCTCAAACGGCAGGTTGATACAACACCACAGCGTCGCCGCGGCCTGGCTCGTACAGAACCAATCCTCCGAGCGGATCATTGACACGTACGACACAGTCCGGCACGCCGGCGGCATGCCGCTGCAAAATGGCCTCCAGGGCCTGCACTGCCGCCACCACCTGACGCTCGGCACTCAAGTCGTTATACGCCAACTGCCGCATCTCGGCGAGTCGCCGGGGACGTTCCGCCACGTCGCCCGCGTACTCGACGCAGGCCACCTCCCGCACAAATCGTTCCAGCACCTCGATGCCATAGCCCCGTTGCGTGCGTCGTCCATCCGGCTCGAGGAACATGCCGTTGTAGTGATTATTCATCGAGATTTTCATTTCGATCGGCGTCTTGCCTTCGATCGTGCACTCCACACCCCGTCGACGACTGTGACCATTCCAGACCCCGTTGTCGAATCGGAACTGGACTTCCTGCTCCACGTAACCAGGAAAATTGTCGGGGGTGACCCAACTGGTATGGATATCGAACGCCGCCTCGCGCCGATCGTCGTAATGGTAGACCAGACGCAGTTGTACGGAGTCCCAGGTCGTGCCGTCGGGAGCGTCGACGATCCCACGCTGCCCCGTGGCACTGACCGAAAACAACCGTCCCCCAAACGTGAAATCGATCAGCTTCAGGTAATGGACCGCCACGTAGGTGCCCGGATTGCGCCCCGTAATCCACTCGGCAAACTGCTCACTGGAAATCTGTTTCGGCTCGAGCAAAGAACAGTAACCGCTGTTGACGTGTCGCAGTTGGCCGTCGACCACCAACGTGCGGAGCCGCTTGTGATCGGGATCAAACAGCTTGTGATACACGACCTTGGCCAGGACACCCTGCTGCCGAGCCAGTTCCTGGAGCCGATCGAGCTGCTGAAGATCCAGCACTGAAGGTTTCTCGATCAAGACGTGTTTGCCGGCCTGGAGGGCCCGCCAGGCCACATCGAAATGGCGATCATCGGGAGTCGCCACACAGACGAAATCCACATCGCTCGCCAGCAGGTTCTCGATCGCGTCCGGCTGTACGTAACTGATAAACTCACGCAGCTCCCGCGGCGCACTGCGACGATACGCCTCCGCGCGAACGCCCGTCCGGCTCGCCACCGCAGCCAATCGTATGCCGACCACGCCGAATCGGCGATCGTACAAGTCCCCCCCCCGTGCCGCCTCAAAGAAGGGACGGTAGGTCTCGTCGAAGATCATCCCCATCCCGACCATTCCGGCACGCAGACAGCGGGGAGTCCCGTCACATGGTACCATTGGCTGTTGTGTCATGTTCCCGAAGATAACGCAATCGCGCAGCGTCTGCCAGCGTCCGCCCCCTTGCGGTCTCTGGCTGGGACTCGGACAATAGCGGCGTTTCGTGGTGTGAACTCGAGCAGGAGGAGGTTGCCCATGACGGTCAAGCCGAGCGTCATTCTGAGTGGATTCGCCGACGAAGCGGCCAACCAGAAGACCGCAGAACAACAGTTCTCTGCTTTCGCCGCACTCGGACTTCAGTACTTCACGATCCGGTTCATCGACGCCGGTAACGGCATCAAGAACGTGATGGATCTGAGCAAGTCGGAGATCGCGCGCCTGCGCCATCTGACCGGCGAATACGGCCTGAACGTTTCTTCCATTGGCTCTCCGATCGGCAAGGTCAAACTGCTCGATGTCGACGATGGCACCAAGAACCGTTATGTACCGTTCGCTCAGTATCTGGATAAGGATGTAAAGAAGGCCTGCGAACTTGCCCACGCCTTCGAGACCAAACTGATCCGCGGCTTCTCCTTCTATCATCCGCTGGGCACCGATCCGGCTGAGCATCTGTCGCAGGTGGTCGAGCAACTCGGTCAGATTGCCGAGGTATGTCATCGGAGCGATTTGACGTTCGGCCTGGAGCTGGAGGCGAATCTGGTAGGACAATCAGGTCCACTGCTGGCGGAAATCCACCGGCGCGTCAATCACCCGGCGATGGTCCTGATCTTCGACGCGGCCAACGCCGTGGTGCAAGGCTGCTCGCCCGACGAAGTCTTCGCTCAGTACCTGGCCATGAAGAAAGGGCTGGGGTGGTTGCACATCAAAGACTACCGGCACCCTCGACCGGCACAGCGCACGCGTCACGTCGACGAAGAAACGCTCAAAAACTTCGTGCCAGCCGACCTCGGCGAGGCCGGACACGAGGCCATCTTGCGTGACTTCGCCTCCGTGATTCCGACATTGGAAAAGCGGCTGAAGCGGCGCGGCATCCCGGGCGTCTTTCTCGATCTGGAACCGCACGTCAAAGGAGGAGGACAGTTCGGCGGGTTCAGTGGTCCCGACGGCTTTGGCGTGGCCCTGCGAGGCCTCTGTCGCACACTCGACTATGTCGGAATCGATTACCACCTGCGCGACTTCGATGATATCCTCGCCGCGCGCGGTTTCTAACGTAACCGTTCACAGAACGACGTTGAATTGGCCGCGAGTTGGCACAAAAAGTCGCCTTTCGGTCCGCGAAAGAATCGCTACTTTCGCAGAGCGAAAGGCGACTTTGGCGGACCGTGAACGGTTACTTTCTAACATCTCACAGATCCGACGGGGCGTGTGGTTCCGGCTCGGCCGGGCGCATACGACTCAGACGCAATGTATTGAGCAGCTTGCCCGACCCGCGGACAAACATCGACAGACCGAACGAGAGCCCGATTGCGCCACCAATCAACTGACTGTTCAGGGTCTTGGGACTCATCCCGATCACCAGGCAGCTTGAGGCGAGACAGACGATAGCCACGAACAGCTCTCCGACCGCCACCGTGAGGAATCGTCGCTGATCGCTGCTGTGGATCGCTTGCCGAGCGGTCTGGTTGGCCAACTCCCGCATGGCCAGCAGATCGGCAGCCATCTCCGGGGCTGGCGGCCGACCGGAGACCGTGGTATCTGCCAGCGGCTCACTGGTCCTGTTGACTCCGGTCGTCTCGACATCGCCGGCAGAGACCGCCCTAATACCCATGTCTTCGTCCGGGACCGTTACCTCGGCGGTGTCGCGGTTCACCGGGGAAGCCACCGGGACCGAAGGCTTTCGCTGCACAGCGTGCAGCTCGTCCACTCCGTCGCGTCCCTGGGTCGCCACCCGTTTGAGCAGTCGCTCCATATATCGCTGAATCACTCCGTCGTGATCATCCGACTCCGGCCCTCCCGCGGCGGCAGAAAGAAGACTTGCAGCCTGTTCCAGCGGTGAGAGGGGGGGCGTGCTGTCCGACACGCCGGCGGTCGGCTCCCGCTCCAGATCAGACCTGACCGTTTCCGCCAATTCCACCATCGCCAGCTCCACCAGATCCGCTTCAGCCACCGGAACAGTTTCCGTTGGCTCAGGCCCTGACGCCTGGGAAGTCGAGGAAACAACGTCGTCGCTGGGCAACTCGTGGCTGGCTTCGGCATCACCGCAGCCCGCCACCTCGACCGACTCGTCCAGACCCTGGTGCTCACCAGATGTCGAAGTCGGCGGCGCCAGATCGTGCCAGGCGAACTCGTCCGCTGACATCATGATCGTATGGTTCGCGTCACCACCGGACGGCCGGGCGTCCGACACCGGTCGGTCGCCACCGCGGGCCGAGAGCTCCGACCGCCGTTCAGCCGCAGTCTCGATATCCGCCCGCACGTCAGCCATGAGGCGGGTCGCCATGGGCATCGTCGGGCAGCGGGACGGGGCCTCGTCCTGGACCGAGGGGTTCTCAAGGGGAGACGTTTCGAGCCGTTTTCGTTTCTCGATATCGTGCCGAATGACCTGCTTGGCCTCGTCCAGTTGCGCCAAGAGCTGCTTCCCCTCCTGCTGCAGGGAATGGATCAGGAACTCGGCTTCCTGCATCTCCTGGTTGTGCTTCTGGTGCAGCTCCTCAAGGGCCGTCGATCGTGCCGACAGTTCACGTTGCAGGCTCTCGCGATCCGCATGCCATTCCGTGCGCACGCATTGATGCCGTTCACGTTCCTGCAGCAACTCCTGACGCAAGCTGTCGACCACGTCCTTCCACTTCGAAATCTCAGCAACATGCTCGTCCCGCTGCCGCTGGGCATCCTGGCGGACCAGCTCGTGCGCCGCGGACGGTTCGGCAACCGTCGCCATCTGCAACTCGAGTTCGTGGATCTTGCTGACGGCCGCCGCCAGTTCTTCGGACACCTGGCGACGCTGCTCTTGGGCCTGCTGCGATTCTGAGCGCAGGCCAGCCGCTGCGGCTTCGAAACGAGTGTGCTCCTGCCGCGTCAGTTCCCGCTGCTCCTCAAGTGCCCGCTGCACAGCCGCCAGTTCTTCCTCCAGGTGCTGCGCGTGCTGCGTGAGCTGTGTGTGGCTCGCCGTCTGCTCCTCGCGACGCTTCAGCTCCTGCAACTGCTGCTCGAATTCCACGGCCTGTTGACCGGCAACCTTCAGCTGCGTCATGGCCTCCGCCAATTCCCGCCGGACATGTTCCAGCTGGACACCGAGCTGCTGTCGACTCGCTTCAAGATCATCGTGTTGGATCTGCCAATTCTGACGTTCGCTCTGCATGTCGGCACGCACCGACACCAGCTCAGCGTCTCGTTCCGCCAACTGGGCCGAGAACTCCTGACCCGAGCGAACCGCTTCGCCATGCACGGTATCCAGCTGCTGACGCAGTTCCAATAGCTGCGTCTCGAGCATCGCAGCTCGCTGCTCTGCTTCCGAAGCTTGTGCCACAAGCCGACTCTGTTCTTCCAGCTGCTCCGCATGATGCGTCTTGAGCGCAGCGAAGTCCTGCCGCAGTTCGTCGATCGTGTGCTGATAGTCGGAACTGGTGGTTCGCAAGCGGTGCGTCTGGAGCTCAGCGTCCGCCTGCAGGTCGCGCTGTAGTTCCTTCGCCTCCTCCAATTCGTGGACGAGCTCGGCACACACCTGGGTCAGTTCCCCTCGCTCCTGCTCACACCGGCGTCTCTGCCTGGTGAGTTCCGCCTCGAGCACCGCTCCGGGCGGATTGCAGGCGGCCTCGGCGCCGAGTGCCCCGGCAATCTCCTGTGACGACGCCCCGCTCAACCGACTCGGCTGGCTTGGATGTGCGGCGCTCGACAGCATCTCCAACTCCTGCGACGGAGCTTTCTGCGAGGGCGTCTCTGGCAATGGTGCCGATGGCACCGGGCACGTGGCCACGGCCGGAGTGGCCGACATGGCTGCCAGGGGAGCAGCGGCAGAGTCTTCCTGACTCGCGTCGAGCACTTCAAGTTCGATCGGCCCGATCGTGAGGCAATCACCTGGCTTGAGTCGCGCGTCCGTGAACGCGGCCCCGTTGAGACACGTGTCCGGAGACCAACGGCGTACGAAAATGCCTTCCATACCACGGAGAATCAGGCAATGAAAAGGACGCACTCCAATTGAGCGCAAGCGCAATGTGCAGCTGGGATGGGACCCAATGACACATTTGGGGGAACGAATGCGCAGGATGCGGCCATAGTGCTCGGGTGAGCGAACACGCAGCGTCAGCAGGCCGCCAGGATCCCCCAGCAACGGATCCCCAGACGCCTGACTCCCGGATAGATCTTCGGTGGTGGCATTGACCATAAATAGCCTCTAACTCGCCAACCTCGCCGCCGGAAAGTGCCCACGGCAACAGCGCGCGAGATTCGCGCAGCACGGACGAATCTCCAAAGGCATCTAGCTTACAGAGCGAGTTCGGTCAAGAATCGCCCCCTCCCAACGACGGGGCTGGAGATAGCCGTCAACCGGCAAAACTTGCCGGATTGGCGAAAAACTTCTGCATCTCTTTGCCGGATTTGACGATTATCGGATAGCAAACATCGCCACCCGCCCGGCATCGCTTGCGGGCGCTGCCACCTGGAAGGGCGACAAAAGTGTCCGTTCGCGAAATCGATGCCCTTTTGGATCCGACCGCGAACGACCGTGCACCCCCAATCGTATGTCTATAAGTATTTTGACCCTAATCATTTAGTTGAATCAGACAGATAACCGATCGGTGGTCAGAAAAAAAAAACTGCACCGGTTCCGGTTATAGCCGAGGTGCGTACTATAGTTTGGTTATCGCATGCGGTACCGACCGGCACCGAACCGTTGCTGATGACGGCAATCAGCGGCAGAGATTGAGGCACTTTGAGGAAGGTTCGGGGAGGCAGCCAACTGGTCTCAGGCGCCAGTGGAGGGTCCAGCCCCAGCCCTAAGGGTGAAGAACGGTGAAAGAGATGGGACGTAAAGAGGCGATTTTAAAACTGCGACAGGTACTCCTGCACCGCCGCGATGCGTTGCGGAAAGCCCTGGCGGGCGATTTGAGCTCGCTCAAGGAGCTGCGAGAGCAGACTTCTGGCGACATGCTCGATGCCGCACTCGACTCGGCACAAGACGAGATCAGTTCGCAGCTGGCGGAGGTGGAGAGTCGCGAGTTGTCGCAGATTGAGAACGCCTTGGAGCGAATGCGCAATGGCAGCTACGGCATCTGCGAAATGACGGGCAAACCGATCCCGCTGGCCCGTCTCCAGGCACTTCCGTACGCAACCATGTGCATCGAGGCTCAGCGTGAGGCTGAAAAACGAGGTCCTGGCGGTGGAGCGACGGCGAACTGGGGACAGCTGATCGACCCGCATCCCGGTGACCAGGAAGTCCTGCTGAACGATCTGGAAATGGACGTCTCCTGAAACGGCATTCCCAGATCCACGAACGACGTTGACTGACCGCTCGGCGTTGCACCGCGTCTGCTGTCTCACACAGGCCGGGGCGCTGATGCCCAGGCCCCAGAGCTCGTGAGCGATAGTCAGGCCCGCCCGGCATCACCGTGATCCCTGTGAAACTCCGGGATTGGTCGGGATGAGCGGGTACGTCGGCAGCCATTGCGACTCGGCACGCAGCGCTCACCCTGCATCCTGTCCCAGCGGCGATCAACCTTGTCGGTGGCGTTGAACTCACAGAGTGATGACGTAAGGATGGAGCGGATGACAACGTCCCCAATCGCCTCAATAGCGCGGCCTGCCCGTGTGCCCCTCCAGGTGGCCATCCTGGCCGCCGCCTGCCTGACCCTGTGGGCAACTCCTCCCTCGCTGCATGCTCAATTCGCCCTCACCTCGCAACCATCGGATGCCGATCGGGAGCGGATGTACGAGGAAATCGCCGGCGAAGTCGCGGCGTTGGAGCGACAGGGGCATATTCTCAAGAAGGTGATCCTCCTGTCCCGCTCCACCGTCGTGCATATCGAGGCGAAGAAGACGCCCGACGGTTTCGGACGCCGGTCCGTGGAAGAAGCCGGGTCGGGCGTGATCGTCAAGTACAACGATCAATTTTACGTGCTTACCAACCGGCACGTGATCAAACAGGCCACGCTCGACAACATCCATATCCAGTTGGCCAGCGGGCAAGTGATCTTCCCGACGCGCGTCTGGGCCGACGTAGAAACGGATGTGGCCGTGATGGGCGTGGATACTCCTGGTCTCACCGCCGCCCGCCTGGGAGACAGCAGCAAGGTCGAGATGGGAGATTTCGTCCTGGCCGTGGGGAGTCCGTTTGGCCTGAGCCACAGCGTCACGTATGGCATCATCAGCGCCAAAGGACGCCGGGATCTCCAGCTGGGGGTGGAAGGAGTCAAGTACCAGGACTTCTTCCAGACCGACGCCGCCATCAATCCGGGTAACAGCGGTGGGCCGTTGTTGAACCTGCGAGGCGAAGTGATCGGCATCAACACGGCCATCGCCAGCAGTTCAGGAGGAAACGAAGGCATCGGCTTCACGATCCCCATCAACATCGCCATGTCGGTCGCTCGACAACTGATCGATCAGGGAAGCGTCGTGCGAGCGATTCTCGGAGTGCAGTTGGACTCCCAGTTCGATGACCACCTGGCGCATAGCCTGGGACTCCCTCGCCGCGTCGGTGCGCGCGTCAATAGCATCACGCGCAATACGGCCGCCGAGCAGATCGGGATCCAGATTGGCGATGTCATCCTGGCTTTCGACGGCGTGCGGATCGAAGATGATGATCACCTGGTCAATCAGGTGAAACTCACCCCCGTCGGCAAACAGGTTGAGGTGGTCGTGTTGCGAGAGGGCAAGACACTCGAATACCAAGCGGTCATGACCGCCCAGAAGAACTGACCTCCCGGGTCGAACTCGATCGGGAGGCACTTGGCTGAATTGACCCGCAGCGTCGGATGGATGCGTTCAACCCTGGAGGGCGGTTGCCGACCCCGCCAGTGCGAGCGAATTCACGATACAATCGACGACCTTCTCCGCGTCCAGCTGGGTGGCCACGTCCATATTGGCACGTCCGCGCGAATTGGGGCGCCGATCAAAGACGGTTGCCCCCATCGTCAGATCACCGCGTGTCTCGACATCGCCGGCCATCTCGGCAAACTGAAACAACTCGGGTTCGAGTATCGACACCAGGGCAATGACGTCGTGGAGGTGAATGCTCTCCTGCCCTGCATGCTGATGATAAGCCCGATAGATGAATGGCAGGACCTTCCGCAGGAAGATCCCTACCCGCGTCGCGTCGCTGGGAATCCGTTCGATCAGGTCGAGCGAGAACTTGATCGACCGAGTCACGTCCAGCGGAATCAGTACTTTGGTGACCGGCGACTGAAAGACTTGTCGAGCACTGTGGGAGTCGAAATGCATGTTGTATTCGGCAGCCGCGGTGACGTTGCCGATCCCATTGATCGCCCCGCCCGTCATGACCACACGATTGACCAGGGTCGGGAGTTCCGGGTCGCGCTGAAACGCGCGGGCCACGTTGGTCAATGGTCCAAGACAGATAATCATCACCCGATTCGGCTCCGCCCGTACGGCATCACAGATCACTTTCTCGGACGGATGCCGATGCTGGAGTCGCGACACAATGAAGCCGGCATTCCCGAGCCCGTCCTCGCCGTTCATGAGCAGCGTATTGGTCCCGGCACAATGGTCCGGTGCGCTGGCACTTCCCAACCGGGGAAAACGAGCCGGGTCAAGCTGCTCGACGATGGCCTGCACATTGCGACTCGATTGTTCCGCCGACACATTGCCCGCCGTGGCGGTGACCGCCACGACTTCCAGCCGGGGGTCGAACAGTGCCATGCACAGTGCGACAGCATCGTCAATGCCGGGATCACAATCGATCAGCACCTTCCTGGTCATTCTCTCTCTCGCCGCAACTGTTGACATATTTTGCAGTTAGATCGCCACCATGAATCGGTCTAGGCGATTGTACTGCTGCCGATCCGACACAACAACCCTGACCTGCTCCGATTGGTCCGGTCGCGGAACCCACACACCTGCTCTAGAATCGGGCACAGGTCATGCGACACACTGACCGGCCGAACGCCGTTAGGCGAGCATCCACTCCCCTGCTCCACAATCCATGGTCTGGTGCCGCGCCTTAACCTGTCAGTTCGTCGCCGCCTCGCAGTCTGCCTGCACCCTTCACCGAACGCCTCAGGTTGGGTGAACCAGCTGGTAACGGCCTCCCCAATTACCGCCGCTCCTGCCGCGCTTAGCAACGGGTGGGCTGTTTCGGCCGAGCCTAGTTTCAACACACTGACTCCACCGGAGAAATTCGTCGTGATCCAGCAAGCCATTGAATGGGTCGAGGCTCGGCAACACCTCACGCTGAGCGAGATGTCGAGCGTGATCGACGAAGTGATGCAAGGGTGCTGCAGCGAGCCACAGATCGAGCAGTTGCTGGTGGCACTGCACAACAAAGGAGAAACGGTGGAGGAACTGGCGGGAGCGGCTGCATCGTTGCGGCGCCACATGACCCCGATCCGCTCGCGACACCCGAAACTGCTCGATACCTGCGGCACCGGAGGCGACCGGTCGGGCACCTTCAACATCAGCACGGCCGCGGCATTGGTAACCGCCGCAGCCGGCATCCCCGTGGCAAAACATGGCAATCGCAGTATTACCAGCCGCTCGGGCTCGGCTGACGTGCTGGCTGAACTGGGGGTCAACATCCAGGCCGATGTACCGACCATCGAGCGTTGTCTGGACGAGTTGGGAATCTGCTTCTGCTTCGCCCCACTCATGCACCCGTCGATGAAGCACGTCGCGACGGTGCGCCGCAAGATCGGTTCACCGACCATCTTCAATCTCCTGGGACCACTCTGCAATCCGGCGGCCGCCCAATTCCAACTGCTGGGAGTCGGCCACCCCCAACTGCGAGAACGGCTGGCAGCCGCGCTCTGCCTGCTTGGCAGCCGTCGTGCGGCCGTCGTTAACGGCTGCGACGGACTCGACGAAGTGACCTTGAGCGGCCCGTCAAGCGTCTCCGTAATAGAGGAAGGATCGATCCAGGACATCGTCTGGACACCACAGGAGTTCGGTCTCGCCCCCGCCTCCCTCGCTCCACTGCAAATCTCCGGTCCCGTCGAAAGCGCCGCCATGATCCACACAGTGCTCAGCGCAAAGTCGGGACCGGCACGAGATATCGTCCTGCTCAATGCGGCTGCCGCAATCTGGATCGCTCAGCACGCAAACTCCCCACAGGAAGCCGCCGCCATCGCCGCCGATGCCGTCGATAGTGGTGCCGCACTGCGCCTTCTCCACCAACTGGCCGAGGCCAGCTATCGACGGTGACAGACCAGGGCGAGAGCGCCCGTCGTGTGCTCATTGAGCTGCCTGCCTGAGTTTCTCGACCAGCTTGTGGTACTGCCCTTTCGAGAGAAACACACGGTGATAACCCTCTGTCAGTTGCACTTCAACCCTGCCTTTCAAGTCAGTGCCCCAACCGATGAGCTGTCGCGTGCTGAGATTTACATCAATGAAGTAGTAAGTCACAGGTGTAACACGATTCGCTGCCATTGTCGGTTCAGATCCCGGTGAATGACTGTGGTTTCTCGAAATACTGCGAGCAGCAACGACGTGGCTCCCGCAAGGAGTGACGCAAGAAAACGGCCCCTTGCAGTAACGGGCTATCAGGCCGTGCCGGGGCCGGACCACTGCACGGTCGTTAACTGTGCACCGGCTGTCCGGAGCGTCGGGCGGATGCCGGCTCACCGACAATTCCGTGTCAGTCGGTTGTGGAGCGAGCGGACTACGGACGCCAAGCGTCGGCGCGGTCGATTCGGTGACACTTGCCCAGCCGCCGGTCGGTCAGAATACCTCCCCTCAGAGACCGAGGCCAGATCCCGGCTGACCGGAAAGCCATGTACTGCCTCGATTCTGTGGGGAAAGCGGCACGAGCACCCCACCAGTCACGTCCGACCAGAGCGATCCCGTCCCCATTGGGGTGGCTGAAAAACGACCCTACCCCTCGAAGGAATCACCACGGCGCCCCGCTGCAGTGCGTTCCTGTGGCGCGCAAAACGCGAGACGCGAGCGGATCGAAACGTCACAATAGAAGCGGGAAAGTGTGCGATGAGCGAAAGGCTGTCAGATACGAAAAATCCCCAAATGTCCAATACAATCCTGGGAGCATCGATTGCAGTCCGGACCATTTTGAGGTTAGAATTCTGAATGGCAGACTGTGAACGTACGGTGAGGATCGCATCGTGGCAATGCTCCTCTCGGTTTTTGTTTGTCTTGGTCGTACATCACCGGTTGCCTCTGGCAATTCTCGCGCGTAGTGCGTTGCGGATGGACCGATGATTGTTGAGTGGCGTGCGGGGTATTACCTCGCATTCACCCGAAGGAGCGGTGTGGAGAAACGGTAGGGAGAGTGTGATACGAGGGCATAGGCCCGTCCAATGTCTTATCTTCGTTTTCTTTCCACAGTGAAGTGGCATTCGTTTCTGGATCTCGCCCACGGTGATGCTGCGATGTCTCGCAGTGGGGTGGAGGATCGGATTTCATTCTATCTTGTTTTATCTTCAGGGGAGGATATGCACTCATGACGCGACGTAAAGGGTTTACGCTCGTAGAGCTGTTGGTGGTCATTGCCATCATCGGCATTCTGGTGGCGTTGTTGTTGCCAGCTGTACAAGCAGCGCGCGAAGCAGCACGAAGAACACAGTGCAAGAATAATGTGAAGCAGATTGCGCTAGCATTTCACAACCACCACGATATCTATAAGAACTTTCCTGGTGGCGGATGGTGGTGGGGCGCCTGGACCTATCGCAACGGCGCGCCGACCACCGGCAAGGATCAGTATGGAGGCTGGATCATTTCGTTGTTGCCCTTCGTCGAACAGAACAATCTGTGGGAAGGCTCCGGGGCGAGGGACGAGAGCGGCGATGGCGTGATCCAGGACTGGGAGAAGTTCGTGCACATGCGAGGCTCTCCCCTCGGCTTCCTGTACTGCCCGACTCGACGGGAACCCGTTCCCAAGACAGGAGACGAATGGGGTTTCTATGGTTATCCCGATTCCACCGTGCAGATTCCCGGTGGCAGGCGTGCCTACGCTCAGACGGATTATGCCGGCAACAGTGCTGACCGGGGCGACAACTGGCTGGGAGGTGAGGGCGCTCCCTGGCACAGCGAAGGGGACGGACTGATCTTCTACATTTCGGGCGATGACCCTGCCTTCCGACGTAACGGCTCGTTCTCCGACGCGAAAGATGGTACCTCCAACGTCCTGTTGTTCGCTGAGAAAGCGCTCGATTCGGCCAACTGCAATCTCAACATGTGCGGGGACGACAACGAGGGCTGGGTGGCTGGTTGGGACTACGACACGATGCGCCACACCGGTTTCCGTCCACTGGCTGACGCAGAGATCAAAGGGTGGTGGCATGGAGACGGTCGTTTCGGCTCGGCTCACCCTGGCGGGCTCAACATCGCCATGGCCGACGGATCGTGCCAGTTCGTGACCTTCAACATCAACGAAGTTATTTGGCGACGAATGGGACATCGTGATGACGGCAAATTAATCGAGTATTAGATCATGATGTCACCCCATAGGAAAACTGGCGAAGGGAGTGGAACCACATGAATTTGCGGATGACAATTATAGGGCTCGGCATTCTCGCCTTGCCCTTGCTGGCTGCGGCTGGCTGCTCACCTGGTGTACCGGCCGGTGAATCGACCGTGCATATCAAAGGTAAGCTGACTATTGGCGGCAAACCCTTGACCATTCCCCCGGCCTTTGCCCAACAACCCGGCATGCGGCCGATGGTGAACTTCATTCGAGCTGAGTCGGGAGGCGGGAGCGGCACGGACGTTCCGGAAGGCCCCGCTGGCGTCTCAGTAACCGGGATTACCGGCACCGATGGCACGTTCGAGCTCGACGTTCCGACGGGCAAATATAACGTCAGCGTTCAGTTCCCGTATGCAGCCCCAGAGGAGAAGGCCATTGTCGAGAAGTATGGCCAACGGGGCACTCCAATCGAACGTGAAGTGACTGCCGATGGGCAGGAGATCGTCATTGATCTGAACAATCCGAGTGGCTCGTAATCGGCCTGTTCAAGGCCACGAGCAGCACGCGAGTGTTGGATTGAATAAAGAGAGCCCCCGGGGAACAAGTTGAACCGGGGGCCTTTTTTCAAGGTGGTGCGCCAGAGATCCAATCACCGATGGCTAGAGATCCCCGGAAGAACCGGTCACAGCTCGGCCGTCAGTCCAAGCGGCAGGTTACGCAGGGGCAACCAACGAAAGGGCTGCTTACCGTCGCCCTCGTGGCAGGCGTAGCCTTACTCGCCTTGGTGCTGGCCGGCATGTTTTGGCGCGGAGACTCCCTCCAGCCCCAGGAGCACCCAACTCCCAAAACGGCCGGTTCCGGGCCCGTCTCTTCTTCGCCTCGAGAGATACCCGAGCCCATCCCTTCCCCCCAAGCACCTGTGCCGGACGACTATGAAGGACTGAAACAAGAGGCGCTGGTCATGGCCCTCCAACTGCATAGACGCTGTGGCGATGCGCCGCACGCGGTGAGCGTCCTGGCGAGCATCTATTTCGATGCTGGCAACTTGACGGAGGCCACCCGCTGCTGGAAACAGTGCCTGGAACGCTATCCTGACTGCGCCGAGGGTTACTACCGCCTGGGCCTCTATGCGAGAAAAGAACGTAACGATCAGCAGGCGGCTGACTACCTCCACAAGGCGTTTCAACTGGATCGTACGCTGCCCGACATCCAAGGGCACCTAGGCCGCTCCCTCTTGACGCTCAATCGAGTGCACGAGGCCCTGGACGTGCTGCAGATCGATGTCCAACCCGACCGCCGTGATTCGATCCGGTACTTCTTCCTTGGACATGCGTACCTGCGCACTCAACAGTATGACAAGGCAAAAACTGCGTTCCAGACAGCCGTTAAGATCACTCCGTCCTTCACCGGAGCCCATTACGGTCTGGCTACGGCGTGCACCAAACTCAAGCAAGACGAGCAGGCCAGGCAGCATCTGGAGGACTTCCGCAAACTGAAAGCCCAAGACACGCAGTCCGCCGGAGAAGCCGTCAAGACCGGCGACGTGGTGCGCATGCGGCAGAGCGTCGCCAGTTGGTACACCACCGCCGGCAAACTGTACGCCATCAACGGCGACCAGGCTCAGGCCGAAGCACACTGGTTGCGAGCGGCCGCGATCAACCCCGAAGATCCACAATGCCGCCGGCTTTTGTTCGACCTGTACCAACATCAAGGCGACCGCCAACATGCGGACCGTGTAGCTGACGAAATCCGTAATCTCCGCGCTCGGCAAGGGAACTGAGATGCAACAGGAAACGTGTGTGCACACAGGGGAGACGCGAACGGTCAACTTCGTCTTCGCTCTGGCCGCAAGTCTGCTGTGTACCGGCTGTGGATCCTCACCCGACGTGTTGGCTCCGGACACCGCGAGCGTAACATCCACCCAACAGCAGACGAGCGAAGCGTCCCGCAGCATGACACCGGCCATTGAGCCTGCCCTGCCAACCAAGACCGTGTCGTCAGCCACAGTGTCGTCAGCCACAGTGTCGTCAGCCCAGACAAACTGCCCCATCCAACTCCAGGACGTCAGCCAGGAGACCGGCATCACCTTCACCCACACCGACGGCAGCAGTGGACGCCGTTTCATTGTCGAATCGGTCAGCACTGGCTTGGCCAGCTTCGACTACGACGGTGATGGCCGGATCGATCTCTACTTCCCCAACGGGGCACCGCTGCCCGGCACCGAGGTCGAACAGACTCCGCGCCACGCCCTCTACCGCAACTTGGGCGACTGGCAGTTTCGCGATGTGACCGAGGCGGCGGGCGTGGGATGCACCGGCTATGGCTTGGGAGCCACGGTCGGCGACTACGACCAGGACGGCCATCCGGACCTGTACGTCAGCAACTTCGGTCCGAAGGTGCTCTATCGCAACAACGGAGACGGAACGTTCAGCGACGTAACCGCGGACACCGATGTGGCCGACGGCAACAAAGTGGGCGCGGGCGTGGCGTTTCTGGACATCGAGGGGGATGGCGACCTGGATCTCTATGTCTCCAACTATGTGCGGTTTACCTTTGAAAACCACGAGTCGCCGATGATTCGTGGCGTGCCACAGTATCACGGCCCCCGCGACTACCAGGCGTGGCCCGATACCCTGTACCGCAACAACGGCAATGGAACCTTCACCGATGTGAGCGCCGAGTCGGGGATCAGCGCGGTCGTCGGAACGGGGATGGGAATGGTCTGTCTGGACTTTGACGCCGACAGAGACACCGACATCTTCGTGCTCAACGACGTGGCTGGGAACTTCCTCTTTCAGAACAATGGCTCCGGCGAATTCGAAGAAGTCGGGCTCTCAGCGGGAGTCGCTTACGACATTTACGGCGTCCCCAACGGCAGTATGGGAGCCGATTGCGGTGACGTGGACAACGACGGCTGGCTGGATCTCTACGTGACCACTTACCAGTCCGAGAAACCCGCGCTCTACACCAACCTCGGAAACGGGGCGTTCGAGGACACGACCCCCCGGACCGGAGCGGGCGAGGGCACACGGCCGTTTGTCACCTGGGGAACCGGGATCGTCGATTTCGACAACGACGGGCTTCGCGACCTGTTCATCGCCTGTGGCCATATCAACGACAACGTGGAACTTTTCGACGACACCACCGCCTACAAGAATCACAACATCCTGCTGCGGAACGTCGGCGGCAGATTCGTCAATGTATCGGCTCTCTGCGGCCTTGAGACGCTGCCCAAACGGAGCGCTCGGGGAGTGGTCTTCGACGATCTCGACAACGATGGGGACATCGACACCGTAGTACTTAACTCCCGGGAGCCGCTCACGGTGCTCCGCAATCTCTACGTCGAACGCGGCGGAACGAATCACTGGCTCCAGGTCCGGCTCCAGGGAGTCAACTCGAACCGCGGCGGGGTCGGAGCCCACGTCAAAGTGACCGCCGGCAACCTGGTCCTGACCGACGAAGTGCACAGCGGCCGCAGCTACCAGAGCCACTTCGGGTCGCGACTCCACTTCGGACTGGGCGATCGCGACCACGTCGACCGGATCGAGATCCGTTGGATCGGCGGTGGGATCGACGTCTTCGAGCACGTCGACGTCGATCAGCTCATCACCCTCACCGAAGGTCACGGCCGTGAGCCGGAATCAAAGACCAACGTAACGATCATTCCAAACCATCCTGCTGTCAAACGCACACGCTCCTAGCCATGCCTGAGAAGCTCCATCGGAAGAACTCGCAGCGATCGCCCGACAACCCGGACGACCATGCGCTTCGGCGCGGCGAGGCCGCCGCGCGGCGACGTCGCTTTCGTTTCATCGCGATTGGCATCGTCCTGTGTGGCGCGGTAATCGGCTATGCAACCTGGAGCAGTTTGCCACGCAACGGCGCCGAATCAGATCCAGATCGGCCTGCAACAGGTCCCGCACACTCCGGCATCGTTTCCGCCACGCCGTCCGCACCAGAGTGGGTTCTCGACCTCTCCCGGCCGATGCCGGTACCCCACGACTTTGACCAGTTGAAGCGAGAGACGCTGGCCATGGGCATGCGGCTGCGGAGACGCTACCATGATTCCCCTGAGGGCGTCAGTCTGCTGGCGTGGATGTACGACCGTTTCGGAGAAACGGCCGAAGCAACTCGCTGTTGGGAACAGTGGCTGAAGCAACATCCGGATTCGGCCGAAGCACATTTTCGACTCGGTCGCCTCGCCAAAGACAACGGTGACGAGGCCCGAGCGGCAGATTACTTCCGAGCCGCATTCCAGTTGGCCCCCTCCCTTCCCGGCGTCCAAATCCAACTGGGCGAATTGCTGAACAGTCTGGGGAAAGGCGACGAGGCAGTCGCCGTGCTGGAAACCGAACTCCAGGCCACTCGTGCCAATCCGAATCGACTCACACTGCTGGGATTCGCTCTGCTCCAGACACAGCAATATGACCAGGCGAGCGAGGCTTTTCGCCAGGCGATGGAGATCGATCCCAAAGGCACGCACGCCATCTATGGACTGGCCACGGCCTGCGCCAAACTGGGACACAAGGAAGAAGCCAAGAAGTACTTCGACGAGTTTGCCAGCCGAAAAGGCCAGGGGATTGTCACCGATCGCGCCAGAGCCACCACGCGACTGGACGACTTGCCTCGCCTGCTTCAAATCGCCGGCACCTGGTACACGGCGGCTGGCAAAATCCACGCCAGAGCCGGCGACCTGACCGAGGCCGAAAGACACTGGTTGAGAGCGGCCGCGATCAATCCTGCAGATCAGCAGTGTCGCCTGAGCTTGATCGAGCTGTACCGGCACCAGGGCAAACGTCAGCAAGCGGCCCGCCTGGCGGACGAAATCCGCCGTTTCAGCCCACGGCAGGAGAACTGACATGCGGCTGGGGATCTCTGTCCGCAACGTCGAAATGCTCGCCACCGCCATCATGCTGCTGGCAGCGAGCCTGATGTGTACCGGTTGCGGATCCTCGCCCGACGAACTGGCTTCTGACACCGCGAGCGAGACGTCCTCCGAGCGGCAGACGAGCGAAGCGTCCCGCAGCATGGCACCGGCCAGTAAGCCCGCCCTTCCAGCCAAGACGATGACTTCCGCCTCCGTGTCGTCAGCCCAGAAGGACTGCCCCATCCAACTCCAGGACGTCAGCCAGGAGGCCGGCATCACCTTCACCCACACCGACGGCAGCAGTGGACGCCGCTATATCGTCGAAACCGTCAGCACCGGTCTGGCCAGCTTCGACTACGACGGTGATGGCCGGATCGATCTCTACTTTCCCAACGGGGCTCCGCTGCCCGGAACCGAGGTCGAACAGACTCCGCGTCACGCCCTCTACCGCAACCTGGGCGACTGGCAGTTTCGTGACGTGACCGAGGCGGCGGGCGTGGGCTGCACCGGCTACGGCTTGGGAGCCACAGTCGGCGACTACGACCAGGACGGCCATCCGGACCTGTACCTGAGCACGTTCGGTCCGAAGGTGCTCTATCGCAATAACGGAGACGGAACGTTCAGCGACGTGACGGCTGACGCCGGCGTGGACGACGGCAACAAAGTGGGCGCGGGAGTGGCCATGCTGGATATCGAAGGAGACGGCGACCTGGACCTCTACGTGTCCAATTATGTGAAGTTCACCGTCGAGAATCAGGTAACACGCAAGGTGCGCGGGGTACCAGCACACGCCGGCCCCCGCGATTACGAGCCCTGGCCCGATACGCTGTACCGCAATAACGCGGACGGAACGTTCACCGACATCAGCGCTGAGTCGGGCATCAGCTCAGTGGCAGGCCCCGGCATGGGCATGGTCTGTCTGGACTATGACGCGGACGGCGATACGGACGTCTACGTCGGCAACGATGCCTACGCCGGGAATTTCCTGTTCCAAAACGATGGGACCGGCAACTTCCTGGAAGTAGCACTTTTGGCGGGAGTGGCCGTCAATTCGTTCGGCGCTGAGATGGGCAGCATGGGCGCCGAATGCAACGATTTCGACAACGACGGGTGGATGGACATCTTCGTGACGGACTTCCAGCCCGATCTGCCAGTACTCTACCGAAACCTGGGCGACGGGACGTTCGAGGACGCCACCGCCCGTACCGGAGCGGGCGAAGGCTCTTGGGCTTACGTCACCTGGGGAACCGGGTTGATCGATTTCGACAACGATGGGCTCCGCGACCTGTTCATCGCCTGCGGCCATCTCAACGACAACGTGGAACTCTTCGACGACACCACCGCCTACAAGAACCACAACATCCTGCTGCGGAACGTCGGCGGGAGATTCGTCAATGTCTCGGTTCCCTGCGGCCTTGACGCGTTGCCTAAACGGAGCGCTCGGGGAGCGGTCTTCGATGATCTCGACAACGATGGTGACATCGATGCCGTCGTACTCAACTCCCGGGACCCTCCCACCGTGCTCCGCAATCTCTACGTCGAACGCGGCGGAACGAATCACTGGCTCCAGGTCCGGCTCCAGGGAGTCAACTCGAACCGCGACGGGGTCGGAGCCCACGTTCGCGTGACCGCCGGCGACCTGGTTCTGACCGACGAAGTGCACAGCGGCCGCAGCTACCAGAGCCACTTCGGGTCGCGACTCCACTTCGGACTGGGTGCTCACGACCACGTCGACCGGATCGAGATCCGATGGATCGGCGGTGAGATCGACGTCTTCGAGCACGTCAACGTCGATCAGCTCATCACCCTCACCAAAGGCCATGGTCGTGAGCAGCAAACCAAGGACTGAAATGAACCGTCGTCATGCCACGTCCCGTCGCCGCCCATGACACATTCCGAAATCCCCGGAGACGAAAGGAGTTCGCCCAGCCAACTCAACCGCCCCAAGTCACCCACGTCGACTTACCCGCGGTAGACCGGTTCGTCATTGGGTTCGTCATTGGGTATTTCGTCATTCGACATTCCCCTACCGGTCTCCCACGTCAGAGGCTCCGGCCGGACCACTACCCCCCGTCCTTGGGGCCACATAGAACCACGTGCCGGGTTCACTTCCGGAAATGTTGTTGTTAACCTTAGTGGTTTGACGATTTTCGCATCAGGACCAATTACTTACGGAGCCACCCGGATGTCCAAACCGCAGCACAAATTGAAGAAGGCCAATCACGGCCGCCGTCCCGCCAATGCCAAGGCGCGCAAGGCGAAACGTAAGGCGATCAAGACGTAGTCGCTGGGCGCTGCTCGCCGACCCACCCCCCTGACTCTGACTACCTTGCTCTGATGACTGCGCCGGTTGCTGCGTCGACCACTGCGTGGTTGCTTTCCCGGCTGGCACCCCCCGCAAACGAAACGTACCGCGAGGCTCGCTGTCCCTCCAGCGAGTCCGCAAGGCCCTGTTGCACCGTGTGTGCCCTCGTTGGACGTGATACTGCGCTGCAAGCTCGTGGTGTGGCTCACGTGCCGTAACTCCCCTGCTCCGTCAGATCGTACCAGGTCCTGAGGACCCTGAATCATCCAGGAGCAGTGAGTTGGCACTCGGTCCGACCCATCTTCATCTCCACCAAGATGTTGAGGTAACCGCCGTGTCGTCCAAAGCACTCCTGTACGATATCTCCACCATCGACTTCAACCATGTCGTCGCGGACATTGACGCCATTCGCAAAGTGAATCCGCAGCGCTACGAGATGGAGCAGTTGACGGCGGTGGTGTACGAGAGCCTGGAGGAGCAGGTTTGCATCGGGTACAAGGATCTTTCGACGAGTGAGTTCTGGGTCCGCGGTCACATGCCCAAGATGCCTCTTATGCCGGGTGTCATGATGCTTGAGGCGGCCGCGCAGATCAGTGCCTATTTCGCGCAGAAATACGATTGTCTGGGAGCCAAGATGATCGGCTTTGGTGGACTGGAGGAGGTCCGGTTCCGCGATCCGGTCATTCCCGGCGACCGATTGATACTGATCAGCAAGTTGCTCAAATCGCGGCGTGGTCGAATGATCGTCTGCCAATTCCAGGGCGTGGTGGGGGAGCGGATTGTCGTGGATGGAGTCCTGAAGGGGATTCCGATCCCGGTCGATATGCTCTCCGCCGACGGCTGACCGGCGATTCTGGTGCAGGCTCAGCGATGGCGGGTCGGCCTCGCTGCCATAGCCTGTCCGCAGTTCGGCCGCGAAGCGCTGTCGCCCTTTCATCGCCACCACCGTAATCCACCGATCACACCACCGTTTTCCTGCTCTGATCCGTAGTTCCCTCAGCCAGATTCTCGATCAATGGGCCGCCGAGCGTTACCGAAGATTGACCCGCAGTTGGACTATGGCCGTTGGCTTGTCCTGGAAGATGACCTTCCCGCGACACTCCCCGACAAAACCGTGTTCGGCCGCTCCGCTCCACTGGAAATCGAGATTGGCAGCGGCAAAGGGATGTTTCTGGCACAGGCCTCGAGGCAGCATCCCGAACACGACTTCCTGGGGATCGAAATTGCGGGCAAGTATGCCCAGTACGCGGCGGCGGCTCTCGCTCGCCAGGTCAGCAGCAATGGCCGTGTGGTCCATGGCGATGGTGCCCGGATCGTAGCGGAGCGTGTCGGGAGCGACTGCGTGACGGCGCTGCACGTCTACTTCCCCGACCCCTGGTGGAAACAGCGTCATCGCAAACGACGCGTCATGAACAGTGGTTTTCTGCGTCAGGTACAGCGTGTGCTGATCAACGGCGGACGGCTCCACTTCTGGACTGATGTGCACGAGTACTTTGAGTCAACGCTCAAACTGATCGCGAGGGAAACGGATCTGGGCAAGCCGCAGATCCTTCCGGCCCCCACGCCGGATCAAGCTGCCCAGTTCCGCACGCATTTCGAACGCCGCATGCGGATCCACGAAAAGCCGGTCTACCGTTGCTTCTACCGAAAATCGTAACACGCCGCCGTCCGTCGGCGCGGCACGTCAACGCGCCGGCCAGAGGTCGCGCTTATACGCGAGACACCTCGTACGTCCGCTGGCTGCAATCGGTTGCGCCATCGCGATCCTGTTCCAAGGCGATCTGGTAGAGTTTCTGGCCATAGGGCGTCGGATAATCGCCGGTGATGCAGGCCTGGCACAGCTGATCGGTGTCAAAGCCGATGGCCCGCGACACGGCTTCTACCGGCAGGTATCGCAGCGAATCACATCCCAAGTGCTCCGCCATGCGGGCCTGGACTTCGTCCGTGAGAACTCCCTCCTCGAGGAATCGGGGCGCAAACAACTCACGCACCCGCGACATGTCAATGCCGTAGAAGCACGGAGCGATGATGGGAGGACAGGCCACGCGGACGTGAACCTCCTTGGCCCCTCCGAGCTCGCGAATTCGGTCCAGCAGCACCTTCATGGTGGTGGATCGGACAATCGAGTCCTCCACCAGGAAAACTCGTTTGCCTTCGAGCACTTCGCGCAACGGAGTGTACTTCGTCTGCGCCTTCTTCACTCGATCTGTCCCACCTTCGATGAAGGTCCGTCCCGAATAGCGATTGCGAATCAGACCCTCTCGCGAGGGAATCCCCAACTCAAATGCCATGGAGTCGGCAGCTGCCTTGCTGGTATCCGGCACCGGCACCACAATCGTATTGCCGTCATCCAGCGGCACTCGCCCCTCCGCCTTCTCGAGTCGAGCGAGTTCGACGCCCAGGGCTGTGCGGGACAGGTAAACGCTTCGTTCGTCCAGCGTGCTCGCCACATTGGCAAAATAGACCCATTCGAAGAAACAGTGAGCCCGTCGCGGCGAATCGGCAAAGCGGTGGATCTCAAACTCCCCGTCCACAATCGTGATCGCCTGGCCCGGCTGCAACGGCAGAATACTGTCGGGCTTGAATCCCAGGTTCAGCAACGCCACGCTCTCGCTGGCTGCGGCAAACAGCGGACCTTCCTTCGCATAGCACAAAGGCTTGATTCCCAGCGGATCGCGCGCCACGATCATGTCGCCGCAGGCATTCAGAAACACCATGCTGTAGGCACCGTCGAATCGCTGGCTGATGTTGCGCAACACATCCAGCAACTCCGGCTTGCGATCACCCGACAACTCCCGGCTGATCTCATGCATGATGATCTCCGTGTCGGTCTCACGCGTCAGGTGATGATCGTTCCCCTCCAACAGACGATTGCGCAACTCACCATAGTTGGCCAACTGCCCGTTGAACGCGAAACTGAACCACTTGTGTTTCTGCAGATGATGCCGCTCAAATGGCTGAGCGTAGCTGCGGTCCTCTTTGCCGCACGTCGCATACCGCACATGCCCGATGGCCGCCCGCCCCGCATACTCCTGCATCAGACTCTCTCGCTTGCCCGGATGCGACAAACGAAACACCTCACTCACCGATCCCACATCCTTGTGCGTGTCGATCAGCTGACGCCGCCCGGCGTTGAACGAGGTGATGCCCGCCGCCAACTGCCCGCGATTCTGGATATCCAGCAGCATGCGGGGAAGCAGTCGGGAAACCTCGCTGGGAAGGCACTCGCCGCACAGAGCACTCACTTCAGTTCCGGGCAGATGGTAAATGGCGGCAATGCCACACTCGTCATGGATTTCGCTCATGAAAGCCTGTCTCATGCGACCGCGTGTCGTCCCAGGGTCCCATCGTCCACGCAGACGGTGCGTGGGAAAGAAACTGGCGGAGCGGCACACGAACCTGTTATCGCGCTACAGAATGGACTGAGTCGGTCTGATGGTTGGTATCAAGGAGCCGATGACCCGAGTTGGCCCACGCGATCCGCTGCCACGTCTCGTCGCCCGCCAGCCTGCATAACGGCCGCTGGACGCCCCCCCGCCTCGAACATGCCTCATTCTATTCCCCGGCCGTCAAATCCACAACCGAGCAGCAGGTGTAATGGCCGCAGCCAAGCCTCACAGAATCCCGAGTGCCGAAGTCCTGGCCTCGCCCTCACCTGCGCTCTGTCGCGATTCTCCTACGCTGCGGATACCCCCCAGAGCTCGCCGCCAACATCCCTCGTTCCCCGAGGCACGCCGCGCCCACCATGGCCACGCACTCCCCGCACCTTCTTCGCATCCTCCGTAATCGGCCCGAACATCGAACTTCGACCAGTCCGTCTTCTCCGTTTTCGAATTGCACGATACATTCTCTCTGCAGTCTCCCAGCGCGATGCCACAGACACCCTGGAATGGTCGATCTGGAAACGCCAACGTCCCATTCCCCTGCCCGGCAGGACCCCTGGTCGAGGACCCTGCGGTCGTGGACGTCCACCGTCGTGTGCGGCACGGCCGACCGTGGCAGACTCGAGAGCATCGTCGGCTTATCGCAGCTGGATCGCCTTCGATGGGATACCATGACACTATGATCAATGACCTCGTACGCCAGGAAATCGCGACCGCCGCGGACATAATCGTCGTCAAACTGGGGACGCAAGTCCTCACCCACACGGACGGGACACTTGACGAAAGCCAGATTGCCCGCCTGGCCGATGAAGTCTGCCAGCTGATTGATCTGGGACACAAGGTGGTGATCGTCAGTTCCGGAGCCGTGGGAGCTGGTATGAGTCAGTTGGGCCTGACACAGCGACCGCTCGACGTCGCTCGACTCCAAGCGGTTGCGGCGGTCGGACAGGCACGGCTCATCGAAGCTTACGACCGCACGTTCCGCAAACACGGCCGCACCGCCGCCCAAGTCCTGCTGACGGCCGACGATCTGGACAACCGCGCTCGTTACCTGAACGTTCGCAATACGCTGCGGGCGCTGCTGGACTTCCAAGCCGTGCCGATTATCAACGAAAACGACACCGTGGCGGTCGACGAACTGGTCGCAACCTTCGGTGATAACGATCGCCTGGCCGCCCTGGTCACTAACCTGCTCCGAGCGCCACTGCTGGTGATTCTGTCGGATGTGGACGGACTGTATGACGGCGACCCGCAGCTGGAACATTCGCGTGTGATCCCCATCGTCCGGGAACTGGACGATGCCGTGCTGGGGTGCGTCATCGATCGCCGATCGGGGCTCGGCACCGGTGGCATGGCCAGCAAACTCAACGCCGCGCGCATCGCCACGACGGCGGGGGAAAACGTGATCGTCGCCAGCGGTCGCAAGCCTGGTGTGCTGCTGCAGATCATCCGCGGCGAGGAAACCGGCACCTTGTTCCTGGCCCAGGGCAAGTCGATCAGTCCCAGGAAACGCTGGATCGGTTTCTCCGCGCAATCCTGTGGGCGGATTACTGTGGACGAAGGAGCGAGTGCCGCCATCACGCAACAGGGCCGTAGCCTGCTGGCCATCGGGATCGTGGATGTCGTCGGCCAATTTCAAAAGGGGGACCTGGTCACCGTCTGTGACCGGCAGGGTCGGGAGATCGCGCGCGGACTGTCCAACTATCCGGCGGAGTCGATCCTGCGAATCCGCGGCCTGCGCAGCGATCGGATCGCTCAAGTGCTGGGGCTCCGCCCCTACGAAGAAGTGATCCATCGCGACAACATGGCCGTGTTTTCCTGACCGTCAATACCGCCCTGCCAGCTAAGTGGTTCCGGAGAAGCACGAAAGCGGACCGCTGGGCACACGTTCCCTCGTAACACGTCCGGCAAAGATCAGAAACTCGTGCCCTTAGCTCCTCAATCGTGCCCCCGCTTCGTGCGACTTTGATCGGGTGGAGACCATGTCAGATTCCGCCCGCTGACGGTATGATACAAGCACGTGTTGGCGTCTTATTTCGATGAGGCGAGCGGAGCAGCCGGACTGGACTCGACCAGGGTTGTGGCCCGCTCCGCAAATCGCCTTGGCAAAAAATGGCGGAGCAACGATCGAGGGGCACTCGATGAACATCACATTCGCCTGCGGACGTTGCGCCCATCAGTTCACCGTCTCGCCACAACAAAGTCTTCCTGCAGTCACCTGCCCACAGTGTGGGTTCGCTACCTGCTACCGCGTCGGCTTGCTCTCCAAGCCGCCAACACCAGCGCCGCACGCAACGACAAAGCCGCTCGCTGAATCGGCAGCGGCCAGCCAACTCGGCACCCAGAATGATCCACCCGCCACGGCGCCCACTCCCACACACCAGGAACACACACAGCCCTTTGCCAGGCAGGCGGCAACCGCAGGCGAAACGATGAGTCCGGCACGCCAGGCTCCCCGGCAGTTTGTTTCGTTAGGGAGCACCGGCACGAGACCCGCGTCAGGTCCCCATGGTTCTCTGCGCGGGGCGATCATTGCTGCGGGTGTTGTGCTGGGGCTGGCTTTGGTCGGTTGGGGAATGTATCAGCAGTGGCCGGATTCCCGATCCGACACCGGCCCGCCTTCCCTTGCCCGGGAACCGGCACAGCCTCAGGCGCCCGAACCACAGCCCGCCGAGACACACACAGCAGTGCCGCGAACGGACGTGCCCGAGGCCATGGCACCCGAGGCCATGGCACCCGAGGCCATGGCACCCGAGGCCATGGCACCCGAGGCCATGGCACCCGAGGC
>JBGSHS010000432.1:0-23806 GCA_041752115.1 Pirellulaceae bacterium | reverse complement strand
GGTTTGTAGAAGCGCATTTGGGTCTCCTTCTGGAATAACTGAGCGGTAAGATCTACACCTACCACTTTAGGACAATCGGGAACGATTGAGCCTCATCTGGAAGGGGACCCTTTTCATATGAGTATCAAGGAATATCCAATTACCAAGTGGAAGAATCACGTTGGCTGTCCCCAACAATCATTCGATTTGTCGCTCAGGCTATCCTTCCTCTTCCTTCTCCGGTTCCTTGTTCGATAATCTGCGGTTCTCTGTCGGATTCTCCACGTTGCTCGACTCCTGGTGAACCGGAACGTGCAATGGCGTTGTCTCAGAAACGGACTCCCCCTCCAACTCCCGCGAAGAAGTCGTCTGAGTCGGGAGTGAGTCCTTTGCCAAATCGGATATCTAACACAAGATCATCGGTCACGTAGTAGTCCAAGCCAACATTGTAGATGACGATCCGGTAGTCATCGATCAAGGCATATGAGAACTCGCCGAACACCTCATTGTACATGGTCATCCGCTCGGTCAGCTCGCAGCCCACGGCTGCCGACTGAGTCCAGACGATGAACCGCTCGTCCGCCGGTTCTTCCGGCAGCAAACCGAAATCGGCCAATCCGTTCGTACTGAACCCGGTCGAACCGTACACCCGGCACCCCGGCGACAGTTTCCAGTCATAGATGTAATCCAGCCCAAACTCCATGCGATCCGTCGAGAAGTCCGCTCCACCTGTGGGCGCTGTGAACCGAACTTCCAGAGCACTTTCGGGGACTAGGCCATTCATCTCCGTCGTTGCCAGTTTGAATGCCCAGCGAAGATCCTCGGCCGAACTGGCTGTTTCGCTCTCCTCGATAAACTGCCAGGCGTAGGTCCAGCGCACGCGAAACTCAATGTCGTCCGTCAAACCGAGCCTCAGCATCAGCTCAGGCGTCGTGTGCGACTGCTCGAGCTCTTCATCTTCGTCATGATAGAAATAGGTATACCCCATCTCGACTTGCGATACGCCACGCCCGACCGTGACGGCCGACTGAGTGAAATCATGGCGGTCGGTTTCTATCCGCTCTTCCCACGCATTGCGTGTCGACGCGACGTGTCCCAGGCAGAACAGATCATCGAGGAATTTAACGAACGGCTCGTCACTCCGCGACAACGCGTCTGGCGATCCAGACTCCTGTGCAGCCAATTTCAGCGAGCCGCAACAGGTAAGCAACAGGCTGCACGCCCCCAAGAGAGTATGCCGACGCATGGCAGGATCCGTCCTGATTGAGTAAGTCGAGGTACGATCAGCGTTTCCGGTCCTCGGGAACGAGACCACCTCTGTCAGATCGGCTGGTATCCAACCATGCGGCCAGTTGTAGTCGGCGGATCGTCATTCTGCATCAGAGCCACAGAATTGGTAGGCGCAGCACGATCGTAACAATCACTCGACGTGCCGGCGATGCCTCCTGCCGCGGCAGGTTCAGCCGTTTCGTCAGACGCGGCGGCAACCACATCGAGTCATGCATCAGGAGACTGTCGATCGACCTGACAGGAAGGGTCCGCCACTGGCAAACCACCCCTGTCCGATGGCGACACAACGTTCCAACTCGGCCGTCGCCATGACTTCGGAGCCCATGGATGACTCCATCGTTACGACCACAGTGCCTGGCACGATTGACTCGCGATGCACAAACCCGATGCCCTGGCGAGATACGTCGCGGCAGAACGCCTCAGTCCGCTTGCCGTGCAAGTCCTCCAGCACGACACTGCGAAAGAGAGGATATCGGCGGTGGACACGCCGATTCAGCTTCTCGCTTACAACCGCCGAGAGCAGGAATATCGACTGCGGGGTCGTCGCGCAGCGGTAGGCATTTCCGCTGTAGTAGCGGCCATTTCGCAGGCACGCACACCACTCGTTACGGCAATGCAGCTCCAACTCACGTCCCAGGATCGGTATATAAACGACAAACTCAGCGTCAGCAGGCAGCGCCTGCTCGTGCAGCAGTCCGATGCCGGTCCGGGAAATGTCACGGCAGAAGGCCGGTTGCCTTTCGGCTGAATCGCTCGCCAGACTGATCTCCGCGGGACGAAGAAACGGCTTGCGATGCTGCCTTCTCCGTTCGTCCTCGTCAGCCATGGCCTCGTTCAGGCACAGGTCAACGATCTGTTCGGTTTCACATATCATGGTCGGTGTTATCCCCCCTCAGATTAATAAAACATAGGACATTTCCCTGCGCAGCCGCCGCTGCACAGATCTTTTTGCGGCGAGCGTCAGCTCCCCGGCGCACCGTCAGAATCGCTACAAACGGCCGTTGTAAGTCGATTCCGCTGCCTGCCCAGCCCCCCCCTTACTGGTTCATGCCCGACTCAACCACCATGCGGTTGCCCGACACATCCGTGGCCGGTCGCCTCGCAAAAATCTCTTGGGGTGAGCACTTCTCTCCGGTGGCCCGGTCGCCAACAATAGGAGTACTTCCCGATGATCGGGTTGCGGTGACGACAGCTTCCCATTTGCGGTGACACGGAGAGAACTCCGATGCGTCCACGTCCACTCGCGTTGACTCTGGCTCTGTTGATTTTCGCGTTGTTGGCCCTCAGCGTGTGTCCTTCCACCTCCTGGTGTGAAGAGAAGAAGGCTGCCGAGTCCAAACGGCGGCCGACATCACCAGCGGTGGACGCAGCATCAGAACCGCATCAGTCCGAGTTCTATGCGGCGATGCGCGAGGGGCTCATCGATGTTGCGGTAGTGCCACAAAGCTATGCGGTGCTCACGCTGCGGGTGCGCAATCGGAGCCAGAGACCATTGAGAATCGAAATCCCACCCACCATCGCCGCGGTACCGGTCGCGCGCGCCCAGGCCGTGCAGACAATGCAGGCTCGAGGGATGCCAGCCAGCCTGGCGGACAGTTATGGGCAGGGCACCGGTAACTCACAGGGGCTCGGTGCCTCACTCGCCGGTCCATGGTCACGCGGAACCGCGTCCCCCGGAAATGACTCCGGTATCTTGCCGGCACAGCAAGCGGGAGTTACGGAGGGGCCACGCTTCTGGACGCTGGCACCTCGCGAGGTGTTTCTGACACAGGTTCCCTGTTTCTGTCTGGAGTATGGCAAACCCGACCCGAACAGTCGCATTCCTTACCAACCGTGCGATCTGAACGATCTCAACGGTCGTCCCGCCGTGAAGGAGTTGCTTGAACAGTTCGGCAAACAGGGCATCAACCAGAATGTGGCGCAGTTGGCCATTTGGCACACCGCCAACCAGGTACCCTGGCCGATGCTGGCCAAAGTCCAGTTCCCTCGGACTCCCGGCAGCAAAGCACATCACGTGACTCCCATGGAACTGATGGCTGCCAAGCAGTTGGCCGAGTCGATGCCGTCGTATGGGCGGACCGGCAGTCTCGCCGACCAGTAACCGGTATGCGAGAATCGCATCATAACCGGCCTTGAGGTGCGCCCCCCTTGACGCCTGAAGTTCCAGCGAGCCGCCACGGGGGCAGACGCCAGCAGTTCGTGACGGCCAGGTTCGGCATTCGAAATTCGCCTTTCCGCTGGTCATTGGGTACCTCGTCATTCGCCATTCCCGGTCGGGAGTCGCCGAAGCGATCGAGGTCATTTAGAATGGCTCTCGAGGCGCACAGTCCACGACGATAGGTGTTTTCCCAAGGGACTTGCGTGCCTGCCAGAATCCTGAAGGGAGACCCGAATGAGACTTGTCGTCAGGTGGATGGCGGTGATTGTGTCGATCAGCGTGACGGCCCGCGCCTTCGGCTATGGCCCAGAAGATGACCCGTCGGGCAAGCCGCATCTGGTCATGATCATCGCCGAAGACGAATACAAGTCGGAACAGACGTTACCGTCCTTTGCGAAGGCCAATCTGGCTGAGGATTTCCGGTTGACCTTTCTCTTTGCGGACGAGCAGGATCCCAACAGTATCGCTGGGTTGGAGGCACTGCGGACTGCGAATGTCGTTCTTATGTCCATTCGCCGTCGCCCGCTGCCGCAGAGTCAGTTGGATCAGATTCGAGCGTACATTGCCGCCGGCAAGCCGGTCGTCGCAATCCGCACGTCGTGTCATGCTTTTTGTTTGCGCGGTGCGCGGCCGGCCGAGGGGCTGGCGGAGTGGCCGGAGTTCGACCAGCAGATTCTCGGGTGTCACTATCGAGATCATCATGGTAATGACGTCCCGACGTTCGTGACGACAAGTGAGGGTGCCAGCGAGCATCCGATCATGCGGGGTATGCCACCAACCGAGTGGCGCGTGTTCGGTTCGCTCTATCGGATACTGCCGCTGGGTGAAACAGCTGTGCCGTTGATGATGGGAAGGGCAGCCGACAAGGTGCCCCACGAACCGGTGGCGTGGATCAACTGTCCGGCGAGCGGCAACCGCGTCTTCTTCACGTCGCTGGGGCATCCTCAGGACTACCGAATCCCAGCTTTCGTACGTTTACTGCGCGACGGAGTCTACTGGGCTGCTGAAATGGGCATTCCGGATCGTGACCCCGCTGTGCTGGCCGATCCGCCGCAGAAGTAGCTCTCGCCATCGGATGAGCATTCCGATCAGTTTGAACAGGAGCGTCCTCATGGACCGCGACCAACGACTACCACGTTGTCAGGTCATACCGCTGCCAGATTATCAAGTGTCGTTGCAGGTTGACGGGCAGGAGCGGCTGCGTTGGCATTACGGCCCGCTTTATCCGCGTCCGTTCTTCTATCCTCTGACCGGCCCGTCGGGGGCATCCCTGATTCGCATGGGACATCCGGGTGCGCCGGATCATGATCATCATCGCGGGATCTGGTTCGCTCACAACGGGGTGGTTGGTAACGACTTCTGGAGCGATACCACAGCCGCGCGGATTCGCCAGTTACAGTGGTATTGCTATGAGGATGGAGAGGAAGAAGGGCGGCTGGCCGTACAACTCGGCTGGTTCGACGGCCACGATCCTCGAGCGTTGGTCGAGCAACAAGTGATGGTGGCTCTTCGTCCCCAGGGCGATCGGGAAACAACTGTGGAAATCCAGAGTCTGTTCCAGCCCGTGGCAGCGCAGTTGGAATTCGGCCAATCGAATTTCGGATTCGTCGGGGTACGAGTGGCAAAAGGCATCTCCGCGCATTTCGGGGCGGGAACACTGACCGACAGCGAGCAGCGGCAGGGGGAATCGGCCATTTTCCAGCAACGAGCGACGTGGGTCGATTACAGCGGGCAGACTGGCAGTGGGGCAACCGCCGCGCGGGAAGGGCTCACGTACTTTGACCATCCCGATAATCCGTCGTACCCGACCCTCTGGCACGTGCGTGATGATGGCTGGATGATCGCTTCGGCCTGCCAGCAGAATCCGCTCCTGACGTCGCGCGAGAAGCCTCTCCTGCTGCGTTATCTTCTGCACGCGCATGCCGGACCTGTCGATACGCAGGCAGCCCGCCAGATCGCCGACGAATTCGCTCGTCGAGGGGCGATGGAACTCGTCAAGAGCAGTCAGCCCCACCTCGCCTACGAGATACGCCGGAGGTGATCCCCGGCGCAGTGAAACCGGCGGCCCCAACACGAATGTTCACCCGTTGCTCGAGCAGACCGCGATGCTGCGCTGGGACATCAGGCGAACGAACGGCCCGCTCAGGTTCGTCGTCACTCCCCACCTGGTGCTTGCCGCTTCTGAGCAGCAGCGAACACCCGCTGATACGCCAGCATCGCCGACAGGGCGTGCTGGACATAGTCAATACGAACCTCGTTTCGGCGTCTTCGCTCCGCGTCAGACAGCGCGGCGGCATCGTGAGCGGGCACAACGCGTGTCACCGCTCCCCGGTGAGGCTGAGCGTGAATCTGGCAGCGGAGCAGGAACTGCATTCCCAGCCGGACCGATTGGCGGACCTGGTCGTGCAGCGCCTCGTCACTCGGCGGCAGTACCCCCAGCGCCGCCATTAGCCCCTCGAGTCGCGTGGCGGTGGGACAGCTGCGTCCTTCCGGAGTGTAACAGCCGCGAAGTCCCGGCACGCCCAACTGCCCCTGTTGATCCTGGAGCATGCTCTGGCACAGCCGCCGGGTGTGAGCGAGTATTTCGCTGCGCGTCGCAGTGTCCGCGTCCTCGCCGGCGAGTCGCCACCAGCGCTCTGCGGCCAGCATGTACCATTGATCCGGCGAGAGCGGCTGCTGGTGGCGTCCCTGAAACGCCAGGCTGCGCAACGCTTTGGTGGCGGTATGGAGCCACTGCGGTGAGGGATCCTTCTCGAACAACAGAAGCAGTCCGAAAGCGGCCTCACCCGGGTAGTACATCGACTGCCAGATGTCGCTGCGACCCACATCGGGATAATACTTGCTGTAAAAGCTCCCGTCGCTCTTCTGCATGTACACGAGAAACCGGCCGAGTCCGCGCAGCTGTTCGAGCGAAGTGAACCCCGGCTCGATCTGTTCGACATGCAGCAAGGCGACCAGAGCCAGCCCCGCTCCCCCCAGCTTCGCCTGCCGCGGTGCAGAACTGCCGGTCACGGCCGGCTCGGACCAGATGGCCAGCAGGTTCGGATTTCCTCCCACCGGCGCAAGGCACTGCTGTTTCAAGTATCCGGCGGCCCGCAGCATAGCCGCCCGAACGTCCCGATTCGGCTTGGTCTGACAATACTGAGCCAGCGCGTAGACCGCCCCGGCATGTCGCAGCACGTTGTACTTGGAATCGGAGTCCTCATCCTCTCCAATTTGCTGCAGGTATTCAAAACGACCGGCCGCGTCACACAGCCCTGCCAGATAATGAGCGGCTCGGTCCGCAGCAGCAGATACCCCAGCCAGGTCAGGCTCCTCAGCGAGCTTGTCAACCTGAGCTCGACGCTCCTGTTGTGCAGAGAACGCCAGCGTGTCAGCCGATTTCGAGCACGAGACGCTGGCAACCACACAGACCACGCCGGCAATCAGATCGAGCAAGCCGAGCCCGTGAGGTCTGTGCAGCTTCAACCGCTCGAATCGCTTCTTCACAGACGGACTCCTCCAACGCGATGTGCTCGGTTACCTGAATGGCGCCTGCGATGCCACCACACCGGTCTGGATGACGAATGACGCCGGACCCTTTGGCCAGGGGAATGACGAACGCAGTAGGTTGAGCCGCATTGCTCTGAATATTCGACCTGACTGAATATTCGACCTGACTGGCATCCGCCTCGATCATTCATGACTCAAGTTCGTTTGGTCTTGCCCACCCCCACTACGGATCAAGGGGCGGGACGTGCCGCACAATCGCCATCGCTGATCCAGGCCAGGAGGATCCTATCGACCTGACCACTGTCAAGTCTATCACACTCCCAGGATTGGACGATCAATCCAACTTGCAGGGCCCCCGGAGAACCGACACGATCGGTCGCACCGCGCGGTTCGTCAGGACAGAATCTGCCCGGATGAAGGATGGCTACTCGGTCTGGGGCAGAGCGATCCCCAGTTCGCGCATCAGCATTTTCATGTCGTCCCAGGTAGCACGCTTGGCGTTGGGATTCCGCAGCAGGTAGGCAGGATGATAGGTCGCGACGACCTTCGTATTCTCCCACAGATGGACCTTTCCACGCAGTTGCCCGATGGGAACGGTGGTTTCGAGCAAGTTCTGGGCCGCGACCGCCCCCAGGCAGCAGATGAACTCGGGACGAATGATCGCCAGCTGCTGCAACAGATACTCCCGGCAGTTAGCGGACTCGTGGGGTAACGGCGTCCGATTGCCTGGGGGCCGGCATTTGAGGATGTTGAGAATGTAGACATCCTCACGTCGCAGGGTGCATGCCTCCAGGATCTTGTTGAGCAGCTGGCCGGCACGGCCCACGAACGGCTCCCCCTGACGGTCTTCGTCGGCACCCGGGGCCTCGCCAAGCATGACCAGACGCGCCTGGGGATTCCCAACCCCGAACACCGTTTGCGTACGCGTCTGCGCAAGTTCACTGCAGCGTCGGCAGGTTGCCACCTGCGTGCTCAGGCTCTGAAGCGCCGCGCACCGATCTTCAGGCGCTACCGCTGCGGAGATGGTGGAGAACGGGCGTTGCGGGGCCACGTTGTGATCCGAGGCCGAGGGCGAACGCGATGAACCAGATCGTGGCACGTGCTTCTCCTCATACATCAACGGTATCGGGTCCATCGGGGCCGGGCTCGGGGCCAACGTCTGCGGCGTCGACTCCGCAGCGGCCTGAGGTGTTCGCACGCTGCTGCGACGGCGTGGCAGGTCCAACACCCCGGCCCGCTGTAGACTTTCCAGCCGCTGGATCAGGAGTCGGCGTAACTGGCTGTGTTGCGTCGCGTCCACGTCTTGTTCTCCTCCGCTAAGCCCACACCGCCGAGCAAGCGGTGCTGCCATGCCAATATAGACGTTTCATGCAACTCTGGCGACCGGCTCTGTCGAGGTCTGCACGGGTCGGCTATCATGCGTCACTATGGCTATTCCGCAAGTTGTGATCGCAGGTCGACCAAACGTAGGGAAATCCAGCATTTTCAACTGGATTGCCGGACGGCGTATCGCCATTGTCGATGACGTGGCCGGAGTGACGCGTGACCGCCTCTGTCAGCTCATCGAGCTGGACGACCGCTACTTCGAACTGGTGGATACGGGCGGGATCGGAATCCGCGACGTCGACAATCTGACCGAAGAGGTGGAGGCCCAGATCTCGGCAGCCATCGATTCGGCCGACATCATCCTGCTCGTGGTCGACACGCGCAGCGGCATCACCCCTCTGGATGAGCTGGTCGCGGAGCGACTGCGGGGCGTCACGTGCCCGGTCATCTGCCTGGCCAACAAGACCGACGATGTGAAGCTGGAACCTCAGGCCGAGGAATTCCATCGGCTTGGCCGAAGCCACTTGCTCAAGATCAGCGTACACCAGGACAAGAACAAGGAGGAGCTGCTGCAGCTGATCCGCCAGCATCTGCCCGAGACGACTGACGAGGACATCACGGCCGAGCCGGAAATGAAAGTGGCGATCGTCGGCCGCCGCAATGTGGGCAAGAGCACCTTTATTAACACGCTGACGAACTCCGATCGCATGATTGTGAGCGAAGTGCCGGGTACGACGCGAGATAGCGTCGATGTGCGTTTCGAACTGGATGGCAAGTCGTTCCTGGCCATCGACACGCCGGGCTTGCGAAAGACCAAGAGCATTCGCACAGACCTGGAGTTCTATGGGACGCACCGTGCGCAGCGCAGTATTCGCCGGGCCGACGTCGTGCTGATGATGTTCGACGCGTCGCAGCGGATCAGCCAAGTCGACAAGCAACTCTGTCAATACATCACCGACCAGTACAAGCCGTGCGTGTTCGTGGTCAATAAATGGGATCTGATGGTCAATCAGATGCCAACCGAGCGGTGGGTGGACTACCTGCGTGAACAGTTCCGGACGATGGAATACGTGCCCATCGCCTTCGTGACCGGACAAACCGGTAAGAACTTGAAGACGCTGCTCAACCACGCTCAGATGCTCTTCAAACAGTCGCGTCAGCGGGTCAACACCGGCGAATTGAACCGTGTGGTGCGCGGAGCCATTCAGTACCACGCTCCCCCGCTCCACAAGAACCGTCGTCCCAAAATCTACTACGCCACGCAGGTCGCTTCACAGCCCCCGATTATCATCCTGATGTGTAACATGCCCAAGGCGTTCTCCCCCGACTACCGCCGGTACCTCCTGAGCATGCTGCGCGATCAATTGAGCTTTGGCGAGGTTCCGATCAAGCTCTACTTTCATCGCCGTGGGGCAGAGGATCGGCGCGACGACGTTGGAATATGACATCGGCGGCTGGTGGTGCCACGGGACATGACCGACGCGTGTGCCTCGGCCCCGGGCGTTCCGACGACTCCTCCACCTGCGTACTTCGTTCGTCACGACGTGCTCCGGCACATGGGTCGCAGCCCCAGCCCCCGGCACACCGCAGGATCGCGGGAAGAATTGCTCCCGTGGTTAGCCGGTTTCCCACGCTCTGCCCGAGCGTGGCTACCGGAGAAGCGCCGAAGTTATCCTTCCCTCATGCGTCACAAGCCCAAGAACTGGTGCAGCCCCGGCTGCTGGAGGAACGGCCGGGGCTGCGGTTGGTGTTCGTGGCGGAAAGCTGCACCTGTTAATATTCCCACACGACTCCCAAGTTGATTCCCTGAACCCACATGGTCGTGTCGACCAGTTGCGGCGCCGGGCGGGCTGGACCAATCAGACTGTTGCCGTTGGACGGCAGCTGTGAAACGTTGACGCCGAAGTCGATCTGATCGCCACTGCGCGTCACGTCGGTTACCCACAGTAGCGAGTAGCCCAGTGACAGCGACAATCGTTCACTGTAGCAGTATCGCAGGTTCATGTTCAGTTCGGGCAATACGGCGAACTCGTTCTGATTGTATCCTCCCATATTGGTCGACAGAGCGAGGAGTCCTCCAGGACCTGCCAGCGGCGGCTGAGTCGGAACTGTCACCACGTTCCGGCCGTCGATGTTCACGTTCTGGTGCATGTTCCCCAAAGCGATCTTGGTTAACACATCGAAGGACCACCAGCCGCGATCAAACATGGCCGACAGCCCCAGCTCGCCTCCGTGAAAGTCGTTCTCGGTCGAGAACACGTCGAGAATATCGAACGTCGTTCCCACCGCCACGGGACCGTTCAGCTCCGTCACGCGTAACTGCTCGCGAATCGCCAGCCCTTCGCGGTATCGCCAGTAGCGATAGCCGCCGACGACATCCAGCCGATTGCAGCACTCACGCCACAGGTTGCGGCGTAGAAGCAGAGAAAGCGAATGCATCTCGCTGCTCGTCTCGACCTGCACACCCCCTTCAATCACTCCCGGGAAAGCCACCAGTTCCGAATCCTGTAGACCCGACAACACGTTGAAAAACGGACGAGCCAGAATCGGACTCAACGGAGTCCCCACGGCCTGATCGTAGAAGTTACCTGTGTTTGCACCGTCATCGAGCGAGAACCAGGTCATGTCCAGGGCCGTTGTCTGGCAGTCGTCGATCCAGTAGCCCAGCACAAACCGCATGCCCGGTCGGTAGTTGCCGTCAACGCCCTCGTCGCCATGGAGGACTTCGGTTCCCGGTCGGCCCAGCACTCCGGCGTCGACACGCGGCGTTCCGTCCGGACTGGTAGTGACCAGCGGGGGCATGTTGTTGCCTTTGGCCCACCAGATCAGAAAGTCGACCTGGCCGTACCAGCGAGGTGTGCACCAATCGTTGCACGAGGCGGTGCAATAGTTGTAGGCAACCGGGATCACATCCCCCGTTGCGTTCTCCTCACCCTGCACCACCGGCGCCGGATCTTCCCAGAGCTCGAGTGCCGCAGGGGTCGGTGATTCGCTCATGATCGATGGCGGCACCAGCACGCTGCGGGAATACGAATTCGCCACGCGCAGCGTTGGCTGATCTCCCGACAAAGGCTGACTCATCCCAAACGCAGCAACCAGAGTCAGGGCTGCCGCCGTAAACAGGTTCTTTCGTGCCATGTTAGCTTCCTTGCGATATCGGGCCACCGTACGCCTGCTCCCAGAGGATTTGCTGGGAGACACTATGGTTCGGCTGCCTGGCTAGAAGGACCATGTGCCCCACCTCACGCCGAGCCACGAACGGTATGGCGTGCCCAGCGGCACCCCCTCGAGAAAGAGGCAATCCCAGTCCCGACGAGGTATAGCCTGCAACCGAACGAAGTATTCGTCATACCCGTTCCTATCGGGAAGAATGGTACAACCACTGCGAGCATTCCCGGCCAGTCTTTCCCGCCCCCCAGAGACGTTTCCCATAAAATCGCTAAAGTCTTCCCAGTTTTTCAGCAAACGTTCGGCGGAGGACTCGTCACCACGCTCCTTACTCCGCCGGCCCTCGCCTCGTCCACTCCGAGATTCTCAGCGCAGCGACGCACGCTGGACTGGACAGACGCGCGCACGTGGTCCATTCTGATGCTGCTTCGGAGTTGAATCGGCAGTCGTCTGATACGGTCCGACTCCGCATCGTCGGCCATCCGCCGTGAGCCGCTCAGAACTGGTGAATCGTCGCCTGACGCTTCGCAGTCACTCCGTTGAAATCCCCCCCCACAGCGTCGCAGGGAACACGGCATGTCGCTCCAATGGCCCGATTACCTGGTCATCGTCGCCTACCTTGCAGGCATGCTCCTGCTGGGACTTCGCTGGGCCTTGCGCCGTACTTCGGACGAGGAGTATTTCCTGGTCGGCCGACGGATGCCGTGGCTGGCCGTCGGAATCAGTGTTGTCGCCTCGATGATCTCGAGCATCACTTACCTGGCGGAACCGGGGGAGGTGTGGCGATCGGGGGTGACCCACATTCTGGGCAAAATGATCGGCATCGCCATCGAGACCGCGCTGATCTGGACCATTTTCATTCCTTTCCTGATGCGTTTTCGCTTCACATCGGCCTACGAGTACCTGGAACTGCGATATGGCCGGGCCGCACGACGCACGGGCACAGCGTTGTTCGTGGCCATGACGGTCCTGTGGATGGGATTCGTCGTGCTCGTCCTGTCGCAGGTGGTGGAGGAACTCAGCGGGATTCCTCTGTGGAGCGTGATTTTCACGGTGGGTATCGTCGCCACCTCCTACACCATGTTGGGTGGACTGCGCGTGGTGATTTGGACCGACGTCATTCAGGTGGCGTTTCTTGTCACGGGGGCGGTTGTTTCGATTGCGTACATCAGCTACACGACCGGCAGTTGGATCCCCGATTGGCTGGCGGCGACGAGCGAATATGTGCGGAGCATTGGCCAGCCAACCGCCATTCCGATACTGAGTTGGGACCCGACGCTGCGTGCGACGGTCGTCAGCGTCGCCATCAACATGGCGATCTGGCACATCTGCATTCATTCTTCGAACCAGATGACCGTGCAGCGTTACTTCAGCACGCGCAACGTGTCTGCGGCACGGCGCAGCTTCCTGACCAGCGCAGTGGTCAATGTCTTCGTGAGCCTGCTGCTCGTGTGTGTCGGAATTGCGGTGCTCTACTTCTACACGCGCCCCGACGCTGCGCAGTTCGGCATGCTCGATCCGACGCGCGAACACGACCTGATCTTCCCCAGCTTTGCCCTGCATCACTTGCCCGTCGGTTTTGGCGGTACGTTGGTAGCGGCTCTGCTGGCCGCAGCCATGTCGAGCCTCGATTCGGGACTCAATTCGATCGCGACCGTTGTCTCACTGGAGTTGCGCCCCACCCGGCCGACTCGCAACGCACCGGCGACAACTCCTGGCCGGCCAAGGTCAGAACGACACGACGCGGGAGCGGACACCAGCCACGTGCGGCTGGCCAAATGGCTCACTCTGGCTGCCGGCCTGTTGATTACCGGCGCTGCCTATGTGCTCAGTTTCATGCCGAGCACTTGGGGAATCGTCGCGGCGATACCTCGCACGTTCAACGCCATTACAGGCCCACTGGGCGGCATGTTCCTGGTGGGGATCTTTCTCCCTCGTGTCAGGCAGCGGGCCATGATCGTGGCCACCGTCCTGGGATTGGTCACCAGCATCGTGCTGGGCTACTTGCAGCAGGTCAGTGCCCTGTTGGAGAATTGGAGACTGCTGACTACCACGTGGCCCGACATCAGCTACACGTGGATCATGCCCTGCTCGCTGGTCGTGACCTGCGTCACCGCTCCCCTGCTGTGGCCCCTTGATCGCCGCGAAGCACGCGACCTGTCGGGACTCACCTGGTACACTCGGCACGCGCCGATCCCGTCCGAGGGAGCGGAGCGAGGATGAGGGGATGACGGCCCCCATCGCAGCAAGATCATCGCCGTGCCAAAGGAAACATCGTCATGACCAAACCGCTCCGCGTGGCCTTTCTGGGAGTTGACCATCCGCATGGTGCAGGCTGGCGCGACTTGCTGAGCAACCTCTCCAGTGAAGTCGCCCTCGTGGCACTCGCACCTGCCATGGACGGTTCGTGCTGCAGTCTGCAGGAACGATATGCCGAGCTGCCCTGCTTCGCCTCCACCGACGACCTGCTGGCTTGGGGAGCATTTGACGCAGCCGTGGTCTGCCTCCCCAACCACGCCGGACCCGCAGCCGTTGTGCAACTGGCGCAAGCCGGCAAGCACGTGCTGGCCGAGAAGCCGGTAGCCGCCTGTGCGGCCGACTTTGAGTCGGTACTCGCCGCGGTCGAGCAGTCGGGAATCGTTTTTCAGCATGGCTACATGTGGCGTTACGATCAGGCGGCGGACCGACTGAGGGCCATGATCCAGTCCGGCCGCTTCGGCACATTGATTCACGTCGACATGTCGTTTGTTACCAGCGACGTGGCGCGGCGCGATCCCCGACACTACCTGTTTGATCCGGCAGCGTCGGGAGCCGGGTTCTTCAACTGGCTCGGTTGCCATTATCTGGACCTGCTCATGCACGTCACGCAGCAGCGCGTAGTCGGCGTGATGGCGCGGACCGGCGTGTTCGGCGCCACGCCAGTGCCCGTGGACGACGGCGGCGCCGTGATTCTTGAACTGGAGGAGGGCACGATCGCTACGTTTTCCGGCGGTTACTGGCTGCCGCGATGGGCTGGCACCTGCCGCTGGACGTTGCACGGCAGCCAGCGTTGGGTCGACTGGCATCCGGTGCGAACCGGGACCGGTGGCGTCCTGGAGATCCATGGCCCCCAGCCCCAATGGTATGCCATGGAAGAGACCTTCACTTTGCCGCCTGATGTCATTCCAGGCTACGGCGGCCGAAACGGCCTGGCCCTGGTCCGGGCCTGGCTCTCCGCGATTGACGGCGACACGGCCCAATGCCGCCATGCAGCACGCAGCTGCTGGACCACGTTGCAGCTGCTCGACGCCGTCTACGAATCATCACGCACCGGCCAGCGCGTCAGCTGTTCGCTGGGGTTTTCAATCGACGTTGAAGGCCAGTACTCATGTGGCAGCTGAGCATCAGGTTGGCACTGGCTTTGCCAGTGCTCTCTCGGCTATCGGACAAGGCTACCCTGGCAGCGCCAGTGCCACCCAACCCGAAGATTGAACTGTCACAAGCCACTGGTGCACACCAGTGACTTCGTTGACGGGCTGACAGACGTGTGACGTGAGAAGAGTGCGTGCGGGAAAGACCGCAAATCACAGCGAGGCTTGATCGCTCGGTGGTCGCCTGCGCCGGCGGCACTGATAGCAGATGAACGACCACAGTCCCGCATACGAGTAGTCTCCGTCGACATAATGCTCGATCACGTAGAACGCGAAGTAGTAAGCACGCGCAAAGCACCAGACGGCAATGACCAGCAGCAAGGCGACCCTCCAGGTCGGACGTTCCATCCACAATAGGAACGACGCCAGCAGCCCTCCCACCACGAACAAGATCCCCTTAGCGTAGATCGCGCGCGGACTGGTCAAATCGGTCATGTGATCGCTCCTCCTGACAGGCAATGATCCGCCGCCCTTCCGCCCCCCCGGTCGATTCTACTCCGATTTCTCCTCAGAAATGAACACCCTACGTTAACCTGTTCAGCATGAGCACCACGTCGTGAGTCGGCGAAAGTGAGTGCGCGGAGAGGTCCGAACGTGGACTTCTCAACCGGTACGCACAGGTTCCCAAGCCGTGGGTGAGTGCGCGCGGAGCTTGTCGCATTGTCGCATTGTCGCATTGTCGCATTGTCGCATTGTCGCATTGCGGCATTCTCGTATTCCCTATTTCCCCACCACTTCGCGACGGCCTGTCCCTGTTGGCAGCAGCAAGTCGCGTCGATGGCCCCGCAAATAGCGTATCCGCGTATCCGCTTCCCGCGAGTTTCGGCTTGACACTGGGAAGGGATCGTGCGACACTCCGCCGCCCAGCATCAAGGCCCAGTGCCGATGTTTGTACAATTGCTAGCAACGAAAAGGACTTCGAATCTCATGAAACGCGCAATCTGGATTTCGGCCGCCGTGCTGATTGCCGCAACCATCTGCGGCTGTGGGGACAAGAAGGAGAGTTCGAACGCCACCGCTTCGGCAGACTCCCGCCCGGCGGCCGCACCCGCATCCACACAGGCCAGCAGCCCGGTCGTGTCCGTCAAATCAGCAACGCCCGAAGAGGCGGTGAGCGAATTTCTCGACGCGCTGCGCAGCGGCAACGACAAGACGGCCGAAGCAATGCTCACCGCCAAAGCACGCGAGGAAACGGCCGCTCACGACATGGTCGTGGCACCACCCGGAGCACCCAATGCAAGCTACCAGGTCGGACGTGTGCAGCACCCCGAAGGTCAAGACGATGCGGCTTATGTGAGCTGCACCTGGTCCGAAAAGAACGGCGACGACGATGTGTCCTACGAAGTCGTCTGGATCCTCCGCAAAGAAACGGCGGGCTGGCGCATTGCCGGAATGGCGACCCAGTTGGCGGAAAATGAAGAACCGCTGTTCCTTAACTTCGAGGACCTCTCACAACTCGCATCGGAACTCGAAAACGCAGAACGTGAAGCGGAAGTGGCCAGCCGACCCCAGACCACACCGCCCGTCGAGGACGCCGGGACAACTCAAGTGCGTTAGGATCTCGGAGACCGCCCCGGCCCGATCCGCATCACATGCAACCTACGTCACTCCTGCGAGGGTTGGACAGCTCGGCTGTTCAACCCTCGTTCTGCCTGGCGCCGATACCAACCCACCCTCGCTCTGCTGGACGCCGCAGCCCTCCCCGACGTAAGGGTCGCGGAAAAGACAACTTTCGTGGTTGCAGATGCGATCGCCAGACCGCTGGGCGGTTTCCCACGCACTGCGCGCACATGGCTACAAGAGAAACGCCGAAGTTGTTTTTTCCCTCACGCCTAAGCCGTTGGCCGAATGACTTCTGAGCCATTCCTCGGCAGACCACTCACGTCTCACCACGCTATTGGCCCCAGTGCTGCCGCCGCCAGGGCGACCGCCGGACGCTTCGACTCGTCTGCCCGATATCTAACTACCGAGGCCCATTTTCACCTTCCACGGGCGAAACAGCCTCGTGCCCTGCAGGCGTCGCAATTATTTGCCCAATAATAACTTGCAGCCTACGCTCAGCTGCCGCCACCACGCTGCCAAAGTGAAGGCCACGTCGGGAGTTCCGGCACGGCAGCAAGCCCTGTTCACAACTGAAATGGCTCTTCAGATGTGCCGCTAAACCCCGTCAAGTCGCCCTACCTTGCCTTATCGTGTGCTTGACAAGTGACTGCATCATGTTACCCTATCGTCCTATTCTCCACGTATCTCGCAGCCTTCGCAGGCCGCAAACTTTCAACTTCGGGGGAAATTGGAAGTTCCGTGCGGTGCGACCGTGGAGAGTAGCGCCTCCGACGCTCGTGTGCGACTTGGCGTCGAATCGCCAGGAGGAGAGTGGTCGGAGCGATTGGCAACCTCAGTTTTTTGGGTTTGGTACTCTGTTTGGAGGGTTCGGAATGAATCGAATGTTTGTGTTTGGCGTCGCGATGTTCTTCGCGATCGTCGGGTTCGCCCTGATGGGCGGCGAGAGGCAGGCTGTAGCCGGTCACGGCTGCGGTGGATGCCACGGTGTGGTGACCAGTGATTGTGGGACTCCGTGCTGTGAACCAGCACCTTGCGGGGGTCGCGCTCGTCACCAGGGCATTCGACGTGCTGGACGTTGTGGTGGACACGCGAGCCATCGCCGACTGCTGAGCCGTCGTGGTTGCGGCGGTCAGCCTGCTGACTGCTGTGGCACAGTAGTAACGGATTGCTGCGGCGTGGCAACGGAAGGAGTTCCTCAGGAGGCAGTTCCTCAGGAAGCGACTCCTGACACTCCGCCCACTCCCGAACCGGGTGGCGAAGCTCCCGTGGAAGAAGGCTCGGCAGCTTAGTTGCTGGGTGAGCTTCGTCCCGGCTGGGACGATGATTGTTTGCCACGAATGTTACTGGTCGGCAAGGGGCTGCATCCCTGTTGGCAGCCGATTGTCGGCAAGTGCAAATCAGAGACCGGGCTGCCGTAGGTGCCCGGTCTTTTCTATTGCATGGTGCTGTTGGAGCGGGCGGGGTGTGGACGCGAGATAACGAAGGCTCGTCAGGAAGACAGATCACCCCTATGATGGGTTCCGACGGCTCGCTTCGCGCGGCGTGAGTCGCGGGGGCGGATAAGCGGCCAGGTTGTGCAGGTTGGTGTGCCCCCGTGTTCGGCCCTTCGAGCACGGTGTCTTCGTCTTAGAGAGGTACCGGCAGAAAATGGTGAAGGGAGGAGGGACCACAGGATCGCAGCGGTCGACGGATCCCCAGTCATCCGGGCTCAGCGAAGGAGTGCGAGCGGCGATTTCCGTGTTCCTGTTCATACACTTGTTTGCGTTGCTCGTATGTCTGGCGGCCAATCTGGCGCCGTCGTTACTGGAGCAGCGATTGCTGTGGGTGCTGCGTCCCTACGTGCAACTGTTGAATTTCGATCTGGATGGGACGAGGTATTTCCTCACGCGTGCGTCGGAGCGCGATGTGGATCACCGTCTGGAGATCCTGGCCGAGGGGGACGAGCGGGCAGTCGACGCATCGTGGCAGAACATAGTCCGCGGCGTGAAGGGCTCGGAACGCTACCATCGCTACCAACGTCTGGCCGATATGATGTCGTTCTTTCAGGAGGACGATGAGGTCACCGCGTTGCTCGCGGCATCGGTCGTGCGCAGCTATAGGTTTCAGGAGGAAACACGGGTGTCACGAATCCGGTGCCGCCGCCACACGTTGCAGTCGTGGGAACGGCCTGTCGCAGCGGACGGAGCGTTGGATGATCCGGATAGTCCGCAGTACTTTTCGGTGCTGTACTATGCCAATGTGGTCACCACGCCGGAGGGCGACATTCGCCTTGTCAAGCGCGCTGCCGCCGCGTTGGAGGCGCCTACGAGTCACGACCGGCGGCCGGCAGTGGGCGGCGCATCCGGGAGCCGGAAACCGTGATTGAATCTCGTCGCCCGACGATGGATCCATTCCCCACGCTCTGCGCGAGCGTGGCTACGGTCCGTATGGTGGACGTTCCCCATGCTCTGCGCGAGCGTGGCTACGGTCGAAATGCCGAGTCGATTGTCTGCCCGTTCCCTAGCTGCTGCGGTGGATCGGTCGGTCAAGAAAATCTTCTGCGGGACGATTGATACGTCATGAATGGTGTTCGCGAGTACTTGCAACGGCTGGGCACAGGTTTGGCCTCCGGCTGGGAACACTTCTGGTTTACACCGCAGGACGTGTTTACGTTGTGCGTGCTGCGGATTGCGGCGGGAGTGGCCAGTCTTTACTATGTCGGCTCACATTCGGCTGATCTCCTGCGCTGGTTCGGTCCAGAGGGCATTCTCAATCCGAGCACCATCATCACCCTCACCGGTGCCCATCAGCCGTCGACCTGGTATCGATTCTCGTATCTGTTCCTGGCCGACTCACCCACGTCGCTCTGGATCTTGCACGTGGTGGGAATCCTGGTGCTGTTGATGTGGACCGTCGGCGTCTGGTCGCGTGTGACCAACGTGGCGGCGTTGGTGGTGGTGCTTTCCTACGTTCACCGCGGGCCGATCCTGACGGGCCAATTCGAACCGGTGCTGACCATGGTCGTGGCGTATCTCTGCTTGGCGCCTACCGGGCGGTGTCTGTCGTGGGATGCCTGGCGAGAGCGATACCGACCACTGACACCTCGCCAATTGCTCTCAGGCAGGAGGCTCCGTCACGTCAGTGTTGGCGCCCGCATTGCCGCTCGACTTATCCAGTTACATCTGGTCGGACTGTCCGCCACGATTGGACTGAACATGCTGTCGGCCGACGTGTGGTGGTCGGGCGAAGCCGTTTGGTGGATCCTCGCGCGAAGCGAGTCACGACTGGTCGATCTGACCGGCCTCTCGGATTGGTTTCTGTGGGTCAATGCCTGGACGCACGCCATCGTGGCTTATCAGCTCTCCTTTGCGATTCTGGTCTGGAACCCTCTGGCGCGGCCACTGCTGCTCACGCTCGGAGTGATCGTGTGGACTTCGCTCGCGCTGATCACGGGACTGGTCGCCTGGTCTGCCATGATGGTCATTGCCAGTCTGGCCTTCGTCGATCCTCATTGGCTGAGGGAGGTAGTGCGTTGCCCGGTACCCGACGGCGGGGTGACTTGAGTCCCTGGTGTGAGCATTGCTCGATCTGCAGCAACCGCCGCACGGTGGGTCACGCCCTATGGAACGGCCCTGTCACGACCTGGCTCCCAAATCAGGGACGGCGTCGAAGCATCGCGCGCATTTCCGGCCACGACCGGGTATTGGCCACATCATGGCGAGTCAACCCGCCCCGTCGTGCCTGCAGGATCCCGTACCTCATGACATCCAGCCCGTCCGTGCTGTGCGCATCGGTGCTGATGACCAGGGGGATCCCCAATTCCTTGGCGGCAGCACACTGAAAGTCGTCCAGATCCAGCCGCGACGGATTGGCATTAAGTTCCATCATCTTGCCCTGGTCACGAGCGGCGGCCAGGACTTGCTCGAGATCGACCTCGTAAGGATCACGCCGGTTGATCAGGCGGCCGGTGGGATGGGCGATGGCCGACACGTGAGGATTGGCCAGCGCACCGAGAATGCGGTCGGTGATCTGCACGCGAGACTGACGCTGGCCGTAATGCACGCTGGCCACAACCCAGTCGGCCTGCGCCAACACGTCGTCCGGCAGATCGAGACCTCCTTTCTCCAGAATATCCACCTCGATTCCTTTGAGCACGGTGAATGTGCCGTCAAACGCCGCATTCAACCGGTCGATCTCGGCCCACTGCTGGAGCAGTCGCTGGGGATTCAATCCTCGTGCCATCGACACGCGTTGCGAGTGGTCTGTGATCGCGATGTATGACAGACCACGTGCTCGAGCCGCGGCCACCATTTCGGCGAGCGTTGCCAGTCCATCGGTCTCGGTTGTGTGCATGTGGAGATCCCCTTGCACATCGTCCAGCTCGATCAACGTCGGCAACTGTCCGGCGTCAGCCCAGCGGAATTCCTGTCTGGCTTCCCTCAGTTCCGGTGGGATCAGCGGCAGGTCCAGGGCGGCGTAGACCTCCTGCTCCGAAGCACCGGCGAGATACTGCTCGTCGTCATCGGACACACGAAAGACACCGTATTCGTTGATCTTCAGGCCGCGTTGTTTGGCACGATTGCGAAGGATTACGTTATGCTCTTTGGAGCCGGTGAAGTACTGCAGCGCCGCTCCCAATGACTCGCTGGGAACGACCCGCAGATCAATCTGCAGCCCCCAGACCAGTCGCACCGACATCTTCGTGCCGCCCCGTCCGATCGTCTCGGCAATGTCCGGGTAGTCAGCCAGGGCGTTCATCACCTGTTCCTGATCGCTCGACACCACCAGTAGATCCAGATCTCCCACCGTCTCTTTGCCGCGACGGTAGCTGCCGGCAAACTCCAGCGTCTGCACGGCGGGACATGGTGCGAGCCATTGGCGCAAGCTGGCCACCAGTTCATCGGCCTCTGCCCAGTAGATCCGCTGGCCGGCTGCTTCCGCCACGTGCATTCCTTTGAGAATCGCTTCTTCCGTCTTGGCGCCGAACCCTTTGAGCGACTGCACACGATGCGTTTCACATGCTTCCCTCAGCTGCTCCAGCGTGGTGATGCCGAGTTCTCTGAAGAGCACCGCCGCTTTCTTCGGCCCGACGCCGGGTATGCGGAGCAATGTGAGAACGCTTTCGGGAATCTCCTCCAACAGAGAATCCAGCTGCGGCAACGTCCCCGTTTGCACCAGCGTCACGCACTTCTCGGCCACGCCTTTCCCGATCCCGTCGATCTCCAGCAACGAGTCGGGATCGTGTTCGGCCAGCTGGGCCACCGACTGCGGCAGGTTCTGAATCGCTCGCGCGCCGTTGCGGTAGGCTCGAATGCGAAAGGCGTTCGCCCCCTGGAACTCCAACAGGTCCGCCAACTGCTCGAAGACGGCCGCAATCTGTGCATTGCTTAGCATGCCACCCCTCATTGCTCGAGTTCGTGTGTGCTGATGCTGCCCGTGATGGTTCAAACGTGGAGTTCGATCACGTCCTTATCGTGCAGAACGTAGTCTCCCTTGACGAACGTGCCATCGTGCACGTGACTCCCCCAGACCCGAGCGTTTTTCAGGTTCTGAGCGAAATCCTTGTGAACCATCTCGGCCACGTCCAGCAGAGTACCGCCGCGATGAATGGTATACGGCCGATCATAGTCCGGCTGTTTCTGCGTCGGCAGCTTGGTGTAGACCCGCACGACATCGAGCGTTTCATACACCGCCGTTCGCAACGTCTCCAGCCCTTCCCCCTGGACCGCCGAAATGGCGTACTCAGGGAACTCCAACGTACAGAACTCGTGCAACAACGCACATCGATCCTGAGCTTCCGGCGCGTCCATTTTCGTCAGCACCAGGAAGGTCTTGGTAAAGGCCAGGCCGACGTCGTTCTCGTCCAGGTACGAGCTGCTGGCCAGGCGCGTGCGGGTTTCGTTCAGCTTGCCAATCACCCCCAGCACATCATCCACGCAGTCGTCGCTGCCCATGTCGGCCAGCAACAGAACCAGATCCGCACCGCGAATCAGCCCGACCGTGATTGGATCCAGCACATCTTTGGTAATCGGCGGCGTATCAATCAGTTGCACCATGACGTCTTCCCACGGCATCATGCCCGGGATCGGCTCGCGCGTCGTGAACGGATAGGGGGCGATTTCCGGTGTGGCGCGGGTCAGGCTGGCCAGCAGCTGGCTCTTGCCCGTATTGGGAGCGCCGACCAGGACGGCGCGTCCCGCTCCCTGTCGCGGGATGCGCGCCACGCTCGTCCGCTTGCCGCCACTTGCCTGGTGATGATCCAGTTCCTTGCGCGCCTTGCTGATCTTCTGTTTCAGCTCGGCTTGCAGCTTGTCGGTGCCCTTGTGCTTGGGCAGTTCGCGGAGCATCTCCTGCAGGCATTCCAGCTCCTCTTCCGGCGATGACGCACGCCGATACGCCCCCTCTGCCTTGAGATATTGCGGAGTCAAATTGGCAGGCATGGCAATCACTCGATAGGAGAAGTACCCGTCGGATCCACCCAATCAACGATCGCAATTCTGCGGCGTGCCACTGCCACTGACGAATCGCGCACGGTCATTGCGGTGTGCAAACCCAAACCACTCGCCCTCTACTAGTCTACCGATCTGGTTCGTCTTGAGAAGCTTGGGGGCGACCGGGCGGGGCGGTCATCGGGCGCCAGCAAATGCACGGCCCGCCAGCAAATGCACGGCCCGCCAGCTGCACACCCTCGGCCATCGACCATGCCGTCAGGCAGTCGCGGCCACCCTGGTTCCCAGGTGGCGATCTGACGGAGTGTGAAGAACCGGAGGATGGACAGAATGACCCACCTCGGCTCTGCGACGCGTCTCCGAGTCGACGTCGCCGATGCAGACGCCGATGGTCGCCGGTGAAATGCGGCAAGGAAAGGCCACGTCGGCCATGCGAAGCACCGGACACGGCCCGATCTTCACCGCTCTCGCAAGCATCGTTGCGCGTCGCTCCCGGAAGATGACCTGTCGTCCCACCTGGCGGCTCGTGACCCCCTCAGGCCGCCTCGCGACGCGATGAGCCTGCGCGAACTAGCGAGCAATGCTGTACCAGCCACTCTCATCGAGTTCAGGCCGCACACGACGCGGCGTGGTAGTGACCGCCGGCTGGGCAGGCGTCTCTCGTCGCTCCGACACGGGCCAGGTGATGGTTGTCACGGCCCAGCCATGACGGGATCGCAGGACAGCCACCTGATCCTTGGGATTGAGCAACTGCGGAGCCGCCGAATCGTCTTGGATGTGCGTCGGCGTGGCATCCGGATCGGGAACCGGCGTCGGCCGCTGCTGCAGACTTGGGCCAGGCGGATCGCCCAGGCTGGGCAGTTCCACTTGCCGATTCAGGATGGTCTGCGAGGGTGGGTTGCCGTAGGCCCCGCCCCCCGTCGCATCGCTCCCTGGGTGCGACGGCGCGGAGTCGCCGGAACCTGTGCCGAGCCGCGAGCTGTCGGACGGCA
>JBGSHS010000431.1:0-22502 GCA_041752115.1 Pirellulaceae bacterium | reverse complement strand
AGAGGGCAGCGTCGGTAGCTGACCATCTGGTTCACCGCACGAGCGGAGCTCGCGGGGGTCGGGAAGTGTTGAGGAGTCAGCGCTGAGCGCGCATCGGGCCAGCGTGCTCAGACACTAGCGCGACGATCTGCTACGCGAGAGAGGTGATATCCGACTCTTCGATCTTCGATTGCTTGACTCGCTTGTTCGACAGGCACACAAAATGACACATCTGCTGATCGATAGCCAGCCCAGTCCGAAAAAAATGCCGGCTAGCACATTTCGGGCCGAACGGTATTGGGACAGGTACATTTCACGCGGCAAGCTGAGTGGTGTGGGATGCGAGCAATCTGGGCAACAACTGTTTGTGACATTCTTGGCTCGGGCGTGAGGGGTTCGAGGCGCCGATGGTGATTCTCCTCGACGACCTCCGAAGACGAGTTCATTGCAGTGACACGCGATTGTCTGTGACAACATGGCATCGTAAGAGGCATTCGCCCGCCTTACCCAAACCACCCGTGGAAATGCACCGGTTCCTGTTTCCTCTCAACGACTTATCTATCTTGCGCACTCAACGGGCGGAATTGTATCTGTCCCCGTAACGGACGTTGTCCTCGTAACGGACGTCTCGGGCGTCCACTGGAACAGTCGCACGTAGTCCGCCAACGAGACCGGCAGGATCTCCAAATCCGAGGCGAGGCGGCCCGTGCGCGAGGCATCGATACCATGACAGACACTTCGTAGAGCACGGGTGCGAAAAGTCCAGAGCGTCAGCCGCCGCGCGCGCGGGCTAGCGGCTGCCGATAGCCAATACGGAAATGCGAGCACATTGCTGGCGGCGTCGGGGTCGGGGGCAGCAGGAATCAGAGTGTCTGGACCTGTGTGTCGGTTGCGAATTCAATGTCACATGCGCCCGCCGCGTGGACTTTATCGTTCGGAACGGCTGACAGGGATGTTGGATGTCGGCGTGGATGGCCTTTCATAGCTCGGGGCGGTAGAATCTGGGCGGACGAACTCGGCATGACGATTGAACTTACGCCGCAACAACTGCAACTCCTGGATGCTGAACAGGGTGAATTCCCACGCGTCGTTGACCCCCGAAACAAGGCGTCGTACGTCCTGGTGAGCGAAGCCGACTACGAAACGGTTCGGGATGTCCTGCAAGACGAGCAGCAGCAGCGGACCATACGGGCGGTGGCGTCACGGAATGCCATTGGTCGGATGGATGAGATGCCATGATTCGGCCCGGCGAAATCTACATGGCTGACTTCGCGGAGGCCGGACCACATCCAGTGGTCGTACTGTCCCGGGAGGAATTGAATCGCGGTCGCTACGCATTGGTCGTTGTCTGCACTTCAAGCCGATTCGCCGTTCGCAGCCGACTCCCCAATTGCGTGCCGTTCCGCGCCGGCAACTTTGGTTTCGCAACCGATTGTGTAGCGCAGTGCGAGAACCTGCTGTCCATCGACTCGGCCCAGATCGACGCCTCAACCGGTCCGCTCGGTGTTCTCGACGAGCTGGCGTTTCGGGGTAATCAAGGCAATCGGCTACGTCATGGACTCAGACTGCGAGCCCGTGTGACGCAGTTCCGAACAAGGCGCTGCACTGGACGGGGATTTCGCTGCGCTCCATCCCCGCCGGCTGACCGTGGTCGTTCTGCGATACCAGCTCATGCCAACCGAACAACCTGTGGCATACGACGTCCATGAAGAACCCCCCTTCGGAAACCCGTGTTGCTGGAGAGCATCGACTTGCACGCTCAAGTCCTGGTCGTCGGTGGACACGCGGGCGTAACCGAAAAGGCGCGAAGCCGGACTCGGTTGCTCCAACGCAGGATGGAGCAATTGGCTGCTCATGAAGAGATGGGTCCTGAGAGTGAGCGAGTGGGGAGCACTGCCGAGTTTGTCAGTTCGTGATGATGGTGACCTTGTCGCGGTCACATGCGGGGCACTGCCAGGATTCGGCGCACTTGGCGCGCGGCGCTCGAAACTGGTTGCGTAAGGCATGTTCACAGTCTCCCCGATGTGCTCCCACTCCCGGTCAAACTGCCCGGACAACTCCTCGGGCAGCGTCAACACGTAATTCAGGAAGCGAAACAGCTTCAGCAGCCACTCGCGACGGATTTCCAAGACCGATTCGATGTGAAAGTTAGCAGAAAGCGCGCGTGACGGGTTGGCCATAACCGCCAACTCACTAATCGCCTCGCCAGGCGAATCCCACAGATGCGTTTCGTGAATCTAGCTTCAATCAATGGGGTGTCGTACATTCCTCTTCACTGGCCGACTCACCACGACCTTGAACTGCAGACCAGCTTGTGGAGAGGCGCTGGATATGTGATGTTATGTGGAAAGTGCCGGGACTTCGGCTTTGGCCATTCGCTTGCGTCGCCGCCCGACGTGAAGCCAGACGGCAAGGGAGGTTGGAATGAGAGTACAGCAACTGACAGTTTTCATAGCAATCCTGAGCACCGCCTGGGGCACAAGGCCGGCCGCCGCCGCCACGCTGGTCCGCGAGGGCAAGCCGGTCGCCGTGATCGTGACGGACTCCGAGCCGACACCCGCAGCGCGGCTGGCGGCCTGGGAGCTGCAATATCACGTCGAGCAAATCACAGGGGCCGTTCTGCCGATTCGCACTTCCGATGGTGCGGACGCTGTAGCAGACAGTACGGTCCGCATCCTCGTCGGTGAAAGCGAAGCCACGCGCGAGTTGGGTCTGACCGGGGCGGACTTCCAGCCGCAAGAGTACCTGATTCGGATCACGGACGACACGATCGTTCTGTTGGGTCGGGACTGGGAGGATACGCCGGCCAATCGCCAGGAATCCGGGTGTGACATATCCAGGTCACTCGACGACTGGAGAAGCAAGGTTAATTACGATGAAGCCGTGGGACGAGTGGAGCACAGGGCGGGCGTTATCGAACTGCCGGGCGCATTTGATGACCAGGGGACCTGCTATGCGACGTACGACTTTCTGGAGCGATTCTGCGGCGCTCGCTGGTATGGCCCGGCTTCGATCAATATGGTGATCTCGCCAAGCAGCACGCTCGAAGTACCCGAGACGGACATCCGCCGTACCCCTTCGTTGCTGCACCGCAACGGCTACGCCGGCGGAATCTGGCCCATCCTGCTCGTCCAGTGGGACAAGCCGAGCGAAGCACAGCAACGCCTGTTCTACCGGCGATTGCGGTTCGGCGGTGAACGCTGGGCGGCCAACCACTCCTTTTCCAAATTCCGCGCGCGGTTCCTGGAAAAGGACCGCGACGACCCCGAGATCTGGGAGCGCAGTCGGCCCGATTTCTTCGCCGTGGGCTGGGAAAACGAAGGTCACTGGCGGCAGCTTTGCCTGACGAATCCCGATCTGGTCCAGCAGGTTGCCCAGGACGCACGGGACTTCTTTGACGGCAAGGGGCGAAGACCGGGCGATTTCGCCGCGGGTGATTATTTTGCCGTCGTACCCCAGGATTCCGATCACTGGTGCAAGTGCCCGCGGTGTCAGGCGATCTTGGCTCGCGGCAAAGAGCATGACAAGCCCGGCTATTTCGAATCGGGGACAGCGAGCGACTATGTCTTCGGATTTGTGAACGCCGTGGCCCGAGAGGTGGGCAAGACGCATCCCGACAAGTTTATTGCCACGCTCGCCTACCATGTCTTTTCGTATCCGCCGAGTTTTGCGCTCGAGCCCAATGTCGCGGTGGCACCCTGCCTGCAAATCTGTTACTTCAACGAAAAGGGCGTCCGCGCCAATAACGAGGCCTTTTACGAGCTGTGGCAGGCGGACAAGAACCGCCGCTTTCATGTGTGGAACTACTTCCACCACCCCATGGAGCGCGCCATCATTCAGGGATGGAAGTGTTTTCCCTGTTTCATGCCCGAAGTCATCTCAGATTGGGTCAAGCGGTACGATCACGACGGCGTCCGGGGCTTCTACCTGTGTGGCATCGGCGAGCAGCTGGATTATTACCTCTACATGCAGACCGCGTTCAACACCGCCACCGACTGCCGACCGCTCGTGGATGAGTTCTTCACGCGCTACTTCGGTGCCGCAGCGGAGCCGATGAAACAGTTCTACTATCGCATTGTCGAGATCAACCGCGACGAGGGGGTGCTGGGTTCCTCTCCCGAGTCTTCCTGGGAGCGGCTCGGTACCCCAGAGCGCATGCAGGAACTGGGCGCCCTGATCGACCGCGCCGTGAGCCAGGCGCGCACGGAGACGGAACAGCGCCGCGTGGATACCTGGAAACGGGGCGTCTGGGACTATATGGTGGACGGACGCCGAGCGTACGTCGAAGGGAAATCGGAGAAGTAGGCGGGCTCGCTGGCAGCGACGGTTGACTTCGGTGACGGAGTCCGAGACTGACATCAGCAACAAGAACGAAACTCCTTTCCAGTGAGCGTAATTGCCATGACACCGTTTGGTAACGCGGCGAATGGATCGCGAGAATACGTCTTCTCGGACTTCGTTTTTCCCTGGTCCGACAAGCCAGCTCCGCGCACCGTTTTCCGGGCGCTCACCGATTCAGGCAGGCTGCACTTTCGTTTTGAAGTGAGCGATGACGATATCGTTGTTTCGCCGCAATGGCATGGCAAGTCGACGGTCAATGGCGAGGATCGTGTTGAGCTGTTCTTTGCCAAGGACCTGACGCTCAGCGACTACTGGTGTCTGGAAGTTGACCCGTTGGGCCGTGTTCACGATTACCATGCACGTTATTACCGCCAGTTCGATTCCACCTGGGATTGCCCGGGGTTGATGAGTGAAGGTCGGCTTGTGGAAGGGGGTTATGAGGTTCAGGCCAGTCTGCCGCTGGCTACGTTGACCGAATTGTTGGGACGTGTGGTGGAGCCGGGGAGCGAGTTGCTGATCGGTATCTATCGCGCTGAGTTCTATGGCCAATCCGCTGCCACACACGGTGCAGCGGACGACAACTGGCTCTGTTGGGTGCGTCCCGAGGTCGACCATCCCGACTTTCATATCCCCAGTTCCTTCCGTCGCTGGCGGATTCCGTAAACGCTGCGACCACCTGGCTCAGGAGGTGGGTCCAAATCCGCCTGCCAACGGCGAGCCGCGCGCCAGGTAGGAGAGGACGTGATGTGGCCCAATGACAGGACGCTCCCCATGATGCCCGGCAGTAACCCGTACGAATCACCCCATTGTGAGTCGGGCGTGAAGGCGGTTTCCTGTCCGGCGCACCCGCCGTACGTGGCAAGTGTCATCCTGTGGCTGTTGGGCGTTTTCATGCTGTTGCTGCTGAACGGTCAGGTCTTCAGCAATGCGCTCGTGTTCCTTGGCCTGGTCGCGATGAGCGCGATCATGTGGGGCCGCCTTTTGATCCGGCGGAATCGTAGTATTCAACGGCGTCTCGCCGTGTGCGTCCTGATCGCACACTTCGTCGTGTTGTTCATCGTCGCGATTGTGCTGCCTTCGAGGTTCCGTCAGCAACAGGAACACAACCGAACGGTCGAACGTGCGGTTGAACGTCTGCGCGGTGGCGGCGACTGACAGCGGAGCTTTCCAACTGCAGGCATTGCGAACTGCGCAGGGGGGGAACGGCTTTGACCAGGTTATCCTCTTCCCAGGCACGGATGGGCTGCTTCTTCCGTATCAGGGTTCTACACGAGCGCCTCGCATATGCGGTGGTTAATTGATAGAATCTGGCCGGTGGCGGGAATGTGAATTGGGGTATACACAGGACTGTCGGGCCGGAATGCGGGTCAGCCTGCGGCCTCCTTGTACGTGCTCGACTCGGCTGGCGTGATGACGAACGAATCGATTGTTCCTAGCTGTGAGGCAGACCAATGAGCGAGAATCCTTATCAGTCACCGTCCATTGAATCGGGAGCCGTAGGGGTCAAGAGTGGTACACGCGAAGATTTGAGGGCGGTCGCCACTTACCAGAAGGGAATCCTCATTTGTATTCTCATCTATCTCATTGCGGTGATGTGCCGATTCGCAATTCCAGAAGGTCTGCAGCCGGTTCTGGGACTGGGCATCCTCGCACTCGGACTGGTGGGAACGATATTCGTTTTCATGTTGGCGGTTAAGGTGTACAGTACCGGTGTCGGCATTCTGCTGGGGATTTTGACTTTCATTCCATGCATCGGGCTGATCGTGCTGTTGCTGGTCAATGGAAAGGCCACGGACGTTCTGAAGCGCAATGGGATCAAAGTCGGGCTGCTCGGCGCGAACATCTCGCAGATCTAGATCAGCGGTTGCCGAGTCACCCTCGAATCTCGGTCACGCACTTTGCGAGCACGTTCTGCCGAGGGACACGCCCGTTTGTCGTGTCCCGGGGCGTCGGAGAAAACAGCACGCAAGACAAGGAGAAGACGAACGATGGTGCCCAGTCGTCGATTGCTGATAATCGGCTGCCTGATGTGCGGCCTCCTTGGGAACGAGGTGGGTGAGACACCTGCCGTCGAGCTGGCTGGAATCACCGTCACGCCGCACAGGCAGTCGGCCAACATGCGCTGGCGGCGCCCGCCGGATGAACGGCTGGGAGCGCGGGTCGAGCTGTTCTTGAAGAATGACGGCCCAGCGTCGGTTCGACTGAGCCATGACCATCAATTTACGTTCGATGGCCAGGCTCCCGAACAGCTGATCGCTTCCGGTCAGTGGGCCTGGCATGATACGCCGTCGGTTTGGCAGGAATCGGCCATCGATTGGGCGCCGCAGTCGCTGCTGGTGCTTCAATGCAACACCCGCATCGATGACTGGGGAGTTGGTACGACACACGTGCTGAAGATCGCTGAGGTGACCGACCGGGATCTGAACGTAGAACTGGCCGAGCCGGAAGTCTGGATTTCCGCAGTGATTTTCCGCGGGGCCGACCTGGCGACTCCGCCCACGAGTTTCTTGGTCCACGTCACGAATCAGGATGACAAACCACTCATGATGAAAGCGTGCCGCGTCTGGATTCCCGAGGCGTCGGCTTCCCGGCATGTGTTCCGAGCGTCTTCCGCGGTGCCGCAGGTGGAGTTGTTCCCTGACGGAGGGGAGATTGCCGCAGGAGCCAAGGGGTGCCTGGTGATAGCGAGCGATCCGCTACCGCTTGGTTACGGAGTGCTGGAGGTGACTCTGGCTGATCAGCAGGGGGGCGAGCAATCGCTGTGGGCTTACCTGCGAATCAAGCCCGAGGTCTTCGACATCAGTGGCGGCTGGGTAGCCTCGGATGTCAAGGGTCGCAACAGCCTGACGCTGGAACCGTATCTTCAGACACTCCAGCGCATGCACATCAATACGGCTCATATTGGCGACGTGCCTGGTTATACCGACAACGCTCAGCTGTACGCGAAGTATCCATTGAAGCTGTTCAACAGGCTGGAGCCGTTTGCGCGCTACGATAATGAGCAGATGCTGCCACGAGTCCATGCGGTGGAGTTTCTCGGCGAGCCGCAGTACGGAGGCGGAAGGCCCGTTGCCCCGCAGAAGGTCTGGGAGGATCTGGCTCCCTACCAGGCCACGCGTCTGCCGACCACGGTAACGCATAGCGAGGAGCGGATCTGGCGGGACTACGCCGGACTGTCAGATTATCCCCACTACGACGCGTATCGTGTCTGTGCGCCGGCGGCCGACAACTGGGCCGGCTACGAACGCTGGGGAGAACAACGCCTTCGCTGGGGCGCTCCCCTGGAAACGATCGGCGACATGACGCGCAGTCTGCGCGAATTGAATCGTCCCCGTCCGATTGCCTACTGGTCGCAGGGCGCACACGCCGGTTGGGATGGGCGACGTGGCCGCGCCCGTTCGTCGCCTACTCCCGACGAACTGCGTGCTCAGGCCTATCATGCGCTGGGCAATCGGATCACGTCGTTGTACTGGTTCAATCTGAGCTGGAAATCGCTGCTGAAGTATCCGGACTTGATCGCTCCGATCACACGGGTGAACCGCGAGATCCGGCTCATCGACAGCGTATTGCTGGATGGGGACGCGTACGAGTACCGACGGATCGTCCAAGACGGCGCGCCGCAGTGGGATCTCAGCAGCGTCGCGTCGCCAGGGGCTGGTCTGTTTTTCGCCCACGATCTGGCCTACGAAATCGATGCAGAGAAGGGCGAGTTCGTGTTCCGCCAGGGGCGGGCTGGTGAGTTTGTTTTTCGCCTGCCGAGCTGGCTGAACCAACCGGCGGAAGTCTTTCGTGTGGATGCCGACGGCACCCATGACGTGGAGCATGTGATCGACTCCGGCCTGCTCGTCGTGCGCGATCGAGTGTCCGTAGCGGGGATCTATATCGCCGCGCGCCAGGCCGGCTGGCGGGCTGACACGGACCAGCGTTATACGGAGTTGATCAGTCGGGAGCGAGCGGTGGGATTCGACCCGGCGGAGAATCCGCACGATCTCGCCACGCTGCGACAGTTGGGGGAGTAAGGGTCGTGGTCGGGTTGGGGACGTTTTCCCTCGAAACGAGTCGGCGGGCCGGGAGGTCTGACGGGGAGATCGCACGGTCAGCCGACCTGGTTGTCTGCCAGAACCGCAGGCTTTCCACGGCCGCAGTGCGAACAGAATCGCGCGGTCTCAGCGCGGATCCTCCATCAGCCCCAGGAGTTCGCCGATCGTGCGACGTGCTTCGATCGGATGCCGCAGGTGCTGGTTGGTGCGGATGCGGTACTGGTTCTGTCGTCCCACCTTTTCCCGTTCGATGAAGCCCTGATCCTGCAGGTCGGCGATGATGCGCTGCACGGCCCGCTCGGTAATCCCGACTTGCGCCGCGACCTCGCGCAGTACGAGCGACGGATTGCGGGAGAGGAGGATCAGGACGTGTGCATGGTTGGTCAGAAAGGTCCATCGCCCGCCGCCGGATTCGGCAACCGGTCTCGAGCGAGGTGCGTGTCCGGCCGTCTGGCGCGAAGTCGCAGCGGCGGACGTTCGACGTCGGGCCGTGGCAGGACGTTTCTGGGGAGCGGCTTTTGCCATTGGTAAGATCTCGGTATCCTCTGCAGCTTGTGCTTTGTGGCTTGTGCTCTGCGGCGCAGTGAACCGGTGGGCCTGTCGCCGGAGCTTCGCGGCCGGCCATGGCCGCTCGCCGGCCTGCTTCTGACGCATTCTAGTCGAAACAGGCGAAATTGCAATCACGACAGACATGTCGCGACACGGCGCGGCTGGAGATGCGAAGGTGGATTGACGAATAACATGTCGTGTTATAATATTCGCGACACCAGGTGCCGGTCGCCGGCGCCTGGCAAGCCGGAGGGAGTGCGTGAGGAGGCAGGCGGGCCGAGAGCGGTGCTGCCGCGCCCGGTGCGATCGTTTCGTGCCGCTCCCAACCGGGTGAGGTCCCACATAGCCACCTCTCCATGATTCGTCCGAGGAGTTCAGGATGCCCGCGCCCGTGCAGGACGAGCGTCGACTCGGTCCAGATGCCGACCAGCCCGCAGCGCCCCTGGTGGGCGTGATCATGGGAAGCAAGTCGGATTGGGATACGCTGCGCGGGGCGGCCGATATGCTGCGGGAATTTCAGGTGCTGCACGAGTGTCGAGTGGTTTCGGCGCACCGCACTCCCGAGGCGATGTGCGAGTATGCCCGCAGCGCCGAAGATCGTGGGCTGCGTGTGATCATTGCCGGAGCCGGAGGGGCGGCGCACTTGCCGGGGATGATTGCCGCGCAGACGACGTTACCGGTGCTGGGAGTGCCGGTGCAGAGCCGTGCGCTCCAGGGGCTGGATTCGCTGCTGTCGATTGTGCAGATGCCCGCCGGCGTGCCAGTCGGGACGTTGGCCATCGGCGAGGCAGGGGCCAAGAACGCGGCTCTGCTGGCGATCCGCATGCTGGCCTGCTCCGATCCCACGCTCCGAGAACGATTGCGAGAATTCCAGACGCGACAAGCGGAACGGGTAGCTGGAGAATCACTGCCATGAGTCATCTCATACTTCCAGGTGCGGTGATTGGCGTACTGGGCAGCGGTCAGTTGGGTCGCATGTTCGCCATTGCCGCGCGCCAAATGGGTTATCGTGTCCACGTCTTTTCGCCGGATGACGATACGCCTACCGGACAGGTTGCTGACGTCGAAGTTCAAGCCGACTATGAGGACCTGGACCGGGTCGCCCGCTTTGCACACGATGTCGATGTGGTCACGTTTGAATTTGAAAACGTGCCCGTATCGACAGCCGAAGCGGCGAGTCGGTTCGCACCGGTTCGTCCGGCTGGCATCGTGCTGCACACAACCCAGAACCGACTGCGGGAGAAGAACTTCTTGCGGGCGTCCGGTCTGCCGGTGGTTCCCTTTGCGCCCATCCGCAGCGTCACCGAGCTCGACGCCGCGGCCACCGCGATTGGTTTCCCGGCCGTGCTCAAAACGGCGTCCTGGGGCTATGACGGAAAAGGGCAGCGGCGAATCGATTCGCGCGACGAGCTTTGTGCGGCATGGAAGAGAATGGGATCGGCGGAAGCCGTGCTGGAACGCTGGGTCGATTTCGCGGCAGAAGTCTCGGTGGTCGCGGCACGCGGCCTGCGCGGGGAACTGGCGTGCTATGCGCCGCTGAGCAATGTTCATCATGATCATATTCTCGACAACTCAAGCTCTCCCGCGGCTCTGTCACCGCAACTGACGGCGGAAGCCGAGGAGATTGCCCGGGCCGTCGTGACACAGTTGGACCTGGTGGGTGTGTTGTGCGTCGAGTTTTTTGTCACGACGCAGGGCGGACTGCTGATCAATGAGCTGGCTCCGCGACCACATAACTCGGGGCATCTGACCATCGATGCACATGCGACCAGTCAGTTTGAGCAACAGGTCCGAGCCGTGTGTGGTCTGCCACTGGGCTCCACCAGGCAACTGCGACCAGCCGCGATGGCCAACGTGATGGGAGACCTCTGGTCCGACGGTGAGCCGGACTGGTCTGCGGCCCTGCAAAGTCCTGACGTCAAACTGCATCTGTACGGAAAGCGTGAGCCTCGGCCGGGACGCAAAATGGGGCATCTGACTGCCTTGTCGGACACAGCGACTGACGCAATTGACGTGGTGTTAGCAGCGCGACAACAGGCGTCTCTCGCCGCGGATGGCGTTCAGCCACTGATCACCACGGCTGAGTAACCCCTGGCCGCTTCGTTGCTTGCCCACAGATCGCTGCCCGGACGCCAACCGAGCACAGGATACCACGCATGATCTTGCGGTGGAGCGAAGTGGGAGCAGGACATCGAATGATGCAAGCCATGAATGACGCTGCTATCTTGCGACAGGCCGGCCTGCCAGACCAGATCGACGGCGCTGGCGGTGCTCAACTACCTCAGCGAGGATGGATTAGAGCCTGGGTGTCGGTTTGCGCGAGTTTCAAACACAACCTCGGCCGCAATCCGCACGGCCGTCCTGACGACGCCGCCGCAGATTTCGGAGGGGCCGGGGTGGGATCCGATGAATTCGGCGCGCTCGCGAGGGTCGGACAGATCGAAGCGCTTTCCAAAGTGTTTTTCGAGCAGATCACCACACTGCGTGCTGCCCAGCTCCTGTTCGAATCGCGAGCAGAACTTCCGGGCAGGAACCAGGCACTCTTGCCATGTCGCTACGTCTCCCACCTGTTCGCAGCCGAAGATCAGACCCAAGGCCATGAGCGAACCAGTCACTGCTCCGCAAGTCTCGCCACGCTCCGCGACCCCGGGCAATGGCGTGAGGGCCTTCAGAATAGGGCCGCCAGGCAGCCCGAATCCTATCTGCAGTGTGAGGAATGAGGCGTGAGCGCAGTGATGGCAGCGCTCCATGTTAGCTTGCCCTCGCACGTCAAGGTACTGCAGGAACGCGTCGCGCGAAAGTGACTCGGCCGGTGGCGGGGCCGGCTTGGATTCAGCGGTGCGGTCCTTGTCGACGGTCTCGTCGTGCTCCGTGGCAGGTGGTGTGATCGCATCGGTCCGGCATGACGCGAGCATGAGTGCGGCTGCCGCACTGGCACCTGCAGAGACAAACTGGCGACGGACAAGCCTTTCCCGATCCGGAACGTCTGGCGACTCGCGCATGGATCCCACTCCTCTGGATGTTCCCCGGCACACAGACGGCAACGACATGACGGGTTCCGTCTTTCAAGGGCGAAGGGGCTTGAACCCGCGCAGTTCCCACTCGGAACCGTCCTCCCTTCACCTATTGGACAGCTTGGAGACGAGGCACGCAACAGCCAATGCCGCCATTGGCAGGCGAACAGCGGCGTCTCCGTCTGATGGGGTGGCCCATGGCTTCATCGTCTCCACTGGATCTTCTTGTCATTTCATCTTTCTGTCTGCCGAGCATCGTGAAACCGTGGGGCGGTGGATCATACTGGCTGGGTGATTTCTGTAAGCCCGCTTTTCACGTATTCTGGAAGTGACGCGGCCCGAGCGAATCGTTGTCCGGCCGAGGTTCGTGCGACTACCTTGCCGCGCCCATTTCGCTCGCTGTGGACACTGCATTACTCCCACTTCCTGGTCCGGCAGGTGCTGCGACACGTTTGTACGAAGGGAATGAAGATGATAGGGCGTCTGAATTTCTGTTGGGGCATATTCCTGATTCTCGTCGGTGTGGTGTCCGCGGCTGCGCAGGACGCGATTACCGACAAGACGATGGTCGTCTGGGCCGCTCCGGGCAATCTCCAACAGCAAGGCGGTTCGGCGTTGACGGTCGACATGGCCAATCCCGATGCATTCGACGCGATCGTGTTGGGCGAATTCGCTCCGCGGAAGTGGATGGCCGGCAGCACACTTGGAAAACGAACTCAGCGGAATCAGGACCTGCACGCCGAGGAGACGGCTGGCCCCGACGAGTTTGTGCAAATGGCGGTCGTCTACCAGGGCCGACAGGTGACGATTTACCGCAATGGAGAGACCTACGCCTCATTCGAGATGCCGGAGAGTCCGCAGACGTTCGACAAGTCGGCGACCGTCTTGATCGGGCCTCGGCACCGAGCCTTCATGCGGGATTGTTTTGTCGGAAAGATCCAGGATGCCCGCATCTATCCACAGGTGCTGGATGCGCAGACGATCGCGTCGCTCAAACCCGGTCAGGCCTTGGACGATGTGGAGCCGTGGGCCTGGTGGGACTTCACTGGCAGCGCGGCGAACGATCGTACCGGGAAGTGGAAGTTCGTGCAGATTCGCGGAGATGCAAAGATTGAGAACGGCGCGCTGGTCATTGGACCTGGGCGCGGCTCGTTCCTCGCCAAAACGACCGAGACGGTGTCGATGCTGCCCAAGTTCACATTTCCCGCGACGTTGGACGAACAGCTCAAGATGCTTGAAGGCAATCCGCTCGTCAAACGCTTGGCGGAGTCTCGCGCCGGTAGTGCCGGTAATCGACACAAGCCGATCTATCATTTCGTCCAGCCAGAAGGATATCTGAACGACCCGAACGGGTTGTCGTTCTGGCAGGGGCGGTGGCACTTGTTCTATCAATGGGTTCCGCCGGAAACCAACAACGAGCTGCACTGGGGTCACGCCTACAGCGCTGATCTGGTGCACTGGAAGGACCTGCCGCCGGCGATCTATCCGGGGCCGGAGCAGGGGGCTTGGTCCGGCTCCGTCTATCTGGAGCAGGATCGCGCCATTGCCGCTTACTTTGGAAACGAATGCGGCGTGATGATCGCCACGTCCGACGACCCGCTGCTCTTGAACTGGACGAAAGTGGGCAAGGATGCGGTGATCCCGATTCCACACGAGCCGCAGCCGTACGTTGTGTTCGATGCGTGTGTCTGGAAGCAGGGGGACATGTACTATCTGCTCTCGGCCGGTACCCACCCCAAGGGACGCCTGCAAGTGCGTCGCCCGGCGTGGTTCTTGTTTGAGTCGAAAGACCTGGCGACGTGGGACTACGTTCATCCGTTTGTCGAGGAGGACTACGTATCGCGAGTGTTTGATGACGGCGCCTGCCCGTATTTCTGGCCCATCGGACCGCAAGAGGATCCGGCCCAGCGGCGTCATATCCTGATCCACTACAGCCATACCAGCGGCGGCAGGTATCTGCTGGGACAGTACGACACGCAGGAAAGAAAGTTCTATGCAGGCTACGGCGGTACGTTCAATCACGGTGCGTCGTGGCCTTGCGGCGTCCATGCACCATCGTTCACGCCCGACGGACAGGGCGGGCTGGTCGGTATCTTCAACATGAACCACGGCCAGAAACCGGCCGACTGGATGCAGGTCATGTCGCTGCCAATGCTTGTCACACTCCGCAGTCCCAACGAGCTCGATGTTCAGCCGCATCCGGCACTCGATTGCCTGCGCCGTGAGCACATTGCGAAGAGCAATATCACGTTGGAGGCGAATCGGGAGATCGTGTTCGACGACGTGCATGGCAAGTCGATGGAATTCCGCCTCGTGCTGGTCCCACAAGACTCTTCGGTGGTCGAGATGAACTTCTTCCGCTCGAAGAACCGCGAGGAAGTCACGGCCGTGCGGTTCTACGCCAATCGCGGTTACATCGACCACCTGAATCCCGGCAACGACAGTGTCATTGAAATCGATTCGAGCCATTCGACCGTGAGCGCGTTGGACATTCGCCCCGTGGAACAGGCGCATGTATTTTTGCCACCCAAAGAACCGGTGGACGTGCGTGTGTTTATCGATCGGAGCGTGATCGAGGTGTTTGTCGGTGGCCGCCAGGTCGTCGCAGTGCGCGTCTTTCCCAGCCGCGAAGACAGCGATGGCGTTTCGATCGAGTCCGTCGGCGCCGAGGCAGTGCTCCAATCATTTGACGCGTGGCAGATGGAAGATATTTATTGAGGCGGACTGTTGGGTGAAACGCCTACGACGTAGACATTTCTGCAAGAGAACATGAGTACGATGAAGAGCACAGCGCTGACGTTACTGCTGGCGTTTCTTTCCTGTGTCGCCTTTGCGTCGGAGACACGATACGCTCCCACCGTGGATTACGAGCGGCAGGAAATTGAAGGTTGGACCGTGCTGGTACATCGCAGCCTGCTGGACGACCATCCCGAGCTGGCGGCTCGCGTACTGCGTCATCTGCGCAGCCACCTCTACCAGATCACATTCATGGTGCCGGAAGAGGCCGTCACGAAGCTGCGCAAAGTGGCCATCTGGGTCGAGTACCAGAATCGACCCGAACTGCATCCGTGCATGTGTTATCATCCCAGCCGACAATGGCTGGAGGAAAACGGCTTCAATCCTGAGAAGGCGGGGTCGGTCGAGCTGGCGGGCTCCGAGAATTTCCTGGCCTGGACGAAGCTGCAGCCGTGGATGATCTTCCACGAACTTGCCCATGCGTACCATCATCAGGTACTCGGCTATGGACATGCGGAGATTCGTGAGGCGTTCGAACGAGCTAAGGAGAGCGGCACGTACGACGCTGTGCTGCACATCGATGGCTCCACGCATCGGCACTACGCTCTGAACAACGATCAAGAGTATTTCGCGGAGACGGCAGAGGCGTTCTTTGGCACGAACGACTTCTATCCCTTCACTCGCGCAGAATTGCGGCAACACGATCACGCCGCCTATGAATTGCATCGCCAGCTCTGGAAGTAAACGTTCTCAAGAGAGAATCCGTCAGAAAGGCGCAGATTATGGAACAAGATCCGCAGAATGCCGAAGGAAGAGGAGGTAAGGCGTAAGCGACCGTTGGGTGATGGCAGGGGACTGCAGGCGTGATTCTTCCACCTGGTAATTGGACATTCCTTGTTCGATATTCTGCGGTTCCCACGCCGTGGTGACCGACGCCGCCACCTGTTCAATCCAGGTGAGTGCGGGTCGGAAGGCACCTTCTTCTCGCGGTCACAGTCGCTCGTAATTCGTTTTCCGGTCGAGCCCCTCGATGTGGAATCGTGGATCGTCGCCGATCAACTCCTGCAGCTGCCGTAAATCGAACTGCTGGTAGAAAACGGGGCGCAGGCAATCGCCGGGCCGATCAACGCGATCGTGCACTGCCAGGCGGAGTTGTGGATCGGACAGGATGCGGCCGGTCAGCGGCAGTTCGGGATAGAGTCGCAGATCGCAGTTCACTCCGATCGTGTCGGGCGCGATCCGGCGGAGTTGCTCGAGGCACTCGCGAACGGATGTGAGCGTATCGCCGGGGAGGCCGCAAAGATAGTCGACGGCCAGGCGAATGCCGTGCTTGTCGGTCAGACGACGGATCTCCTGCAGGTCGGCGATTCCGTCAGGTCCCGTCGGGTGCGAGACCGTGATCAAATGGACTCCGGTGGCCCGCATGAGTCGAAACAACTCTTCGTCGTACGGCGTCGTCTTCATGTAGGCGGCCCAGGATAATTCCAGTCCGCTCTGCAGTAACGTCGTCAGGAACGCTCGGCAATGAAGTAGATCCTGGTTGAATTCGGTGTCGCAGAGGTGGAACTTGTTGAATCCGCGCTTAGCCAGGTCTTGCAGTTCGGCCACGACCTGTTCGGGCACCTTGTGGATCACCCGGCCTTTTCCTTCGGCGCAGTAGGGGCAGCGTGCCAGGCATCCTTTCTGCGTTTCGAACCCCAGCAGACCTCCTTGACGCACATAATTCGAATGCTCAACGACTCCGCCGCGCCGAGTGGTTGCGGCCGAGTTGATCCCGTGTTCCCAACCATTGATCAGCGTGCCGGTAGGAACCTGATAGTGCTGCAATTGATCCAGCAGCGCGGGGAGTGCGAGTTCGCCGGGACCAGAGATGCCGTAATCGGCTCCCAGATAGTCGAGTACATGCTGCGGCGCAAAGGAGAACCCGGCCCCGCCCACGATCACGCGCCGACCTAAGCTCTGACATTGCTCGACGATGTCTCGGATCTCGTCCAGAAAGAAGACATTGTTGAGCCGGAGTACCGTGTCGATATTTCGTACGGTAATACCTGTGATGTCAGGTTGCCATCGGTCAACCGCAGCTTGGAGTTCTGCCGATACATCTTCCACGAAACAGAGGTCGAGCACTTCGCTCGAGTGCCTTGTGCCAGCCAACGCCGCATGCAGGTACTCGAGCGCCAAAGGAGGCGTGGGAGGTGTTCGATAGCGGTTGGGATTAATCAGAAGAATCTTCATGGTTGTGAAATCGATGGCGCGTGAACACGCGATGTAGTGCGTTCAGGAACAGAGGCACTCCGCGGCAAAACGGAGTGCCGCCAGTACGGTCTGTTGGCGTACAGCGTCTCGGTCATTGGAGCCGAATTCGAATTTCGCGGACCGGACCATCGCAGTTCCGTGGCGGGCCAGAGCAACGAATACGAGCCCCACGGGTTTGTCTTGACTGGCCTCGGGTCCGGCGACGCCGGTTACTGCCAGGCTCACGCCATTGCAGTTGCCGACCCGCTGCAACGCGCCGACGGCCATGGCCTGCGCCACCGGTTGGCTTACGGCACCATGTTCCTCACTCAATGCCCTGGGCACTCCCAGCTCCTGTTCTTTGGCATCGTACGAGTAGCAGACAAACGCTCGGTCGAGCACGCGTGAAGCGCCAGGGAGCGCCGTCATGGCGGCCGCCAACAGTCCGCCGGTGCACGACTCGGCCAACACCAGGCGAACATGCAAGTCGAGGCAGCGTCGGGTCAGCCGGCTGGCCGCCTGGAGGATTTCCGGGGAAAACACGAAGCTGATTCCTTTTCAGGGAAGAGCGCCGGATGAGCGCGCCAGGGTCGAGCGAAGTGCGGGCGCGGGAGCGGCCGGATAATGCTCCCTCGCGGATGCTTCAGGTTACCATATTAGAAGCCGTCTGCCAGAAGCAAGCCAGCTCACAAATCAGTGACTTGGAGGGCTGCAGCTCGTTGCACAGGCCGCCGGTGGGCGTCACAATCGAGTGTGTACTAAGCGATCCTTGGACCGGCAGGATTGTTCTGGAGGCGCCGGCGACAGAGCGTCATGACTCGGCCGGGGCCCAGCAACCAGCTCACCTCATTTGTTAGGAGACAATCACGATGGCACGACACATCACGCGACGAACGTGGCTGTCCCAAGCAGGTGTGTTGACAGCGGCCTGGTCGTGCAGCAATTGGGTGGACAGCGTGCTGGGCATGATGCGGTCGCAACCCGATTCAAGGTCAGTGGAATGGGAACTGCGCGGAGTGTTGGAGCGCGCTGCAGGCTGCTGTCTCGCGTGGCTCGACCCCGAGCATGGCTGGCTCCCCACCGGCGGCTACGAGATTGCTCATGATACCGGACGCTGGTGGGACGCGATGCTCAAGTGCCAGGCGACGATCGGCTCACCGATTCCCGCCCTTCAGGAGGCGGCGATGCTGGAGAACCTGCAGCGTCTGACGGACAATCCCGCCGGGCTCCTGACCAATGACAGCCGCGCTGAACAGGCAGGTGGCGTTCGGCAAGTGAATCCACACAACTTCCGAGAGTCGCTGCTCGCCTATAGTGCGCTGGTAAAATGGCGCAATCACACCTGGAGTCGTGAGCACGGGGCCAAGTTGGTCGACACAACCCGGCGGATGCTGCTGCCAGACGGGCAGATGGACTATGTCCGACTGGCTGAACTCATGCAGCTGCCGTTGAACCAGGACCCATCGATGATCCAGCGAGCGCCGGATGGTCAATGGTTTGACGCTACCGGTTCGACGGGCCGCGCGCTCGAGGGTTTTGTCTGGTTCCATGAAGTGACTGGCAGTGCCGACGCGATGGAGCTGGCCAGCACACTTGCCGCCGTTCATCGACGCCACGTGACCCGTCCGGATGGTAGAGTCCCGCCGGCGATTCTGAACTCGAACAACGTGGGCCACAACCACTCGTATCTGGGAACGCTGCGCGGGCTCTTGCGTTATGGCCTGTGCAGCGGCCGCAGCGAGTTTGTGGAGGCCGTCGCTCAAACCTATCGCTGTGGGCTCTCTGGCACGGTAGTGAGCGAATCGGGCTGGACCCCTCACGATCTGGGCAAGAGTCGCTTTCCGAACGAACACGGAGACCCGCTGGGTGAGCACGGCAGCTGTGCCGATGTCGTACAGCTGGCGCTCTGGTTGGCCACGCAGTGTGGTCAGGTCGACCTGTGGGACGACGTGGAGCGGCTGCTGCGAGCCCGCATTCTCCCGTCGCAGATCGATGACCCGTCGCAACCGCGCCGGCACGGCGCCTGGGGCGTCTATGGTCATCCGTTCGAACGAGGTTGCATCCTGGATGTCTTTGCCGCAGTCCTCTCGATGCTGACCGAAGTGTACCGAATGGCCGTGACCGCTGGGCCCGATGGCACGGTGTCGGTGAACTTGCACTTCACGATAGACACCCCTTTGGCGTCGGTCGAGGCACGACGCCAAGAACATGGCTGCACCAGCGTGAAGCTGACGAAGCCCGTGACGCTACGCGTGCGTCTCCCCGCTTGGAGTCCCGCGGCGCAGGCCCGCATCACGGTGGGCGACAAGCCACTGGATGTACGTTGGGAGGGAGCGTACGCTGTAGTCCCCGCCGAAGCGGCTCCCGCGGGAGTGCCGATCCAGCTGCACTACGACCTGCCGGCACGAACTTCGATCGAAACGCTTCCCGTAAGCGGGCAGCAATATCGCCTCACCTGGCGAGGGGATGATGTCATGGCGTGCGAACCCCCGGCGCCGATCTACCAGTAGTCGGAGCCCTCTTTCTTGCTCAAGGGCAGGTTGTTCCGAGGCAGAGACACTTCTGACTGTTTCGCATCTTGGCGGCTTTGCGCCCTTGCGTGCGCACTCTTCATTTGTGCCCGGATGAGCGAGCACGATTACGAGCACCGCTGCGCTGAGCACGAGCAGGAAGAGGAGAGATCGCAGCGTCGATACTTACACCACATACTCTCCTCTTCGCGCCTTTGCGCCTTGGCGTGAGCTCTCTTCATCTGCCATGGGAGGCGGATCGCCGCAGAATTGGACTCGTTGATACTCTCTTCTCTACGGCTGCCAGTCGCGCCAGACGTCATGGGCGGCGCGGAGCAGACTGTCGGCGTCCCATCTGGTCTGGGTTGGCAGCGGCGCGGAGCCGCCGGGGCAGGCCACCAGGAATGTCAACTGCGCGGTAGCTCCCGCTTCCAGGTGCACTGGAAATTCCAGCTTGGCGGACGGGAAGATCGACTGGTCCTTTTGACCGCCGACATCGACGAAGTACTGAGCAGCATCGTTGCTGGCGCCGGAAAGCACATGATCCAGTGGAGGTGTGGCGCCAGCACCGAAGACCCAGATTGCATTGAGAATCGGATTGCGATCAGGCGCGCCGGGGGCAGGACGCACAAGCACTTCCAGGCGACCGTCTCCATTGGCGTCGCGCGCAGCAAACTTCAGCAATCCCGGCTGGTGTTGACCCCATTGGGCCACCGGGTCGATCGTCTGTGGATCTGCTCCCTCGACGCGGCAAGTCATGGGGCGCTGGCCGGGACCGTCCCAGTGGCTCTCGCACAGACCCAGAATCACGTCAGACTGGCTGCCGGCTGGGACCGCAAAGCGGTAGATGATCGGCACTCCCCCCATGCCCGCTCGAATATTGCGAAATGCCGGATCGCATTTCACGGCCGGTCTGGCCCAGCCCGGCAACGACTGTGCTTCATCGCAGAAACCCCAATCCAACAGAGGCTGATTGTCGACCACGTCTCCCGGCAGCACCAAGACCACTCGGCCGCCAAGACGCGCGGTGCGTGAGCCCATCTGAATTCCGACGGAAGGCGATACTGTCAATACTGCGTCAGTGGGAGCCCCTTTGAGCTCCTTCAATTCCACGGTCAGCACGTCAACTCCGGCAGGGAAGACGGGCGCGCGGTAGACGGTACGCGTCATCGCCACAACGCCATGTTCCGAACAGGCCCGCGCCGCCGGTACGCAGTCGGCCAGCGTCACGCCCTCGAGCGTGGTGGGGCCGTCGACGATACCGTTCCCGCTGAGCGTGACGAGGATGTTGGCCCAATCCTCGATCAAGCGTCCTTGCGGATCCATGCTGGACGGAGCCAACCCAGGTGATTTCAGTTCGATCGCGTCCTCTGCGGCGACCGGGCTGCAGAGGCAGATCAGGACGACGATTAACCAGTCACGTGTAGTGTTCATGTGCGGTCTCCATCCGCAAAGGTGGATTGACGAGGCGAGTGGATATGTCGGATGCCATACAGCTCGCAGAAATCCTCCAGGATACGCCGGTGGTTTCCCAACGTGACGACCTGATGAAAGCCCTTCACGTCGCGGCAGTCCTCCACATCATCCATCGCGATTTCGACCGAAGTGCGGCATCCGCCAGCAGGTGGCGTGTCGACATTCCCGACAACCGTGCCGGTGTCGATGATCATTTCATCGGTGCCGGTCAGTCGCACCAGCGTGATCGGCTTCCCCTCCGGCCACAAAACCTGAGTCGATACGCCCAGCGACGATTCGGAATGATCGCGCAGCACGAACGGCGCGGGCGGTTGGTCGAATCCGTCCAGTCGAGTGCCGCTGGTGCAATGGGCCGCGATCAGCAGATTACGGTACGTTTCCGGCACCGGATCGTTCATGTAGCCAGGCCGATCCAGCAGATAGCTGGTCATCATCAGCGACATCGCTCCGAACAGATCGGCTTCACAGCCCGCCGTGATACCCTGGTCCTGCAGCAGCGTCCACGCTCCGCACGGCGGTGTCGGGACCAGCCGCGAGCCAACCATTCCCAGGCAGTCCATCGACAACGCATTGGCTTTTTCGTCAGCCAACAGCCGTTTGGCAGTGACATACGCACGGGCACAGTTGACCACATCCTCCTCGGTCGGCTCGACGATGTTGTGTGCATCCTTGCGCAGTTGACTGGCAACGTCCTGCACCTCTTCGGTCACTGCCTGCTTGTCGAACCGCAGATTGAACGTGTCACGCGGAATGGCCCGCACCTTGACGCCCAATCGGTCCAGCACCGTTTCGTTGCGGTTATTGGCATGGATCCAGAGCACCCGAGTTTCTTCGAACATCCTCTTGGCCCGGACCATTCGCAGGCTATCTTCCACTGCCGACCAGGCCATTGTCGACATGACATGGACGTGCGGCAGGCGCGACGCACCGTCCACGTGCCCCGTGAAGGCAGTGCCGACCGGCGCGAACACCAGCACGGGCACGGAGATCTCCTGAGCAAGCTGCGTCACCCAGTTCCAACACTGCATATGCTGCAACATGACGAGCACGGCATCAGGAGCGGTGGAGGCAATCTTGCTGGTCCAGGCTGCCAGCCCCTCCTTCGTGCTGATCGGCGTCGACTCCAAGGCGACGTCGACGCCCAGAGCCTGCGCCGATTTCTCCAGTTGCGATCGGTACGTCTGCTGGTGCTTGTCCAACTCGTACGTCGTACCGGGCCAACCGAGCCAGTAGGGGCGAGGCATCTCGAGAAACGCCGACATGACCCGCACCGTCGGCTGAGGACGCAGGTTGACGGGATCGACGAAGTCGGAGGGCGAGGTCTGTGGAACATCTTCCGCAGAACTCCCTCGCGTTAGCAGCATTCCAGCGCCGAGTGCCGAAGCAGAAAGGACCTGCAGGCATTGGCGCCGATTCAGACAGCAGTGACGACAGTTGTGCTGGGGCGTCATAAGAGCCTCCCAGAATTCCGTGGGGTGCATGAAGGTGGGACCAATCGACGCGAAACCGAATTCGTCTCGCGACACAGAGGCTACTATGTCTGATTAGACACGATCGACGCGCCACTGCAACCGGGGAGACCTCGGAGATCAGCGCTGTAGTCATGCTCGCGCAGAGCATGG
>JBGSHS010000430.1:0-14828 GCA_041752115.1 Pirellulaceae bacterium | reverse complement strand
ACCCTGGTGGGGGAAGCGAATTCAATTTGTGTTCGGTTGAGCCTCGCATGGTGTAAAGTGACCAACTAAAGCTGGGTCCCCGGTCGAATCCTCGCCATTTCTTTAGGGGATTTCAGGTCCATGGGAATCCAGGCTAGTGCTTCGGTCAGCTGTCCTTCCCAGGCCATATGTCCGGCGACCTGGTATTCGATTCCTGTCCAGATTTCGTCGCGATAGAGGACCGATTCGGGGCCCAGATGTTTGCTCTTGGGCCACGTGCAGGTGAACAGCCCTGCCTCACCCGGATAGGCAAACCAGCGTTGCGGCGGATGTTCCTTGTTCTGAGCGTCGATGTCGAGTGCCCAGTTATATTTCCAGATCGACTGGAGCGTCTTCTGCACGGCCTCTTTGGGTAGGACATACCCTAGACCGACCTGGTGTGCCCAACCCTGCCCGAACATCTGATCCGACAAGCAGCCATCGCCATGCTGGTACTTGGGATGCTTCTGCAGGTCGACGATCTGAATGAAGTACTCGTCGTTGTACAGCCGCTGCATGAACAGCTTCGTACCCGACTCGAAGACCTGCCGGCACTGTTGTGCAAAGGCTTCGTCGTCCAGTTCCTGGGCCATCTGCTCGCCGGCCCGCAGCGCGGCCAGGTAGAGCGTTCCGATCATCGGGTTGGGCCCGAAGAAGTTGATGTCATAGGTATTGTGTTGCTCGCCTTCGATCAGACCGTCTCGATTGTCATCCTGCACGAGCAGAAATTCGATGGCCTTGCGGATGCGCGGCCAGTTCCGCTGGAGAAACCCACTGTCGGCGCTCGTCTGATGTTCCCGCAGTGCCTTGAGAACATAACCGGTTTGCGCATCGCCGCACCAGAAGTCGGGCCAGTCTCCCCGGAACCGGATCATCCCCGATTCCTCCACATAGCCGGCTTCTGGATTGAAGTCCTGCATCTCCCGAACCGATCGTTCGAGTTGCGGGAACAGTCGGGCGAGCGCATGTTCATAGTTCCAGACGTGGCCGCACGTGCCGTGACAGCAGCGCACTCCTTCGTAGGCCCAGAAACGTCCGTTCTTCCAGATCTCGCAGGTGGACGTGGCCAGCGTCGACACGGTGGAATGCAGTCGGTCGAGTAGCCAATAGGGGAGCGTGGAATCGTAGTACGTGTCGACCCACAATCGAGTCTGATCGATCAAGCGGTCACGGTGTTCCGCCACGTATTGGGCGATGTCCTGAGCATTACTGAAGCGCGAGGCGTAGTAGTGGCCGTTCTTTCCGCGGTTGGGAAAGTGCCAGGTGAGCACGAAGGTGATGGTAGTTGACTGGCCGGCAGCCAGCTCAAACTGCCGCCCGAGCGCTCCGCACAGGTATCCGCCCAGGGGTACAGGCGTGTGGTCAACGCTGGCTAGTCCGTCGCCCGCGAAAAGCTCTTTTGGCAGATCACCACCAGGCAGCACCGCGCTGCTCACCACCCCTTCCGAATCACCCAAGAGCGTCAGGGCCATGGTACCGAAATCGGGCTGTGCTTCGAGCGGACCTTCATGGGCAGTGTGCGCCTTGTCAGTCATCTCGATCTGATCGACGTTGATGTGGCCCCATGGCCCGGATGCCGAATCGATGATCTCGATCCGGGCTTGCTTGCCCTCCAGTTCAGCCACGTTCCAGTTGAACCACGCCAGATGTTCCGTGGCCTTGCCGGCTGCGGAGCGCACCACCTTGCCGTCGACCAGCAGACGGATGCACGTGTTTTCGGCATCGTTGCCGCCACCGACCAGGAACGACAGGAAGCGGCGGCTGATCGTGAACTCGGGGGAGGTAAGTTTCCCGTGCGGCTGGTCGCCACCCAGGAAAGTGTTAACCAGCCCCTGGCCCTGGAAGCCATCAACGGGGTTCTGATTGGTAAGTGTTCCGTGCGCTGGCTTGGTGCCAAACGCGGTCCCTTCTGCCTGCCAATCGCCGTAGCTGTCCCCTTCGAAGTCGGCCAGCGTCAGCGGGTCTCGGGAGACCGCTTGCGGCGCGGTGGCACGGGCCGAGCTGACCAACATCGTCGCGAGAGGCGTCTGGCGGACCACGTTCCGCAGATCTCCCGGATAGGTCCCGCCGCTTTCATGGCAGACGCCATTCTGGAGCCATCCGGCCAAGGTCCCGCGAACGGTCTGGTCCGAGTTATTCTTGACCGAGAACTGTAGCACGGTGGCCGGCAGCGAGGAGTCGTCGGCATTGAGCGGAATGAAGGGCGAGAACGCGGACAACGTGACGGCGAGCGGAAAGTCAGCCGCCAGGTAGTCAACCGTCGCCACCGGGTACTCGCCGCGGAACGCGACGTCGGGAAACCCGTCGATATCGAGAGGGCGGACCGTGCGCCCGTCACCTTGTTGCAATTCCACGGCGAAGCCTTGCCGCAGCGGCAGCTGAACTTCGGCGGGGCTGAGCGGATACCCATAGCCGGGAGTGGACAGATTGAAAATGTCCCAATGAGCCAGTTTGCCATCCCCGGCAATATAGAGTTGCCCGGCACCGATGCCGCCCACGGGCATGCCGATCGTCTCGAGATCCTTGTGCCGGAAGATCTCCTTTTCCCCACGCGCCGTGAGTTTACTGATCCAATCCGCAGACAGCTGTTTGTCCATCGGCACGCAATGGTCGATCAGATCCTGCTGGGAGAAAGGGCCAGCAATCGCTGGAACAGGTCGTGTGCCGGCGGTCAAAGCGGCCGCTCCGAGCCCGGCCAATTTGACAAATGTACGGCGGCCCATGTGGGACGTGCCGCAGCAGCCAGGAAGCCGGCAGACGGCCGGCGTCGCTTCGGCCTGTCCCGCGTCGTGCGGGGCCGAAGCCAGATGTTCCGCATCGATTTCTGTCAGGTCCCGGCGGTTCAGGTTCTCGCTGGATGGCGACATGTCTTGGGCTCCAGGTGTGGGGATTGTCTTATTGAGGTGAGGTGAGCGTAGTTCCGGTGACTGACGCGATCTCGCGCCAGCTTCTTATAGGATATGTGCCGGTGGAGCAGGGGGGACGCATCACTCCTGCGTTTGTGGAGCGAAGCAAAGTATCTGACCATCTTCCAGGGCGACCACGATCCGCTGCCGGCTGTCCATCGCAATGCCACTCTTGACCGGCAAGGCGGGCAAGTCGTGCTGCCACAGGACCGAGCCATCCTTGAGCGATATTGCGGACAACTGAGGACGCTGTCCATCCAGCTCGGCGGGCCCGCCCGCGATGACGACCGTGGGAGTCAGCACAAAGGCATTAAACAACTGCGGCTGTTCGGTCTGCCAGACGATCGGGCGCTCAGCACGCGCCTGTGCCTTGCGCCGCGGTGTTTTTTGCTGTTGGGCCGGATCGCTGGATCCCGCCTGCTCGGCTTCCGGCTCCGGCGGGGCGAGCAGGCCGAGCCGAGTTGGCTGGCTGCCGTCATAGCTGGCGAAGTAAACGAGTGTGTTTCCGTCCGGGAACGTGTGGTGCAGTGCGGCGTACTTGGCGTACATGGGGAAGTACGGATAGAAGGCGGTTTGAAATTGCGACGTGGGTTCGTGGCGCGGCGGATTCAAACACTCTCCGGTACCCAGATCGTAGCGTCCGTACTGATATGCGCCTCCGCCGAGGAACTGCAGTTCATTGCCGCGGACTTGCAGTTCTCCTTGCAGACTGACACCGCAGTTCAGGTCCTCGGCCAATGCTCCGGAAGTATCGTTCTTCCAGACCACATGGCCGCTGATTGCGTCCAACGCCACGACATAGGTACCGTCGTAGTGGGCGATGCCTGCGGCCGCATAGACTTTGCCGTCCTGTACGACGACGCCCCCGGCGACCGGCCAGGTGGAAATCAATCGCCCGTAGACCGGAATCCAACGCGCCTCAGGTGCCACACGATAGGTCCACAGGAGCCGCCCCGAGGCCGCTTCCAGGGCGTAGACGCGACCATCGGCCGACCCGAAATACAGTCGCGCTTCGGCCAGCGTCGGGGGATAGTAAACAGGACCACCAGCGATAAACGTCCAGCGGGAGTTTCCCTGTGCATCAAGTGCCTGCACACGGCCGCTGCGATCGGCCACGAAAGTCGTATCGCCGGCGACAATCGGCGCGGTCGGCAGATCGTCCTGGATCACCTGGCGTTGCCACTGGAGTGTGATGGCGGACGGGACCGCTTGAGGCGTGAAGTCACTGCGCCAATTGTCGTGCTGGTAAGTGGTCCAGTCTCCCCGCTGGCTGGCGAACGGCTCGACAGCCGTCAGGTCACTGACATGAGTCTGTCGCTGTGGCTCCGGCACGGCAGGTGCCGCTGGTTGTGTGTTGGCGGGTCCCAAACTGATATGTCCGTACAGGGAAAGCTGGCAGCCGCACATCCAGGGCCCCCAGAACAACAGACCATCCGATATCAAGACTCCATCCTGGCAGGGAGGACGCATGGGCGCGATGTGCCATGCGGAGTGGTCGGCCGTATTCACGCGCACGGTCCCACCGTTGGTGCGATAGAAGACACCGTCAATACTGCCCGTGGCTCGCGTGCACGCTCGGCGGATCGGAAGCGACGCCAACTGGTCGCCGTCGTATGAGTACACGGCCCCTGCCATGTCATCGCCCATCTGCGGCCCGGCGCAGTAGATGCCCTCATCACGCAGCACCAACTGCACATTTCCCTGGCGTTTCTCCCACAACAAGCGGCCGTCTTCCGCCGAGGCGACCACCATCCGGTTGCGCTGCGGGCCGGCGAAGAACAGCTGCTGGTCGTTGCACTTCATATAAGCAGTCGTGCTGTAGCCGGTCACGAAGTGCTGAGCTGGGCCGTTGGGACCGATCGCCTGCAACAGGGATTCATCCGAATTCCTCCAGAGCAGATTTCCCCCCTCGGCTTCGATGCAGCCGACAAACCGCTCCGGACTGCAGAAGTAGATTCGGCCGTTGCCCATGCAGACGCCGCGGCTGTCAAGATAGTCCTCGTCGCGATAGTTCCAAAGGACTTTATGTGTCTGGGGATCGATGGCCAGAAACGTACGGCCGAAACCGAAGTTGGTGCGCGGGTCGCTGTAGTCGTGTCCTTTCCACATGCCCCACGGCCAGTGGCCAATGCCACGCACGTCGGAGGTGATCGTGTCAACCTGGATTTCTGCTCCGCCAACCAGGGCATAGAGAATGCCATTGTCCAGTGCCATCCACTTCCAGACGATTCCGTCTGCGAGATTCTCCGGCACGACAATCTCATCCCGGACCTGCCCCGTGGCGGCGTCGATCAACTTGCACGACTGATCGTCACCCAGATAGAGCGTGTCTGGCGTCGCAATCATCGTGTTGCGGTGGATCATGTAGCCTGGACTCAGATCGCGAGTCCAGAGTATGGTGCCGTTGTAGGCGTTGATGCAGTAGAGTCGGTTGAGCACGACGTTTTGATTGGCTTTGTGCGCGATATGGCCGAAGGCCTTGAAGATGCGACCACCGGCCGCGACGGTCACCTCAGGCATGGGAGAGAAGAGCGGCCCGCCGAGGAATTGGGTGCGGTAAGGCGCGCGAGCCACCTGATCGGTCGACTGCGGATTGTTGTCCGGCCCGTGATAGACGTGTGACCAACTGTCCACACCGACCGGCACCGGCTTGACGACTTGCTGTGAGCCAACCTGGGCCACAGCTCCTGGGCGCAGGATGCGCAGGATCTCGCTGTGCGGCACGTCGGCCGCCACGCTGTCGGCAACCAGTACTTCGTCGGCCAGATTGCTCGCCAGATGCAGTGAGGACAGATCGCCTTGCTCGATAAACACTTGTTGGCCCAGCAGGCCGCGTTGAGCGGCCAGAGTGCGCAATCGGTGGATAGCGTCAGCGTCGGGAGACTGAAAGTAGACTTTCATCCGCTTCTGCTGTGCCTGGCTGACGATCGAGCCGAGGTCGCCTCCTTCCGGCAACCCGAGCACGGCGCAGATGCCCTGCGACATGCCCGGGTCAACCTCCAGAACTTGCGCTGCCACGGGCAGGGGCTGGATCAGCCCCTGCCAGGCACAGGTGAGCAACAGGATGATTCCTCCCAGGGGGAGACGGTAGCCACGGGAACGCACCATAACCTTGCTCCTTCAACACCGAAGTACTTAACTTTCCCGGCTGACGCCAGTTTCACGTCCCCATGGCTCTGACCTGTCTGATGCGGTTGGGTCAGCACGTCAAAGAGGACGAATCGTCATTTCTCGAACGATGATCTTCATCGGGCCGAATTCGTCACCCGGATGGACCTGAAAACCGATCTTCCCTTCCATCGACACGTCATCGCGGACGTCAGCCGTCTTGGTGCCGTTGAGGAAAATCACTTGCCGATTTCCCACGGCGCGGATGACCATCGTATTCCATCCTTCCCGGTCGATAATGCTGGCGTCTTCGTTGATGGCGATGAACGGCTTGCCGGGAAGGCCTGGTCGATAGAGTGAACCGCTCAAGGCGAACGGACTGGCGTATTCGAGGATGTCAGCCTGAAACGTCTTATCGCCACCCTGATAGCGGTACCAGATTCCGCTGTTGGCCGGCCATTCGACACGGTAGGTAACGGTCAGCTCGAAATCGCCGTACGATGCTTCCGTGAACAAGTCGCCGGGCGTGTTGCCAGGGCCTTGCTTGCCGATCAGCAGACCATCTATGACTTCCCAGACGGCCTTTCCATCGGGCTTCCATCCCGTCAGGTTCTGGCCATTGAACAAGGGGGTCGCCGGTGATTGGGGATCAGCGGGCCGACCGGCGGTCCAGCGAATCGACCGGGCCAAGAACGCGCGATAATTCGGGTTCTCATAAGCCAGATGGTCGTGGCCCAGCTGCAGGAAGACCACGCGACTGTTGCCGTAGGTCTTGGCCCAGGCCAGTTCCGGATCGCTCTTGGGGTGCTTGGTGGTCAGCAGCACCGTAGCCGCCGGGTCGGTATCGTAGCGGCTGTACGTCTCGTCATGGATCTGGAAGTCTGAGAGCCCTTTTGTGATCGGGTGGTCGGCGTTGGCGACATGGATGTCGATGTCCTGATCGTGGTCATATCCGGAATTCGGAACGGTCTTGCCGTCAACTTGACGCTCTTTCAACTGGAACTTGCCGCCGATGATCTTTTCGTATTCTGGCCAGTCCTGGTGTGCGGCCAGCGTATGGTGCAGGGCGACTACGCCGATCCCACGCTGCAAGAGGGCCACGAAGTTCTGTTGTTGTTCGGGCGTGATACCCTGAGCCCACATGTCGTAAAACACGACGACGTCATACTTGTCTGCCAGATCGGGTTTCAAGAGGTCGGCTGCAGCAGGATAGTTCGCCTGGTCTGCGGCGACGTCAGCCATCGAATTGAACATCGCTTCGAACGGATCGATTTCATAGTCGTGGCCGCCCGTGATTACCAGGACACGGATCTTGCCCTCATCCAGTTTTTCCGCGGCCATGGCTGGAGCGAGCATCGCCAACGAAAGGGCGATGGTGAGGATTCGACAAACATAGTGGTGCAACATCATGAGTCATCTCCGCAAAGTACGTACAAATCGGTTTCTTCAGTCCGGAATTCCGGTCCCGTGCCTGTCCAGTGGCTGTGTCGTCTCAGCGGACGCACCGCCAGCGACCTGTCCGTCTGTCGGAGCGGTCGCGGTCACTGCACGCGGCAGGAAAGGAGCGTTCCGCAGGTCCGTTGTCCCGGAGGCGGCCGATCTTCACCTGTCTTCCAGGACGCGGTTCTTCCGCCCCTTCAATGTACGCAATCCTGGGTCGCTTTGCAGCCAGTGGACCCACACCTGGTTCAGATTTGGTACGATGACAGCGTGACAGCGTGGATCGAGCGGCAGGAACCAATTCCGAGGTGCGAAAAATAGTAGAGGTTGGTGGTCCATGAAGCGAATCAGTTCGGGGCACAACGGGGGGACGACGTGGGGGGGGCTGTGCTCGGCGTTCCTGGTCACAGGGGTTGTCGGGGTTGTCTGTTGGGGTTTGGCGGCGGCACAAGCCACCGCCGGGGGCGGGCCTGCCAATGTGGCCGTGGTAGTCAACGACGATAGCTGGGCGTCGCAGACGGTTGCCAATCACTATGTGCAGGTGAGGGGAATCCCGGCGCGCAATGTGATTCACCTGACCGGTCTGAAGGGGTTCCAACGCATGGATGTGGAGACGTTTCGCAATCAGATTCTCCTGCCGGTCATGAAGACCCTGTGGGAACGAGGGGTGTTGTCGCAGATCGACAGTATCGCCTACTCGGCCGACTTTCCCACGGCGATCGATGCCAGTAAGGATCTGGCCGGGGCTGAGCCGGCGAAACCTCTCCCCCCCACGGGCTCCATCAACGGACTGACCTACCTGTATCAGTTGGTCTTGGCCAAGCGTCCTGAGTACATGCAGTTGGCGAACAACTTCTACATGCGGCGACAAACGGATTCGATTGAAGCCATCCCGTCGTCGGCCGAAGATCGCCAGGCGTATGTCGAGAGTCAGAAACTGCTGGTGGAGAAGAAATGGGACGAGGCCGCGAAGGTGCTTCAGCCACTGGCGGCCAAGCTGCCGGCCAATGCAGGAGTGCAGTACAACCTCGCCTGCTGCCTGGCTCGCCTGGGCCGCACGGACGAAGCGATCGAATCGCTGCTCCAGGCGGTGAAAGCCGGCTGGTCGCAGCGGGAGCACGCGGAGAAAGACGAGGACCTGGCATCATTGCGGGATTCGGTCAACTTCAAGGCGCTCTTGGGCAAGATGGACGAGAACGGTCAAAGGGCGTTTGACGTTCAGCCCACGTTGGCTTTTCAGTCGGAGTTGCAGTGGAACGACCGGGGAGAACTCGTCTCTGACGGCGGGATTCGGTACATGATGTCGACCGTCCTGGCGGTCACGAGCGGACGAGGGAATTCGGTCAGCGAAGCGCTGGCCGCACTCCGCAGCAGTGCCGCGGCCGATGCTACTCAGCCGAAGGGAACCGTCTACTTCATGGAGAACTCCGACATTCGTTCGACGACACGGGCGCCGGCCTTCGTGTCCGCTGTCCGAGCGCTGGAGAAGACGCCGGTGCGTGGGAAGATCGAGAAGGGAACGTTGCCGCAGGGAAAATCGGATATCGTCGGCCTCATGGCCGGTTCGGCCACGTTTGACTGGAATAAGTCCAACAGCACGATCGTGCCGGGAGCGATCTGTGAGCACCTGACGAGCTTCGGTGGAGCGATGCAGGAAGGAGCTGGCCAGACGCCGCTGAGCGAATTCATTCGGGCCGGGGCGGCAGGCACGAGCGGCACGGTGGTCGAGCCCTATGCGATTCAGGCGAAATTCCCGTTTGCCTTTATTCATGTGCACTACGCCCGTGGCTGCAACCTGGCCGAGTCGTTTTATCAATCGGTGTTTGGGCCGTATCAGCTGTTGATTGTTGGCGACCCGCTATGTCAACCGTGGGCGCAGCAGTACGAAGTGCAAGTCGACCAGCTGCAGCCGAACCAACGCGTATCGGGCACGCTCGTCGTCAAACCGACACTGGCCGGTGTGAGTGATCTGGAATCGGTGCTCGACCATTTCGAGCTGTTCATGGACGGGAAGCGGGGCAAGGTGAATCCGCAGCTTCGCAGCTATTCGATCGACACGACCAGTTTCGGTGACGGCTGGCACGAACTGCGAGTGGTTGCCGTAGCCAAAGGTCCGATCGCTTCACAAAGTTGCCTCGTCCTGCCGCTGGTAGTTGATAACCAGGGGAAATCGGTCGAGCTGGCATTCGATGGTAAGAATGCTGAGCAGGTTAATTACGGAGACGAGATCACTGTTAGAGCGAGTGCGGCTGGCGCTGCCGAAATGGTCGTCACGAGCCACTCGGTTGAACTGGGCAAGATTGCCGGGCCGTCGGGCACGCTTACGATCGACACCAGGCGACTTGGGATGGGTCCGGTCCGGCTGCAGGCCACGGCTCAGGTGGAAGGAACCGCCGTGTCAAGTGCTCCGTTGGCATGTACCGTCGTCGCTCCGAAACCGATTGCGGCCATCAGGTCGTTCGAGGCAAAGGGACTCAAGCCCGGTCTGCGCTTGACGCTCGACGGAAAAGACGCGGGCACAGTGGAAGGCATGAAGAACGGGAAGTGGCTGGCCGACAAGGCCAAGGAGGCGACGGGACAGAAGCTGAAGCTGGATGGATACTTCACGGCGTCCTCTGCCGAGCTGTATCAGTTCCAGTTCAAGGGTAATGCCGTGAGCGAGATCATGTTGGATGACAAGCCAGTTTGGAAGGCGGCGGACAGCTCTCACGGGGCGGCGCAATGGACGATGGTGCCTGTCTCGCTGGCGAAAGGCTGGCATCATTTGGAACTCACTGGCACGATTGCCAAGTCGCCGGCACTCGAAATCCGGTTTGGGCACGCGGGCTGCCAGTTGGTCGATGGAGAACGTTTTCAGCACCTTGACTGAATGAGACAGATGCGGAGCGATGCGATGAGCAATTACTTGGGGATGCGGGAGTGTGCGGCAGCATGGCGTGCGACCTGTCGGCGAATCAGCTGTCGAAGGGCCCTTGGTGTGAGTCTGGCCGTGCTGCTGATGGCGATTGGTGTGGGGCCCTGTTGGGCGTTCGAGAACGGTGCGGCCACAGATCCTGAGTTACCCAATGTGGTCGTGATTTTCATCGACGATATGGGGTATGCCGACATCGGCCCCTTCGGAGCGAGCGACTATCCCACCCCGCATCTGGACCAGATGGCGCGCGAGGGTATGAAGTTCACCGATTTCGTCGTCTCATCGGCGGTCTGTTCGGCATCCCGTGCAGCTCTGATGACCGGTTGCTATCACCGGCGCGTGGGAATTGCGGGCGCTTTGGGCCCGAAGGCCGATATCGGCATCCACAGCGACGAAATGACTCTGGCGGAGGTATGCCAGCAGCGCGGCTATGCCACCGCGTGCTTTGGCAAGTGGCACCTGGGGCATCAACCCAAGTTCCTGCCATTGCAGCACGGATTTGACGAGTATTTCGGCCTCCCCTACTCGAACGACATGTGGCCGTGGCATCCTCACTACGCCGGACTTCCGCCCGAAGCGGCCGAACGGAGGAAGGACTATCCCGATCTCCCGCTGATCGAAGGAAACCAGGTGATCGACCGAGAGGTGACGGCAGAGGACCAGACACAGCTGACCACACGCTATACGGAGCACGCTGTTGATTTCATCAATCGCCACAAAGACCGGCCTTTTCTGCTGTACGTGCCCCACAGCATGGTGCACGTACCGCTCTACGTCTCCGACAAGTTTCTGGGGAAGAGTGGTTGTGGTCTGTTTGGTGATGTCGTCATGGAAGTTGACTGGTCGGTGGGACAAATCCTCGCTGCGATCCGGGCGAATGGTCTGAATGAGCGTACGCTGGTCATCTTCACTGCCGACAACGGTCCCTGGTTGAGCTACGGGAATCATGCTGGATCAGCCGGGCCGTTGCGCGAAGGGAAGGGGACGGAGTTCGAAGGTGGGATTCGTGAGCCGACGCTGATGCGCTGGACGGGTAAGATCCCGGCCGGGGCCGTCTGCGACGAGCTGGCGTCGACCATTGATATTGTGCCTACCGTGGCAGCCTTGATTGGCGCCGAGTTACCCTCCCATCCCATTGACGGCCGAGACATCGGGCCGTTGATGTTTGGCGAACCTGGAGCACAATCGCCGCACGAAGCGTTCTACTGCTATTACGGCGGTGGCGAACTGCAGGCCGTGCGCGACCGCCAGTGGAAACTGCACTTCCCACACAACTACCGAACGCTCGCCGGACGACCCGGTGGCAAGGATGGTCTGCCGGCAAACTACGAAACCGCGCGGATTGAACTGGCCCTCTACGACCTGAAACACGACGTGGGTGAAACACAGAACGTTGCCGCGGAGCATCCCGAGGTAGTGGAACGACTGCAGAGATTTGCCGAACAGGCGCGCGACGATCTCGGCGATACGCTCACGGGTCGAGCGGCGCGAAGAATTCGTTCTGCCGGTAAATTGCAGGACGGCGATGCACGTCTGGAGTGGTAACGCCGACGCGTGGCTACACTCGCGCAGAACGTCCCGCAGCCGCGCTCGCGTAGAACGTAGCCACGCTCGCGCAGAACGTAGCCACGCTCGCGCAGAGCGTGGGGAAGCGATCTTACGCTCGCCACTTCCCCCGCGGTCTGCGCGACCGCAGCTACGGATGCCGAAGCTACGTCAATCGAGCGACGGTGAAACGGGCTCGCCACGCGATTGGGCCGCCGTATTCTCGTAGGCGCCGAAGAACTCGCTGTTGCAGTCCAGCCAGAGCGTGATGCGGTGGAAGTCCTCTGGTGAGAGCTGCACTCCATAATGTCCCGGCCCCAGGAAGTCGAGCAGCGGGGCAGCCTGCGCGCCAAACTGGCCGGCAATCGTTCGCGCTCCGCCATGAATTCCTGACCCGATGGATCCGTTGGTGACGTCGAAATAGAAGCCGTACTTGGGCGCCAGATTGGTATAGGAGCGAGTCCAGCCGTAGGGGCCTTCGATCTCGCCGGTCAGCGGCAGAGCCTGTTCACGCTGATGGCAGTCGACGCAGTTGCGATCGAGTACGTTCTGGACCAGTTGCACATAGTTGAACGGATTGGAGCCTTCCACGTCGGGGGTGATCTGTGAGGGAGCACGCAGCATGGCGAGAGGTACGATGGACTCACGATCGGGACTGCGACGCTTGGGTTCATGACAGCCCTGGCAAGTCAGTTGCTCACCGGGATGCAAGTACGTGCCGCTGCGCATCGACTGGACGGCCAGCCCGCGATCGTCCAGGGCCTGGAAATAGAGCTCCTTTCCGGTGGGAGCTTCGAAATAGATGCTGCCGTCCGATTCGACGGGGACGGTTCCCAGCACGGCGCGGGCATTGGTTTGCTGAGCGATACCGATCCGCGGCTCGTTCGGTGGCGGAGTTGTCTTGGGGAGCACCTGGATCACGCGCAGGGCTGTGACGCGCACATCTTCTGGCCACGTGAAATCGCTGTCGTAGATGTTGACCACTCCGATCGTAGCTGGCGGGATCGTGGGGTGCAGTTGGCGAGCGGCGAGGGTCGAAACGGTCTGATCGGGGAGAATCGGAGGCCGCTGTCGCGGACGCAGCGGGATCGGGCTCACGCACGATATCGACTCGTCCCGATAGATCAATTCCCGATTGCCATCGCGATCGATCCAGTAAATGCCGCGATTTCTGGCGGCCGGGTCGTAGACGCAGAGGAAGTCCTCTTCGCTCAGGGGCCAGGGCGTTCCATACGCGGAGTATTTGGCGACATTCCCCTTTCCTCCTTCGGCCTCCGGGAAGGGAGTGTCGGGGGTGAGTCGCGTAAGTTGTGACATGCTGTTGTCATCTTCAACTCGCGGGTCGATGATGACAAGGGAGCCGAATTCATGGCCATGGTGCGCGCCGGTGCTGGCCACGAATTTGCTGGAGTTGGGGATCGCACGAATCGCCATCTCCATCCACGGGCGCGACTCGCGCTGCTGCGGATAGTTGCCGTGAAACGAACGAGGGTCGCGACCGTCGGGGAAGCAGGTCCAGATGTGGTGCGCGATATTCGTGTCTCGGTCGACGTAGTCCCAGCGCGTGTACACGAGCATGCCGTCATTCGTCACGCTCGGATGCCACTCATGGGTCTCATGATGGCTCAGGCGAATGATGTCCTCGCCGTCGGCCGTCATGCTGTGCAGGGTGTAGACCGGACAATGCCGCCCGCACCGCAAGTAGCCGCCGCGTCTCAAGGAGATGAAAGCGATCCGTCCGTTGGGGAGAAAACACGGATCAAAATCGTCCCATTCGCCGTCGGTGAGCTGCACCAGGTTGCTGCCGTCAGCGTTGCATTTGAAGATGTGGTAGCAGCATTCGGGGGTCCATTCATACGCCTCGCGCCCCTGGTACTTCTCCCACGCCTTCGCCTGGCTGTAAGCAAACAGGATCGTTTGTCCGTCGAACGAAACCTCGGGCGACAGGAAGCTGCCTCCTTGGAGTTTCTGGCCACAGAGCCGTCCATTCTCAACGACCGAGTCTTCCAGCAGATTCACAACCTGCGGCTGATCGCTCAGCGGATCGCGCAGCACGAACAGCCCGCCCCCCGGCTTGGCATTGCAGCCGTAGTACTGATCACACATGTGGTAGACCCCGACCGAATCGTGGCGTTTGACAAACAGCAGCTGGTCGAAGTCAAGCAGGGGATTGCAGAGGGCGATGCGGCGGGCCACCGCTTGCGCACGCGTCAGGAGCTGCGCGGCAGTCTCGGTCGTTGCGGCGTCCGTGTCACGCAGTGAGGCAAATTGCTCGTCGACCTCCTGGAGCTCACGCAGAAACGGCTGCAGACGATCTTCCGCGCCGGCCGTCTGCAGCCGGTCCGCCAGTTTGCGCGCTCGAGCCACCGTTTGGCCGATAGCGTCCAGGGACGCTTGGAGTGTCGCATCTTGCGTGGGTGGTTCCCCTGCGCTGGCCGCTGGCGACAAGGGCGACATCGACGCGAAGAGCCCACAGAGGAGGAGCAAGCCGGCAGTTCGAATCGAACATGGTCCGTGCGAATTACCGGGCCGAGGCTGTTTCGAGTCAGCAAGCTGCTCGCGGCAGGACGCGTTACGGGCCGGTGCGACACTGTGCGGCATGGTGCAGGCTCCTGAAGTGTCGGGAAGCGGACGCCAAACGGGCGATGAGCCCATTGTAAACCAACTCGACGTCCTCTGACTACAGCGGAACGACCGTACCGATCGTGCCGCCGGCCTGGCAAATGCCGACGGTGTGGGCAGAACTGGATCCGTTCTCGGGTATTTGCTAGGCTGTGGCCATGTTTCAGTCGCATGAAGAGAAACTCGCTGCCCCGATCGGTGCTTTTCTCCGACGTCTCGTGTCCCTCGTGTTCACGCCTCTGCTGCTGTTCGGCGCGAGCTTTCTGATCGGCGAG
>JBGSHS010000429.1:0-65832 GCA_041752115.1 Pirellulaceae bacterium | reverse complement strand
GGCGCATCGGCCCTGCGGTCGGCTCCGCGGCACGGGCGCCGGTGCGAGCGGGGGCGAGAGGAAGCGCTGCCATGGTTGAATTGCAGCGGAAGGGAGCCTAAATTGACACTTCGCGGTGCGCATCGGCCGAACCGGCAACGTATGCTCACCGTATATCAGACTTTGAGCGGTCGCGTGCAGTCCGACCCCTGCGCACCGCGAAGTCCGCTGAGAACCGGGCACGTGGCCGGAACTGTCCCACCCAGGCATCGCCTCGGCAGTCGCCATCCTCCCTGTGGCCAGCGCCCTATTATTGTTCAGGTGTACAGTATTTTTGTGCCAGCGAGATCGCAGGATGACTGAGCAGAGACAAAGACTCCCCATGATCGAAGCGGATGGCTTGTCCAAATTCTACGGGATATTCGCCGCCATCCGGGACGTATCGTTCAAGGTGTCCGAAGGCGAAGTCGTGGCTTTCCTGGGCCCCAACGGTGCCGGCAAGAGCACCACCATGAAGCTGTTGACCGGCTATCTTTCGCCGTCGGCGGGACATGCCCGCATCGCCGGGCACGACATGCAGGACGACCGGTTGGCCGGCTCCGCGCGTCTGGGCTACCTTCCCGAAAACGGCCCGCTCTATCCCGACATGACTCCGTTCAGTCTGTTGGAGTTCTTTGCCGAGGCGCGCGGCATGGCGCGCGGCGAGAAGCAACAGCGAATTGACTCGGTGATCGATCTGTGTGCCCTGGGAAGCGTACTTCACAAGCCGATCAGCAAACTCTCGAAAGGTTATCGGCAGCGTGTCGGCATGGCGCAGTCGCTGCTGCACGAACCGGATGTGCTGATTCTCGACGAACCAACCGCCGGACTCGATCCGAATCAGATTCGGGAGGTGCGGCGAACGATGGAACGACTGCGCGGCATGCGGAAGACCGTCTTGCTGTCGACGCACATCCTGCAGGAAGTAGAAGCGATGGCGAGTCGCGTGATCCTGATTGACGAAGGCTGCGTGAAGTACGATGGCGCCGTGTCGGACCTGGATCCCAAGGGAGACGGGCTGGATGCAGCCTTCGCGCGGTTGACAGCGCGCGGAAGCCAGGCCGGATCTGGCGGCAAAGCCGTCGCCCACTGAAAAGTCGCCCACTGAAAAGTCGCCCACTGAAAAATCGCCCACTGAAAAGTCACCGACTCAACAGTCACCGACTCAACAAGGGGCCCGACGTGGCGACCGGCCACACGACGCGGCGCTCGAACAAGGCGCTGCCGAGTCGAAGAGCTCGGTCGAACTGCCACGCCCGACTCAAACGGAAACCAGCAATACAACGATCGAAACAAGTGGTGGCGGCACGTGGATGGGGAGCGGCAGTTTGACCACTCCCTCCCCTGCCGCACGAGGCGGATGTGATCGAGCGAAATCGGTAGATCGAGCGAAATCAACACGCAGTATTAACAGGACCAGGTAGCAGCTATGACCGACGTATTCACAGAGTTGCTCTTTCTCTTGCTGATTGACTTCGTATTTGTGGGCATCCTGCTGGCAGCGATGATCCCGCTGCTGATCTTCAAGCGGGCGGCCTATGCCGTATTGAAACGGAACTTCGTCGGGTACTTCAGCAATCCGACCGGCTACGTTTTTCTCTGCCTGTTTGTGCTCCTCTCCTCCTTCGCTGCCTTCTGGCCTCATGAGTTCTTCACCGCCAACATGGCGAATCTCGATCAGCTGAATCTCTACCTCCCGCTCATCATGCTGGTCTTCATTCCGGCCATCACGATGAGCATCTGGTCGGAAGAACGGAGGCAAGGGACGGACGAGCTGTTGCTCACACTGCCGGCCAACGATTTCGACATCGTGATCGGCAAATACCTGGCCGCCTCTGCGATCTTCACCACGTCACTCCTCTTTTCGCAGGTGTCCACGTTCACGGTGCTCAGCCTGCTGGCGTTGGGACAGGTCGATATGGGCCTGTTCCTGACCACCTATGTCGGCTACTGGTTCATCGGGCTGGCCATGATTTCCATCGGCATGGTCGCCTCCTTCCTCACACGCAACTTGACGATCGGTTTCATCCTGGGTTTGATCTTCAACGCACCGCTGGTCTTCATGAAGATGGCCGACGTGTTGCCGAGTCGCGTTGATCTGCCGTTTCTCTCGAGCATCAATCTGTCGCGAGTGGTCTCCAACTGGAGCATCGCAGCGCAGTTTGATCCCTTTGGACGCGGCGTGATCACGCTCTCGTCGATGGTTTATTTCGCCGCGATTATCGTCGTCGGGCTCTATCTGAGCATGGTCCTGATCGGAGCACGTCACTGGTACGGAGGGCGGGACGGTCATTCCTTGTTGAGCCATTACCTGGTGCGATCCATCGCGTTGGTGATCGCCGCCCTGGCCGTCACCGCGTTCTTCTCGGTCAATTTGCAGGCCGCCCGAAAAGACCTGTCGGAGGGGAAGATCAGTTCGCTGTCACCCGACACACTCGAACTGATCCGCAACCTGGATCCCAAGAATCCCATTTACGTCGACGCGTTTGTCAGCGGCGACGTACCCGAACAGTACATCAAGACGCGACATAACCTCCTGTCCATGCTCAAGGAGATCGAAGCCTCCGGCAAGATCCGGGTCAACATCCACAACAACCTCGAGCCTTTCAGCGAGGAAGCCGCTCTGGCCGAAGAGCAGTTCGGCATTGTGCCCGAGAAGATCCGCACGCGTTCGCGCGGAGCGATCACCGATAAGGAGCTGATTCTGGGCGCCGTCTTCCGCAGCGGCTTGCAGAAGGTCGTGGTGCCGTTCTTCGATTATGGGATTCCGGTGGAGTACGAACTGATCCGCTCGATCAATACCGTGGCGCAGACGGAGCGTAAGACGATCGGCGTGGTCCGCACCGACGCCCAGCTCTTTGGCGGCTTTTCCTTTGCCGGGGGCCAGCCCCGTCAAGTGCCTCGCCAGGCCATCATCGACGAATTGGAGAAGCAATACGATGTGGAAGAGGTCGATTTGACGCAGCCCGTGGAGATGGGACGCTACGACGTATTGCTCGTCGTGCAGCCCTCGTCACTGCCACCCGAGGGCATGGAATACCTGCTCGAAGCGATTCGCAAAGGAGTTCCCGCCGCAATCTTCGAGGATCCGCTCCCAGCCTTCATGGGCTCGGTACCCGGTACCGGTCAGCCCAAGCAGGCTCCTGGCATGATGGGAATGGGTGGCCAGCCGATGCCGAAAGCCGACATCAAGAAGCTGTGGGACCTGCTGGGTATCGAATCACCCGGCAGCATGGGCCGCGACGGCTTCTACCAGCCCGACCTGGTCTGGCAGCGCTACAATCCCTACCCGGTGCTCCAACTGCGTGACATTCCTGACGAATGGGTCTTTGTGCGTGAGGAGCCAGGCGAGGAGACCGCGCTCATCAATCCCGACAACTCCATCACCAACGGGCTCGACGAACTGTTCTTTCCGTTCCCAGGAGCCATTGCTCCCACCGCCAAGAGCAACTTGAAGTACGTCAAGCTGGTCTCGACGCGTGAGCAGTCGGGTACCATCGCCTATGAGCAGTTCATGCAGAACCAGCGTGATTCCGAGCTGCTCAGAGCCTTCCAGAAACACGACCCGAATCTGACGATCGCCGCTTTGATCGAAACCGAGAAGGCCTCCGACACGAAAGATGAGAAGGAAAAGGACGGCAAGGCAGGTGATGCCCCGGCCGGTGATACCCCGGAGAAAGACCCGTCCGATTCGATCAAAGTCGTGTACGTCTCCGACATCGACATGATGATTCCCGCCTTCCTTCGCATTCGGGCTCGACCTGATGAGCAGGAGGATATCCGGTGGGAGTTTGAGAACGTCACCTTCCTGCTCAATATCATCGATGTTCTCTCGGGGGACACCGATTACATCGAGATTCGCAAGCGCAAGCCGCACTACGCCACGCTGCAAGAGGTCGAGAAACGCGTGGAGGAATCTCGGCAGCGCGAATTCGAGAGCATGGCGAAGTTCCGCGACGAGTATAAGAAGGAACTGCAGAAAGCCGAGGACGAGAAGAACGCCACGCTGGAGAAGCTCCAGACCAAGGTCAACGAGCTGCAGAAGAAACAGAGCGACGGCGAGGAGATCAACGAGACGGAACTGCGCGAAGCGGTTCAACGCTGGAAAGACCAGCAGAAAGTCCTCGATCGCCGCTTCGAGATCATGGAACAGCGACTGCAGCGGGAAAGAGATCGCGACACCGAGCGGATCCAGCGCGACGTCGACCTGGAAATCCAAGGCATGCAGTTCTGGTACAAGTTCTGGGCGGTCGCGATCCCCTGGATCCCGCCGTTCCTCGTCGGATTCGTCGTGTTCGTCCGCCGACGATTGCGGGAACGTGAGGGTATCGAGAAGTCGCGGCTGCGGTAGCCCCGTCCTGAGGTTCCGTGCCGACACGGGTACACGGCGGCCGGGAAAACGCTCCTTGTCCATCCAGAAATCACCGTATTCTCGCGTTTGTCGAGGGGAATAAACATGAATGAGGCGGTCAAGACACTGATCTACGTGGGCGTGGCGATCGGGATCGCATTGATCACCGTCTTCACCTACCCCAAACAAGATGACTTCCAGCCACCGGATCTGGTCGGCAAACCCCTCTTCCCGGAATTCGTCGATCCGGAAGTGGCCGCCGACCTGAAGATCGTCAAGTTCAATGAAGAAGTCGGCTCCCTCTCCGAATTCGAAGTGGCTCGAGACCCTCGCACTGGCTTGTGGTCGATTCCCTCCAGCGCCAACTACCCGGCCGATGCCGAAACGCAAATGCGCGATGCCGCCACAAGCATGATCGACCTGCAGGTTCTGGACGTCGTCTCACAGAATGCCGGCGATCAACAGACCTTCGGCGTCGTCGAACCTGACAAACAGAAGATGGAAGCCAGCCAGCAAGGCGTCGGCTTGATGGTCACCATCAACGACGCCAAAGGGAAAGACCTGGCGAAGTTGATCATCGGCAAAGGAATCAAGGGAAAGGAAGAACTCCGGTTCGTCCGTATCCCTGGCCAGAACCCGGTGTACGTGGTCAAGATCGACCCGGCCAAGTTCCCCACGGAATTCGAACAGTGGATCGAACGTGATCTGCTGAAGTTGAACACGCTGGATGTGCAGCGCGTGACACTGAAGGACTATTCAATCGTCCTGGTGCAGACGCTCGCCGGAGCACAAGGTCAGCTCGAAAAACGATTCGAAGCGGATGTGTCGTGGGATAGCGATACGAGCAAGTGGATCCTCAACAGGCTCGTAACCTACAAAGGAAAAGAGGCCAGGCCCACCGAACTGCTCGACACCGAAGAGCTGAACAGTCAGAAACTCAATGACCTCAAATCGGCCCTGGCCAATACCAAGATCGTCGATGTCGTCCGCAAACCCAGCGGCTTGGGAGCGGACCTGAAGGCGGGCAGCGAGATCCTGAACAACGAAGAAAGCAAACTCTCGCTGATGAACCGCGGGTTCTACCCTGTGCCCATCAAGGAAGGTGAATCTGAAATCCTCTCCGCCAATGGCGAAGTGCTCGTCAGTATGAAAGACGGTATCGAATATGTGTTGCGGTTCGGTGAAATCGACGACGCCGGCCAAGGAAGCGCGGAAGGACAGCTCAACCGCTTCTTGTTCGTGAGCGCACGACTCGACGAGTCCCAGTTCCCGCCACTGGAGTTGGAACCGCTCCCGGGCGGCGACGATCCCGCGACCGAAGCCCCCCAAGACACCTCGGCCGGCGAGGCCGCTGCCAGTGACGGTGATCCGGCCAGCACCGAAGCCAAGAAAGATGAATCGGTTGGTGCGAAGTCGGACCTGGAACTGGAACGGGAACGGATCCGCAAGGAAAACCAGCGCAAGCAGGACGAACGCGACGAGAAGCTCAAGAAGGCGAAGCAAAAAGTGGCCGAGTTAAACTCGCGTTTCGCCGACTGGTACTATGTGATTGCGGAAGACGAGTACAAGAAAGTCCACCTCGGCCGCAATGACCTGATCAAGGAAAAGGCCTCGGCCAAAGAGGAAGGCTTCGGAATCGATTCGCTCCGCCAGTTGCAGGACGACGGGATTGAGAAGAAACCCGAAGCCCCCAAGCAGCCGCCCAACTCCTTCCTGCCGCCCGGCGGATTGGGACAGTAATCGCCCGACAAACAACCTGTTGGTTCGTCCTGCGTGGAGACATGAACGGCCAGGGAAGATCGTCCTGGTCGCAGTTGTGGGATTTGTTCCTCAGGAAAAACAAAGTCAACAGTGGGTGTCGATTGTCTTGACCGCGAAACGGTTGCATTCATTAGCCCTGGGTGCGCCGCGCAGGGTTGCCTCCGCTGCGCATTGCACCCTCGGTGGTCAATTCCCCATGCATTCGATACGCCGCAGGCGTTTCACAAGGGCGGCGGGCCACCGGTCTCCTTGGTCGTCGCCACCTGGAAAACCCCTGCGGGGTATCGGAACACCCAGACGCCTGCCCAGGGTGCGCCGGGGCTGTTGAATCTAACCGCTACGCGGTAAAGAAGTGAGCCGTCCCAAAGAAGAGGCTCACCTATGCAGTAGATTCCACAACAATCACCTGGGCCATTTGTCCCGGCCTTTCAACCTTCCCACGTCCCGCGTCCGAACCGCAGAATAGCGAACACGGAATGTCCCATGTCCAAGTGGAAGAGGAAGGTCGTGTCGTCCCCGGCGATCGCTCGATGGGCGATTACGCGGTGCCATCTCTTCCTTGGTCAGTCTGCGGCTGCTTGTTCGCTATTCTGCGGTTCGCTGTCGGATTCTTACTCCGTCGATCCTGCACTGCGGTCGGATGAGGCATCCGCCTGCTCTTGAGCCAGATTCCAGATCAACGCCTGCTCCAGTTCTCCCGGTTTGAAGCCAAATGGCCCTCGACCGCTCTTGAAGGCCACCCGCCCCTGCCGATCAATGAGATAGAGCCGATTCGGCATCCCACTGTACGTCGTCCCGACCGTGTCCTGCACCGTGTCGACCAGCATCGGAACGCCCAGCTGCAGGAACTGGCGGCACTCTCCGGCCACGCTGCAGCGCTGCTCATCGGACGTGGGCTGAGCGAAGTCGATGCCATTCTGCTGATTGTTCAGACTCCACCAGCCGTCACTGGGATGCGCTTCCCGTACATAGATGAGGAAGAACTTCGCGCGATCCCTGTAACGTTGATACAGTTCGTCCAAATTGCCGGAGTTGCTGCGAAACGGCCAGCAGGTGAAGTTACCAAAGATCAACACAATCGGCTGAGCCCCGATCTCTGACGAAAGCGTAACAGGAGTGCCGTCGAGTGCCGTGAGGGTGAAGTCCGGGGCCTTCTCACCCACTTCCGATCCCGGTTGGAGCGAACCCAGCTCCTGGCGCGCAAAGCCCAGCACAAGTGTGCTGCGGCTAGGCCGATCGGTCCGCGACGTTTGTTGAGACTCCGCAGGTTCCTGAAAGCTGTTTCGCAGATCGTCCAGCGACAGATAGCCGCGTGATGCGGCATCGAGCTGATCGAAGAGCTGCAGGAATTCGTCGCGCGTCAGTTTGCCGTTCGTATCCTGGTCCGCCGCTCGAAACAGCATCGCACCTGGTGATCGAACTAACGCATGGTCCTTCCAGTCGAGGTCATCGGCCGTCACGACGGCATCGTGGTTGCGATCGAGTCGCTGAAAATCGTCCGCGCAGCCAGGGAATTCCGGGCGCTGGATCTTGCCATCAGCATCTCGATCGTAACGAGCGGAAACTGCTGACCAGTCGTAGCGACTCTGAGAGACAGCCACGCGAAACCAACCGTCGTCGGGCCCCAGCCGTCGCCCGGCAACGATGTCCTCCAGCATCACACGTGCTTCCGAACCCTCCGGCAAAGTCGCTCGTAGCGACTCGACCACCTTCTCTGCCTCTTCGCTCAATTCCTCCGCTGGCACCGGATCCGGTGCCGCGGCCGGCTGCGATGCCGCGCACTCCGACGAAGCGCAGGCATTGTCCTGAGACAACCCCTGTTGACCTGACGCCCACGCAAACACAAGCCAAGTACCGATAACGAGAAACAGACTGCGAGTTGTCACAATGCATACTCCTCAAGGTTAACGCGGAATGACGTTCCGCTGGTAATGATGACGAAACCCTGGGTTTCCCTTTCCGTCGCTATTCTGCACTTCCTTGCTCGATATGCTGCGGTTCTCTGTGGAGACCTTACGGACCGAGAGCTCGAAATACCGTCAGGACAGGATCGGTTCCCACACAGTAGGTCACGGTCTGTTCGACCCTCTTCTGCACAGGGTTCTCCAGCACCAGCTTCACCTGACAGAAGAGGTTCGCATCGCGCGACTGGCCCGCCCCGAGGATCTCATACGACTTCAACCGCGCGCCGCTCGACCAGTCGAAGTCCTGGACCACAACACGCGGGGACTGCTGCAGCCAGTCCTCCGGTTTGCCTCCGCCGGCCCAGTCATCCAGCACGGTCGTCAGCGTCTGACGCGCTTCATCCACATCGACCGGCTTGGCCCTCTGCAGTTGAGGACCGCAACCCGGCAGCGCCAGCATTAGCAAAAGGCCCACCCTCGCCGGCCAGCGATGTCTCTGTGAAATCGCAGTAGTGAGTTTCACCGAATTCTCCTGTTGATTGGCGTTTGGTTGATGTAACCGTTCACGGTCCGCCAAAGTCGCCATTCGCTCCGCGAAAGGAGCGATTATTTAGCGGAGCGAAAGGCGACTTTCTGTGCCCACGCGCGGCCAAAACAACGTCGTTCTGTGAACGGTTGATTGGCACGTTGATTGATTGGCATACTTCGCCTGGGCCACTGCCCCCTGTGCGATGGCTCGCACGTGGCAGCGGGGCCTCGCTCGGTAAGGTTCTGCCTCAGCTCAATACTCCGCCAGCAGTTCCCCGTTGGCTCGCGACCCCAACCCGCGCCACGTATAGAGATCGACACTGTCTGTCACGAACCGCACAGAACCGTCACACAGGAGTACCTGAACGCCACCTGGATGCCGACTGCTGGAAGGCATGACGGCGCGGAGGACAAGGAAGTACCCGCAGGATCGCGAGTTGGGGCCGGTCGTGTGCAGATAGGTGTGCTGGCCGTCGATCCAGGGCGCACCCATGAACAGAGGAAACTGATTGGCCAGATTGGTGATATCCAGCGCTTCGCACATCTCCATCGCTTCGTTCGGCGTCGTGGGCGATCCTGGATGGAAAAACACGTCCGCGATGGGGCTGACAATCCCGTTGCTCCCGTCAGAGAGGATCCGTTCGCTGAAGGCGGCGGTGGCGCTCAGGCCATCGGCAATATCTCCAAAACGTACCTTGCTTTGAAAATAGAAGACGCCATTGGGGTTCTCCAAGCCGGCGTTCGGGCCGGTCGCATCGCGCCAGACGATGCCGTTCCCCTTGTTCGCCATGTAGTTCGTGGCTCCACCTGTCTCCGGCAGCGGATTTCGCCCATCGGAAGGACAGCGCAGGCTGCCCAGTTCCGTCAAACGCGCCGCATCGTTCATCGGCGCCGTATACGGCTGTCGAAAGTCGATACTCTCGTGGAGCGGCACCTGTTCCATGAAGGGAAGCAACAGCGTGATAGCCGAGTACTTAAGTCCCGTTCCTCCCTGCCCGAATGGCAGGACATTGCAAATGTCGTGATAGTTGTGCATCGCCAGGCCAATCTGCTTCAGATGGTTCGCGCACTGGATCCGCCGCGCCGCCTCACGAGCGGACTGGACGGCCGGCAGCAGGAGCGCAATCAGGATGCCGATAATGGCGATGACGACCAGTAGTTCCACCAGGGTGAATCCGGCGTTCGCTCGTCGAAGTTGCATGGCAAATAGCTCCACATTCTCTCATATGAACTGGGATGAAATTTCGCAGGATAACAACGTCCGCGCGACGGTCCGGCACCGCATCAGGCAGCGCGCAGCGCGATCGCTCTCCGGTGCCGGTTCGCTTTCGCGCCCAAGCCGCACCGAAGCAAGGTGAATCCGAAGGGTCAGATCTGCAGCAGAACCGGCGATACAACGCGCCGGCCGAACACGGCGATCATCAGAGTATTGCCGCTGGAAGGATTGAGGGCCGATGTGCGATGCCCGTGCATCCAGTCACACCGTCACTTGCATGGCCCGTCCGCTTTCGATGCGCACAAGCTCACCTCGATTGCCCGCCGAGGTCCGACCTGAATCGGCTCTTTGACCGCACGCGGCAGTCATGGAGACTCGCTTCTCGGACCAGGGAATAGGGGAATCAGGGGCTCGCTCGACAGACCACCGGGAGCGGGCGGTGACACGCGATGGAAATTCCACCCGATCACTTTCAAGACACCTGCGTTAGCGCACCATCGCGCGCCGAGCGCTTCGTGCCCTCACCTGCTGCATGCAGAGACTTAAGAATCGCTCCGCGGTGGCCGAAAGATGTCACTCGCACGGCGCAGCGGAACGGGATGACAAGAATCAACCTCCATCAGCTGACCATCCCCGTCGGCTGCAGCATGAAAGTGCAGCCAATACGCGGAACGCTCAGAATCGCCAGGCGTACCCGCAGGCACAGGGGAAACGGGCAGAGCAGGCTGCATGGAACAAGCCGGATCAGTACAGCCGCAAAGTGGCTGCAACGGCGACGGTTGTCGCATGGTGCTCTGCGCTTTCTCGTCCTCGCGCAAGTAGAAAACGGAAAAACGCGCCGGTACGTCAGTGGACATCTGGTTCAGCATGAATCCCGTCTGGCCATGCCTGCCGGCTTCGGACTGGGCCAGCCAGTCACCGCAGCTCGCCCACGCAGCTCGAAATCCCAACGTGCCGCCATCCAGCACGGCGCCGGTCAGAATCAGCAGCAGAAGTTGGAATCGGAAACGAGAATGCATACGACTGCCACGACTTAGAAATGCCTGAACATCAAGCGTTCCAGGCAGCTACATCGCCCGAAAGCTCACCCGCCCTGAGCGACAGAAGAGCAACCACCACTCGAGGCAGCCACTCGACTATCATGCCTAGCCAAAATCAATCAAGTCCGCACCGCCGGAGATTCTATGCACCTTGGTGACGAGGGTCAAACAGGCACCCGACGACCGCTCCCACCACACAGCGGCTTCTCCTACGCGGCGACCACGCTGATGGATCGCTGACAGCGAAATATTCACCCCTCACTTCATCCACGAGCGTGATTCGGCAGCGGGCCGCCACCCATGCGACAGCGAGCTCCGATCCAACGCCCCTGGTATCCGTAGCCGGAAAAAAAAGCTCCGGAATCAGACGATTCCGGAGCTCGCTTCTAGTCACAAGGAAAGGGACCAACGCTCAGCCTACTTGTTGGCTGACTCCTTTTCCTCCTCTTCCGCTGGCCGCACGACCGTCACGCTGCGCTTGGTATAGCTGTCGGGCTCATCGCCGTCCTGGACGACCGTGATGGTGGCCTCCAGGAAGTCGAACTTGGCGACGATCCTGGACAGGTCAGGAAGTAATGCGATGACTTCCTGGACCGGCTTGAGTGACTCGTCTTCCGAATTGGCACCGGCCATGGCCATGAACATGGGAGCCATCAGTCCCGCCTGATTCAGACCGGCAGCCAGGGCCCGCGTGCTCTCGGCCGTATTGGTGTACTTGATCGACTCCACAGCGCCTTCCACTTCGATATCCAGGCGGGTGAAAGCTTCGCTCTGCTCGATCGTCTCTCCCTCTCCCGCTTGGGTCTTGAGCACTTTCTGGACCGCCTTGGCGCTGCTGCCGATGTACATCCAGCCGTCCTGGAAACCAATGACAGGACGCACACCCAGGGCCGTCAAGGTGATGGCCGACAGCTCCTCGAAGCCTTTGAGCTCTTTGGATGGGACCAGTTTCAGTTGCTGACTCTGGATTGCCGGAATCTGCTTGAGAGCTTCGATGCCGCGGTGGATCAGTTCTTTGATCCGGTCGCCGTTAGTGCACTGCAGCGCCGTCACGGAATCCGCATTCCCCATGTTCGAGGGCATGCTGACCGAGGCGTACTTGCCTGTGAATGACTGGAGAATGTCACGATCCAGATGAACGTCAAACTGTTCCTGGATCTGTTCGAATTGCTCCAACGCGTCCTCGGCTTCTTCCACATCCTCGTCCAGCACCGTCATGATGCGCTCGTAGAGCGGATGCAGATAGACCCCCGTGCCGAGCGAGTAGGAGAGCGCGCCGGAGGGAACCCACGATTGCCACTTCTCAAACGGTTCGGCACTGGACAACATCTTCCGCAACGTGGAATCCTCGGTGCCGGGAAGCAGTTTACCGTAACTGGCAGTCCGATTCAGGTTTCCCTCTGTGTACTCCACCGTCACATCATAATCGAGAATGGAAACGTCCTTCATGATCATATCAATGATCTTCGCGACCCGTTCCACGTTCTCGTCGCCACCACCCATCTCAGCAATCATCGGGGCGATCTTCTGCAACGTCTCGAACTGCGACTTGCCGTCATAGAAGACCAGACTGTCTTCCGGCGCGGGCAACTTCTGCAGCGCGGCCGCCAGACGCGGGTCGTCGAACTTCGACTCGCCCTGCTGGCCGGTCAACATGCCAATGCTCTTCTCCAGAAACGCCTTGGTCGAACCGAACATCAGCACTTCACCCATCGTGGCAATGGCCGGCTGAAACGGCGATTGGGGAGGCATTACGAGCGCCGTGACGGTCGCGTCGCCCACCTTCGTCGTCTCGACACTCAACTCACCGCCGGTGTGCTTCTCGGCCAGCTTGAAGAAATTGGTGATGCCGTCGGCCGTCGACTGAACCGCTTCGGGCGTCAGTCGCAACAGGACCAGATGGTCCGCCACCGGAATCGAGGGAGCTTGGGGCCCCAGGCTGGTCATCTGCATCTGCTGGGCATAGACCATTTCTTTGCAGTCGGCCAAAGCCTGCATGTCAATCGGCTTGACCGCTTCCCGTAGCTCCTCGATCACGCTGTTGGCCTGCTCCAGCTGATCCTCTTCCATGCGGGAGGTAATGATTTTCAGCGCCTTTTCCAGAATCTGCGTTTCCTGGATCGTATTCCAGACCTCTTCGTAATACTTCCTCTGGAAGTCTCGCTCCGGATTGTGTTTCGCGAGGATCACCAGATAGACATCGCTCGGTACACCGCGACGCAGGTCAAGCTCATCCGCAGCGCGGACGGATGCCACCTGCAGGGCGACCAGCAACAAGAAAACACCAGAAACCATCATCAATCGTCTCATCCTTCCATCCTTTCCATGTATACAGGAAATCAGGTACCGAACGGGCTTGTGTCAGAGTGCGAACAGCGCCGCTCGCGATCATCGGCCGAGGACAGGCTTGTCCGCTCTTCCTCCACCTTGTACTTCATCCCACCGGGCGCACCCTGTCACTAACCGTACCCTTGCCAGTACAAACCGGTTTCTCGAGCCGTCACAAACCCCAGCCGCGAACGAGTGCTCCGCGACCGCTCAGAATCTCGCTGTCACTGGCTGTGCCAGTGATCCTCACGCTATCGGGCGAGTCTACACTGGCGGAGCCAGTGCCACCCAACCCGCAAGCTAAGCCTGCACTGGCGGAGCCAGTGCCACCCAACCTGAAAGTCACGCTGTCGCAAAGCACGCGTGGCTGTTCCCTGGTCGCTGTTCCCTGGCAAGTACGCATTCTTCGCACTCGGGGCGCGAACAGGGCCCTCTCCTCCCGTCCCATGCATTTCCTGGGCCGCATTTCCTGGGCCGCATTTCCTGGGCCCGACATGTGTCGGTGCTCCACCGTCTGCGGACAAAGGCCAGTTGTGAGGTGCTATTCGTCCGGGTCTGCGCAATCTTGCGCAACCACGCGGACTGGTGGACAATACACCATCAGGACGGATTCGTCACCCCCCAGTGGCCGTCCGCTGGTCCATAAACCGCGTGGCTTTGCCTTCGAATCGCGGCAACGAGCCCAGTGGAACCGATTGCACCGACACGCGTAGCCCCAGCCGCAGCCGCAGCGTTTCCGCCACTCGCTGGGGAGCGTTGAGCGAATCTTCGATTTCAATGGACAAAGCGTCCATTTCGCCTTTCTTGTGGGCGATCAGTCGATACTCGGCAATCTCGGGGAAGCTGCGCAAGATCTGTTCGACGGAGCTGGGGAACACATTGACTCCCCGGATGATCATCATGTCGTCGGCTCGCCCCAGCACTCCTCCCTCGAGCAGAACGAATCGATTCCCGGCGTCCGGCTCGTGCCGCGGTCGGACAAGATCTCCTGTGCGGTAACGGATGACCGGACTGCCGAAGCGTCCGAGCGTGGTCAGGACCAGTTCAGCGAGCTCACCTTCCACGGCAGGTTGCTGATCCTCTAGCCTGATGAACTCGGCCACGAATTCGCTTTCGACGATGTACAGACCACGTCCATCAGCGTCGGAATACCCCCATGGTCCCACTTCCGTCGCGCCGCTGTGGTCGATGACGCGTGCCTTCCAGAGCTGCTCAATTCGCTGCCGGATAGCCGGGATTGATCCACCAGGCTCTCCTGCCACGACCAGGCAGCGGACGCCCAGCGAGCTGACGTCGAACTGGTGGTGGGTGCCGATTTCTGCCAGATGCAACGCATAGCTAGGTGTACAGAAGATCACGCTCGCCTGACAGCTGCGAGCCAGTTCCAGTCGCGCCAGCGTGCTCAGGCCTCCAGTCGGGATCACCATGGCCCCACGTGCTGCCGCAGCGTCAAAAGCACTCCAAAAACCAATGAACGGTCCGTACGAGAAGGCCATCAGTGCTCGGTCCTTCGCACTCAACTCGGCCGCATCCAGCACAAACTGCCACGTATCGATCCACCAGGCCCAGTCATCCGCCGTATCGAGCACGGCCAGAGGCCGGCCTCGCGTCCCCGATGTGCGATGGAACCGGACGTAACGGTCGAGCGGATAGCTGGTGTTCGTGGCGTAATCATGCTGGCCGTCGGATGACTGCTGCAATTCGTCCTTGACCGTGAAGGGAACGTCCGCGAGTTGGTCCAGCGACGGGAGTGGCAGAGAAATCCCAGTGAGCTTTTCCGCGTAGAGGCGATTAGTCGGCCGAATGGCCTCGAGCAGCCGATTGAGGCGAGCGAGCTGGTGCGCAGCAAGTTCATGGGGCTCAAGCCGTTCCATCCTGCGGCGATACTCGAAAGAAGTTCTCGACATGCGTGCATCATACGATCTCCCCCACTAGTGGAAAACGGGGGCACAACTGACCTGATCTGCGGCGGCCTGGGTCGGGGGCGGACGCGGAATGCACGGGGGAGCTGTTCTTGGGGGGCCAAGGTGGGAGCACTTCTTCCTCCCCGGCAGATTGTGCGATATCCTCACTCACACAGGAGTTCTTCGATTTCTGGAGTCGGATCGAATCCTCGAGCAGTCAAGGTCAACCGCAATTGACGTACCCCTCCCCTAAGCCGCACCGTGGTTCTTTGCTGATCATCTTCCTGACGGTCTTCATTGACCTGCTGGGCTTCGGCATCGTACTTCCTCTGCTCCCCATCTACGGCGAGAAGTTCGCGCACATGCATCATCTGACCCCTGCGCAGACCGGGTGGTTGGTGGGGCTGCTGATGTCGAGCTTTTCCGCCATGCAATTTCTGTTCTTGCCGATCTGGGGGCGTTTGTCGGATATATTTGGCCGTCGTCCCATTCTGCTGGTCGGCCTGGCAGGATCGACGACATTCTATGCGTTATTCGGGATCGCGACGATTTGGCACAGCCTGGTATGGCTGTTCGTGGCGCGGATTGGAGCTGGCATTGCCGGTGGCACGATCTCGACCGCTCAGGCGTACATTGCCGACACCACGTCGGCTGCGGACCGCACCAAGGGAATGGCGCTCATTGGAGCGGCGTTTGCCTTGGGGTTTACGCTCGGTCCAGTGATCGGTGCGTTGTCGCTGCTGGCGGGTACCAGCGGCGACGTGAGTCCCTGGCCCGGCTATTTTGCCGCTGGCTTGTCGGGCAGTGCATTCGTGTTGGCCTTGTGGATGCTTCCCGAGTCGAAGACGCCTCATAGCAAGCAGGCGCGTCGCGGCTTGCTGGATATCCAGGGACTTCGAGTGGCCTTGACCACTTCCTCGGTCGGCCTGCTGCTGCTCACCTCGTTCATTGTCATTTGTTCGCTCGCCGCCTTTGAAGCGACCTTGTCGCCGGTGATCAACGCCCTGTACAACAAGGCCGCCAGTGGCGCGGAGGACATGGTCGGCATGCAGCGAGCCATCGCGTGGGCGCGCGGATTGGGGTACCACACACCTGCCGAGATCCGGCACGTGATCGTACTCGGTACGTTCGCCTACCTCGGTCTGGTCATGACTCTGGCCCAGGGATTCCTGGTTCGCCGCCTGGCCGGTCGAGCTTCTGAAGGGTCAATGGCCGTGGGGGGGACTCTTCTGGCCACCTTCAGTCTGTTGGTGTTGAGCTTCACGGTGCAGCGCGAGAACTTCGGCTGGCTCTGCCTGTCGATGGCGGTCTTCGTGATCGGCCTGGCGTTTGTCACGCCGTCGCTTCAATCGCTGATCTCTCGCCGAATCAGTCCGGATCAGCAGGGGCATGTGCTGGGCGTGGCGCAGAGCGTCTCATCGTTGGCCCGCATCATTGGACCGGTCCTGGGGATGCGCTTGTTCGCCGAAACACCGCAGTTACCTCTGTGGGCCGCCACGGTCGTGATGACGCTGGCCGCAGCGTTCACCTGGATCGCCGTGCGAGCAGGGCGCGACTTTGCCGTAGCCAGGAAGCCGTAGCCCAGTGCAGCGGCGCATCGCGCCGTCGGCCGCGGCAATCAGGCCGCGGCACGCTTCAGGACAGGACAGACCGATCGGATGTGGAACGGCAGTAGGGAATGCGACAATGCTTCAATGCTTCAATGCCTCAATGCTTCAATGAAGCAGGCTGACGCCACCACCACACACCCGCGCCCGTTGCTGCATTGTCGCAATGTGGCATTGTCGCATTCCCTATTCCCCTACCACTTCCATGCGGCCTGTCTCTCTTCTCCTACCACTTCCTTGCGGCCTGTCTCTCTTCTCCTACCACTTCCATGCGGCCTGTCTCTCTTCTCCTACCACTTCCTTGCGGCCTGTCTCTCTTCTCCTACCACTTCCATGCGGCCTGTCCCTCTTCCTCTACCACTTCCATGCGGTCTGTCCCTCTTCCCCTGCCACTTCCATGCGGCGTGTCTCGGTCGGATGCTTCCAATCCGATTCTCTGGCTGGGCGACGGTTCGCCCCATCCACCTCCGCCGGGCGTCTCGATCGTCAGTTGATCTCCCGGCTGAACTTCCACCTGGATCTGTGCGGGGAGCAGCCGGCGTTCCCCACTGGCCAATCGCAATTCGTTGCGTCCCGCGGCGCCCGGCAAGCCGCCGTTGAGTCCGTACGGAGGATAGTCTCCACGGCGTTGAGTGAGTAGTGAGACCTGCACCGGTCGGAGGAATTCCATCCGGCGAATGACGCCGTCGCCGCCGCGATGCCGTCCGGCTCCTCCCGACCCGCGTCGAATGGCGAATTCATGCAGTCGGACCGGGTAACGCAGCTCCAGAACCTCCGGATCGGTCAATCGCGTGTTGGTCATATGCGTCTGCACTGCGCTGGCTCCGTCCTGTTGAGCTGTAGCGCCACTGCCGCCGCAGATTGTCTCGTAATAGCCGAAGGAATGGTCTCCGAAGAGCAGATTGTTCATCGTTCCCTGACTCGCCGCTGCCACCCCCAGTGCACCCAGCAGCACATCGACCACGCGCTGCGACGTCTCCACGTTGCCGCCGGCGACGGCAGCGCACTGCCGCGGATCATCACGCCTGGGTGGATTGAGCAGGCAGGCGGGAAGTCGAATTTCCAGCGGCGCCAGGACCCCTTCGTTGAGCGGGATATCTTCTTCGATCAAGCAACGGAAGACGTACATGACAGCCGCCGTAACGATCGCCCGATTGGCATTCAGGTTGCCTGGCTGCACTTCCCCCGTGCCCTGGAAATCGACGATGGCCGAGTCTCCGTTCACCGTAATCGTCACCGCTATCGGAACGCCATCGTCCAGATAGTCCGTGAAGTGATGCCGACCAGAGGGCAGTCGGCTGATGGCAGCCCGCATTTTCCGCTCAGCGGCCGCCTGGATGTGCCGCATGTAGGCCTGGACCGTCTCGACTCCTTTGCGCGAGATCAGTTCCAGCAGTTCCTCAGCACCTTGACGATTAGCAGCCACCTGCGCTGCGATGTCGGCGAGATTCTCATTCACGGCGCGACTGGGAAAAGGTGCCGACTGCAGCAAGTCTCGCAACTTCTCGAATCGCGAGACCCCTTGGTCCATCAACTGGAACTGACGAATCACCACCCCTTCTTCGGCCAGATTCTGCGAGAAGGGCGGCATCGAGCCAGGCGTGATGCCGCCAATCTCTGCATGATGTGCTCGACTGGCTGTGAAAAACAGCAGCTGTGGCGGCTCGCCGGGCTGCTGGCGGTGGACCGGAGTGACAACCGTCACGTCGGGCAGATGCGAGCCGCCGCGAAAGGGATCGTTGGTCACGAAGACGTCGCCGGGATGAAAAGCCGGCGTGTCGGCGATCAGACACTTGACCGTCTCACTCATCGCTCCCAGATGCACCGGAATGTGCGGTGCGTTGACGACCAGGTCGCCAGACGCTGTGAACAGCGCGCAGCTGAAATCCAATCGCTCTTTCACATTCACACTGCACGACGTATTGCGCAGGATGAGTCCCATCTTCTCGGCGATGCCAGCAAAGCGGTTATTGAACAGCTCCAGATCGACCGGATTGGGTGCCTGCTCTGGTTCGGCTGCCTCAGGGACAGCCCGGTGCGGCGATTCGTCGCCCGGCGTTTTGTCGCCAATGCGTCTCATCAGCAGCTCGCCGCCGGACAACATCTCGGCCTCCCATCCAGGATCGACGACGGTGGTCGACAGCGGCTCGGTGATGATCGCCCCACCGCGAAGCACGTCTCCTGGGCGCAAGGTCGAGCGGGGCACGATCGCCGTGGAGGTGGCTGCGGCACTGCCGAAATAGACGTCGGCCCACTGCGATGGTTTCACCTCGCGCCGCTGACAACGCCTGGCGCGGTCGGGCAACACGTCGGAACGCCCGGTGGCCTGGAGGCGGACCGCCACAATCTCCAGACCGCGCCCGGAGTGCGTGTAGCCATATCGTCGCTCGTGCTGTTGCGTGAACGCTCCCTCAAAGTTGTCATCCGCCGGTCGGGCAATGGTCAGGCAGGCATCCGTTCCAAGATAGCGCAGGTCGAGTGACAAGGTGACGGCAATACGATCGGCACCGACGCCCGATTCCAGTACCTCGCCCATCGCCTCCTGGGCCAGTGACTCACCGATCTGCTGCGCATGCGCAAGCGACTCCTCATCCAGCGGACGATACACTCCCGCCACCCGGTGCCGGACCACGTCGGCCATCCCGATCCCGAAGGCGCTGAGCACCCCGGCATCGGGATGATTCAGGATCGTATCCATCCCCAGCTCCTCGGCAATCGCACAAGCGTGCTGCGGCGCAGCGCCACCGAACGGGACCAGCACGTATTCGCGTGGATCATATCCGCGCGCGACGGAAATCGAGCGAACGGCCTTCGCCATGTTGGCGTTCGCCACGCGCAGGAACCCGTGAGCCAGTTCCGTCAGCTCGTACGTACGGCCAGTGGCCTGGGCAATGCCGGCGCGCATGACCGCCAGGCGATCTTCCACGACCGAATAATGCAGTGCGAACGGAAACTCCGCCGCGCGGATCCGCCCCGTGTAGAAATTCATGTCGGTTACCGTCAAGGGACCGCCACGCCCGTAGCACGCCGGTCCCGGATCCGCTCCGGCGCTGTCGGGACCGACGGTCAGCTTCACGCCGTCAAACTGACAGATCGATCCACCGCCGGCCGCAACCGTCTCGATGGCCATCATCGGTGACACAATGCGAACGCCGGCCTTCTCGGTCTCATACTGCAGTTCGCACTCACCATCGAAGCGAGTCACATCGGTGCTGGTACCTCCCATATCGAAGCCAATCGCTCGGTCGTAGCCGGCTGCCGCTGCAATACGTGAGAACCCGACGACTCCTCCGGCCGGCCCCGAGAGAATGCTGTCCTTGCCCAAGAACTGGTCGGCGTCGACCAGTCCACCGGCGGAGGTGAGCATCCGCAGATCACAGGCGGAATCGGCCCCCAGTCCGGCCTTCAACTGGCGCACATAACCGCGCAGCACCGGATTCAAATAGGCATCCACTGTGGTCGTATCGCCTCGCGCCACCAGCTTGATCAGCGGTGCCACGCGACTGGAACAACTGATCTCTTCAAACCCCACCTCGCGCGCCAGCTGCTCGATCTGCAGTTCGTGCTGCGCATTGCGGTAAGCGTGCAGCAGACAGATCGCCAGCGATTCGATTCCCGCCCGACGCAACGCGGCCAGATCCCGTCGCACCTCGTCCCAGTCTGGCTCAAGTATCACTTCGCCACTGACATTCAGACGTTCGTTCACTTCCAGGACGGACGTGACAAGGGACGACCGTTTGAGAATCGACAATTCGAACAGGCGAGGCCGATTCTGATAGCCGATCTCCAGCACGTCTCCCATCCCGCGCGTGGTGACCAGTGCCGTGCGCGCACCGCGACGCGTGATCAGCGCGTTGGTTCCACGCGTCGTTCCCAGACGAACGGACAAAGGTGGAATGGGATCAGCACAACGGAGCCCCAGAAGATAGCGGATTGCCAGCAGCGGCGCTTCGTCGCCGTGAAACAACTCATAAGTCTGGCCGGGAGCGGGATCCGCGTCGAGCGGCGGTTCGCACTCCAGCGTGCCCGACTCCTGATCAAAAGACACCACAGCCGACCAACTGCAGGGGTTACCCTCTGCCGAGATCAACCGCAGCTGATAACCAATCCAGAATCCGGCAGGGTCTGCGCGCCGCGCGGGATCCACGATCGCCCGACGATGCGAGCCCGATGCCACATTTCCTTTGGTCACGGCCGAACTGAGCACCTTGTGCCGCTTAAGTTGTCCGTCGGGACTGCGGGCAAGGCAGTCGGTAAACGTGCCGCCCACATCGATCCAGAACTCCCAGCCCCGCTGCATACGTGACCGCCCATGTCGTTAACCCACCTGAACTCCCACGCCTCGCTGGCCCGGCTTATCGCTGGCCCGGCCCCTAACGGGCTCGGCCTACCGCTCAGTCGCCGCCCCCCACGCAAATCAACTGCGACTGCGTGCGCAGGAACATTCGATTCCCGGACACGGCGGGCGTGGCGCGACTCGCCTCCCCTAGCGGATTGCGTGCCAGTTCCTGGTACTGACGATCCGCCCGCCAGACAACCACGTTTCCTTCGTCATCGATGCAGTAGATCTTGTCGCCGACCAGCACGGGAGAACCTGAGAATCCGCGTGTGACCCGCTTGGTCCAGACCTCCTCCCCAGTGGTCGCATCAAAGCACTTGATGAAACCGCTGTCGAAGAACGTGAACACCAGATTGCCTCGGGCGACCGGCGTGGGGACATAGCCGGCCTTACTCGTCACGCGATGTGCTTCGCGCGGTGTCGTTCCCGCTCGAACGGCGACTAGATAATTGCCGGAAAACCCTCCTGAACCATTGCTCGCCAGGATCAGGTCCCCCACCACGATCGGCGAGGCCACTGTCCGCATCTCCATCACCGGCAGCGACCAGTTCGGCTTGCCTGTGCGCGGATCCAAACTGAATATTCCATCACCCGTGTTGCATCCGATCAGTTCCGGGGGCCCGCCAGGCGGCTGATAGATACAGGGGGTCGAATAGCAGACGCGCGTCGTGGCGCGCGGCTGGCTCCAACGCAACTGGCCCGTGGCCGCCTCGAAGGCCATCATGTAGCTCTCGCCCGGTTGCTGGCCCGGATCCAGCTCTTCCGCCTGCTGCGAATTGAACAGAATCACAAGATCCTCGTAGAGGATTGGCGAAGATCCGAAACCATGTTGACTGACCCATTTCCCCAGATCCTTCGTCCACACCTCCTCGCCCGCATGCGTCAGCGCGCGCAACGTCAACTGATCGGGTGTGGCCCAAGCGACATAGAGCCGGTCCTGGTCGACGGCCGGCGTACTGGAGGCAAACGTGTTGCGCGGGTGCAGCAAATGATGACTCGATTCGTACGTCCGCTGCCATACGATCTTGCCGCTGCGAGCATCGACGCAGAGCACATAACGGGTCGCCTTCTCCGGATCGGCACTCTGCACAAAGACCTGCTCTCCCCACACGACGGGAGACGAGTGCCCGACCCCTGGCAGCTCAGTGCGCCACTTGTAGTCCGCCGCGGTCCACCGCACGGGGATCTGCGCCGCTTCGCTCACCCCCGTCCCGTTGGGACCGCGAAACCGCGTCCACTCTTGAGCTTGTACGAGGGTGACGTTCCAAGCCAACAGGACCAACACGGCCAACACGGTCGCCCGCAGGACGCTTCGAAATACGTGGCACATCACTGCTTCCTCGTCATCAATTCGATCTGTCGTGGCTCGTTTGATCTGTCGCGGATCCAGGAGTGGCAGGTGCCCCGCCCACCTCCAGCCGTGGCTGCCGGCCGGCGTCTGTCCCCGATTGTAGCGGCAGGTGGGGGGCGAGGCGACTTGGCGCCAGCTAAAATGAGTCCGCTCTGCACACTGGGCGTGACCGAGCGGGGATGCTGTCGCCGACATCGGGGCGAAAACGGGATGTGGCACAACGGGTGATGATACCGGACCGCGAGCAGCGAGAATTTCTTCTATGGTGGATCGTGAAAAACTCCAGCAGATTGTCGAGACGTTCTTTGTCTGCAACCGGCAACAGATCTCGGAGATCTTCGATGAGTTTCTCTCTGCGATGGAAGCAGAAGCCACGTTGCCGCCCGGCGGACTGATGTCCCGCAACTACGAAACCGCGCAAGCCAATCCGGAAATCCACACGCTCCCGGGCAACTTGAAAGACGCGCGGGATGCCGTCTTTCCCTTCTTCTGGGGAACCGACAGCTGGTACTCGAAACTCCATTTGGAGAATGTGAAGGGGCCACCGAATTTCGCCTCGCTGGTCGGAGCACTCGCCTGCCTGCTCAAGAACCCGAATCTCTGCGTCGACACCTATTGCCTACGCTCCAACGAGCTGGAGGTGAAGGCCATCACCGCGCTGGCCAACCTGGTGTTCTACCACACCGAGTCGCCGTGGGGTGTATTCACGATGGGTGGAACCATCTCCAACCTCTACGGCGGCAAACTGGGAATCGAGAAGGTGGTGCCACGTGCCATGCGCGATGGCCTGGCCAGCCACCAGGTGGTCGGCATCGTGTCGGAAGCCGCACACTACAGCAATGCCACACTGGCCGGCTGGCTGGGCATCGGCACGCGGAATCTGCACGCGGTGGCGACCGACCGGAACTGCTCCATGCGTCTGGACTTGCTCGAAGACAAGCTGCACGAACTGTACGACGATCAAGCGCGCGTGGCATTTGTGATTGCGACGTTCGGCAGCACCGATGCGTTCGGCATCGACGACATCGCCGCCATCCGACAGATCATCGAACGAGTGGCCCAACAGCGCGGCGCAAGCGTGCCCCACCTGCACGTTGACGCGGCGGCCGGCTGGACCGGCTGCTTTCTGACGGAATACGACACGCGGAAGAACCCGCTGCAGGTCTCGCCCGAGACCCTGCCGCTGATCGAACAGACGCAGCGCCTGGCGGCCGGCATCCGCTACGCCGATTCGGTCACCATCGATTTCCACAAGATGGGCTGGGGACACTACCCTTCGAGCGCCTTCATTGTGAATCGTCGCGATGATCTGGCCCGGTTGTTCCGCACCATGGATGACGTGCCCTACTTTTCCGAGGCGGATTACCGGCACGACCCCGCCTTATTCACTTTGGAGTGCTCCCGACCCGCCGTGGGGCCTTACACGGTGATGGCTTCGCTCAATGGTATCGGGCTGCAAGGTTATCAGCTGCTGGTCGCGAATGCCTTTGATATGGCCCGCCGGCTCAAAGAGCGACTGGAACAGCTCGAGTACTGCAAGGTCTTGAATCTGGATACACCGGGTCCCAGCGTGGTCTGGTGGGTCCTGCCGCACGGACGCAATGCCAAGGAGATTTTTCAAAGCGTCGAGGGGGGAACGATTTCACCGGAGTCCTGTCGGCGCTACTTCAGCGAGATTCAGCGGATGTACGAAAAGCGCGAAGTGACTCTCGATCCCCAGCGCGACGCCCGGCTCAGTTTCACGACCTCCATGGGATACAAACCCCACGGTATCGCCCTGCCGGCCTGGAAGGCGGTCTTCTTCAATCCCAAGACCGACCTGAGCGTGCTGGATCGACTGATCTCCAGCATCGAGGAGCTGATGTGACTCGTCGGTATACGAGCGTGGAGCGTCCGCGGAGTACTTGAACATGGCCGTTTTTTCGCCGAAGCGGCTGCGCAACCACGTCCTTTCCTGCCCTTCAAATGTGGCGCCGATGCTGTCTGCCACCGCTTCGCCAAGCAGACAACCGTGGACTTGATCAGCTCGCATGATTCACACTCGGTGGAGATCAGACCAACCATCGACGACGGCAATCCTGCTGTTCTCGCCCTCTTCAATGAGCAAATGACCAATGACGAAAGAAAACCAACTAGAGAATACTCAAGCCGGAAACGCGTTCATGGCGATTCCGTTGGCAGGTGGGTAGAGCCTGCGACATTCGTCCTCTTCGTCATTCCATTGGTCATTGGGTACTTCGTCATTCGTCATCGCCCGCAGGTGTTACCCAACCGAGCGATTCTCATTCAGCGTTGGATGCCGTAGTCGTCGATCTTGCGATAGAGGGTCGCTCGTCCGATCCCGAGCAGACGAGCGGCTTCGGGAACGTTGTTCTGCGTGCGGGTCAGCGCCTCCTTGATCAGCTTGCGTTCCCACAGGTCGATGCGCAGCGTCTCGAATTCCTCCTCGGTCCCCGCATCGCGCAGCCCCAGTTCTGCCGGCTCAATGACCTCACCCTCAGCCATCACGACGGCGCTGTCCACCACATTGCGCAGCTGGCGCACGTTGCCCGGCCAGCGGTACCCGAGAAGCTTGGCTCGCGATTTGTCCGAGAGCGTAAGTTGGGGTCGTCCATGCTGCAGCTTGAAGTGATCCAGAAAGAACTGCACCAGACGTTCGATATCCTGGCCGCGTTCGCGCAACGAGGGAACCACCAACTCGAAGACACTCAGTCGATAGTACAGATCCTCTCGAAAGCGTTTGTCACGCACAAACTCGCCGAGATCCCGATTCGTGGCGGCGATCACTCGCACATCGACCGTAATCTCTTCCGTCGCACCCACCGGCAGGAACGGATGTCCTTCCAGAATCCGCAACAGCTTGGCCTGCCCCTCTAGCGTCATTTCGCCGACTTCATCCAGAAACAGTGTTCCAGAATTGGCCTGTTGGAACCAGCCGAGATGATCGGCATCGGCGCCGGTGAATGCCCCGCGTTTGTGGCCAAACAACTGGCTCTCCATCAGGTCGCGGGGGATCGCCGCGCAGTTGACCGACAGCATCGGCCGATCCACCCGGGTGCTCGCCCGGTGAATCGCCCGCGCGACCAACTCCTTGCCCGACCCGCTTTCGCCTCGAATCAAGACGCAGCCGGTGGCACGCGCAATCTTGGCGATCTTCCGTTTGAGCCGCTGCATCGGCTCGCTCTCGCCAATCAACTCGTCAAAGTCCGCCGACTTCGCCACGAGCCGATTGTGATTCGCGGCCAGGATCGCCCGCTGTCGCGCTCGCACCAGCGCCACGACCAGCATGTTGGCCAGCGCAATGGACACATCGAAATCACGCTGCTCAAACCGGCCATGCTCCAGGTACAAGTGGATGGCCCCCAGTGTCGCGCGTTCGTGCACCAGCGGCACGCAAATGGCATCCGCAAAATGGTTCAACGTGCCCGTGTTGTGAGACATCGATTGATTGTCGATCCACACCGCATGCCCCTGGCGGCAAACGACCTCGGTGAGCGATTTGCTGAGCGTGACCGTGCCGGTGGAATCGTCCGGATACAGCTGCTTCGGTTTCAGCTCCCCTTCGTCACTGAGCCAGAGAAATCCCGCCAGCGACGCACCCGTGCGGTGATAAAGACGCTCCAGCGAAACGCGCACGACTTCATCCGGATCCTCAATGCCCAACAGCTTGATGCTCAGCTGATGCAGAATCAGCAGATCCCGAGCCATGTCGGGATCGTCCAGCCGAGCAAAAAGATTGTCCGGCGCCTGCCCCGGCTCCACCGGCGTGTCCCGCAGAATCGTCTGCGTCAGCGCCGGATCGTGCGACGAAAGCTCCGCCGGAGCTTCGTCCGATTGGTGAAACGAGAACTCCGTCATCCCCGTGGTGACATGACAGCCTTCGATCAGCTGAGCATCGTCCGCCTTCTGGCCGTTGACAAATGTCCCGTTACGACTGCCCGCGTCACGAATGAACCAGGCCCCGTCCCGACGCTCGATCACCGCATGAACCCGCGAACTCAAGGGATCGTTCAGCACTATCTGACACTCCAGACCGCGACCGATCCGGTTTTCCACATCCTGACGCAGGATGATGTTCGAGCCGGCGCGCGCGCCGTTGAGGAGGGTCAAATAAGTGAACACGTCCGCTCACTGCTGAGATATCACCGCTGAATGATAGAATCCCTGCAGGCCAGCCGGCACCGCACGGTCACGCGTGATCGCTCGATTCGCTCGGGCTGGTCACACGCCGCCCCGTCACGAGTCGCTCTGCCCCCGCGCTGGTGCTCCACTACGTTACGCCGCGAGCATGGATACGCCACGAGGACGAACATCGATAACCGAACCATCTGCGACCCAATATAACAATCTGAGCCCCCCCCGCGACAGGTGAACCACGGCAGATCTCGCCCTTTCCGCCAGATCTCGTGGGAGAACAGGTGATTGGCCAGCCACACGCTGCCCACTAGAAAGTATACTGTCTCGGTCCGGTCCCGGTCCGAGCCGCGTGAGACGTACGCCATTGGTCGACGGGGTCCCCGACGCCTCCGCAGGCGGCGTTCGAAAGCCCGCTGCCCCCGGTAGGCCGTAGAGATTCACCCGTGATCCATACCCCGAAACAGAACGCTCTCTTGGTCGTCGGCCATGGCACGCGCCACGCCGAGGGACAGCGGGAGTTCTGGGACGTCGTGGCACAAATCGATCACCGCCTCGGCGGAATCCCCGTGGCAGCCGGATTTCTGGAGATGGCCGAGCCGACCATTTCCGCTGCCGTCGAGCAGCTGGCCGCGCAGGGGGCCAGACACGTCATCGTCGCACCGCTCCTGCTATTCGCTGCTGGACACGCACGGGAGGACATCCCGCGCGCCGCGCGGGCAGCGGCCCACCGCTCGAGTGTCACCGTGACACACGCCCAACCCTTGGAACTCCACCCCGAACTCCTCGCGCTCTCCGCCTCGCGCTTTCACGAGGCTTTGGCGCACGAGCAAACGGCAGGGCACCACCATCCTCATCCTCAGGACGTCGCGTGGATCCTGGTCGGGCGGGGCAGCCGTGACCCTTCGGCCACCGCGTGCTTCGAACAGTTGCTTCGCGAGCGCCAGCAGATGACCCCCGTCGGCGTGGCTCGCGGAGCGTTCTTGGCCATGGCTCAGCCGCGTCTGGAGGCAGTCGTCGAGGAAGCGCTCAATTTGCCGCAAAAGTGGGTGGTTATCCAACCCCACCTGCTCTTTGCCGGAGAACTGTCGGACCACGTGACTCGTATTGTGCAGCAGCAGAATCACCGGCAGTCGCGCCAGCGATGGTGCCTCGCTCCACGGTTGGGTTGCGATGCTCGCGTCGCCGCGGCACTGATCGATTGCTATCGGCAGGCACTCGAGTGCTATCGGCAGGCATTCGGGCCGTGCACGGATTCGGGTCAGCTCACATGAACGGCGGCTGTCGAAGATGGTGGCCGTGGTCGCGGTGGATGACGCGCGGTGCGGTTCGCGCGACGTGGCTCTGGACCCCTGAGCCCGGCGGCCTGCTGCGGCCTGGGTCGAAAATAGTTCCCTTGGCGTTTTTGAGCACGGAGCATACAATTTCGCCGCTTTGCGACCCCTACCCCTTGCCCTAGAGCGTTGCCACAGAGCGGGTTACTATCGCTCAGCTTGTTCACGGCGCCGGGCAGGGATAACATGTTACAAGCTGTGTAATCCACACAACTTACGGTGACCAGCTCGTTTTGGTGTCCAGCCAGTAAGGAATTCTCATGAGCGAACGTCGGCTCTTTCAGGTGCGTATGCGGTGGGCAAGTTGTGGTTTGATATTGGTCCTGATGTCGCTGGTGACGTTCAGCGCCTGGCGGGCTGGATTGGCGGAGGTTTCGGACCCAAGTCCTACCGATCGCGAGGTAACGCGCTTTGTGACTCGTCTGATGCAGTCGCGGCATCTGTTGCGGCACACGATGGACGATGAGACGTCGAGGCGCGGATTCAAGCTTTTCCTGGACGGGCTTGATCCGATGAAGTGTTACTTTTACCAGTCGGACATTGACGAATTCAAACGCTACGAGGACAAACTCGACGACATGTTGTCGCAGCGTTACGACACGCGGTTTGCGCAGCTGGTCTTCAAACGGTTCCTGGAACGTATTGACGAGCGGGTGACCCTGGTCGACGAGCTGCTCAAGGGCGACTTCGACTTCACTCTTGATGAAGAGATGATCACCGATCCCGATCGGCTCCAGTATCCCAAGGACGCTGCGGAGGCCCGGGAGCGATGGCGTCAGCGTCTCAAGTACGATCTGTTGGTGCTCAAAGCCGACAAATCGGCAGAAGAGTCGGCAGCGAAGACGAAGCCTTCAGCGGACGGCCCTTCCGCGGACGACAAGCTGCAGGAGCCGCAGGGAGAGAAGCAACCTGAGTTGAAGCCGGTGGATCCGGCCGAGGCGGATCGGGAAGCGCGGGACAAGCTGTCGAAGCGTTACCGGAACTTCCAGCGCCGCATGAACCTGTTTGACAATGACGAGCTGCTCGAGACATACCTGACGTCGATCACGTCGGCCTTCGATCCACATACGAGTTATATGTCTCCCACGACGCTGGAGAATTTCAAGATTTCTCTGCAGCTGAATCTGGAGGGCATTGGCGCTCAGCTTCAAGACCAGGACGGACGGACGGTGGTGGCAAACATCGTGCCGGGTGGTGCCGCCGACAAGCAGGGCAAACTGAAGAAGGATGACGAGATCATCAGTGTCGCTCAAGGTGACGACGGGGAAGAGGTCGATGTGGTCGGGATGAAACTGAACGATGTCGTACAGCTGATCCGCGGCAAAGCGGGCACGGTCGTACGATTGGGCGTGATTCCTGCCAACACGAAGGAAGCCGCGACTTACTCGATTACGCGGGCCAAGATCGAGCTGGAGGACAGTGCCGCGCATGGTGAGGTGTTTGAAGTCGGTTCCAAGCCGGACGGTTCGCCGTTCCAGGTGGGAGTCCTGGATCTGCCGAGTTTCTACCAGGACATGCGAGCCGCTCAGGATCATCTGCCCGACTATCGCAGCGCCACCCGCGACGTGGAGCGCATTCTGGCCGATTTCAAGAAGCAGGGAGTCGACGCGGTGGTACTCGACCTGCGCCGCAATGGTGGTGGCAGCCTGGTGGAGGCGGTCGATCTGACCGGCCTGTTCATCGATCAGGGCCCGGTCGTGCAGGTGATGGATCCTGACAAGCGAGTCCAGAACCTGGAAGACACGTCTCCCGGCATGGCCTGGGATGGTCCGCTCGTCGTGCTGACCAGCAAGTTAAGCGCCAGTGCCAGCGAGATTCTGGCTGGTGCGATCCAGGACTACAAGCGCGGACTGGTCGTGGGCGATACCGCCACGCACGGCAAGGGCACGGTCCAAAGCCTGCAGAACCTGGGCGAAGCGTACGGCGTGCCGATTGCGCCCAATCTCGGTGCACTGAAAATCACGGTCCAACAGTTCTTCCGTCCCAACGGTGACAGTACACAGAAGCGCGGAGTTCTGTCGGATATCGTGCTCCCGTCGGTAACCGACCACATGGACATCGGTGAAGCCGATTTGGATTTCGCCATCGATTTCCAGCATATCAAACGCAGCAAGTTCAGCGGCGTCGATCTGGTCAACGAACCGTTGATCGCCAAGCTGCGTGCGGAATCGGCCAAGCGGGTGGGCGAATCACCCGACTTCGGAAAACTGCTCAAACGAATCGAACTATACCAGGAGCGCAAAGCTCACAAGGCCGTCACGCTCAACGAGAAAAAGTTTTTTGAGGAAGGCAAAGAAGCCAATGCGGACAAGGCCGAGGAAGAGCGGCTGGCGGAGGAAGTTACGGACAGCAGCAAGATCAAGCGTGACTACTATCTGGACGAGATCCTCTTGATCACGCGCGATTATGTGAACACTCTGCGACAAAACAAGTTCGCCCGCGTCAACTGAGTGCGGCACATACCCTCAGAAGGTCCTCATCGCAGGTCCGGCTTCTGGCCGGACCTGCGACTTTCTTGTCGCTCTGTTTCGCCGGACCGGGGTCCTGTCCTGCTGAAAGAATCCGACAGAAGACCGCAGAATTATGCACAAGCAGCCGCAGAATGAAGAAGAACAAGGAAGCAACGTTTGAGCGCCGCATCGAGCAATCGCCGGGGACCGCGAACGCGATTCGTCCATTTGGAAATGGACATTCCTTGTTCGATATTCTGCGGATTAGACGCCTCGGTGACACGCCGTCCACACGGTCCCCATCGTTGATTCAGCTCAAGCCCAGCGGAATGCTCAGGCCGTCGTACCCGAGTTCCATACCTTGAGGCAATCGAGCATTGGTGGCGTCGTAGTCCAGCTCATGCGACACATGCGTGAAGATCGTCCGACGCGGCTTGAGTTGTCGCGCCACGGCAATCGCCTGCTCCAAGCTGAAATGGGTCGGGTGCGGCCGATCGCGCAGGGCGCCAAGCACCAGCGTATCCAGGCCGTGCAACAGTTCCCAGCCGTGAGGTGTTATCTCGTTGGTATCCGTGCAGTATGCCAGGTTGCCGATGCGAAACCCCAGCACGCGGAAGTGCGGACCGTGCTGCAGCCGGATCGGTGTCACGCGTGTGCCGAGCACCTCGAAGATCGATTCATCAATCGTGTGAAAGGTGAGCTGGGGAATCGCTCCCTCATGAGTCAGTGGCCGTTTCGGTTCAAAGGCGTAACTGAACGCCTGTCGTATCGCCTGCTCCACCTCCTGCTCGGCAAACAGGGGAACCGGATGCCCCAGGTAGAATGGAAACAGGCGCAGGTCATCCAGCCCAAAAATATGATCGGCATGGGCATGCGTGAACAGTACGCTGTGCACGATGCCAATTCCCTCGCGGAGCAACTGGGTGCGGAGATCCGGAGGCGTGTCGATCAGCAGGTTGCCCTTCGGCAGGCCGACGATCGCTGCACTCCGCGTGCGTTGATTGCGGAGCTTGCCGCCGGTGCAGACGGCACACGGGCAGCCGATCGTCGGCACCCCTACTGAGGTACCAGTTCCCAGGAGAATGAACTGTCCCCGAATATCCTTGCTCTTGGGTTTTGAAACCACGATCACTACCTTGTGCAAAAGAACGTGTGCCCATGCCGATGGGGTGCGTCTGGCCGCCCGCCCGTCATCGAGGAGCCCCAGGGACTCACTCCAACGCGACAGCATTACCGCGGGAGTCTGCGGCGTTCGCGGGACGACGCCCGGTTGACCAAACCGATAATTCGCTATAAACTGAGTCGGCAGAATATGTTACGCGATTATATGTTACGCGATTCAGGTGCCTTCCGGGAGCGGTGAGGTGCTGCCGAATAACTCCCGGTTTTGGGGTACTGACAGGATATAATTCCCATTCACTAACGAAAAACATCTTACGACCGAACAGGGCCAGTGGAAGCGGCGTCATGACGCTGCTCGGCACATGGGTCGGTTATCTTTCGGTCTCTCTTAGTAGCCGCCGTAGCCTCGAGTGCGGCTTAGCGAACCATGGAAATACTGGAACGAATCTGGGAACTGATCGGACTGTTCTTCGGCGGGTTGATGCGCGGATTTGAGCGCACGGTCACCACGCTGTTCGGGTCATCGAACGCCCGCTATATCAAGCGATTGCAATCCAAGGTGGAGGCGATCAACAATCTCGAACCGCAGATGCAGGCCCTGTCGGACGAAGAACTGCGCGCTCAGACGATCAAGTTCCGCAATCGGCTCTTGGCCGGCGAGACGCTCGACGACATCTTGATCGAGGCGTTTGCGGTCGGCCGCGAGGCGGGGCGCCGTTTTCTGGGAATGCGGCATTATGATGTTCAGCTGATTGGCGGCATGGTGTTGCACAGCGGCACCATTGCCGAGATGGTCACGGGGGAAGGCAAGACGCTGGTGGCGACGTTGGCCGCTTATCTCAACGCGCTGGATGGTCGCGGGGTTCACGTCGTGACGGTCAATGACTACCTGGCGCGTCGTGACATGGAGTGGATGGCCCCCCTCTACATGGGACTGGGACTGACGGTCGGGACCATCCAGAGCGACATGGAGGTGGAGGATCGGCAGAAGGCCTATGCCTGCGACATTACTTACGGGACGAACAACGAGTTCGGTTTCGACTATCTGCGTGACAACATGCGTCCTGCAGCTCGGGGCGACGATCGTTATCCGAAGTATCGCCAGCAGTCCCAGGGTCCGCTCAACTACGCGATTATCGACGAAGTCGACAACATTCTGATTGACGAGGCTCGGACGCCGCTGATCATTTCCGGTCCGGCCCACGAAAATGTCCGCAAGTACGCCGAGGCGGATCGGATCGCACGTCAGTTGAAGCGGGAGGTCCATTTCGAAGTCAACGAGAAGGACCACAATACGAACCTGACCGACGAGGGGGTGCGGGCAGCGGAGAAGCTGGCGGGGGTGGAGAGTTTCTACACGGCCGGCAACATGGAGTGGCCGCACCTGATCGACAACGCGCTCAAGGCCCACTACCTCTACAAGCGAGACGTGAACTACGTGATCAAGGATGGGGCGGTTGTAATTGTTGACGAGTTCACGGGCCGGCTGATGGAGGGGCGGCAGTGGAGCGATGGTCTGCACCAGGCGGTAGAGGCCAAGGAAGGTGTCCGGATCAAAGAAGAGACGCAGACGCTGGCCACGATCACGCTGCAGAACTACTTCAAGTTGTATCGCAAGATCTGCGGTATGACGGGTACCGCGATGACGGAGTCCTCGGAGTTCTGGAAGATTTACAAGCTGGACGTGGTGGCGATTCCGACCAACCGCCCCATGCGGCGCAAGGAACATCCCGACGTGATTTATCGCACGGAGCGCGAAAAGTACATTGCGGTGGCGGACGAGATCGAGCGGCTCAATCGCTGGGACGTGCTGGTGATGAAGAACGGGGACGAGCTGTGGGGAGAAATCGTCCGCGAACACGACGATTCGATCGAGGTCAGAGCACAGGGACACAAGCAGAAGGAAGTGGTTCCGCGCGACACGATCGTAGAGGTGGAACGCAAGGGGCGCCCCGTGCTGGTCGGTACCGTGTCGATCGAGAAGAGCGAGCGACTCTCGAGCATGCTCAATCAGCGCGGGATTGCACATGAAGTGCTCAACGCCAAGTTCCACAAGCGGGAGGCGGAGATCGTGTCTCAGGCGGGACGCAGTGGGCGTGTGACCATCGCCACGAACATGGCCGGCCGCGGTACCGACATCATCCTGGGGGGCAATCCGGAAACGATGGCGTGGGCCCGCCTGCAGGACAAGTACGCCACCCGGCTCGATGTGCCCCGCGACGAATGGGATGGTCTGGTCCGGGAGATCGAGCGGAGCGAGAACATGAAGGAGGACTCGGCCGTCGTCAAGCAACTGGGAGGCCTGCACGTGATCGGGACCGAGCGTCACGATGCGCGGCGCATCGATCTGCAGCTGCGCGGCCGGTGCGGGCGGCAAGGAGATCCCGGTAGCAGCCGCTTCTTCCTGTCGCTGGAAGACGATCTGATGCGCATCTTCGCCGGACCGTGGGTCAAGAGCATTCTGGAACGGCTGGGGATGAAGGAGGGGGAGCGGATTGAGAGCCGCATGGTCACTCGCCGGATCGAAGCAGCTCAGAAGAAGGTCGAAGAACGCAACTTCGAGATCCGCAAGAACCTGCTGGAATACGACGAGGTGATGGACGAGCAGCGGAAACGCGTGTATCGCTATCGCCAGCAGATCCTGGATGGCGTGAGCTGCCGCGATCTGATCGTGACCATGATTCACGACCAGGTGGAATACTTCGTCAACATGTTCCTGGATCGCGACTATGGCGTGGACACGTTTGCCAAGTGGGCCGGGAGCCGGCTGGCCACAACGCTCGAGCCCCGCGATTACCGCGGCATGGATTTCGCCTCGGCCGAGGTCTATGCCAAGGAGCACGCGGAGCGGATGGCGGAAACCCAAGTGCTCGACGCGATCGAAGAGAACCTCCCGAGCGAGGAGGAAGAGAGCGAATGGAACTGGGAAGCCCTGGCCAAGCTGGCCGACACTCGCTGGGGACTCAATCTCCGCGATCGGGATCTGAAGAAAGTTGGTCGGGACAACGTGGCCGAACTGCTGATCGAGAAGGCTCGCGAGGCGATCAACCGCGTCGACCTCTCCGAAGGCGCACCCTTCCTCGACGAAAACTTCGCGCAGCGCACCACCATCGGCTGGATGAGGGCCAAGTTCGGGATCAACCTGGAGATCGAGCAGATTCGCAATCTCGAACCGGACCAGCTCAAACAATTCGTCTTTGCGCTGGCCGAAGCGAAATATGACGAGAAGGAAGCGGAATACCCGGTGATGGCCGGCCTCTACCGCTTCGGAGGTGGAGCCGGACAAGCTCGCATCGACCGCGCCGCCCTGGCCGACTGGGCCCGACAGCGGTTTCAGATCGAGTTGAATCTGGACGACTTGAAGAACAAACAGCGCGACGAAATCCGCGGCGTGCTGGTCGAACACAGCCGTGCGGCGCAGCAGCGTGCCACGGAAGCCATCATCACTGTGAAAGAGAAGATCGACTCGTTGTTCCAGTCTGCCCAGACCACCGATACGCTCGAACGCGTCGCGGGCAGTAACGGCGAACTCGACTCGCTGACCGACTGGCTGCACCAGACGCTCCACTGCGACCTGACGGCCGAACAGCTCAAGAAGCTCAAACGAGACGAACTGCAACAGACGCTCTGCAATGCCGTCGAAGACCGATATCGACCGGAAATGCGACGCATGGAGCGCGCTCTGCTGCTGAGCCTGGTCGATACGGCGTGGAAAGACCATCTGCTGGCCATGGATCACCTCCGCTCCTCCGTCGGCCTCAAAGGCTGGGCACAGATGGACCCCAAGGTCGAATACAAGCGGGAAGGCATGAAGATGTTCGACCAGATGTGGACTTCCGTGGCCGAGCGGACGACCGATCTGATCTACCGTATGGAGCAGCTGGATGAGAACTTCGTCGGCTCCACCTGGGTCGAGACCTCCGCGCGACATGACGACGCGGCGAGCACCAGTGAGATTGCCAGTCAGCAGCAGGCGGCCATCGATGCCAGCCAGGGGGACGGGAAAATCGATCCCATCCGCAACCGGGGCCGACGCGTCGGACGCAATGATCCCTGCCCCTGTGGCAGCGGCAAGAAGTACAAGAACTGCTGCATGCGCAGTTAACTGTAGACTCGGCCACCCCAGTGAGAGGTTGGAGCAACACCTCGCACCAAGGCCCCGCCCCAACTCGCCAGGGCAGAGGATGCCTGCATGCCTTACCTGCTGAACGCCGTCTACTTGCTGCTGATCGTCGTCTGCTCGCCGTTGCTCGCCTATGCGGCGATCCGCTTCGGAAAATACCGCGATGGCTGGAGCGAAAAACTGTTCGGCTGCGTGCCGCCACGGGCGGGCCAGCGTCCCTGCATCTGGCTGCATGCGGTGAGCGTCGGTGAAGTCAATCTGCTGCAGCCGTTACTCACCCAACTGGCTCAGCAGCGTCCGACGTGGGAATGTGTCATCTCGACCACCACGCGCACCGGTTTCGCGCTGGCGCGAAAAAAATACGCCGGCTACCAGGTCTTCTACTGCCCGCTCGATTTCACCTGGGCCGTCTCGCAGGCAATGCGCCGCGTCCGACCCGATCTGCTCGTCCTCGCCGAACTGGAACTCTGGCCGAACCTGATCCGAGCCGCCCGTCGCCAGGGAGCGAAGGTGGCCGTGGTCAACGGTCGCTTGAGCGAGAAGAGCTTCCGTGGCTATCGGCGCATCCGCCCCCTGGTGCGTCCTGTGTTGCGCCGGATCCACCTCATCGCGGTCCAGAATGAACAATATGCTGAGCGGTTTCGCCTCCTCGGCGCCCTGCCCCAAACCGTTCACGTCACCGGCTCCATCAAATTCGACGGCGCGGTGACGGAGCGCGACAACCCGGCGACCGACCGCTTGCGCACCTTGTGGAACGTCGACCCCCACGATTTCGTCTTCCTGGCCGGCAGTACCCAATATCCCGAAGAAGAGATCGCGCTGCGCGTGTTCCACCAGCTGCTGGACCAGGTGCCCAGTGCGCGTCTGATTCTCGTGCCACGCCATCCCGAACGGTTTGACGAAGTCGCTCAGCTGCTCGAACAGTCCCGGTCTCCTTGGCAACGGCGTTCACAGCTGGGTGAGTATCCTCCCCTGGAGAATTCCGCCGACACGCCGGAGCCCCCTCCCCACCGGCGCTGGGCCGACACTCGAGAGAACGCGGCCACCATTCTCCCGGCGGCAGCCGGGACGCCCCAGGCTTCCGACGACCAACCCTGTGCCAAGGAGAGACGCGGCAAGGAGAGACGCATTCTGCTGGTGGATGTGGTCGGTGAGCTGGGAGCGTGGTGGGGCCTGGCCACAGTCGGCTTCGTCGGGGGGAGCCTTGGCCGGCGTGGCGGGCAGAACATGATCGAACCGGCCGGGTATGGAGTAGCCGTGTGCTTTGGCCCCAACACCTGGAATTTTCGCGACATCGTCACCATGCTGCTCCAGCGCGACGCGGCGGTGGTCGTGCAGGACGAACTGGAATTGGCGGCCTTTCTGCGCCGCTGTGCGGAAGCCCCGCAGTGGCGTGCTGCCTTGGGCGAGCGGGCGCGACAACTCGTCCTGGAACAACAGGGGGCCACACGCCGCACCGTCGATCAGCTGCTGCCACTCATTACCCCCCCACAACAGGATGAGCGGTGAACGGTCGGCTCAAGCCCCCTCCCGATCATGGCCTGGCGAGAGTGCCGGCCGGAGGGCCATGGTTGCCGAATTCAACGTGTACCACCTATAATGCTCAGTTTGTTCAGCGCTGCTCCCCCTGGTGCGGCTGCGGCGGGTGCGCCGGAGCGTCCCTGTTGGTTTCGCACAAGGTACAGGTCGTCGGGGACGTGGCGAGCCCCCTGACGAACAGCTCTGACAGCAGCAATTCCTGTCGATTTGCGATCCGCTCAGATGGAGCCGCGGCGGGAGGATCCGCCCGCTCGACGCAGTTCCCCGGGATCGGCTCCTATCCGAACACTGGCAGGTGGTGCCCGGCGCACCAGCAAAGCTCGGGCATCGGGGTCCCTGAACACGAGGAGTTCCTGACCAGACACAGTTCCTGACCAGACACAGTGCGGAGCAGTCGGCCCGAGGCGAAGCAGTACTCGGTCGCTCGGCCTTCTGTTCGTCCTGTTCCTTCATGTGACTTAACTCGACATTGGCCAAACACGAGGAGATCGTATCGTGGCAGCAGGCAGGTATTTGTTCACCAGCGAATCCGTCAGTATGGGCCATCCCGATAAGCTCGCTGATCAGATTTCCGACGGCGTGTTGGATGCGATCTACGCGCAGGATCCTCTGAGTCGCGTTGCCTGCGAAACGCTCGTGACGACTGGTATTGCGATCATTGCTGGCGAAATCACCACCAAGGCAATTGTCGACTACACCCAGGTGGTGCGCGACGTGATCCGGGACGTCGGGTACACGAATGATGAATGGGGAATTTCTGCCGACACCTGCGCCGTCATGGTCTCGATCGACAAGCAGAGTCCCGACATTGCTCAGGGAGTCGATGCGGATACTTCACGAGGCAAGGAAATTGGTGCTGGCGATCAGGGCCTGATGTTCGGCTTCGCCTGCAATGAGACGCCGGAACTGATGCCGCTGCCCATCTGGCTGGCCCATCGCATTCTGGACCGCTTGACCGAAGCCCGCAAGAATGGCGAAGTCAACTGGCTGCGTCCCGACAGCAAGAGTCAGGTGACGGTCGAGTACGAGGGATTCAAGCCGCTGCGCATTGACACGATTGTCGTCTCGACACAGCATGCCCCGGAGGCGACCCAGCAACAGATTCGCGAGTACGTGATCAAGCAGATTGTGGAGCCGCTGCTTCCGCCCGAAATGGTGGATGGCGAGATCACCTATCACGTCAATCCGACGGGGCGATTCGTGACGGGCGGTCCGCACGGCGACTGCGGCCTGACGGGTCGCAAGATCATCGTGGACACGTACGGCGGCTGGGGGCGCCACGGTGGCGGGGCTTTCAGCGGCAAGGACCCAACCAAAGTCGATCGCAGTGCCTGTTATATGGCCCGCCACGTGGCCAAGAACATTGTCGCCGCCAAACTGGCCGACCGCTGCGAAGTGCAACTCGCCTACGCCATTGGTGTGTCGGAACCGGTCAGCGTCAACGTCAACACCGACGGGACCGGCGTGATCGAGGACGACCGCATCTGCGAAGTGGTCCGTGAGTTCTTCCCCTTAACGCCGGCCGGCATCATTGACTACCTGCAGCTGCGTCGTCCTATCTATCGAAAGACGGCGGCCGGCGGGCATTTTGGACGCCACGAACCGGAGTTCACGTGGGAACACACGGACCGAGCGGAGGCGTTGGCAGAAGCGTGCGGTGTGCAGGCGGTCCGCAGCTGAGGTGTGCGGTCGCTGCCCGGCAGCGTGACGGCGTGGGCCGCGTCGCAGCCAACTCGTGATTTCGGGGGACCGATGATGGCGGCACCCGTTGGCACATCCGAACAGCTGATCGCAAACCAGCGGCGGGCGTCGCCAGCGGGCGAAAAGCCCCTGGCGCCCCTGGCTCGGGCGCTGGTTTCATCCAGCGTCGTGACTCTGTTGCTGGTCGCGCTCTGGTTTCTCGCGCGACGTGCCGCAGGGCAACTGCCACAGCCACTCGGACTTCCAATGCTCGTGAGCGTGGCATTGACGCTGGTCGTCCTGGCGTCTGTGGCCCGTCTGGCCTGGCTGCGGCTGGGCATCCGTCCCACTCCGTGGAAATCGTCCGCATCTCTGTTGTGGTTGTCCTTGTTTTGCGGAGTCTGGTTGCTCGCGGGGGCACTGACGATTGCCGGCACCGGCACAATCCCGCTCCTGTTGTTCTGGAGCATCGTGCTGGTCCACGAAGGGGTCTGGTGCTGGCTGCTGTGGCATCCCGATGCGTGGCCGATATTCCGCCGCGCATTCGGCGTGCGCGTGCCCGGTGCACCAACGGCCGAACCAATCCTCGTGTCACCTTCGCTTCCCGGCGAACGGGAGGGCGTGACTGAGATTGAGTCGATGATGGATAGTGACGATTTATTGCCACTGGACGTCTGCCAGCAACTCACGCGATTGCGAGCGGAGGAAGAGGGCGACAGTGTGGCAGGGTTGCTGCGCGCGAAGTTCAGTCCGCAGCAGCGCTCGCACTCCCTGCACGTTGCCTTCTGTCCTCCCATGGTCCGTCGGCCCAAGGTGACCGTGGTCCAGCTGAAAGGCCCACGCACGCGTATCAAGGCAGCCGAAGTGCAGCCGTTTGGCATTCGCTTCGACCTGCGACTGGTCACAGCCAGTCCGACACAGCAAGACGTGGTGATTCATTTTGAGGCAAGTTGTGCCGAAACCGCTCCGGCGGGATCGCATGACGCGAGTAACTGAACCCCTGCGACGGAACAACGTATGCACGACACCTTGTCGCAACAGCTTCGAGCCACGGGTCAGGAGCATCTCCTGCGAGTCCTCGAGAAATCGGCCCCCTCCGACCGTCGACAACTCGCAGCGCAGCTGGCCGAGCTCGATCTGCAGCTCCTGGCCAAACTGACGCGCAGTGATGATGGTGCTCCAGACTGGGGTGATCTGGCCCGTCGCGCAACCCCTCCCCCCGCGTTTCGACTGCACGACGACCGGGCAGCGGAAGACCGCGAAGAGGCCCGTCGCCGAGGCATCCAGGCACTGCGAGCTGGTCAGGTCGCCGCCCTGCTCGTCGCCGGAGGTCAGGGCAGCCGTCTGGGATTCGAACACCCCAAGGGGATGTTTCCGATTGGTCCGGTGTCGGACCATTCGCTGTTTCAGATCTTCAGTGAGCGGGTCCTGGCCACCGCTCGCCGTTACGGCCGTCCGATCCCACTGCTGATCATGACCAGCCCGGCAACGCACGAGGAAACGGTGCAGTACCTGCGAGAACAGCACCGATTCGGCCTGGCCGAAGACGATCTGCTGGTCTTCTGCCAGGGCACCATGCCGGCCGTGGATGCTCAGACCGGTCGGCTGCTCCTGGCCAGCCGCAATTCGCTCGCCTTGGCTCCGGACGGCCATGGGGGCATGCTCGCCGCCCTGCACAAGAGCGGCGTGCTGGAGTTCGCGCGGCAGCGGGGCATCCGATTCATCTCCTATGGTCAGATCGATAATCCGCTGCTGCAGCTCTGCCAACCCGAGCTGATGGGATACCACCAGCTCGCCGAATCGGAAATGACCAGCCAGGTCGTCGAGAAAGGCACACCGTTGGACCGCGTCGGAAACGTCGTCATGATCGACGGCAAGATGCAGATCATCGAATACAGCGACCTGCCCGACGATGTCGCCCAACAACGCAATGCAGATGGTTCGCTGCGATTCTGGGCCGGCAGTATTGCCGTCCACATCTTCGACGTCGACTTCCTGCACAGGATGGCCGGCCAGGCCGATGCCCTTCCGTTCCACGTCGCCAGAAAAAAGGTGGCATTTGTCGATGAAGAGGGGAGCGCCCACGAGCCGCAGCAGCCCAACGCCATCAAGTTCGAACGGTTCATCTTTGACCTGCTCCCATTAGCCCGCAACCCCGTCGTGGTCGAAGGAGATCCGGCGGAGGTGTTTGCACCGGTCAAGAATGCCGAAGGAGCGGCGACCGATACTCCCACGGCCACACGCCAGGCCATGATCCGCCTGCACACTCGCTGGCTACGCCGGGCCGGCGTCAGCGTGGCCGACGGCGTGGCGGTGGAGATCAGCCCGTTGTGGGCACTGGACGAAGAACAGGTGGCAGAGCGCGGGCAACTGCCGCAGGAAATCCGCCAGCCCACCTTCCTCAGTGAAATATAGCCGCGACGAGACCTGTTCCGGCGCATAGACTCTGAGCTCGACATTCTCCAGCAATCAGGACAGGCAGAACCATGCTACATGCAATGATCATGGCGGGCGGAGCAGGGACGCGCTTCTGGCCGGCCAGCCGTACCCAGTCGCCCAAGCAGCTGCTCCGCCTGACCGGGCAGGAGAGCATGCTTCAGGCGACGATCCACCGTCTGGGCTCGGTCGTGCCTGCCGACCGGGTTCTCATCATGACCAACGAGCGATTGGTGGAACCGGTGGCCGAGCAGCTTCCTCAACTTCCTGCCGGCTCCATCATCGGCGAGCCGTGCAAACGGGATACGGCTCCCTGCGTCGGTCTGGCGGCCGCGATGGTCGTGCGTCGCGATCCGGAGGCCATCCTGGTGGTCATGCCGTCGGATCACGTGATCAGCCCGATCGAGACGTTCCAACAGTCGATTCGGCAGGCGGCCGCACTGGTGGAAGCGGATCGGCTCCGCTTCGTCACTTTTGGCATCCAGCCGAGCTACCCTGCCGAATCGTTTGGGTACATCGAACGGGGTGAACCGCTCGGAGCTGCAGCCGCGGCAGTCAACGCCTTTCGCGTCCAGTCATTTCGTGAAAAGCCCTCTGCCGAAGTGGCCCGGCAATACGTGAACTCAGGAAACTACTACTGGAATTCCGGGATCTTCGTCTGGAGCGCTCAGACCATCCTGGACGCGCTGCAGCAGTTTGAGCCCGCGATGTATGGGCACATCATGGAAATCGGTACGGCCGTCGATACGCCTCGGTTCTCGCAAGTGCTGGCCGGTGAGTTCGCCGCCATCCAGGGCAAGTCCATCGACTTCGCGGTGATGGAGCATTACGACAACGTCGCGGTGATCGAAGCGCCGTTCCAGTGGGATGACGTCGGCAGCTGGAGGGCCATCGCGCGCCTGCATGGTGCCGATGGCAATGGCAATACGCTCCTCGGTCGCAGCCTCGCGGTGCGTACCAGCAACTCCATCATCCGCTCGACGGATGATCACCTGATTGCCACGATCGGCGTCCAGAATCTGATTGTCGTTCACACCCCCGACGCCACACTGGTTGTCAACCAGGACGATGAAGAAGCCGTCCGCGAAATCGTCAAACTGATCGAACAGAACGGCTGGCAGTGCCACCTGTAGCCACGTACGGGATCAGCTGCGAGGCACTGTCACGCAGTGGTTGCTGATCGGGCAGACCGTGCTCGATCGGCCGACGTTCCGATGAACCTCGTTCCTCGCGTCCGCCGCACGGAAGAAATCACGCTTCACGCTGGACCTTTTCGGGCGGACGCATCCCACACGCGTGCGGTTTCAACGGGAGAGAATGTCGAGGCGTTGACCTACGAAGCTCCTCACCTGATCCCCGAGTTGAGCGGAGACGACCAACGTGGCATCGGACTTGTTGTACAACTCGTCTCGGGCTTTTCCGTACAGCATCACCGCGATCTTGGGATCATTTCGCAGCTCATGGTAGCGCGCTTGCTGGAGGGTCTCCAACAGGGAACGGGACGCGGAGTCGGTGGCTGCCCGCTCCGCCAACAAGCCGGTAGTCAACATCTCGAAGGCTACCGACGAGCCGTGGTCAACGGCTTTCGACCCGGCGCTCAGGAACAGGGTCACGGCGGCAACGACGCATACCGATATGGCGGCCAACTGGATGTTGGTGCGACGGGCGGACGTCGAATCGCCGTTGTTGTCGCAGACCACTTCCTCGGCGTCCTGCAGCCGTTTCGGTTCCGGTGGTCCGTCCGCCGCGAGTTGTATGGTCACGAGGCCATTGAGACGCATTTTCTCGCCGTCCTCCCAGATAATCGCCTGCCCCGGTTCCAGACGCTGCGACGCGACGTGAATTGCCTGACTGCCACGATGGTGGACGTAGTAATTTCCATCGCAATACTGCAGGATGCAGGCTTCCGGTTCCAGCTCCGATATCCGGATGGAACAGCCCGGGCTGCTCCCGATACTGACCACGGCCTCATCGATCCAGAACACGGCCACTTCGGATCGGCCCGACAATTGGATGATCTTGGCGGACATCAGCAGGACTCCATGCTGTCGTTTCGGCTTGTTGACATGTGCGGTGTCTGATCATCATGACGGATGATCCCGCGGGCATTGCTAGAACACCTGAGCTTCGTACACGGCTTGCAGAACGAATGGGGCGACGACGATCACGAGGCACGCCACCATAATGACGATGCCGGGAAAAGTGATACTGGCCTTGGCTTCGCCGGCCCGCTTTTCGGCCCACAGCGAGCGTTTATTGCGCATCCGCTCCGCCAGGTCGAGGAACGTCTCACTCAAGGGAGTTCCCAGCTCATCGGCCGTTTGGATGGCGAGGATCACTTCCGAGATATCTTCGACGCGCAGACGCGTGGCCAGACGCTGCATCGCGACAGCCAGTGTCTGGCCACACTCCATTTCCTTGAGTACCTTTCCGAATTCTTCGCCCAGCGGCTGTCCCCTGGTTTCCTCGACGACCGTGGCAAATGACTCCTTGAAGCCGGCACCTGCCTCCATCATCAGCGCCATCAAGTCCACTGTGTACGGCAAACGCTGTTGCAGCAAGGTCAGGCGGCGAACCGCACCTTGGTCCAACTTCCGCTTCTGGTGGAACACGTACCCTGCCACCACGGACATCAACAGCAACAGGCTGGCCAGAGGGCTCAACAGGTTGTGCAGAGCGGCGATGATGACGACGCCGAGCAGAATGCCGCTCACAAACCACACAGCGACCAATTCCTCGGGGCGCCAGGGAAGCGGGGAAAGGCCCGTATCCAGTCGCGACTGGACGCGCCACGCCCGCGCGATCAGAGCCACGCATCGCAGGCGACTGAGTTCCAGGACATACGGTTCCAGCCGGTTGAATACCGCGTTACCGCGGCACAAGGCTTCTAATCGTTCCCCTTGCCAACCCGTCAGATTCCGGTGACTCGGATCACGCAGCATGACACGCATCAGCTGCGCCGCCAGGATGGCGACTGCCAGACCGAAACAGAGTGCGCCGGTCAGCAACAGCAGTTGGGACCCTCCCCCTGCGGTCGATTGCGAGTAGACACTGGGCATGGAATGGACTCCGATCGTTCACCTGAGATCGATGCTGAGAATATGGGTGGCGTAGCGGTAGCCCAGGTATACCAGTGCAATGACGGCACTGAGTACCAGGTGACCACCGAGTGTTGAATACAGATAGCCCGTTAAGCCGGGTGCGGCCACCAGGTAGAGCAGCATGAAGATCACCGGAAAACAGCTGAGTATCTGCACCACGCGGCGCCCATTCGCCGTTTCCGCTTCCAGTCTTCGCTCGACGCGCTGATGCTCCGCCAGGCTGGCGCCGATTCGATCCAACGCTTCATTGATGCGTCCTCCTCGGTCGATCGCCACCTCAATTGCCAGCGCAAACAGCGTGAACTCCTCCAGGTTCAGTCGTTGCCGCACCGCGTCGATGGCTTCGCGGAGGGGCCGGCCGTGGTTGTAATCATGGGTGATCCTCTTCAGTTCAGCCGACAAGGGTGCCGGTGTGTCTTGTGCCACAGCATCGATACCTTGAGCGATGGAAAGCCCCGCCTTGACGGCGTTGCCCAGGCGCGTGGTGGCCGTGACCAGTTGATCGCGCAGCAGTCGCGCCCGGCGCCGCAACAGAAAATCCAGGGCGTGGCGCGGCGTGGCATATACAATCCCCGTTACGACGAGGGCCACCGGCAACATCTTGGCACCCAGCCAGAGAGTCAGGAAGAGCGAGATCAGCGCGAGGCCCCAGACGCGCAAGGCGAAATACAGTTTCTGAGAATCGAGTGACAATCGGTTATAGCGGTCGACCAGTTCCCCCAGCTGCTTTGCCACGAGGAGGTCCCAGAGAGGCAGGAGCCACAGGGTAGTGAGCGCACAGGCTGCACAGACCAGGGCGGAGCTGAGGGCGGTTGCGATGATGCTGGAAATTTCCATGCGCTGGTACCTTGTCTTTGTCTAACGGCCAGCCGGGTGACACGTCACGGCAGGGGATACATCCTCCTCCAGCAGGTTGTCGTAGAACGACTCGAGTTGAATGAGTTTGGCGTCGATCAACGAGTGCATGAAGGACGGCAGCACCCCGGTCGGACTCAGCGCGCCCCGACGGACGCTGTCTCGCACGAAGATCTGTTTGACACGGATGCCCTGCTGGGGATCGCCACTCCCGACGAACTCGGCGACCTCGATGACCCGTCTCTTTCCGTCGCTACCGCGTTGCAAATGCACGACTACGTCGATTGCGGAGGCGATTTGCCGGTGGATTGAAGTGATGGGCAGATCGGACGCCATCTGGACCAGAACCTCCAGCCGCAACACGACGTCGGCGGCAGAATTCGCATGAATGGTCGTCAGGCAACCGTCGTGTCCCGTGTTCATGGCCTGCAGCATGTCCAGTGCCTCGCCACTGCGACATTCGCCCACGACAATCCGATCCGGTCTCATGCGCAACGCGTTCTTCACCAGTCGGCGCATGTCGTATTCACCTTTGCCTTCGGCATTTGCCGGCTTGACTTCCAGACTCACTACATGTTCCTTGCCTAGCTGCAATTCCGTCGTATCTTCGATTGTGACGATGCGTTCCTTGCTGGGAATGAAACGCGCCAGGCAGTTCAGCATGGTCGTCTTGCCCGAACCGGTGCCACCCGAAATCAGGATATTCCTCCGGTTGAGCACGCAGGCTCGCAGAAACTCCGCAACGGTGCCGTTGAGACTATCCCGCGAGATCAGATCCTCGATCGTCAAGGGACGAGCGGGGAACTTTCGCACGGTCAGACAGGGTCCGCTGACGGCGAGTGGCGGTATGACGGCGTTCACCCGACTGCCATCAGCCAGTCGTGCGTCGACCAGCGGCTGGGACTTGTCGATCCTCCTGCCGACGCGCGACACGATCCGCTCGATAATCGTGACCGTTACCTCATCGGAAATGAACCGACGTCCCGAGTTCTCCACAATCCCATTCTGCTCGATGTAAATGTGATCCCGATCCACCACCATCACTTCGGTAATCGTGGGCATCCGTAGCAGATCTTCCAGGGGACCATAACCAAGTACGATATCTTTGATCTGTTTCTTGAGTTCGCGGAGTGCCAGATAGACACGGAACTCGGCGAACAGCTCCGGCGCGACCCGGTACCATTCCTCCCAGAAGCGCCGCTCTAACTGCGCAATGCGCTGGCTCACATCCGCCGATGCCATCAGATCCATGGTGGCCATCAGAGTCTCGGTCAAGGTTGCCAGCTCATCTTCCCGCTGCGGGACTGCCGTGAGGAGTCGACTCCAGTCTTCGCGTGCGAGAAGTGGTCCGGCACTCACTTCGCCCGCATCCTCGATGAGCCGTTCAATGATCATGCTACGCAGGCAATGGCCGGCGATGTGCGTGGCCAGCTTAACCTGCTGCGGCTCCACGATTTCATGCGCAGCAGCGATTTCGTCAATGCGTCGTTCCAGCACCAGAAGCGCTTCGTCGCTGGCAAAACGCGCTTTCGTCTCGCCTTGGAGATTCATCAGCGACAGCAGGTCGATGTGGATCGAGCGGATGAAGTCCGACATGTCCACATCCAGGTTGCGTCGCTGCTGCGAAACCGATTCGACCTCCACATTCTCAAAGTCCACACACAGCTCAAACGGGAATACCTTGATGGGACATCCGTTGTCCACCTCCTGGTATTCGTCGCCGCGGATGACGACACCTCCGATCTCGCAACCGTTCAGGCCAATCGATGTGATGTGCCAGCGATCACCGCGACGCTGGAGACGGGCCGCATGGGCCGCGACATAGGGACTGTTGAGGACGATATCGTTGGAACTGTCTCGCCCGATCTTCACCAGGTCCTTCTGGACGTCGACCACATAGCGGTGCGTATCGAGCAGGTTGTTGTACCAGATCTTCATGGCGTCAATCCGAAGGCGGAACAAAGGTCACAGCAGGAACCACCATCTCCTATCGACCGGACGTCTGGCGCGCCGACGACCCTTCAGCGCGCGCTGCCGGGACTGCAGTCGTTGTTGCCGCGTCGGACTTGCTCCTGCTCAGGGCAACGGTGACGATCCGCTCACCGGACAGGCCCGATTGCGCGGCCAGCAGTCGCTGCGTGTTGTGGTCCACCGGCTTCCCGTTGGCAAACCGCGCGGCAATTGTCAGCACCCGTTCATCACCTGCCGCCTCATTATCGATCTCTCCCCCAGGGGTGACGCGCAGACCAACCGCGGCCACACGAAAAGGCCCGATGAGATCGACGCTGACTTGAGGGGATGCGGAGGCCGAATGGGGCGGGCGCGACGACGCCTGCGCTGGAGGCATGAGGGATTGCGAAGTCCCCTCGGCCACCGTGGGCTCAAGTGACCGACTCATTGGCTCGTCTCGGGTACCCATGATGAAATCGATTTCCGATCCAACGCGGATAAAATTGGGAATGAACGCCAGCTGTGCCAGCGATATCGGGAACAGCTGTTCTCCGGGTCTGTTCTCCAGCTGGGTCACCGGGGCAAAGTCCCGCCAGAACACCGGATCTCCCGCGTGCAGCTCCGCTGTCGCGGGTCGATTCAACAGCACCGCCTTGTCCTTCCAGGGAACAAGCGTTTGGTCAGAGCTGTCGGACATGCCGTGGATTACGAAGCGTTCGACCACATCGTTGGTCAAGGACTGGCCAGGATGCATGTCGACAGTCAACCGTACAAAGGACCGGGGAGCAGTCTTCGATGTGACGGTCCACGCATTGATGAAGGCCGCCACAAGACCGAGAAACAACGGGATCGAGAGCTTGAGCCAGTAGTTCATGTTCGAGACTCCTGTGGAGATGATGTGCCGTAGGGACGGCTGGAATCGTGAGCGGCAACGGGAATGACGACGATCATGACCTGTCCCAGTTCCTGTGGGGACTCCATCACCCGCAGATGAACGTGTTGATCCCCTTTGACGCAGATGTAGTACGGGATGTTCCCGGCCCATGTGGGTCGCTCGATGTGCCAACCGCTCTGTCGATACGCGTCCAGAAACTGCTGCAGCGGAGCCTGTGGCAATACGATCTCGCACTGCAAATCGCCGTCGCTGCCCCACCGGGCAGCCACGCGCGTGACATCTGCCGGGTAACCGAGCGCCGCCTGAGGTCCATGGGGACGCGATGCGGGACATCTGGGACGAATCGTGATCAGCGTCCATTGGTCTCCCGTGGCGGGCCAGGCACAGTACGCACCAAGGCAGAACTCCCGGTCCTCGGCGCGACGGGAAAACACACGCAACTGCATGTGCGCCAATCGCACGTCGTAGATCGTGAACTCGTCCGTGGAGTTGCTCGAGACACGATATTTCGCCAGCAGTTCCTGCCAGATGTCAGGCATATCACAGTCTTTGCATTCGTCATGACCGAGAACATCGGCCACAGGAGGTCGCGGCATGCGGTCGGGCAGTTCCTCGGCACTTACACGCTCGGTGGACAGATACCAGGGAACCTCACCGATGGTCCACGTGCCGTGCCCCATGAGAGCCGCATGAGTCGGTGGAAGAAACTCCACGAGGGCTGCTTCGGCCACGTCGCGCGGCGGGCGCATGGGGCGATTGAGCGATAACACGACGCGCACCGTCGAGAACGTAGCCCAGACGACGGCCAGGATCATGAGCAGGCAGGCGAATCGCCCTGCAAGGTTCTTCTCCCGCGCAGCGGCCGAAGACGCGCGACCGTTGCTCCAACGACGATGGACCATGGTTGGCTCCCCGTAGTGTGTTCGATGCCGTCCCGCTCTTAGGATTGCCAACGACGGAAGAAACCGGACATCAATTGAGAAGTGCGGTACGCCTGGCGACGCGCATCGGTCCGGAACGGGGGAAAAGGAACTTCGGCCTTTCTCTCGAAACCACGCTCGTCGAGAGCGGGGGAAACCGCCCGCCCACCGTCAGATGACGGCAGTTACACCGTCAGATGACGGCAGCTACACCGTCAGATGACGGCAGCTACAACCACCGAAGCTATTGTTCCCGCGATTCTTGGGACGTACCGATTGGTGCTCAAGGGGGTGTGGCACGACCGGCCCCATCGATGGCGGCCAGCGCGTCCTCCATGGTACGGATGTCCGCCTCAAGGGCATCCATCTGTTCGCGCGTTCGCTGAATCGCTTCCTCGTCACGAGGATCCTGGCTTTCCAGTTGATCCAACTGCGTCTGCAGACTCCGGAGCTGTTGGAGTGCCTGGTCAAGGGCTGCGGCGATTTCCTGTCTCCTCCGCCGCAACTCCTCCTGTAATCGGGCATCCGCCGCCTCATGTTGCTGGCGAGCCGCCTCCTGCCCCTGGAGAGATGCCGCCGACGCGAAGTCGGCCATCAGCCGGAACGGGGCAAAGGACACGGGGCCGTCGAAGAAGTAATAGACTTTGGGCGTTGGCTCCAAGCGTCGATGCTCAGCCCGGGGCTGGAAGGGAATCTCCTGGTGATCCCATGACCCAGCCAACACGAAGTGTTCGTAGTCACTCGCCGCAAAATGGTCCTCGAGCCCTGCCAGATAGACCGGCATCCTCCGCTCATCTCGGGCGGCAACGGCCGCTCGCGAGGGCCAACGTGGTGTGGGGCCGAGAATGCGCTCCGTCTCTCGAGCAGCAGTCACGTCGAGCGTCAGCGGGTGATAGCGTGAACTGCTCATCCACGGTTGATGCCTCCCTTGCCAGCAGTCGTTGCGGACACTGGTAACGAGCCCCATGCGAGTCATCGTCATGGCGGCAATCGTGAAGATGATGGACAGCAGCGCGCTCACGAACGGCAGCACCAGAACCAGCTCAATTGCAGCGGAGCCTCTTCGTGTCCGTTTGCGTCGCAGCACGCACCAACCGTGAAGAGCGAACATGAGCGACACCTCAGTGGGTTCGCAGGGATTGAAAGGTGACAGGCAACAATCGCATGGTCATGGCCCTGAACTCGCCAGGAATGCTCCCGCTCTCACGAAGTTGCTGTAAGCGATTACTCGTCAAGGGGACGAGCTTCGCCTGCCAGTTGATGAGAATCTGGGGATACTCCGGCGGCAAGCCGATGCCGACAAGTTCAAAAGGACGGTTCTCGAACGGGTCATCGTCGGCGTTGTACGGGGTGCCGTTGTCGCGACAGCCGCGTTCCGTTTGACGACTGCCGGATAGCCAGTTCAACGTGTCGTAACCCACATTGGCCTGGCGGACGGGCACGATTCGTTTGCAGCTCAGATCAATGCGATACTCGGCCCGCTGCTGTTCGTTGGCGTTATAGAGCAACCCCTGGGCCAGTGTGATCCGCCCGTCCTCATGCGCCTGCTTGAAGAACAGGGGCTCACCGATCACGGCCGGTTTGTTGTAGTGGAAGAGGCCGACAAGCGACAGCATGTTATCGGCTCGGACGGGGTCCCGTGTCCACCGCCCGTAGCCTTTGTCGGGGGCTGGATAATTCTTCATCACATACAGTCCGAGATCGTGGTAGAGAGACAACTGGAGTTTGTTGAGAAGGTACTTTGAAGCGCCGGCAGTGTGTTCGAAGTAGTGGTCACTGGCGCCCGAGAACGGGCACAGCCAGGCCAACACCTCCAGGATCGGTTGGCGATGGTAGTTCACCCAGGGCCAGCTCGCTCGCGCCAACTGCGATGTCTTGACAATCTGGGCACGGATGTCATCCGCCTGGGCACTGGGACATCCACACGATTGGCGCGGAGCCCTGAGATAGAACGAGTCGTCGAAGACCGGTGCCATGGCGTGCGCATGGGGATCCAGCACGATCGGCAGCTCTGGCTTCATCGGAAACAGCGTACCTGCGCCGCCACTGGATTCGGCGATGTGCCGTGCAGTCTGCTCGGCCAATTCCGGCACCGTGTCGCGCACATAGGTCGTGTATTTCTTGGCATCGGGAAGCATGCGATCGCGCACCACCATTTTCAAGGGGAGGAGAGCGACGGCGACCGCATGCAGCTCTTTCAAAATCACGTATTCCCAGCGAATGACGGGCTCGAAGGCGTCCATCAACGCCTCCAACGCGACACCCGCGGCAACGACGGGTGGCAAGGAAGACGACTGCATCGCCTTCGCGGCGGCTTTCATCAGGTAGATCCACGTCAACCATCGTTTGAGTTGCACTTTGGAATCCAGCAGCGTGCGATCCGCGTAAATTCCTTCTTGCTGCCGAACGGTTTCGTAGGCGGGAGTGCGAGCCCCCAATGCGCTGGCTGCCGCTTGTGCCGCATCCAATGCGGCATCCACGCGCTCCGTGTCCGCGGGCCCATCCACGCCCCCTTCCAGGCGCTGTCCGCCGATCGCTTCATGCAGAATGACGAACGACATCATTTCACCGATGACATGGTTCGTCGCCGTGACCGCGTTCATGCCACGAGCCAGCCAAAGCGTGCCGGAATATGCCATGGCGTCGGCAGCGTTCTGGGCTTCGACCTTCTGATGGGTAACCAGTCCGATGTTGGTGATCCAGACGACGAGCAGACAACAGAACATGACCGCGATGACGTTGACGATAGCCACCGACCCTCGCTCGTCTTGATGAACGCGGCTCCACGCAGTTGTGCATTGTCTGCCGCGCCGCCCATCGCGATAGGGTTGATCGGCCCTGGTCAGTTCAGTAGTTCCAGGAGTCATAGTGGATCCCCAATTTGCGGTTCTTGGACTTCGGTGTCTCCAGTTCCATCGTTGCTGTAGCGGACATCTCACGCGTGTGGAAAGCAGTTGCCGCAAACGGGGCTGGCTCGCCGAACAGCAAACCAAGGCCGGGCACTGATATCGGGCATAAGTAAGTCACTCTGACTGTCACATCCCACCGCTGGATTCGACCTCCGTGCTCCCTGGGACGGACCTGGATGTCCACGGTCGTCGCCCGCTGAGCGTACCGGGACTTTGCCAGCAGGTAGGTTGGCGGTGCCTGGTCAGCCGCGTATTGCTGGTAAGCCGCCACCAGATTCTGACAAGCCTGTTCGTCGGTGCCCTCCCCCGCGACCACGGCGTCTCGCGCATTGCCGCTGGCAAAGGGCGTGACCGCTTGAGCCGCCGCGAACTGGACCATCTGTCGTCGTTGTGCCGGCTCGGCATCGGAAGCCAGCCAGACGGCGGCCGAACGTGCTGCCGCACAGGCCGCGTAGGTTGTGCCGATCTTCGCCACCAGCAGCAGGGTGCATTCGGTGATAACGGCGATCAGAGTCGCATAGAACGGGATGATGATGGCCACAGTCAGAATATACGAAGAACCGGATTCGCTCCGGGCCAGCCGCCAGGCGCGGCGTCTCGCTGCCTGCGACAGACGCCTTGTTACGATTAACAACAACAGCACGCTGACGATCCACAGCAGCCACACATCAGTCAGACCGCTTACGAGCTGGAAGGGCGCGAACATGTCACAACCTCGCGCAAATGCGGGGATCCGCATTTTCGTTTGGGGGACGCTGACAAAACGTGGACGTCGACTGGGCCAGTGGGTGAAACCAGCTCGCAGCGCGTTGAACAAGCGGTTTTGTCAGAGCTCCTTAGTAATAGGGTGAACCAACAAAGCTGGAGATGACCTGATACGCATTGGCCGCGGCCAGCTTGGCGATCCAGAAGCAGACCATGGCAATGGGAAACGTGACCATGAGAATCAACACGACTTCCATCGCCGCCGCTCCGGCGCGTGTTCTGCTGCCGGTGCGTCGTGACCACCCTTTGGTGCGTTTCATCTGTATGTCCCCCACAACACAACCAGTGCTCCAATACCGAAGAACACTGCCAACGGAACGGGCAGAGACAGGCAACGTACTGGGGTGCTGGCGGGCGGGAGCACAGGCAGAGGAAACAGCAGGCACCTGATGGCCCGCGCAAGCAATGCCATGGAACGCCAGGGACCAGCGTTCCAGATGAGCACGGCGACCATGGTCGCTCCCGCGATAATGTGACAGGCAACCAGGATTTTGAGACCGTTCTCTCCGCCGACGAGACAGCCAATCGCCGTCGCCAGCTTCACATCCCCGGCGCCGGCACCTGATAGCCGATACACCAGCAGCATGGCCGCGAAACAGACGACGGCTCCCGTGAGAGAACGCCGAATGCCGATGGTGCCCCAGAAGGCGAAGGGAGCGGAATCAGTGATCAGGTGGAAGTCGCCGGCCAGCAACGTCCATGAATCCCGCACTGGAAAACCGCTTTCCACCCGCAGGTCCAACGTGCCAACCAAGTTGACCGCAAGGCCCGCCAGGATCGTCGTGTACGTGATCCAGTTCGGTATGCGCCGCAGGCGCAAGTCACTGCAGGCGGCCACGACCAGCAGTTGAATGAGCAGGAAACCGGCAATGGACATGACAAACGTCTGGTCCGCAAACATCGCCCAACTGGCCGCCCACACTGGCGCAAGCAGCAAAGTGCTGCCCGCGATCATCAGCCAGCGAATTCGCCGGCGAGGCATCGAGCCAACCCGTGGCGGCGTGCCGGTCGTCTGGGTCGCGCGTGGAGTCTGGGCCGCGCGTGGAGTCTGGGTCGTCATCGTGTCGCCTGCCTTTCCGATTGGCCGAGTGAGGGGCGCCGAAGTCCGTGCGATGCGGTTCGGCCTGATCGGGACTCATCGAAGAAGAGTCCCTCCGCACGCGATGCCCCCAAGGGCATCACGTGCTCGGAGGAACAGTAGCCGTAACATGCTAAGAACCCGCTTAGCAAAGAATGCTGACCTAACCGGTGTACTCGTTGCCAAGCAATTCACCGATGATGCTTTCGATTGCTCCCAGGATTCCACCGCCCCCGTCACCGACGGCAGCCTCTTTCCACAGGTAGTAGAGCCCGGTCATGATCAAGCAGCCGAAGGCCAGAATCATGACCGTCTGGACCGTTTCGTTGCCGGTTTCATCGGCGTGAAAGCGGCGAAGTGCATCGCGGACCCGAGCGAATCGAACGTGACTCTTCATTTTCGTACCCTCTCGAAAAAATGCGCGTCAGTACCATGACCAACGGCGGAACAGAAGAACTGTTTCGTGGCGCCGGCAGTCACCAGGAATCCTGGAAATACCGGCTCGCCGACGAAACGACATGCAAGCTTGTTCGTAACGACACAATTCGAAGGCTCGGCGCGTCACCATGGTTCTTGTTGTTGCTGCAGCTTACTCACCGTTGCCTCCACACATAGTGATTGCGGAATCTGCGGCGAACCGGACACAAAAAAACACGCGGATTCCGGGGCTCGAGAATCACCGAATGTGATTGGGTGACGGGTATCGGCGAAGCAAGCGGGAAGGCACTGATAGCAACTCAGATGCGCGATGCCCATTGCCGCTCGGCGGCTTGCTGCAAAGGGTCGATAAGACGCTCAGCTTCCACCAGATTCGCCCCGTCCGGTGAACCGAACAAGCTGGCGGCGATTGCGGCCCCGTACACGCGAGAACCCTCGGGCAACCACCGCGGCGACGTGCCGATGGTGCCCGAGGGCCTCGATGCGCGCGAGCGCTCACGCTGGTGATGTGGTCTGCCCGTGTTTCAGCGGCTGGAGACGGCGACGACGGAACGCGCTGGCGCGGGGAAGGTCTTGAGAAGCTTGTGAGCTTCGAGGGAGAAGTTGAGCGGAATATGCTGCTCCAATACCTGGCGTCGCGTCGGTGGCGGATTCCCGTCCTGCCGGTCGAAGTCGGCAGCCAACGGTGGCGCAGAGTTCCGGGCCTCCAAGTAATAGTCCACGGCGCGTGGATGCTGTTCGAGGAAATGGGTCAGAACGGGCTCTTCGCAGATCTGCCTGGCCTGTGTCTGTCCGCCCAACCAGTCGAGCCATCCCATGATCTTTCCAACATACTGAACGTTGTACCAGATGACCGGATCGTCATCTGTGCGACGTCGCTGCACCGACAGCAGTTGCTGGAGAAACTGGACGCATTCAGCCGCTAGTTCATCCTGCTGGAACTGAACCGCCATGTTGAACAGCAGTTGCCGATGGGGTTCGAGATAGGTATTGCCCGCTCGGTCGACTGACCGGATCAGATACGGTTGGGCTTCCCGGTTTCGGCATTGATCCATAAGCACCAGTGCGAGAGCGAAGTGGGCGCGCGGATCCGATTCACAGATATCATACGCCTTTTCATAATGCTCCTGAGCAGCACGTTTGGCAGCCGCGTCGTCTGGTCGGGTCACCGCGTCGAGCATCTCTTGGACTTCGCGCACGTAGGCCTCCTGTTGTTGCCGGCTCAAGCGATCCGGGAGAGGCCACGGCTCTTGCTGCGTTGCCAGATAATACCAGCTCTGGGGTGGCCACTCAGGTTTCAGGACTCGCCCCGTCGGGCGTGGCTGCTCGTTGCCACGTTCCGCCGGCAACGTAGTGTCGGGATCGGCGGACTCCGGGGAGGGCGATGAGATCTTCGGACCGACTACGTCCGGCGGGACCAGCCCACGATGTGCCGCAGTCTCCACCGGTTGTGTATCGGCATCATCTCGAATTGGCAGCGCCACCCTCGTTTCGCCCTCGCTGGAATCCTCGGTCGGTGATTTCTCGTCCGACGAGATTCGCGCGCCCGCCGACGCCAGGGAGGGATCGACGGGATCCGAGGAGGAATTCCCGGTGTTCCGCTCCGGGCGAATCGCCGATAGCAGAACGAATATCAACAGCACCATCAAGCCGATTCCGAGGGCCCAGTCACGATGACGTTTCGATCGCGCGAGGAGCAACCGATTCTGCCACAGCTCGATGAGCCATTCTCTCACGGCATTTGGGCGCGTCGGTTCCAGCTTGCGTTTAGGGACGAGATTGGCCGGCGCGTTGAGACGAACGGTACCCGCCTCGCCCATCGTGCCCGTGCCCTTTCGAGAGCCCACCTGGTCAGCGAGGTTCACCAACACCAGCGGCGAATTCTCCAGGTCGTCCAACACGGACTGGGCGGAGTTGTAGCGCTCGTCAACGTACTTCTTCGTCATGCTCTGGAGCACGAAGACAAGATCATCAGGTGCATTGGGAGCCAATTCACGGATGTCGGGCAGACATTCGGAGGGAGAACTGTGCCAGCGCAGCCAGGCGAACTCGCCCTGTTTGCCGTTTGCCTCGATTCCTTTCAGCCGCTTGCCGAGTCCGGGACCGACAAGCATTTCAAGGGCCACGAAGGCGAGGCAATACAAGTCCAACGCCGGGCCCATGTCGCCGAATACATCAGGCTTGAGCAATTCGGGAGCCACATGATGCTGGTTCCGTGCCGGCATGCGAAACTCGCCGTCGAGCGTCCGCCCCGGTGAGTGACTGATCCGCAGACACCCCTGGCTGTCGATCAACAGCCGAGAGGGCTTGATTTCCCCGTGGATCTTCCCTTTGCCGTGCAGGTACTTCAGGCCCTCCAGAGCCTGCCGCAGAAGACTGCGGACGAGATCGGGATCGAATGGGCCGCGCGGTAACAGCTCGTGCAGGCTCCCCTTCATCCGCTCCATGATAATCCACTTGCGTTGGACGTCGACGGCATACACCGAGACGACATGCTCGTGACGCAGTTCCGCCAAGAACCTCGCTTCCTGCCAGAATAGCTCCGCTTCGCGAGATCCCCCGTTGCCACATGTGACCAACTGTTTGATGGCCACGGACCTCCCCAGCGTTCGTTCATAGGCTTCGTATACCACCGAATTCTGACCGCGGCTGATCTCGCACAACACGTGGTAGCTCGGATGCCTGGCCGGCATCGTCTCGCCTCGCGGCCTCCGTCGGCTCTCCTCGTCGGACGGGGAGCCGGTGCGATCCTCGTTGGACGTCGACGAATCGGTCGGCGAGTCGGTGCGATCCTCGTTGGACGTCGACGAACCGGTCGGCGAGTCGGTGCCGTCGCGAACTTCTCGCACGGGGGTTGGGGCGGCCGTGAGGTCCTGGGTCGACAGGGAGGCGGCCGGTGCCCCCTCGTGGCTTTCCGGCGTTCCCCGCCAACGGCGGCGGTGCTCCGTGCGGGTCTCAGGCCGCAGCAACTGCTGGGCACGCAGGGAAGTATTGTAGACCCTGCGACGCTCCGAATCCGTTAACGTGGCGCACGCCTCTTGCAGACGCTCCACAAGCGTGCGGGCCGCCATGGCATGCTCGGAATCGAAATACGGCGTGAGGCGCTCGCGAACCTCCCTGGCGTGCCGCAGGACAACGTCCTCCGTCGCCGGCTGCCAGTAGGGCAACCCCAGCAGCTCGTAGTAGTCGGGCAGGCCGTCAACCGCCTGTACACCGGCCCAAAGGTCATCCGGGCCGAATTGCTGAAGTCGGGAATCCATGGGCTTTCTCGCATACGGATCGGGAGGTGCACACCAACAGGCACGCGCGAATGTTCCTTACATTGGGAGTGCGCGCAGGTATTTTTCCCGGACAGGAATTCCGGCGCGGGTGCTTTTTTTGGCCGGTCGATGTCCCGTTCGGCAATCAACAAGGAAGAGAGGCAGACGTGGAACCCTCTGGCGGTCAACCGACCAGACGGGTTCGCCCTTCGTCGGGAAAGCCATCCTGCTGCCCCGCATGCGGTCGCAACGATGCACGGGGATGGCAAGACAAGGATCTCGAAATGATGAAACCACCGCCGCGGCCGGCATATCGGCCATTTGGCAAGTATCAGCCCATCCGCAAGTTAGCTACTGGCGTGGTGGGAGTGACCTACCTGGCGCGGGGGCCGAACGGCGAGCCGGTCGTGCTCAAGGCTTTATACACCCAGATTGCCCAGGTCCCGCGCCGGCTGGTCCGCTTCTATCAAGAGGCAAAACTGGCAATGGAGATTGACCATCCCAACCTTGTCAGCACGCTCGAAGTCGGCTGTCAAGACGGTCGGCATTTCATTGCCATGAAATTGGCGCCTGGTCGGACTCTGCGCGCCCACGTCGAACAACACGGCGCGATGGGAGAGAAAGAGTCTCTGCTTGTCATCCAGCAGCTGGGCGCCGCCGTCGAGGCACTGCATGAGCGGGGAATCATCCACCGCGATATCAACCCGGACAATGCACTGGTCGACACCCACGGCCACGTGACCTTGGTGGACCTCGGTCTGGCCAAAGACGAGGCACTGCCCCTCAACGTGACGATCGACGGAGGTGGTTTGGGGGATCCGCAATTCATCGCACCGGAGCAGTTTCGGGCGGCGAAGCTCATTGGTGCAACAGCTGACGTGTACGGACTTGCGGCCACGCTGAGCTTCCTGCTAACGGGCCGCGTTCCGTTTGCCGGTGTCTCGCCTGCCGAAGTCCTGGTGGCCAAATTGAAATCACCCTACCAGCTACCCCAAAAGTCGGCGGCGGTCGTGTCGCAGCGGACTGGCAAACTTGTCGCGCAGGCCATGTCCCGCGCTCCCCAGCAACGTCCCCGATCGGTCGCCCAGATGCAGCAAGCAATCGCCCGGTGTCTGCAGGAACTCGCATTGACCCGAGCCAAGGCACCCGCTTCCGCAGCCGCGGTCCGGAACCATCTGTGCACCGTTTCCTCACTCTCTCCTACGGGCCAAAGGGTACTACGCACCTTGACCGAAGCTCAGGTTGCCAGGTTGATCAAGAGCGGTGAACTGACCGCCACCGCCTGTCTGTCCAGCGGATCGGGAGGCCGATGGGTACCCCTGGCCGAGACTCCTCAGTTCAGGCTGCTGTTTCGTCGGCCGCCCATCTGGAAGCGCGGATGGCAAAGGCTGCTGCTGACTATCGGCGCAGCACGGCGTGAGACCGTCAGACGTGGCCGAGGATTCTGGAAACTCCTGCAGGCGGAGCTCCATCCCTGACCTGATACTCCCTGCGGTGTCAACTGAAACCGGTCCCTGTGCCCTATGGCCAAGGACCTGCAAGGACTATTGAGCCATGATGACAGATCCCATCTTCGAACAGACTCTCCGCCATTTCCTGAGTCCCATCCAATCTCTGATGAACAACCACGATGTGTCGGAGATCATGATCAATGGTCCCAACGACGTGTACTATGAGCAGCGCGGCCGCATTTACCACTCCGAGTGTCGGTTTCGAGACGAAAGTGCACTCTCGGCAGCTGTTCAGAACATTGCCGAGTATGTCGGCCGGAGAATTGACCGCACCAACCACAGCATGGATGCCCGGCTGCCGAACGGGTGCCGTGTTCACGCTATCATCGCCCCCAGTTCACGACAGGGAACCTGTCTTACCATTCGCAAGTTCCAACCCGCTACTTTTCAGCTGCCCACACTCGTCGAGTTAGGCAGCCTGACGGAGCAGGCCGCCGAATTCCTGAGTCTGGCCGTGCAGATGCACAAGAATATCATCGTGTCCGGCGGTACAGGCACGGGAAAGACCTCCCTGCTCAATGCCCTGTCGGCGGCGATTCCCGACTCCGAACGGATTATCGTGATTGAAGATTGTTCTGAATTGCAGCTGAAACAGTCCCACACGATCTATCTCGAAGCTCAGGCACATGACGAAAACGGAAAAGGCGGGGTTACCGTACGAGACCTGTTTGTCGATTCGCTCCGGATGCGGCCCGATCGCGTGATCGTGGGCGAGGTTCGGCGGGGCGAAGCACTGGACATGATCCAGTCCATGATCTCCGGACACGCCGGTGCCATGAGCACTGTTCATGCCAGCAGTCCGCAGGATGCCGCGAGCCGATTGGAAACACTCTGTTTGATGAACGAAGTCGGTCTGCCGGTCTACGTGGCCAGATCGCAGGTCGCCTCAGCAATCCACCTTGTGGTCCAGATCACACGGTTTGTCGATGGGACGCGCCGGATCACCTCCATCTCAGAGTCGCTGGGACTGGATGCGGAGAACCGATACAGCTGGAACGAGATCTTTCGCTTCACGGGGCGGGGACGCGACGAACTCGGGCGCGTCTGCGGCAGCCTCGCGCCGACGGGAAATCGCCCCTCCTTCTCCGAAGAAGTCATGCGCTACGGATACGACGACCGTGTAATCACCACCCGCGATATCTTGATTCCACCATCGCCACGGAGTATCGCCGCAGAAGCGCCGTCCGCGCTGCCACACACCCCTCACAAGGTGGATCCGCGACCAGGCTGACCCCGCTCGCCCGTTCGCCCTTCTCCGACCTGAGCCCACCCCGGAACCCCCACCCCAGCTCCAGAATTCCGACCGGGACCACAATTGGCGAGGGGTAAGTCCCGATCGCCACGAGTTGATGTATGGGGCACAGTCGAGTTTCCAACGTGGGAGAAGGTAGCGACCATGACTCGCACAAGTACCGAGCTGATTAAGCGGTGGCGGAGTGGAGATGAATCCGCGGCCACTGAATTGTATGAGCGATATAGCGACCAACTGCGGAGTATCGTCGGCCGCCGTCTGTCGAAGGAGTTGAGCCGCAAGGTCGATCCGGACGACATCGTGCAGACGACCTTCGGGACGTACTTCCGGCAAACTCGCCACGGAGAATGTGCGTTTGACAGCGATGCCGGTGTTTGGAAGCTATTGGTCACCATCGCACTGAACAAGGTCCGCCTGCGAGCAAGGCGGTTCGCCACTCGCAAACGCAACGCGTCGCTGGAAATCCAAGGTGGTAATATCGACGCGCCGGAAGGTTACTTGATGGACCGCTTGTCGCGCCAACCGGGCTATGTGGAAACGCTGGAATTCCAGCGTCTGCTGGAACAGGTGCTGGAGATATTACCACCCAATCTGGCTCAAGTTCTTCGGCTGCGGGTGGCAGGTTTCACGCAGGAGGAAATCGCCCGGGAAATCGACGTATCCGAGCGGACAGTGCGCCGCTGCTTCCAAGAGATGCGCGACGTCATCCACCGCTCACACTGGTTCGACTGAAGTCCCGCGAAGAAGATCAAGACATCACGGTTCAGGCACGCCCCATGTTGGCGACTCGATCCGTCACCACATGTCAAGGGCTCAGAAGGATGCGAATCTCCCTGCGACGCGGCAATTGGTCGCTGTAGCTGAATGGAAGCGTCCAGCAAGGAGATTGCACACCGCAGAAAGAAAGAGTCGACTTGGCGAGCCTTCCCGAACTCTCCCCGCGTTCTGCGACCGAAGAGCGTGTTCGTACGTTCTATCGTTCGCACACGCGCACACTGTATCGCACTCGGGAGCTCTAACAACCAGTGGATGCCGACGGGGCCAGGGGGTGAACTCAGCTGGCAGCGTGTTGAACCATCGGTTTGGTTAGAGCTCCCTGGCACAGCGATGCTCGTGCTTGTCGTCGGATCGATTCTCGGCTAGGCCATTATCCGTGCGCTCTTCTCGCTTCCCTGGCGATCTGTCGAAGCACGGCGGCGAATCGCCCTCTGGGGGAAATGGCCTTGTGCGCAGGCGAAGGAGATGCGATTCTGAACCTGCGGACTTGGCAAGCCTCCTGGCCGTCAGGGAGTATGATCTATGTGCGGGCCGTTGATGAAGTGGGCTCTTCGCTCCTTCGTATGCCTCTGTGGGCTCATCGCGACGTCGGCGGGCGCCAGCGCGGATGATGATGTCCCGGAAGCAACGGATGAGACCGAGATGACCTGGAACATCCCGACCTGGACGCTGGGAGGCAAACAGTTCTGGACCGATACGCTTATTCACGGGCGCTGGCGCATTCAGCGGCACGTGCTGAGCGGTCACCACCGACTGCTCGACCCCTCCCATGTGCGGCGCGCATGGGGTTCCTGGGACCAGTGCTTGTCCACCTGGGAGACCTTGAAGCAGGAGAAGGAAGTTGAGCCGCTTCACAAGAAGGTCGTTATTCTGATCCATGGATTGGGTCGATCCCGCGCATCAATGAAAGAACTGGCACAGTACCTGGAAAGAGAGAGCGACTACAGCGTGCTGAGCTTTTCTTACGCCAGCACCCGCGCGGCGCTGTCAGACGACGCGAACTGTCTGGAACACGTCATCCACCACCTGGACGGAGTGGAAGAAGTCAGCTTCGTCGCTCACAGCATGGGCAATCTCGTGGTGCGATATTATCTGGGGAACCAGCTGGCAAACCAGGCGGAAGTGCCTCCGCCTTTCCGGTACGGTCGGTTCGTCATGCTGGCGCCGCCCAACAACGGAGCGGCCATGGCACGGCGTTTTAAAGACAACCCGATCTTCAAGCTGATTTTCGCGACCGGCGGCCGCCAGTTCACGGAGGAATGGGAAAGAGTCCAACAGCACCTGGTGACTCCCTCCTTCCCGTTTGGCATCATAGCCGGTGGTAACGCGACGCACAGCGGCGGGAATCCGTTGCTCGAAGGTGACGACGACCTGGTGGTCACGGTCGAGGAGACTCGCCTGCCGGGCGCCAGTGACTTCGCGGTCCTGCCTGTGCTTCACACGTTCATCATGGACGATCCGACGGTGCAGCAGTTCACGCTGCGATTCCTGCAGCATGGCTACTTCGTATCGGAGGATCGCCGCCAACCGATCCTCCAGGATGAACTGCCTGAGGGACGAGAGCGATGAGCGAGTTTCCCGCGGAGGGCCGTCTGGCCGGCGTTGACTTCGGAACGGTGCGGATCGGGATCGCCGTATCGGATCCCGCGCGCACGCTGGCCAGCCCGTATGAGAACTATACGCGGCGCGGCCCAGCCAACGACGCTCGGTACTTCCAGCGCCTGGTGGCCGAGGAGAAGATCGCCGGTTTCGTGATCGGACTGCCGGTTCACACCACCGGCCACGAGAGTCAGAAGTCGCATGAAGCGCGGCAGTTCGGCCAGTGGTTGACGGAGGTCACACAGCGGCCGGTCTGCTACTACGATGAACGCTTCACATCACGTGAAGCAACCTACCTGCTGGAAGAAGCTCAGCTGACCAAGAAAAAGCGGAAACAGCGACTCGACATGCTGGCGGCCCAGCTGCTGTTATCTGCGTTTCTCGAATCCGATCAAGGTGGCAGGCAGCCAGGTTCTTTGGACGACTGAATGGGGGCCGCGCCCCTGCCACTTAGAGCGAGTTGGTGGTGGCCGGAGATCTCCAGCGATTCTCGAAGGGAATGGTCATCGGCTCCGGTTCTTCCACCGTGCGCGCTATGAGCACCGATTCGTCGAAATCGGCGTACGGATTCCGGGCGCACATTCCTTCGCCGCACAGCATTTCATAGAGTCGCTTGTTGCCGTAGTGAATCACCGGTTCGAGATCATCCAGGGACAAGCTGCGTGGCACTCCCCGGTCCACTTCACGGAGTCGAGCGCGGTGGCTCTGGAACACTTCTTCGACACTTCGGCCGGGAAGCGCCAGCAGTTCGATGTTGCGCCCCTTCTTAGGGCCGGGAGCGATCCGCATATTGGATGACTCCAGATAAAAGCCGTCGCAGGTGAGTGACATGAAGCAGGTTCCGCGGAGTGGGAAGCAGGCAATGCGGCAATCACTGATCTCGGCAAACGTCTCGCCGTCCTGGTGGAGGAAGAATCGGGCATGCTGAGCCCGCTGCTCCTTGAGCCGATAATCTCCGAGCGGCTGGAAACCGCAGCTTGCCAGGTCCGCCGAACGCGCATCGAAATAGTCTCGTACACCGGCTGGCAAGTCGGCTGGCAACACTCTTCGCAATCGAATCTTCTCTTCCACCGCCTCGCTGCGATGTCGAAGCCAGTCGCTCATGGCCAGCATGAACGGAATCAGACCAACGCCGGTACTCAAGAACATGATGGCAGCCGCCAGCGTCAGATTGCGCTGCGGGAAATTCAGCACCAGGGGAATCGCTGGAAAGATGATCAGCGGGAACAAAGGCACGAGCCGTTTCGCCCACTGCGCCATTCCACTCGGCCAGAAATCGCGGTCCTTCACCCGGTAGAGCAGTGCCAGCTGCAGCAGGGCAAAAGCCATTGTGCTGCCGGCAAACAAGGCCAGTGGCGGCCAGCCGATCTGGGGTGGCTGAGCTCGTCCCCCCTTCTGATCCACGACCAGAATCACGACCAGCACAACCATCGCTGTCAGGAAGAAGACAAACGAATACCCGCATACCAGGACGGTTAGGAAGCGGCGTGCTGGGCGGCGCGAAGCGGCCTTCTCCCATTCTGGCCCTGCGTGATGTTCGGACATCTTCTTCGTCCCCTGATCGATTTCGAAAAGTGCCGGCCGCGACGTGTCATCGCGCTGGACACTCATGACGGCAATCGCCTCTCGCCAGCGTCTCAAACCTAGGTCGATAGTTGTGTGGAGGCAAGACGCCCAGCAGGTTTGCACCGATCGTGCCCGTTGTAAGGGGCGAACGAAGCCACCTGAGATCCCAGGACGGTTTGGATGGAGGAAGGTATCCTGGGGAGTTCTCCGGTGACTGCTGTCGATCTATGATTCGATGGAGCGTCAGGCAGTCCCATCCCACCAGCAGGTGAGCAACATCGATGATCGAACCAGACCGACTCGACCCTAGGCAACAGGCTGGTGCGTCTGCGGCAGACCCGTGGAGGCCCCTTTTTCCCGATCATTCCACCCCTCCGGCGCATCGCGCTACTCAGCTCCGGCTCCGCTGGAGCCTCCTGTTCCTGTGCTGTTGTGCCGTCTGCGGCATCGCACACGGTGATGAATCCGCAGCCAGTTCTGATGATCAACCGGTCGATTACGCGATCATCGTCACCGGAAACGAGCTGCTGACGGGTGTGTATGCCGATGGACATACGTATTTTCTGACTCGCTCTCTCCGCCCGCTCGGCCTGCACTGTGTCGGTTCTCAATCGGTCGATGATCGCGCTGACGACGTCCAACAAGCGCTCACTTTCGCGCTGCGACGATGCCGACTCGTGATTGTCACGGGGGGACTGGGCCCGACGGAAACCGATATCACGCGCGAAGCTCTGTCGCAGTTCACCGGGATCGGACTGCATGAACAGCCTGACGTGCTGCACGAGATGACTCGACGATTCGGTATCCCACCGGAACAACTGCGGGCGAACCTCCGGCGACAGACGCAAGTACCTGATCAAGGCACCTATCTTCCCAACGAAAGCGGCACGGCCATCGGACTCGTCTTCGAACAGCCTGACCAGGTCATCGTCGCACTTCCCGGACCGCCACGTGAACTGCAGCCGATGGTGCAGAAATATCTGGTACCCTACCTGGCCCGCAGATTCGGCGTCCATACCATCGGCTGCTCGCTGACCGTCCGCTTCGTCGGCATTGGCCAATCGCAGATTGACCAGACAATGCAGGACCACATTCCGTTGCCGGCGGATCTGATGCAGACATCGCAGTTCGAATCAGGCCGAGTTGATTTCACCTTTGCGCTGCCCCACGACGCGCCGCACGATCAGGAGCGATTGCGGCAGCTGCGAGATGAGCTGTACAACTGCCTCGGCGAGTTCATCTACGCCGACGATGCACAGATGTCTTTGGAGGATGCGACGCTGGCACCGATCGCCAGTCGTAAGGAATCGATCGCTCTGGCAGAAATCGGCAGTGGGGGCATTCTGGCCGTGGCTCTCTCCCAGTCAGCACTGGGACGACAGAGCGTCATCGGCGACTTCGTGGCGCCCACGGAAAAACGATTGCTGGAGATGCTGCAGCTCTCTTCAACGAGCCAGGTCGGCGATGATTCGGATGTCGCTCTGGAGGAGATAGCCAAGATCGTTGCGCAGCGGACGCACAGCGATTGGGCCATTGTGGTGGGTGAGCCGGCAACCGATGGCGGGACCAGTCAGAAGGTGGAGCTCCTGATCCGTCGGCCCGACGCGGCGATCACGCGATCACAGATCGCCTGGGCCGACTTATCCCCCACCAATCGGGATCGTCTGACCACACAGCTGCTTGATTCAGTGCGTCGCGCTCTGGCGCCACCGCAGACCGCGCGGTAAGGCGTTCCGCAGAGTGGCCGCGGTCGCGCAGAGTGGCCGCGGTCGCGCAGAGTGGCCGCGGTCG